>NZ_BAAGSB010000001.1:0-645030 GCF_054782655.1 Nocardioides montaniterrae | reverse complement strand
TCTGGCTGGAGAAAGGCACTGACCTGTCCGTGCACACCGCCGAGGACCTCCAGCGGATCGCCGACACCCTGAACCAGAGGCCACGCCCTACCCTGGATCTGCAAACCCCAGCCCAACGGCTGAACCAACTGCTGACCCAGGCAGCCTGACCACCCGTTGCTTAGACCGCTGGACCTTGAGCGCCAGGGAAGTGCAGGTTCGGCTGCATACCTTGGGAAACCTGCAGCCGCGCAGCCCCCCGTCGGCGCCGTCCCGTAGGTTTGCGCGAGTGACCAGGACGTACGCCGACAAGGGGCTCTTCGTCTGCTTCGAGGGCGGCGAGGGCGGCGGCAAGTCGACCCAGTCCCGCATGCTCCGTGAGTGGCTGGAGGCCGAGGACCACACCGTCCTGCTGACCTTCGAGCCCGGTGACACCCCGGTCGGCAAGAGCCTGCGCCAGATCGTGCTCGACCCCGCGACCGGTGAGATCAGCAACCGCACCGAGGTGCTGCTGTACGCCGCCGACAAGGCCGAGCACGTCGACACCGTCGTCCTGCCCGCGCTCGAGCGAGGCGAGGTCGTCATCACCGACCGGTACGTCGACTCCTCGCTCGCCTACCAGGGCGCCGGCCGCGTCGAGGACCTCGCCGGGGTCGAGGCCGTCCAGCGGTGGGCGACCCGCGACCTGCGGCCCAACCTGACGATCGTGCTCGACCTCGAGCCGAGCGAGGGTCTCGGTCGCTTCGAGGCCCGCGACCGGATCGAGGGCGAGTCGCTGGAGTTCCACCAGCGCGTGCGCGCGAAGTTCCTCGAGCTCGCCGAGGCCGACCCGGACCACTACCTCGTCCTGGATGCCCGGCGTTCGATCGACGACCTCCACCGCGCGATCGTCGAGCGCGTCCGCTTCCTGCTGCCCCAGGCCCGCGCGTGAGCATCTGGACCACGCTCGTCGGCCAGCGTCCGGCGATCACCGCGCTCTCCCACGCCGCCCGCGGCGACGGGATGACCCACGCCTGGCTCTTCACCGGCCCGCCCGGGTCGGGCCGCTCCAACGCGGCCGTGGCGTTCGCGGCCGCGCTCCAGTGCCCCCAGCAGGGCTGCGGCAGCTGCCACCAGTGCCGCACGGTCGTCGCCGGCAGCCACGCCGACGTCTCCGTCGTCCGCACCGAGAAGCTGTCCATCGGCGTCTCGGAGGTCCGTGACCTGGTCCGCAAGGCGGCGCTCACGCCGATGGGCGAGCGCTGGTCGATCCTCATCGTCGAGGACGCCGACCGGCTCACCGAGCAGGCCTGCAACGCGCTGCTCAAGGCGATCGAGGAGCCCAACGGCCGCACCATCTGGATGCTCTGCGCACCCACCGTCGACGACGTCCTCCCCACGATCCGCAGCCGCTGCCGCCTCGTCACGCTCTCCACGCCGACCACGCCCGAGGTCGCGGCGTTCCTCAACGCCAAGGGCATCGAGGAGCCGTTGGCGACGTACGCCGCCCGCGCCAGCCAGGGCCACATCGGCCGGGCCCGCGCGCTCGCCTTCGACGCCGACGTGCGCGAACGCCGCCGGCAGGTCGTCTCCATCCCGGCCCGGCTGACCGACCTGGGGCGCGCCATGAGCGCTGCCTCGTTGCTCGCCGACACCGCGAAGGCCGAGGCCGACGCGATCACCTCCGAGCTCGACGCGCGCGACAAGTCCGACCTCGACGCGGCGTACGGCGTCGTCGAGCGGGGCCGCCGTCCGCGGGAGTACGCGCCGGCCCTGCGCGACATGGAGAAGGACCAGAAGACGCGCGCCAAGCGGCGCCACCTCGACGTCATCGACCGCGGGCTGACCGACCTGATCTCGGTCTACCGCGACGCGATCGCGGTCGCCACCGGGGCGCCCGGCGGCCTGGTCAACGAGGAGATCCGCGACGACGTGCTCGCGCTCGCTGCGGCCTCGAGACCCGAGCTGAACCTGCGGCGGATCGGCGCGATCTTCGCGGCGCGCGAGCAGATGTTGGAGTTCAACGTCCCCCCGGCGCTGGCGCTGGAGTCCATGATGGTGGCGCTGATCGCGCCTTCGCGATGAGTCACAGGAGCTAGGAGTCGGTATGCGCAGGTCTCTCGTCGGCGGGCTGGCTGCCGCTGCCCTCCTCCTCACCGGCTGCTTCGACGCCGGCGGCACGGCCACCGACTCGAACGGGTCGCACCACCACGGCTCGACGTCGTCGGGCGCGGGCGCCGGCTCGCTCAAGGCCTACTACCGCCAGAAGCTCGACTGGACCCACTGCGGCGAGGACGTCTGCGCCACCCTCAAGGTGCCCGTCGACTACGCGCACCCCGGCGGCGCCAGCATCGGGCTGAACGTCGAGAAGGCCAAGGCCACCGGCGACCGTGTGGGCGCGCTCGTGGTCAACCCGGGCGGCCCGGGCGCCCCGGGCGTCGGTCTCGCGTCGAGCCGGTCCGACTACTTCGGGCAGGCGCTGATCTCGGCGTACGACATCGTCGGGTTCGACCCGCGCGGGACCGGTGGCTCCGATCCCATCGACTGCATGAGCGACCAGCAGGTCGACCGGTACGTCGCCGAGGACCCCGACCCGGACAACGCGGCCGAGGTGAAGCAGTTCACCAGGTCCGCACGGCAGTTCTGGAACGGCTGCAAGACCCGCTCCGACGGGCTCGTCGGCCACGTCAGCACGATCGACGCCGCGCGTGACATGGACATCCTGCGCGCCGCGCTGGGGCAGAAGAAGATGGACTACTTCGGCTTCTCCTACGGCACCAAGCTCGGTGCGACGTACGCCGAGCTGTTCCCGCGGCGCGTCGGCCGGATGGTCCTCGACGGCGCCATCGACGTCGCCCTGTCCACCCGCGAGAGCTCGCTGCACCAGGCCGCCGGCTTCGAGACCGCGCTGCGCGCCTACGTCGGCAACTGCGTGAGCTCGGGGAGCTGCTTCCTCGGCGACACCGTCGAGGCGGGCCTGCAGCGGATCAAGTCGCTGTTGAACCACATCGACACCCACCCGCTCCCGACCGGCTCCGGGCGCGAGCTGACGGTCGGCAACGCCTTCTACGGCCTGGTGATGCCGCTCTACGCCCGCAGCATGTGGACCTACCTCGACACCGGGCTGAAGAAGGCCATGGCGGGCGACGGCTCGGTGCTCCTGGCCCTGGCCGACGCCTACACCTCCCGTGGCTCGTCCGGCGGGTACTCCGACAACAGCCTCGAGGCGATCAGCGTGATCAACTGCGAGGACTCGTCCTGGTCGGTCGCGCCGAGCGCCGTCGCCTCCGAGCTGCCGGCCTTCCTCAAGGCGTCACCGACCTTCGGATCGGTCTTCGCGTGGGGCCTGACCGCCTGCCACGGGATGCCGTTCAAGGCGGCCCCGCCGCTCAAGATCGACGCGGCCGGCGCGCCGCCGATCGTGGTCATCGGCACCACGCGCGACCCCGCGACTCCCTACGAGGAGGCCGTCGCGCTGTCCAAGGAGCTCACGTCGGGCGTGCTGCTCTCCCGCGACGGCGACGGCCACACCGGCTACAACAAGGGCAACGCGTGCATCGACGACGCCGTCGAGGGCTACCTCATCCGCGGTGACGTCCCTGCCGACGGCAAGCGCTGCTGAGGGCGCTCAGCCAGCTTGGGCAAGCCGCAGGCCGCCTGCTCTGCCCAGCGTCCCGTTGCTCCATCGATGTACTTAATCTAGAGTAGAAAACATGACCGCCGAGCCAGCCGTTGCGCCCGTGCGGCACGTGCCGGGCGAGGAGGGCCTCTGGGTCTTCGTCCTCGGCGACATGACGATCTTCGGGCTCTTCTTCGGCACGATCCTCACCACCCGGGCCAAGCAGCCGGAGATGTTCGCGGCGTCACAGGCACACCTGCACCCGGTGCTCGGGATCCTCAACACGGTCCTGCTGCTGACCGCGTCGCTGCTCGTCGTACGAGGCCTGCGCGGAGCGCGTCACGGCAGGGGAGTCGCTCGCGGTCCGGTGCTGCTCGCCCTGATCTGCGCGCTCGGCTTCGCCGCGGTGAAGGTGACCGAGTACGTCCTGCTCGCCGGCGACGGCTTCGCGCCCGGCACCAACGACTTCTTCATGTACTACTTCGTGTTCACCGGCATCCACCTCGCCCACCTCGCGATCGGTGTCGGCGTGCTGACGTTCCTGGCGCGCACCGCGCGCCTGGCCGAGCTCACCGAGAAGCGGGTGCTGGCCGTCGAGTGCGGCGGCGTCTACTGGCACATGGTGGACATGCTGTGGCTCGTCCTGTTCCCGCTGCTCTACCTGGTCAGGTGACGGCGATGCTCCGACGACTGATCGCCGACCGCCAGCTCGTGGTCTGGCTCGTCCTCGTCCTGGCCACCGGCCTCACCGCGACGCTAGGCCTCGAGGAGCACGGCTCGAGGGCCTGGGTCGGCGTCGCGCTGATCGGCATCGGCGTGGTCAAGCTGCGCCTGGTCGCCATGCACTTCATGGAGGTCCGGGACGCGCCGCCGGCGCTGCGGCTCGTCCTGGAGGCGTACGCCGGCGTCCTGTTCTGCGCCCTCGCCGGCATCTACCTGTTCGCCTAGCGGCGAGACCGTTCAGCTGTGGCTGACGCGGTCGTCGTACGCCGCACGCTTCGACTGGTCGACGTCGAGGAACGTGTCGTAGGCGCCGAGGCGGCGGTTCACGAAGTCGCGGACCTTGCGGCCCATCAGCGGCTGCGTGAAGAAGATGCCGCGCAGCGCCTTGGGGGCGTAGACGTCCTTCTGCTTGGTCTCGATCGCCTTGGCGATGCCGTTGGCGACGTCCTGCGGCTCGACGTTCTTGAGCAGCTTGGTGCCCTTGGTGCCGGCGATCAGGTCGGTGTTGGTGAAGGACGGCATCACGCAGGTGAAGTCGACGCCGGTGCCGGCGTACTCGATGCGCGCACCCTCGGTGAGGCTGACGATGCCGGCCTTGTGCGAGCAGTAGTTCAGCCCGCCGGGGACGCTGGCCTTGCCCGCGCTCGAGGAGACGTTGACGATGTGGCCGCCGCCCTGGGCGATCATGTCGGGCAGCGCGAGCCGCATGCCGAGGGTCGGGCCGAGCAGGTTGATCTCCATCGAGCGGCGCACGACCGACTCGGGGATCTCCAGGAAGTGGCCGATTGGCATCACGCCGGCGTTGTTGACGAGCACGTCCAGGCCGCCCATCGCGGTCTTCGCGCCGTCGAGGAACGCCCGGAACGAGTCGGTGTCGGTCACGTCGAGCGCGAAGGCGCTGACGTCCGGGCCGATCGTCGCGGCGGCCGCCTTGGCCACCTCGAGGTCGAGGTCGCCGATCGCGACCAGTGCGCCGCGCCGGTGCAGCTCCGTGGCCGTGGCCAGGCCGATGCCGCGGGCCGCGCCGGTGATGGCGATCCGCTTGCCGGCAAGACGCCGGACTCCCGCTGAGCTCATGGATATCTCCCGTGTTTTCGAATCGGAGTTCAGAGATCGGATCGACTCGCCGACCCTCTGGACGTCCAACATAACTCAGGTTATGGTGTTGTGACCACGGGCACGGCGCAAGATTTTCGAGAGAGGCACGGCATGTATCCAGGAGTTCACGCGGCGACCAGCCCCGACAAGCCGGCGGTCGTGATGGCGTCGACCGGCGCGGTGCTGACCTACGCCGAGCTCGAGGGCCGGTCCGCCGCCCTCGCCGGCGCGCTGCACGACCTCGGTCTGCGCAAGGGCGACGTCGTCGCGATGCTCGCGGACAACGCGGCCGAGTGCTTCGTCATCTACTGGGCCTGCCTGCGCACCGGCCTCTACATCACGCCGGTCAACCGCAACCTCGCCTCCGACGAGGTCGCCTACATCGTCGACGACAGCGGCGCCAGGGTCCTGCTGGCCTCCGCCGGTGTCGCCGCCCTCGCGGCCCAGACCCTGCCCAAGCTGAGCGGCGGCGCCGCGACGTACGCCTTCGGCGGCGCGGTCGAGGGCTACGCGTCGTACGACGACCTCCTGGCCGGTACGACGACGCGGCTGGTCGACCAGCCCCGCGGCTCGGACATGATGTACAGCTCCGGCACCACCGGCCGGCCGAAGGGCGTCAAGCAGGCCATGCTGCCGATCCGGGTGGACGAGCCGGGCGACCCGATCGCCGGCCTCCTCGGCGGCCCGTTCGGTGTTGGCGCGGACGACGTCTACCTCCAGCCGGCGCCGATCTACCACGCCGCACCGCTGAAGTGGTCCGGCGCCGTCCAGGCCCTCGGCGGCACCGTGGTGATGCTGGAGAAGTTCGACGCCGAGGCGTGCCTCGCCGCGATCGAGGAGCACCGGGTCACCTGCGCGCAGTTCGTGCCGACCATGTTCGTCCGGATGCTGCAGCTCCCCGAGGAGACGCGCAACGGGTACGACGTCTCGTCGCTCCGCCTCGCCGTGCACGCGGCCGCCCCGTGCCCGCCCGAGGTCAAGCAGGCGATGATCGACTGGTGGGGCCCGATCGTCATGGAGTACTACGGCTCCACCGAGCAGAACGGCATCACCTTCATCTCGAGCCCCGAGTGGCTGACCAAGCGCGGCTCGGTGGGCCGGGGGATGATCGGCGTCGTCCGGATCTGTGACGACGAGGGCAACGAGCTCCCGGCCGGCGAGGTCGGCACGGTCTACTTCGAGCGCGAGACGCGGCCGTTCGAGTACCACAACGACCCGGAGAAGACCCGCGAGGCGTGCCACCCCCTGCACGACAGCTGGACCGCCGTCGGCGACATGGGCTACCTCGACGAGGACGGCTACCTCTACCTGACCGACCGCAAGGCGTTCACCATCATCTCCGGCGGCGTGAACATCTACCCCGCCGAGGTCGAGGCGGTGCTCACGCTGCACCCGAAGATCTACGACGTCGCCGTCATCGGCGTGCCCGACGCCGAGATGGGCCAGAGCGTCAAGGCCGTCGTACAGCTCAAGGACCCCGCAGACGCGTCCGACGAGCTCGCCCAGGAGCTGATCGACCACACCCGTGAGCGGATCGCGCGCTTCAAGGCGCCCCGCTCGGTCGACTTCACCGACGAGATCCCGCGTCTGCCCACCGGAAAGCTGCTCAAGCGTGAGCTCGAGAAGCGCTACACCACCGCAGGAGTCTGAACATGACCATCACCGCCGTACCGCGAGAGTTCCACCCCTACCGCGTCTCCGACCTCTCGTTCTGGGCCCTGACGGCCGAGGAGCGCGAGGAAACCTTCGCCAAGCTGCGCGCCGAGGCGCCGATCAGCTGGCAGCCCACCATCGAGGGCGCGCTGATCCCGCCCGAGAACGAGGGCATCTGGATCGTCACGAGCCACGAGCTGGTCACCTACGTCAGCAAGCACCCCGAGCTGTTCTGCTCCGGTCAGGGCTTCCAGATGGAGGAGGTGCCCGAGGACATCAACGAGGCCGCCGGCAGCTTCCTCGGCATGGACGCGCCGCGGCACCCCGTCGTACGCCGCCTCGTCAGCTCGGCGTTCACGCCGAAGCGGGTCCAGACCATCAAGGACCAGATCGACCGGCAGGCCGCCACCATCGTCGACGAGCTCCTGCAGACTACCGAGGGCGACTTCGTCCAGCAGGTCTCCAAGCGCCTGCCGATGTGGACCATCTTCGAGATGCTCGGGCTGGAGGACCAGGCCAAGCGCGACGAGGCCGCGCACCACGCCGACGGCATGGTGTCGTGGAACGACGAGGAGGTCGCGGCCGGCCGCGAGCCGGGCGAGATCCTCAACGAGTCGCTGGTCGGTCTGCTGATGCTGGGCATGGAGTTCGCCGAGGAGCGCCGGGCCAACCCCAAGGACGACGTGATGACCGCGCTGGTCAACGCCGAGATCGAGGGCGTGAAGCTGACGGACGAGGAGATCGGCGCGTTCTTCGTGCTGCTCTCGGTCGCGGGCAACGACACGACCCGCAACTCGATCAGCCTGATCACGCGGGCGCTGCAGCAGCACCCCGACCAGAAGGAGCTGCTCCTCGAGGACTACGACGGTCGCATCGGCATCGCGATCGAGGAGTTCGTGCGCTGGGCGAGCCCGGTGATGACCTTCCGTCGTACGGCGACGCAGGACACCGAGCTGGGCGGCGCGCAGATCCGCAAGGGCGACTGGATCGGCATGATCTACTCCTCCGCCAACCGCGACGAGTCGGTCTTCGAGGACCCGCACACCTTCGACGTCCTCCGCGAGAAGAACCCGCACGTCGGCTTCGGCGGCGGCGGCCCGCACTTCTGCATGGGCAACTTCGTCGCCAAGATGCAGCTGCGGGCGATCTTCAAGGAGCTGCTCTTCCGGGCGCCGAACCTCCAGGTCGGGGAGCCGGAGTACCTCACCGGCAACTTCGTCCGCGCCGTCAAGCGCATGCCCTACACCCTGGGCTGAGGCCCGCTCCCCGAAAGGCTCGCCATGACCACCACCGCGGCACCCGCCACCTCGACCACCCCGGAGCCGGGGGCCGTGATCTCGCGGCTCCGGGGCACTTTCGCCACCGGCCGCACGCGCAGCTACGAGTGGCGCGTGCGCCAGCTCGAGGCGCTCGGGCGCCTGCTGGAGGAGCGCGAGCGCGACATCGTCGAGGCGGTCAAGGCCGACCTCGGTCGCAACGACTTCGACTCCTGGTTCGGCGACGTCGCGCCGCCCAAGGGGGACGTCGAGTACGCGCTCAAGCACCTCAAGGCCTGGATGCGGCCGGAGCGCCGCAAGGTGCCGCTGGTGCACAAGCCGATGTCGGCGCGGATCCAGTACGAGCCGCTCGGCGTGGTGCTGGTGATCGGCCCGTGGAACTACCCGGTCAACCTCTCGCTCGGCCCGGTCGTCGCCGCGCTCGCGGCCGGCAACTGCGTCGTGCTCAAGCCCTCCGAGGTCGCCCCGGCGACGTCGCGGCTGATGGCGGAGCTGATCCCGGCGTACCTCGACAACGACGCGGTCGCCGTCGTCGAGGGCGACGGCGTGGTCACCCAGGAGCTGCTGGCGCAGGGCTTCGACCTGGCCTTCTTCACCGGTGGTACCGAGATCGGCCGCAAGATCATGGCGGGTGCGGCGAACACGCTGACGCCGGTGATCCTCGAGCTCGGTGGCAAGAGCCCGGTGTTCGTCACCCCGGACGCGGACCTCGACGTCACGGCCCGGCGGATCGCCTGGACCAAGCTGCTCAACAGCGGTCAGACCTGCATCGCGCCGGACTACCTGCTCGTGCACGAGTCGGTCCGCGACGAGCTGGTCGCCAAGATCGGCTCGGCCCTGGTGACGATGAGCGAGGGCGAGCCCGCGAAGCGCAAGATCGTCAACCAGCGCCAGTACGACCGGCTCACCAGCTATCTCGCCCAGACCCGCGGAACCATCGCCGCCGGCGGGGAGACCGACGACGCCGCCTGCGCGATCGCGCCGACCGTGCTGGTCGATCCGGCGCTGGACGAGCCGGCCATGACCGAGGAGATCTTCGGCCCGATCCTGCCGGTGTGCACCTACACCGACCTCGACGCCGCGATCGACCTGGTCAACAGCCGCTCCAAGCCGCTCGGCCTCTACGTCTTCAGCGGGAGCCGCAAGGTCGCCGACAGCATCATCGAGCGCATCCCCGCCGGTGGTGCGGTGATCAACCACTGCGCCATGCACTACCTGGTGCCGAGCCTGCCCTTCGGCGGAGTCGGCGCCAGCGGCATGGGCTCGTACCACGGCGAGTGGGGCTTCTGGGCCTTCAGCCACCGCAAGTCCGTGGCCGTCAAGCCGACCCGGCCGGACCTGCGGATGGTCTACCCGCCGTACTCGGAGAAGACCCAGAAGCTCCTTCGCCGCATGTTCTGAGGAGGGCTCAGCCCTTCTTGGCGGCCTTGCGCTTCTCGGCGCGCGCGGTGCGCTGGGCGTCGGCCAGGATCGACTCCAGAGACCAGAGCAGCTTGCTGCGGTCGTGGTGGTCGGAGATCATCTCGAAGCCGGCGAGGGTGGCCAGGCCCCAGGTGGCGTAGGCGTCGGCGTGCTCCGGTCCGACGAGGGCCTCCATCGCCTCGTAGACCACCAGGTAGCGGCCCTCGTCGACCCTGCGCTGGACGTCGGCGACGTTGTCGTCGACGCCGGACCACACCCGGATCGCTCGCTCGGTCTGGTGCAGCAGGTCGCTGGCTCGCTGCGCCAGGAGCGTGAGGCGCTCGACGGGGTCCTCGGTCTGGCGGGCGATCAGCACGGTCTGGTCGGTGCGCTCGGCCAGCCAGTTGGCCAGCAGGGCGTCGGTGAAGTCCTGCCAGTTGTCGAACGAGTGGTAGAACGACCCGGTCGTCACGCCGAGCTTCTTGCACAGGGCGGCGAGCTTGAGGGCGCCGTACCCCTCCGACGCGAGGATCTCGTTGGCGGCGCCGAACCACGACGCGCGCAGCTCCTCGTTGCGGCGTACCGGCTTCTCCGTCATCGACCCTCCCTTGTCGGTGTGCGCGCCAGCCTAGGCGACGCTCTGGCGGTGCGTGCTCATCCGGTGATGTCGCGGCCGATCAGCCGGCGCGCGACGATCCAGTGCTGCAGCTCGTTGGCGCCCTCGAAGATCTCCAGGATCTTGGCGTCGCGGTACATCTCCTCGAGGCGGACCGACTCGCCCGACTCCGAGACCTTCCGGGCGAACCCGAGTGCGCCGTGGATCTGGATCGCGTCGCGGGCCACGTCGACGGCGAGCCTGGTGCCCAGCGCCTTGGCCATGGCGGCCTCGGGCTCCGCGGTGGCGTCGCCGGTGTCGAGGAGGTACGCCGCCTTCTGGTACATCGACCGCGCGGCCTCGATCTGCGCCGCGTGCTGGGCGAGCGTGAACTGCCAGTGCTGCATCGCGCCGAGCGGGCGGCCGAAGACCTCGCGGGTCTGCAGCCGGTGGACCGCCAGGTCGAGCCCCGCCTGGGCCACGCCGACGCCGGCCGCGCCGATGCCGATCCGTCCGCGGACCAGCGCGGAGAGCGCGACGCCCATGCCGCGGCCGGGCTCGCCGAGCACGTGGCTGTGCGGCACGAACACCCCGTCCAGCACGATGTCGGCGGTGATCTGGCCGCGGTGGCCCATCTTCTTGTCCGGCTCGCCGATCCGTACGCCGGGGGCGTGCAGGTCGATCAGCAGCATGGTCGCGCGGTCGCCGTCCTTGCCGTCGCGGACCAGCATGGAGGCCCAGCGGGCCACCACGCTGTTGGTGATCCACCGCTTGCGACCGGTCACCGTCCAGCCGCCGGTCGCCGGTTCGGCGTACGTCTGCAGGCGCTGGGCGGTGAGGTCGGAGCTGGTCTCGGGCTCGGTGGTCGCGAACGCGAACGACGTGGCGCCGGCGACCAGCTCGGGGACGAGCTCGTCGCGCACGTCGGCGGTCGCGTGGGTGAGGGTCTGGGGCACGAGGATGCACTGCCCGTCGTAGACGCCGGCCATGGAGGAGGAGTGGTAGGCGATCTCCTCGGTGACGGTGCACGTCGCGAGCATCGGGAACTCCAGCCCGGCGCCGTGGGGCGCGGCGAACGGCACCGCGAACAGCCCCTCGGCGGCCAGGCCCCGGAACGCCTCCCAGTGGAAGCTGTCGCGGGACTCCTCGCGCTCGCCGATCACCCGCGCCACCGGGGCGAGGTGCTTCTCGACGGCGGCCCGCGCGTTGCGGCGTACGTCCACGGTCTCGGCCGGGAGCCAGGCGTCGTGGGTCATCCGGTCCTGGGTGCGTCCAACGGTTTCCATGCGTTCTCTCCCTAGCGACATAAGTTGACTTATGTTAGCGTCCGAAGCAACGGAGCGCACCTGTTGTGCTCACCTGATTCCAAGGAGCAGGCCATGGCCTTCAAGGACGCGGACGAGGTCCGCACGTACATCGGCAGCGTCTTCCAGGCGGGCTTCGACGACCCCGAGCTCGGCCCGCGGCTGGAGGCCTCCGGCATCGTCGTGAAGTTCGCCTTCACCGAGCCCGACACGGACCTGGTGATCGACATGGGCAGGAAGGAGATCGGCGAGGGTCCGGGCATGGCCGAGCCGGCCGCGACCATGCGGATGACCGCCGACCTCGGCAGCGCCTACTGGCAGGGCAAGGTCAACCTGCCGCTGTCGATGGCCCGCGGCAAGATCAAGGTCGACGGCAACGTCGCCAACCTGCTCAAGCTCGCGCCGCTGGGCAAGAAGCTCTTCCCGAAGTACGTCGAGACGCTGCGCGCCGCCGGTCGTGAGGACCTGATCGTCAGCTGACGCCGTAGTGGTCGACGCCGTCGCTCGCGGAGCGGGTGACGGCGCCGGCCCCCTCCAGCACGTGGAGGTGCGCCGCGACCTCGAGGACCGCGGTCATGGCGTGCGTGGTCTCCAGCTCGTCGAGACGGCGCTCGCGTCGGGTCCAGGTCATCGCTGTCGCGATGGCGTACGCCGTCGTGTGGCCGGTGTCGACCAGCTCGCGGACGACCGCCAGGCGGTCGTCGTGGTGGCTGATCAGCTCGTGGGCCCTCGTGGCGGCCGTGCTGGTGGGCTCGCCGTGGGCGGGGAGCATCCGGGCGTGCGGGAGCTCGGTCACGATGCGCAGCGAGTCCAGGTAGCTGGTCAGCGATGCCGGGTCCGGCTCGCGCTCGTAGGCGATCGACGGCGTGATCCGCGGGAGCACGTGGTCGCCGGTGAGCAGGAGGTCCTGCTCCGGGACCTCGAAGCAGACGTGGCCGCGCGTGTGGCCGGGCGTCGCAAGGGCGCGGACGCTGAGGCCGCCGAGGTCGAAGGTCTCGTCGTCGTCGATCCAGGCCGCCGGCAGGTCGAAGTCCATCGCCCGCTCGTGCGGCTCGACCGGGATCGCGCCGACCCGCCTGGCGAGGTCCTTCGCGCCGGCGCGCTCGAGCAGGCCGACCTGCCGGGGAAAGGCGCCGTCCAGCGTCCGCCATGCGTCGATGCTCGGGTCCTCGCCCTTGCCGAGGTGGACGGGTACGTCGTACGCGCGCTGCCAGGTGATCGCCTGCGTGTAGTGGTCCCAGTGGTGGTGGGTGACCAGGACCCGGGCGATGTCGCGAGGCGTGAGGCCGAGCTCGTCGAGGCCGTCGCGCAGGGCGCGGTCGGTCTCGGGGGAGCTCCAGCCCGGGTCGACCAGGACGGTCTCGTCGGTGCCTCGCAGGACGTAGCAGCTGACGCTGGTCAGCCCCTCGAGCGGCAGGGGCAGCCGGATCATCGCGACCTCGGGACTGATGCGCTGGACGACCGTCATGCACTATTCTTAATCTAGATTCAAAATTTCTACAACGTGAGGATCGTGACATGGCAGGTGTAGAGGGACGCGTCGTCATCGTGACCGGAGCGGGCGGTGGCCTCGGGCGTACCTATGCCCTGTTCCTGGCGAGCTGCGGCGCCAAGGTGGTCGTCAACGACCTCGGCGGCTCGCGCGACGGCAGCGGGGCGGGCTCGGCCATGGCCGATGCCGTCGTCGCCGAGATCGTCGCCGCGGGCGGCCAGGCCGTGGCGTCGTACGACTCCGTGGCGACCGAGGATGGCGCCCTGGCCATCGTGCAGACCGCGCTGGACGCGTTCGGTGCCGTGCACGGGCTCGTCAACAACGCCGGGATCCTGCGCGACATGTCCTTCGCCAAGATGGACTCCGACTCCTGGAAGCTGGTCCAGGCGGTCCACCTCGACGGTGGCTACTACATGTCCAAGGCCGTCTGGCCGCACTTCCGCGAGCAGGGCTTCGGCCGGATCGTGATGGCCTCGTCGACCAGTGGGCTGTTCGGCAACTTCGGCCAGGCCAACTACGGCGCGATGAAGGCCGGCCTCGTCGGTCTGCTCAACACGCTCGCGATCGAGGGCGCCCGCGACAACATCCTGGCCAACGCGATCGCCCCGATGGCCGCGACGCGGATGACCGCGGACATCGCCCCGGCCGAGCTGCTGGAGAAGCTGCCGCCGGAGTTCGTCGCTCCGGTCGTCGGCTACCTGCTCACCGAGGAGTCGACCGAGACCGGCTCGGTCTTCGTCGCCGGCGGCGGGCAGGTCTACCGCGTCGCCCAGTTCCAGAACGCCGGCGTGGTCTTCCCCGAGCCGCCGTCGCTCGGCGAGGTCGCTTCGCGGTGGGACGAGATCACCGACCTCACCGACGCCGTCGTCGGCAAGAACCCCGTCGGCTGACCGCTTGAGGTGCGCTGCGCCCGCACCTGGTGCGGGCGCAGCGCACCCTTGGCGTTCTCCACAGGCGCTCAGATCGAGGTGTCGCCGGGGGCGGCGGCCGGGCAGACCCTCTGGCATGACGAACCAGCGGCTGCTCGACTTCTACCGGTCGACCCAGTGCGGCGTGCTGGCCCGACGCCAGCTGGTCGAGGCCGGCCTCGACGATGACGACATCGCCCGGATGCTGCGTCGCCGCGAGCTGTGCCGTGTCCACCGCGGTGTGTACGTCGACCACACCGGCCCGCTCGCCCGGCGACAGCGGGAGTGGGCGGCGGTGCTCGCCGCCTGGCCGGCCGCGCTGAGCCACGAGTCGGCCGTGCCTGGGTTGACCTCGGACCGGATCCACCTTGCGATCGGGCTGCACCGGAGCGTCGCCCCGATGCGGGGCGTGCGCCTGCACGCGACCGCCGGCTTCGACGAGCGCGTCGACCGATCCTCGGCGCCGCCACGAGTACGGCCGCACCACGCCGTCGTCGACGTGATGACCGACCGGATCAGGGCCGGCGACGTCGCCGGTGCGTACGCCGCGCTGACGACCGCAACCTTCCGAGGAACCAGCGCCGACCGGGTCGAGCGGGCCCTGGCATCTCGCGCCCGGGTGCCTGGCCGGGCTCTCATCGCCGGGATGCTCGAGGACCTGCGCACCGGAGCCTGCTCGGTGCTCGAGCGCGGCTACCTCCAGCAGGTCGAGCGGGCGCACGGCCTGCCGGCTGCGGACCGGCAGCGGGCCAGCACGGCCACGGGTCGGCGTACGGTCCAGGACGTCAGGTACGAGCGCTTCGGTCTTGTCGTCGAGCTCGACGGACGTGGCTTCCACGACAACCCGCGGGCCCGCGATGCTGACGCGCGCCGCGACCTCGCCGAGCTGGCGGTCGACGACGCCCGCAGCGCCCGCGTGACCTACGGCCTCGTCTTCAACGAGGCCTGCCGCACTGCTGGGTGGATCGCTCAGGTCCTGAGGCGTGGGGGTTGGACCGGCGCCCTGCGCCGCTGCCCCGAGTGTCCTTGAGGTGCGCTGCGCCTGCACCAGGTGCAGGGCGAGCGCACCCTAGGCGCCGAGAACGGCGGCCGATCCCAGGAACCGATCGATCGTGATCCGAACGGCGATGCGCTCGGTGGAGGGGGAGGGCGGTCGGTAGCGGGCGGCGTACAGCGCGCAGGCGCGGGCGATCGCGGCCGGGTCGTCGAGGACCTCGCCGGTGCCACGGATGCTCGACCACCGTGCGCGGTCGACCTGGGTGACCGTCAGGCGTGGGTCGCGCAGGAGGTTGGCGACCTTCTGCGACGTACGCCGCGTGATGATCCACGCGCACTCCTGCTCGAGGTCGAGCGTGGCTCCGACCGGTACGGCGTGCGGGTGGCCGGTGCGGTCCAGGGTGCTGAGCGTGCAGAGGTGCCGCTCGGTCCAGAAGTCGCGCAGGGCCGCCGGCATCTCTGCCCACACGTCGGGTCGCCACGAGCTCATGGCCCGTGACCCTAGCCGTCCCTGGCGATCAGCGACCCGCGATGTCGCGGCCGATGATCTCCTTCATGATCTCGGTGGTGCCGCCGTAGATCGTCTGGATGCGGGTGTCGATGTAGGCCTTGCCGACGGCGTACTCCCGCATGAAGCCGTAGCCGCCGTGCAGCTGGAGGCAGCGGTCGACGGTGCGCTTCATGAGCTCGGAGATGTACCACTTGCCCTTGGCGGCCTCGACCGGCGTGAGGGTGCCCGCGTTGAAGGCGAGCACCGAGGCGTCCATGTACGCCTGGGCGATGTCGAGCTCGGTCTCCATCTCGGCCAGCGCGAAGCGGGTGGCCTGGAAGTCGACGAGCCGCTTGCCGAAGGCGGTGCGGTCCTGGAGGTAGGCGATCGTCTGGTCCAGCGTGGCGCGGGCCGTGGTGATCGACTGGTTGGAGACGCCGAGGCGCTCGCGGGGGAGGTGGCTCATCAGGTAGCGGAGCCCCTGGCCCTCCTCGCCGAGCAGGTTCTCGACCGGCACACGGGCGTCGGTGAAGTAGAGCTCGGCGGTGTCCTGCGCGGGCAGGCCGATCTTGTCCAGCTTGCGGCCGCGCTCGAAGCCCGGCGTCTTGTCGGCCTCGACCATCAGCAGGCTGAAGCCGTTCGAGCCGCCCTCGGGGTCGGTGCGCACGGCCAGCACGATCAGGTCGGCCATGATGCCCGACGAGATGAACGTCTTCTGGCCATTGACGACGTAGTGGTCGCCGTCTCGACGGGCCGACGTACGGATGCCCTGGAGGTCGGAGCCGGTGCCCGGCTCGGTCATCGCGAGCGCGCCGATCAGGTCGCCGGTGGCGAACGCGGGAAGCCAGCGCTTCTTCTGCTCCTCGTTGGCGCGGCCGAGGAGGTAGGCCAGGAAGAGGTCGTCCTGGAGGCCCAGGGTCACGCTGAAGGAGATCGCGTTGGCGCGGGCCACCTCCTCGCCGACGACGAGGCGGTAGCGGTAGTCGTCGACGCCGGCGCCGCCGTGCTCCTCGGGGATCTGCAGGCCGTAGAGGCCGGCCTCCGCGGCAGCCTTGAAGACCTCGCGGGGGATCCAGCGCTCGTCGTCCCACTGGTCCTTGTGCGGGACGACCTCCCGGGCCAGGAACTCCCGGACCGTCGCGCGGTAGGACTCGTGGTCGTCCTCGAACAGGGTGCGCTCCATCGTCGGCCGCCTCAGCCCAGTCGCTCGATGATGGTGACGTTGGCCTGGCCGCCGCCCTCGCACATGGTCTGCAGGCCGTAGCGGCCGCCGGTGCGCTCGAGCTCGTGCAGCATCGAGGTCATCAGGCGGGCGCCGGTGCAGCCGATCGGGTGACCGAGCGCGATCGCGCCGCCGTTGGGGTTGACCTTGGCGGGGTCGGCGTTGAGCTCCTTGTTCCAGGCGAGCACGACCGGGGCGAACGCCTCGTTGATCTCGACCACGTCGATGTCCTCGATGGTGAGACCGGTCTTCTTCAAGGCGTGCTGGGTGGCGGAGATGGGGGCCGAGAGCAGCATCACCGGGTCGTCGCCACGGACGGAGACGTGGTGGATGCGGGCGCGCGGGGTCAGGTTGTGCTCCGCGACCGCCTTCTCGGAGGCGATCAGCAGCGCGGCCGAGCCGTCGGAGATCTGCGACGCGACGGCCGCGGTCAGCACGCCGCCGGGCACCAGGGTGCGCAGCGAGGCCATCTTCTCCAGGGTGGTGTCGGGGCGCGGGCCCTCGTCGCGGGTGACCCCGGCGTACGCCGTGATCTCCTTGTCGTAGTAGCCGGCCTCGATCGCGGCGATCGCGCGCTGGTGGCTCTGGTAGGCCCAGGCCTCGCACTCCTCGCGGCTGATCTTCCAGTGCTCGGCCATCATCTCGGCGCCACGGAACTGGGAGATCTCCTGGTCGCCGTACCGAGCGAACCAGCCCTCCGAACCCGTCCACGGGTCGACCGAGCCGTACGGCTCGCCGGCGGCGAAGGCGGACAGGATGGGGAACTGGCTCATCTTCTGCACGCCACCGGCGACCACGAGGTCCTGGTAGCCGCTGGCGACACCCATCGCCGCGAAGCTGACGGCCTGCTGGGCCGAGCCGCACTGGCGGTCGATGGTCACGCCGGCGACGGTCTCCGGGAAGCCGGCGGCCAGCGCCGCCGTACGGGCGATGTCGCCCGCCTGGGCACCGATGTTGTCGAGGCAGCCGAGCACGACGTCGTCGATGGCGGCGGTGTCGATGCCGCTGCGGGTCGCGAGCTCCTTGAGGGAGTGGGCGGCGAGGTCGGCGGGGTGCACGTCGGCGAAGCCGCCTCCGCGGCGGCCGACGGGGGTGCGGACCGCTTCGACGATGTAGGCCTCGGACATGGATTCCTCCTGGATCGCGGTGACATTGACGCAAGTCTGGTTACGACTGTAATTTATTCTTGATTCAAAAGTCTAGGTGGAGCGAGGGTCCGAGATGCGCGTGTACGACGGCTTGGCTGAGTTCGCGAGGTCCGAGGGCGACGTCCTCGGTACGTCGGACTGGCTGGTGATCGAGCAGGAGCGGATCGACCGCTTCGCCGAGGCCACCGGCGACCACCAGTGGATCCACGTCGATGCCGAGCGCGCGAAGGACGGCCTGTTCGGCGCGACCATCGCGCACGGCTTCCTGACGCTCTCGCTGCTGCCCCCGCTGATCAACACGCTCTACCGCGTCGACAACGTGACGATGGCGGTCAACTACGGCCTCGACAAGGTGCGGTTCATGGCGCCGGTCCGGGTGGACAGCAAGATCCGGGCCACCGCCAGGGTCCTCACGGTCACGCCGCTGGACGGTGCGGTCCAGGCGGTGCTCGAGACCACCTTCGAGATCGACGGCTCGGAGAAGCCGGCCGCCGTCGTGCAGTCGATCGTGCGGTACTTCGGATGAGCGGCCTGCTGGACGGCCGCAGCGCCATCGTGACCGGTGCTGGTCAGGGCATCGGCCTGGCCATCGCGCGCACGCTGGTCGAGCACGGCGCCCGGGTCACGCTGGCCGACCTCGACGGCACGCGCGCCGAGGCGGCTGCCGCGGAGCTCGACGGCGATGCCCGCGGGGTCGCGTGCGACGTCACCGACGAGGACGACGTCTCCGCCCTGGTCGCCGGCCATGTCTCGGCGTACGGAGGCATCGACGTGCTCGTCAACAACGCCGGCATCACCCGCGACGCCTCGCTGCGGAAGATGACGCTGGAGAGCTTCCAGGCGGTCATCACCGTGCACCTGCAGGGCGCCTGGCTCGGCATCCGCGCGGTCAGCGAGGTGATGCGCGAGCAGAAGCGCGGCAGCATCATCAACATCAGCTCGATGTCGGGCAAGGTCGGCAACCCCGGCCAGACCAACTACAGCGCCGCCAAGGCCGGCATCGTCGGCATGACGAAGGCCGCGGCCAAGGAGCTCGCGCACCACGGTGTCCGCGTCAACGCCGTGCAGCCGGGCCTGATCCGCACGCCGATGACCGAGGCGATGACCCGGGAGGCGTACGCCGCCACCGAGGCGACCATCCCGATGCGTCGTGCCGGGGAGCCCGAGGAGATCGCGCAGGTCGTGGCGTTCCTGGCCTCGGACATGGCCAGCTACATGACCGGTGCCGTGCTCGAGGTCTCCGGTGGGCGGGGCATGTGATGGCCGCCCCCGTCCGCCTGGAGGTCGCCGACGGCGTCGCGCGGGTCTGGCTCGACCGGCCCGAGGCCCTCAACGCGGTGACCGTCGCGCTCGCCGAGGCGCTCGAGTGCGCGCTCCTCGCGGCCGGCGCCGACCCGTCGGTGCGGGTCGTGCTCGTTCGTGGTGCGGGTGGAAGCTTCTGCGCCGGAGGTGACTTCGACGAGGTGAGCCGGCTGCGGGCCGAGGGTCCCGAGGCCCTGCGCACGCTCTTCGTCGCGTTCGGTCGTGCCTGCGCCGCGATCACGAGGATCAGCCAGCCCGTCGTCGTCGCCGTGGAGGGGATGGCGATGGCCGGCGGGTTCGAGCTCATGCAGGCGGCCGACGTCGCGCTGGTGCGTGACGACGCCCGGATCTGCGACAACCACGTGAACTTCGGCATGGTCCCGGGCGGCGGCGGCAGCCAGCGACTGCCGCGGCTCGTCGGCCGCCAGCGTGCCCTCGGCCACCTGCTGTCCGGCGACCGGCTCTCCGGCGTCGAGGCCGTCGCGTGGGGCCTGGCCTACCGGTCGTACGCCGCCGCGGAGTTCGACGACGCGGTCGAGGCGTACGTCGCCAGGCTGGCCGGTCGCAGCGCGGCCTCCGTCGCGACCATCAAGCGGCTCGTGCGGGGCAGCGTCGACAACGACCTCGATGCCGGCCTCCAGGCGGAGATGACCGCCGTCGTCGACCACATCTCTGGGGAGGCCGGGGCCGCGAGCTTCGCCGCCTTCGCCGATCGGAAGGGGAAGTCATGAGCGACGAGATCACCGAGGGCCTGGTCCTCCTCGACATCACCGACGGGATCGCCCGGATCCGGCTCAACCGTCCTGAGGCGTCCAACGCCGTCGACGCCGACCTGCTGCGCGAGCTGCACGCCGCGGTGCTGCGGGTCCACGCCGAGCCGACCGTCCGGGTGGCGATCCTCAGCGGGGAGGGCCGCAACTTCTGCGCCGGCGGTGACGTGAAGACGTTCCTCGGCAAGGGGGACGGGCTGCCGGCGTACCTCCGCGAGGCGACCGCCTGGCTGCAGCTCGCGACCGCTGCGCTGATCCAGCTCAAGGCGCCGGTCATCGCGCAGGTGCAGGGCTTCGCCGCGGGTGGGGCCGGGTTCGGGTTCGTCTGCGCCGCCGACCTGGTCGTCGCAGCCGAGTCGTCCAAGTACTTCTCCGGTGCCGTCCGCGTCGGCATGGCGCCCGACGGTGGCACGACCGTCACGCTCGCTCGGATCGTGGGGCTCCGCAAGGCGCTCGACATCCTGCTGACCAACCCGACCCTCACGGCCGCGGAGGCATTGACCTTGGGCATCGTGAGCCGCGTCGTCCCCGACGACTCGCTCGCCGCCAGCGTCGACGCGCTCGCCGCGGACCTCGCTGCGCAGCCACCCCTCGGCCTCGCCGCCACCAAGCGGCTGGTCTGGGACGGGCTCGGCTCGACCGTCGCCGAGCGGATGCCCGAGGAGGCGCGCGTGGTCTCCGAGCTGTCCGCCACCGCCGACAGCCTCGAGGCGCTCGCCGCGGTGGTCGAGCGCCGCCCCGGCACGTACGTCGGCCGATGAGCACCGTCCTGGTCGTCGACTCCGGCGCGGTGCGGGTGATCACCCTCAACCGCCCCGAGCGCAAGAACGCGATCGACCTGCCCCTCCGCTACGCCCTGGCCGACGCGCTGGAGGCGGCGGACGCCGATCCGACGGTGCGGGCGATTGTGCTGACCGGCGCCGACGGAGCCTTCTGCTCGGGTGGCGACATCTCCACGATGCAGCGCGCCCCGCGCCACGAGACCACCGCGCGGGCCAACGCCGCGCAACGGGTCATCCGGGCGATCTGGGGCACACCGAAGCCCGTCGTCGCGGCGGTCGAGGGTCCGGCGTACGGCGCCGGCGCGGCCCTCGCCCTGGCCTGCGACCGGGTCGTCGCGGCGACCGACGCCGTCTTCGCGACCACCTTCACCGGTGTCGGGCTGGCCGGTGACATGGGCATCTTCGCGTCGCTGCCGGCCCGGGTCGGCGTGCCGCGGGCCCGCCAGATGCTGATGCTGGGCAGCAGGATCACGGCGGAGCAGGGCGAGCCCTACGGGCTCGTCGACCGACTCGTCGTACCGGGGGAGGCCCTCGATGCCGCCCTCGAGGACGCGCGGAAGCTCGCCGCGGGTCCGCCGCTCGCGCTCGGCGTGATCAAGCAGATGCTGACGGGGGAGACCCGCCACCCGCTCGCCGTGCTCGATCTCGAGGTCCGCAACCAGACGATGCTCTGGGACACCGACGACTTCGCCGAGGGTGTCGCCGCGTTCGCGGAGAAGCGCCGCCCCGTCTTCGGCGGCTGATCCCTCTCACGGAGATCGGTCTTGCCTCGGCGCCGCCTCTCTGTTTATTCTAATCTTAATTAAAAGAAGGAGTCGCGAGTGAGCACGATCGCAGCACGCCGGGCAGCGCTGGAGCAGCGCTTCGCCACGTGGCTGCCGCGCACCCTGGACTCCTGGCTGGACGTGTGCGCGGAGCAGTACGCCGACCGTGAGCTCGTCGTGACCGACGACCGCACGCTCACCTACGCCGAGGTGGCGGAGGAGTCCCGCGTTCTCGCCGACGGACTCGCCACCCTGGGTGTCGGGCCGGGGGACCGGGTCGGGCTGCTGATGGCCAACCACGCCGAGTTCGTCACCCTCAAGCTCGCCATCGCCCGCACCGGCGCGACCGCGATCCCCTTCAACTTCCTCTACCGAGCCGAGGAGCTGCGCTACGTGCTCGAGCAGTCCGGCTGCTCGGTGCTCGTCACGATGGCGGGCTTCGCCGGCCTCGACCACGCAGCGATGGTCGCCGAGGTGTCGCCGCCGACGCTGCGGCACGTGGTGGTCACGCCGCACGGTGGTCCCAGCGACGCGACACTCACCCTCGACGGCCTGATGGACCTCGGCCGCGCCAACTCCGGCGCGGCGGTGGCGACGCATGGCCCGCACGACGTCGGGGACATCCTCTACACGTCCGGCAGCACCGGATCGCCGAAGGGCGTCGAGGTCACCCACGACGCCGTGCTGCGGACGGCGTACGCCTCGGCCCTGACGCGTGCCTACGAGGACGGCCGCCGCATCCTCTTCTCGCTGCCCTGCTACCACATGTTCGGGTACGTCGAGGGCCTGCTGAGCGCCATGTACGTCGGAGGCGCCGTCGTCATGCTGCCCTCGTTCTCCGCCGAGGGGTACCTCCGCGCGGTCGAGCGGCATCGCGTCACCGACCTGCTCTGCGTGCCGACGATGGCGGTCGCGATGGTCGAGAGCCCCGTGCGCCACGAGGTCGGCCTGTCCACGCTGACCGCGCTGCTGTGCGGCTCCGCCCCGGCGCCGATCTGGCTGTGGGAGCAGGTCGAGCGCGAGCTCGGTGTCAGCGAGATCGTCACCGGCTACGGCATGACCGAGTGCGGCGGCGCGATGACGCTGACCCGTCCCGAGGACGACCTCCTGCTGACCTCGACCACGGTCGGGCGGCCCAAGATGGCCGGCTCCGCGGGCGTCGAGGGCAGCGGCGACCTCGTCGTCTATCGCACGATCGACCCCGTCACCGGCGAGGACCTGCCCGCGGGAGAGGTCGGTGAGCTCATCTCCGAGGGCCCCACCACGATGCTCGGCTACTACGCCAAGCCCGAGGAGACCGCGAAGGCGCTGCACGGCCGCGTGCTGCTCTCCGGCGACCTCGGGCGGGTGCGTCCCGACGGCTACCTCGAGCTCACCGGCCGGAGCAAGGAGCTCTACAAGTCCGGCGGAGAGCTGGTCATGCCCAAGGAGGTCGAGGACGTCCTGGCCGCGCATCCCGCGATCAGCCAGGTGTACGCCGTCGGCCTGGTCGACGACCGCTGGGGCGAGATCGGCTGCGCGGTCGTCGTACGAGCGCCCGACGGCGACCTCACCGCGGACGACGTGATCGCGCACGCCAAGGCGCACCTCGCCCGGTTCAAGGTCCCCAAGCGCGTCGTCTTCCTCGACGCCGACCAGCTGCCCACCACGGCGACCGGCAAGGTCCAGAAGTTCCGGCTGGTCGAGCTTGCCACCCAGCACGCACAGGCCTCAGCACAGCAAGGAGAAGGCGCATGACTGCAACGGTCCCCACGGTCGACGTGGAGGAGAGCCGGTACGACCGGCTGATCCAGCCCGCCCGCGTCCACGGCTCGCTCTACACAGACCCGACGATCTTCGCCGAGGAGCTCCGCAAGATCTGGCACCGGACCTGGGTCTTCGTCGGTCACGAGAGCGAGGTGCCGAAGCCGAACGACTACGTGCGCAAGCAGCTCGCGGACCAGGACGTCATCATGACGCGCGACAAGGAGGGCGAGGTCCACCTCCTCATCAACCGCTGCGCGCACCGCGGGCTCCAGGTCTGCGACGACAGCGCCGGCAATTCCAGCTCGTTCCGCTGCCCGTACCACGGCTGGACCTACCGCAACACCGGCGAGCTGCTGGGCTACCCCTACAACAAGGGATACGGCGGCAAGAACCAGCTGCCGCTCGGCATGGGCAAGGTCGCCCGGGTCGCCAGCTTCCAGGGCTTCGTGTTCGGGAGCCTCGCCGAGGACGGCCCCACCCTCGACGAGCACCTCGGTGCCGCCAAGGGCGAGATCGACCGGCTGGTCGGTCTCTCGCCGGAGGGCAAGGTCGCGCTCGACGCCGGCTGGCTGCGCCACCGGACCCGCTCCAACTGGAAGTTCCTGGCCGAGAACGAGACCGACGGCTACCACCCGCAGTTCGTGCACGGCTCGATCTTCGGCGTCACGGGAAGCCCGATCGGCGCGCTCTACAGCGACAACTCCACCGCCGTCACCCGCAACCTGGGCGACGGGCACAGCGAGAACGACCTGCGCCCCGAGTTCCGCGGCTTCGCCGAGCCGATGCGCTGGTTCGGCACCACGCCGGACCGCGTTCCGGCGTACGTCTCGAAGATGAAGGACGCGTTCGGCGAGGACGAGGCGAACCGGCGGATGATCGAGGGCGCGCCCCACGTGATGATCTTCCCGAACCTGTTCATCGCCGAGATCCAGGTCTTCAACATCCAGCCCGTCGGGGTCGGCGAGTGCGTGCAGTACTCCACCGCCGTGCAGCTCGCCGGCGGCGAGGAGCTCAACCAGCGGATGGTCTCGCAGTCGATCGGCTCGGTCGGACCGGCCGGCATGCTGCTGGCCGACGACACGGAGATGTACGAGCGCAACCAGCGGGGCGTCGAGATGGCCGACCCCGAGTGGCTCGACGTACGCCGGGGTCTCCTGCGCGAGAGCGTCGACGAGGACGGCTTCACCATCGGCGCCGCCACCGACGAGACCGGCATGCGCGGCTTCTGGAACCACTACAAGTCGTTGATGCTGGCGCCCGAAGGAAGTGACCGATGAGCACCATCGACGCGGCCCAGCTGCCGCCACGGCCCGACACCCTGGCCGAGCTGACCGACATCCCGAGCGGGTGGGAGGCCCGGGAGGTCGAGCAGTTCCTCTTCAAGGAGGCGCGGCTCGCGGACACCAACGACTACGACGGCTGGGAGGCGCTGTGGACCGACGACGCGCTCTACTGGGTGCCCGTCGACGGCGAGGGTGAGCACCCCCGCGCGAACGTCTCGATCATCTTCGACAACCGTTCGCGGATCCGCACGCGACTGCTGCAGGTCCGCACGGGCAAGCGCTACGCCCAAGCGCCGCCGTCGAACCTGCGCCGGATCATCGGCAACGTGGAGCTGCTGGGCGGCCGGACGTCGGCCGGCGGCGAGGTCGACCTCGAGGTCGGCGCCAACTTCATCGCCCTGGAGTCCCGCCCCCGCGGCAACAACATCTGGGGCGGTCGTACGACGTACCGCCTGCGCCGCGTCGACGGCCGGATCCGGCTCGTCTACAAGAAGGTCGTGCTGGTCGACAACGAGCGCGCCCTGCCCACCCTCGGCTTCCTGGTCTGAGTCCGGACATGCCGAAGCGGGTGGAGGTGCCGGGCAAGGGCGAGGTCGTGGAGAGCGAGTTCGCCTCGGTCGCCGTCCAGGTGGACACCGGGGCGAACGCGTTGCGGCTGCGCCTGGAGGACCTGCGGACCGGTCAGGTCCGCTACCTCGACGCGCTCGAGCTGGAGACCATCGTCTGGCTGCCGGAGGGGCGGCTGGAGGAGCTGCTGGACCCCTCGCGCGACCGGTGGCGCGGATGAGGCCACTCGACCTCTCGCGCTTCCTCCGCCCCGGTGACACGGTCACCTGGGGCCAGGCGTGCGCCGAGCCGACCACGCTCACCGAGCTGCTGGTCGCGCAGGCGCCCACGATCGGGCCCTTGCGCTGCTTCGTCGGGATCCCGGCGGAGTCGGTGGTGCGGGCCGACACGGTGGGTCCGGGGTTGGAGGTGCACTCCTACTGCGGCGCCGGGACGAACGCCGCGCTGCACACCGCGGAACGGCTGGAGATCTGGCCGGTCCACTACTCCACGCTGCCGCGGCTGCTGTCCGGCGGCACGCTGCACGCCGACGTCGTGCTGGTGCAGGTCTCGCCGGCGGACGAGCAGGGCCGGCACAGCCTGGGGCTGGCCGACGACTACTTCTCCGCAGCGCTCGACACCGCCCGCGTCGTCATCGCCGAGATCAACGACCAGGTGCCCTACACGCTCGGTGCGCGCACGCTGACTGCCGACGACCTCACCGCATCGATCCGTACGTCGAGGACGCCCGGTCAGATGCCGACGCCCGCGTTCTCCGCGGACACGGTCGGGGTCGCGCGCAACGTGGCGGCCATCGTGCCGGACGGTGCGACGCTGCAGTTCGGGATCGGTGCGCTGCCGGAGGCCGTGCTGGCCGAGCTGCGCGGCCACCGCGACCTCGGCATCCATTCCGGGATCATCAACGACACCGCCATGGAGCTGGTCGAGGCGGGCGTCGTCACCGGGGCGCACAAGACCCACGACCGCGGCATCGCCGTCGGCGGACTGCTCGGCGGGACCACGCGTCTCTTCCGGTGGGCCGACCGCAACCCGGCGCTGCAGCTGCGGTCGACGGCGTACACGCACGACCCGACGATCCTGGCGACCTCGCACCGGATGACCGCGATCAACGCCGCGATCGAGGTCGACCTCACCGGTCAGGTCAACGCCGAGCTCGCTGCCGACCGTTACGTCGGTGCCGTCGGTGGGGCCGTGGACTTCCTGCGCGGCGCGGCATGCTCGCGCGGCGGCGTACCGATCGTGGCGCTGCCCTCGACCGCGCGCGGCGTCGGGCGGATCGTGTCGCGGCTGTCGGGGCCGGTCTCCACGCCGCGCTCCGAGGGCATCGTCGTCGTCACCGAGCACGGCTCCGCGGACCTCCGCGGAGCGACCTTGAGCCAGCGGGTGGAGCGGATGATCGCCATCGCCCACCCGGACCTGCGAGCAGACCTCGACGCCAGGGCGGACACCGTCCTCGCGTCGGTGAGGAGCCCTTCATGACCACCCGTCGCGTCGCCATCGTCTCGCCGCTACGAACCGCCGTCGGCGCGTTCGGTGGTGCGCTGCGACCCGTGCCCGCCGAGGACCTCGCCGCCGCGATCCTCCGCGCCCTGGTGGAGCGCTCCGGCATCGACCCGGCGCGGATCGAGGACGTCGCGTTCGCGCAGTCCTACGCGAACTCGGAGGCGCCGTGCATCGGGCGGTGGGCCGCCCTCAACGCGGGGCTGCCGATCGAGGTGCCCGGCTTCCAGCTCGACCGCCGCTGCGGCGGGGGCCTGCAGGCCGTCGTCACCGCCGCGATGATGGTGCAGACCGGTGCGGCCGACGTCGTCGTCGCCGGTGGCGTGGAGTCGATGAGCAACATCGAGCACTACACGACCACCGCGCGCTGGGGCTCGCGCTCGGGCAACCAGACCCTCTACGACCGGTTGGACCGGGGGCGCGAGCGCTCGCAGCCGTCGTGGCGGTTCGGGCCGATCAGTGGGATGATCGAGACGGCCGAGAACCTCGCTGTGCAGTACGGCATCGGCCGGGAGGAGTCCGACGCGTTCTCGGTGCGTTCGCACCAGCGCGCCGCTGCCGCCTGGCAGTCCGGCGTCTTCGCCGACGAGGTCGTGCCCGTGTCGGTGCCGCAGCGTCGTGGGGATGCTGTCGTCGTCGACCGGGACGAGGGCGTGCGACCCGACTCCTCGATGGAGACGCTCGGTGGCCTGCGGGTGATCCAGCCCGGGGGCACCGTGACGGCCGGCAACGCCGCGCAGCAGAACGACGCCGCCGCGGCCTGCCTGGTCGTCGCCGAGGACAAGCTCGACGAGCTCGGCCTCGAGCCGATCGCGTGGTTCGAGGGGTGGGCCGCCGCCGGGGTGGATCCCTCGGTGATGGGGATCGGCCCCGTGGCTGCGGTCGAGCGCCTGTTCGCCAAGACCGGCGTCGGCTTCGACGACCTCGACCTGATCGAGGTCAACGAGGCGTTCGCGGTCCAGGTGCTCGCCGTGCTCTCCGGCTGGGGGCTCACGCTCGACGAGGTCGACTCGCGTCTCAACGTCAACGGCTCCGGCATCTCGCTGGGGCACCCGATCGGCGCGACCGGCGTACGCATCCTCACGACGATGCTGCACGAGCTCGACCGCCGTGGTGGCGGACTGGCGCTGGAGACGATGTGCATCGGTGGCGGCCAGGGCATCGCCGCGCTGTTCCGTGGGGTGTCGGCATGATCGGGGTCCTGGCGTACGGCGCCTACCTCCCGGCGTACCGCCTCGGGGGCGACAGCGGCGTGCGCTCGCCGCGCGTCGTGGCCTCGTTCGACGAGGACGCCACCACGATGGCGGTCGAGGCGGCGCTGTCGATGGCGTCCTCTGGTGCTCCCAGGTCGTTGTGGTGGGCCAGCTCGACGCCGCCGTACCTCGACAAGACCAACGCCTCCGCCGTCCACGCCGCGCTGCGCCTGCCGTCCTCGGTGCCGGCCGCCGACCTTGTCGGCACGGCGCGCTCGACGTTCGCCGCCCTGCGTGCGGGTCTGGGTGCCGGCGGCCTGGTGGTCGCGGCCGACGTACGCGTCGGCAAGCCGGGATCGCTCGACGAGCGCGCAGGTGGGGACGGTGCGGCCGCGCTGCTGCTCGGCGAGGGGGCGATCCTCGCTGAGGTGCTCGGGACGGCGTCGGAGACCGTCGAGCTCCTCGACCGCTGGCGTGCGCCCTCCGCGGCGACCGGAGAGCAGTGGGAGGAGCGCTTCGGCTTCGAGCAGTACGCCGACCTGGTGCGCTCGGTCGCCGGTCGACTGCTCGACGGTGCCGGCCTGACCGAGGCCGACCACGTCGTCGTCACCAGTGCCAACCCCGGCATCACCAAGCGCGCGGGCGCGGTCGTGAAGGGCGTCCGGTCCTCGACCGGGTCGCCGATCGGCTTCTCGGGAGCCGCCGATCCGCTGCTCGGCCTGGCTGCCGTGCTGGACGTGGCGGGTCCCGGGGAGACGGTGCTCGTGCTCTCGGCGTACGACGGCTGCGACGGGATCCTGCTGCGGACCACCGACCTCCTGGCGTCGCGACGGGCCGCCCGATCGGTGGCCTCCCAGCTCGGAGCCGGACGCGAGGTGCCGTACCCGACGTACCTCTCCTGGCGCGGGCTGCTCTACCGCGAGCTGCCGCGCCGGCCCGAGCCCGAGCGCCCGGCCGGGCCACCGTCGTCGCGCGCCGGTGCCTGGAAGTTCGGCTTCACCGGCTCGCGCTGCACCGAGTGCGGCTTCCTGCACCTGCCGCCGCTACGGGTCTGCCGGGCGTGCTCGGCGACCGATGCGATGACGCCGGTCTCCGGCGCCGACCTGACCGGCGCGGTCGCGACGTACACCGTCGACCGGCTGGCCTTCTCCCCCTCGCCGCCGGTGATCGACGTGGTCGTCGACTTCGAGGGCGGCGGGCGTACGACGCTCGAGGTCGCTGATGCCGATCCTTCGGTCGTGACCGTCGGCGCCCCCGTGGGACTCGCCTTCCGGCGGCTCTTCACCGCGGGCAACGTGCACAACTACTTCTGGAAGGCCCGGGTCCTCTGATGGGCAGCAACGGCATCGCGGACAAGGTCGCCATCGTCGGGATGGGCTGCACCCGCTTCGGAGAGCGCTGGGAGTCGTCGACCGACGACCTGCTGCTCGAGGCGGTGGGGGAGTGCCTGACCTCGGCCGGGGTGGAGCGCGACGACATCGATGCGTTCTGGCTCGGCACGCTGTCGTCCGGCCAGTCCGGCTTGGTTCTCTCTCGACCGCTGGGGCTGGACTACAAGCCGGTCACCCGCGTCGAGAACTACTGCGCGACGGGCTCGGAGTCGTTCCGCAACGCCTGCTACGCCGTCGCGTCCGGTGCCTATGACCGCGTCATGGCGGTCGGTGTCGAGAAGCTCAAGGACTCCGGGTTCTCCGGGCTCCTGCGCGGTGACCCGCCTTCCGACGGCACCGCCTCCGAGCTGTCGATGACCGCGCCGGCGGCGTTCTCGCTGCTCGACCCGGCGTACACCACCAAGTACGGCGTCGACCCGACCGCGATGCGCGAGGCGATGACCCACGTCGCCTGGAAGAACCACGTCAACGGTGCGCGCAACCCGAAGGCGCAGTTCCAGAAGGAGGTCTCGCGCGAGACCATCGACGGCGCGGCACGGGTCGCCGGGCGGCTCGGGATCTTCGACTGCTCGGGCGTCTCCGACGGCGCCGCGGCGGCGATGATCGTGCCCGCGGAGGCGGCCTACGACTACACGGACCGGCCGATCTTCGTGAAGGCGCTGGCCCTGGCCGCCGGCCCGATGCGCGGCGGGCTGGACCCGGCGTACGACTTCACCAGCTTTCCGGAGGTGCGGGCCGCTGCTGCGGACGCCTACGCGCAGGCGGGCATCACCGACCCCCGCTCGCAGATCTCGCTCGCCGAGGTCCACGACTGCTTCACCCCGACCGAGATCCTGCTGATGGAGGACCTCGGCTTCACCTCGGCCGGCCAGGCGTGGAGGGACGTTCTCGACGGGGCCTTCGACGCTGGTGGGCGATTGCCGGTGAACGTCGACGGCGGGCTGAAGTCGTTCGGTCATCCCGTCGGCGCCTCCGGTCTGCGGATGCTCTACGAGGCCTGGCTGCAGCTGCGCGGCGACGCGGATGAGCGGCAGCTCTCCGCTCCGCGGACCGCGCTCACGCACAACCTCGGCGGTCGGCCGGGTGGGAGTGTGTCGTTCGTGTCGGTCGTCGGGGCTGAGCTCGGCCTCGTGGGTTGAGGAGCCCGAGCTGCTAGGAGAGGGCGTGTCGAAACCAACTTCGTGGCTGGTCGTGGCTGGTCGGTGTTCTGCGTCGTCGACTGGCGGCCGCGCGGTAGCACGCCGCTCCCCGCCGTCAAGGATCCTCGCTTCGCTCGGCCCGCTTCGCGGCCGCCTGCGGCGGTCCTTGACCGCGGGTCCCTGGCGGCGTGCTGACGGCGCGGTTGTCGGCGGCTCGCTTCGCTCGCGCTGCCGCTGACGCGGCCGCCCCGGATGATCGCTGCTGCGTTCGAAAAACATCGAAATCAACCGAAAAACATTGCCGAAAAATGTTCAAGGCCCCTGGGATCGGGGCAGGACTCAGGTATGTCGGCAGCACGCACTCTGGACCACCCGCTCCTCGCGGGTATTGGTGGTGCGCGCCGGTCCCTTTCCAGTGTTGCGGACGTGCAGCCGGTCTATCTCGCGCCGGCGGTGAAGAGGGACGCGCTCCTCGAGATCACGGCCGCGAAGGCCCAGCTCGACGAGCTCGAGATGCGGGTCCTCGCGGCCTCCGAGGACCTCGCCCAGGACGTGGGCGCGCGCGACGCCGGCCAGTGGCTCGCGAACGAGACGCATCTCGACCCGAGATCCGGCCAGGCCGAGCTGAGGCTCGCCCGGGCCCTCGGCGAGAACTGCTCCGCGGTCGCTGAGGCGATGCGAGCCGGGCGGGTGAGTCGGGCCCAGGCGCAGGTCATCGTCGCTGCCCTCGACCACCTTCCTCCCGAGGTCGACCACCTCACCAGGAAGCGTGCCGAGAAGCACCTCGTCGAGCTCGCCGGCCAGTTCGGACCGCGCGAGCTCCGGGCTCTGGGCGATCGGATCCTGGCTGTCGTCGCGCCGGAGGTCGCGGACGAGGCGGATGCGAAGGCACTGGAGCGCGAGGAACGGTCTGCCCGGGTGAAGACGTCGATCCGGTTCAAGCGTCTCGGTGACGGGATCACCCGGATCATCGGCCAGGTACCCGACGCGATCGCCGTACGCCTCGAGACCTACCTCGACTCGTTCTCCTCGCCCAGGGTCTCGACCGGCGAACGCATCCCCCGGAACAACCGACTCGGCCAGGCCTTCTGCTCTCTGCTCGAGCACCTCGACCCCACCAAGCTGCCCGACCACGGCGGCGACGCCACCACCGTGATGGTCGCCGTGACGATCAGCCTCGACGACCTGCGACGCGACCTCGCCACCGCCGGGATCATCGGCTCCCTCGACGGCGACCTCCGCATCACCGCTGACGAGGCCCGGCGACTCGCCTGCACCGCCAAGATCATCCCCGTCGTCCTCGGCGGCAAGAGCGAGATCCTCGACCTCGGCCGGGCCCAGCGGTTGTTCAACTCGGCCCAGCGCAAGGCGGTGCGCCTGCGCGACAAGCAGTGCCGCGCGGAGGGCTGCTCGATCCCCGCGACCTGGTGCGAGGCACATCATTCAGAGCCGTGGTCCCGCGGCGGGAAGACCGACCTCGCCGACGGCGTCCTGCTTTGCAGCCATCATCACCACGTCGCCCACGACCCGCGGATGGCTCATGAGGTGATGCCGACCGGCGCCTGGAAGTTCCATCGCCGGCCCTAGACCGACCGAGCGGGCGCGCCCTCTTCCAATCCTTCGCGCGCAACCCCAGCGAGCACCTCCGCGGCGTACGCGCCGAACCGTCCACGGCGACCACCAACCGCGACCACAGCGACCCGCATCCCACGACCGGGGTCGCCACTGCGGCGGGCAACCACCGTCACACCGACCAGTCACGGCAGGGGATGTCTCTCGACGCCCAGACCGACCCGGGCTCCGCGCAAGCCGAGGGCGTCGACCAGGCGGACAGGGCCGGCCGGCCTTGCTCAATCCTGATCATTTAATCTATATTCAATTTTATGAACGAGCCGACCGTCGAGCTGGCGAGCGCCCGCACCCTCGTGGAGAGCCTCTACGCGGCGCTGGCGGCCGGCGATGTCGTGGGCATCACGGACCGCCTCGCCGACGACTTCGTCGGCCACCTGACGCCGGCCCTGCCGTTCGGCATCGGGGGAGGGCACGCGGGGGCCGCGGCGATGATCCGAGACGGCTGGTTCCGGTTCGGGGAGCACTGGCGCGTGCGGACGTTCCCTGACGACTTCACCCTGCTGCCTGACGGCAGGCTCCAGGTCAACGGGAGCTACCGCGGAAGGGGCCGGGAGAGCGGCACTCCCTTCGAGGCCTGGTTCATCCACACCTGGACCCTCCGCAACGGCCGGGTCGCCGGCCTCACCCAGCTCACCGACACGGCGGCCTTCGTCGCCGCGCTCGACGAGCCCGCCCCCCTGGAGACCATCGATCTCACCGTCGACCAGGGGCTCGCCACGCTGAGGCTGAACCGTCCCGAGGTTCGCAACGCCATCGACCGGCGCCTTGCCGACGAGCTCCTCGTCGCGGCGCGTCGCATCGCGGCGGACCCGAGCGTGCGCGCGCTCCTCATCTGTGGCAGCGGTCCCGACCTCACCGTCGGCGGCGACATCGCCTACTTCACCCACAACGCCGGCGAGGATCTCCCCGGCCTCCTCCAGGCGATGACCACCCCGTTCCACCAGGCCTTCGAGGTGCTCGCGACGCTCGACGTCCCGATCGTCACGGTGGCCCGCGGCGCGGTCGCCGGCGGCGGGATCGGTCTGGCCTACGCCGGCGACATCCTCGTGGCGGCCGACGACACCCGCTTCGTCACCGCGTTCGGCCACCTCGGTCTCAGCGGCGACGGCGGCGGCACCTGGCACCTGCCCCGCCGGATCGGCCCGGCCCGCGCCGCGGCGGCGTACCTCCTCAACCGGCCGATCACCGCCCAGCAGGCCCTCGACTGGGGCCTCGTCGCTGAGGTCGTCCCGGTCGCTGACGTCGAAGACCGCGCCATGACGCTCGCCCGCCAGCTCGCGCAGGGCCCCACCAGGGCGTACGCCGGCATGCGCCGACTGCTCCGCGAGTCCTGGGACCGCAGCCTGCCCGACCAGCTCCGCGCCGAGATCGACGAGCTCGCGGCCACGGCCGCCACCGACGACGCGCACCAGGCGATCCAGGCGTTCCTCGCCAAGCAGCGCCCCGAGTTCACCGGCCACTGAGCCGGAGCAAGGAGAACAAGCACGTGAAGAAGATCGCCGACTACGCCGCCCTGAGCGGCCCGATCTGCGTGGTCATCACCCTCGCCGGCTGGCTGGTCGCCGGCCTGCTGCCGCTCCCGTTCGGTCCCCATGACCAGGGCGAGATCGTGCACTTCTTCCTCGACGACCCGACCCGGGTGAAGGCCGGCTTCGTGATCGCCTCGCTCGGCACCGCCCTCGCGATGCCGCTGTGGGCGCTGGTCTCGTTCCACCTCTTCCGGATGGACCGGCGCATGCCGCTGCTGGCGATCGTGCAGGCGATGGTCGCCGTCGTCACGCTCGTCATCAACATGTTCCCGCAGCTGATCTTCGGGCTGGCGGCCTTCCGCGCCGAGCGTGACCCGGGTGACGTGGTGCTGCTCAACGACCTTGCCTGGCTGCTGCTGTTCACCGGGATCGTCCCGTTCATGATCCAGAACGTCGTGATCGGCATTGCGATCCTGCGCGACCCGCAGCAGCTCTTCCCGCGCTGGGTGGCCTGGCTGAACTTCTTCGTCGCGTTCTCGTTCCTCCCCGACCCGCTCGCCTACTTCTTCAAGAGCGGCATGTTCGCGTGGAACGGCCTCTTCGTCTTCTGGCTGGCCCTGACGACGTACTGCGTCTTCATCTTCGTCATGACCTGGGGCTGTCTCCGGGCCAACCGCACGCTCGCCGAGCTCGCCGACCCAACCCCGCAAGGAGCCTGACCATGGGCCTGATCCACGACACCGACGACCACCGCGCGATCCGCGAGAGCGTGCAGAAGATCTGCGCGCGCTACGACCAGCAGTACTTCCTCGAGCGCTCCCGGGCGGGCGAGGACATCTCCGAGCTCTGGAGGGAGCTGGGTCAGGCCGGACTGCTCGGCGTCCACCTCCCCGAGGAGTACGGCGGCGGTGGTTGCGGCATGCAGGAGGCCGTCGTCGTGGTCGAGGAGCTCTCCGCGCACGGCATGCCCATGCTCGTGTGGGTGATCTCGCCGGCGATGATCGGGTCGATCCTCGCGGCGTACGGCTCGGAGGAGATGAAGCAGAAATGGCTGCCCGGCATCGCCGACGGCACCAGGAAGATCGCCTTCGGCCTCACTGAGTCCGACGCCGGCTCCAACAGCCACGAGCTCGGCACCACCGCGCGGAAGGACGGCGACGGCTGGGTCCTCAAGGGCTCGAAGACCTTCATCTCCGCGCTCGACCAGGCCGACGCGATCCTGCTCGTCGCCCGCGACGCCGACCTCTCGACGCCGGAGAGGAAGCGGCTCTCGATCTTCGTCGTCCCGACCGACGCAGCAGGCTTCTCCTACCAGCCGATCCCGACCTCGATCGTGTCGCCGGACAAGCAGTTCAGCGTTTTCCTCGACGATGTCCGCGTCGGTGCAGAGTCCCTCGTCGGCAACGCCGGCGACGGCCTGCGCCAGGTCTTCGCCGCGCTCAACCCCGAGCGGATCCTGGTCGGCGCGATCACCGGGGGTGTCGGGAGGCACGCCGTCGAGCGGGCCGCCGACTACGCCAAGACCCGCCAGGTCTGGGACGTCCCGATCGGCCAGCACCAGGGCGTCGCCCACCCGCTCGCCGCCTGCCACATCGACGTCGAGGTGAGCCGGCTCGCCACCCAGCACGCGGCCCGCCTCTACGACCAGGGCGACCCGGGCGTCGCCGAGGCCGCCAACATCGCCAAGTACGTCGGCGCGGAGGCCGCCCTGAAGGCGCTGGACCAGGCGATCCAGACCCATGGCGGCAACGGCCTGACCCAGGAGTACGGCCTCTCCGAGCTCTGGTTCACGACCCGCCTCATGCGCACCGCCCCGGTGAGCCGGGAGATGGTCCTCAACTTCGTCGCGCAGACCTCGCTCGGCCTGCCGCGGTCCTACTGATCAGGAGATCCCATGAGCAACCCCAACGAGTTCGACGCGATCGTCATCGGCGCCGGCGCCGGCGGTCTCTTCACCGCCGCCCGGCTGCAGCACCAGGGCTACCGGACGCTCGTCGTCGAGCGGCTCGACAAGGTCGGCGGGCGTGCGTCGACGACCGATGTCGACGGCTTCAAGGTCAACGACGGCGCCATCGTCATCGAGTGCGGCGGCATCACGCAGCGCACCTGCGAGGAGGTCGGCGCGCCGTTCGAGATCCGCGAGCCGAGCCCGCCGATCCTCTACCGGATCAAGGGCAAGGACGTCGACGTCACCGGCGGCGGCTGGGGCTTCCTGCTCCAGAAGCTGACCCGCCAGGGCGCCAAGCTCGTCGGCGGCATCGGCGCGGCCCGCAAGGACGACGGCCTGCCCGAGGACCAGATGACCCTGCAGGAGTGGGTCTCGCGCTACACGAAGAACGAGGGCGTCCACGGCATCTTCCGCAACATGGCGGCCTCCGTCTTCGCGGTCGGTTCCGAGGACCTCCCGGCCAAGGTCTTCCTGACCTACTTCACCCGCAAGAGCGCCTTCAAGCGCTTCGGCTTCCACCCCGAGGGCACCATCGGCATCTGGAAGCGGCTTGCCGAGGTCGTCGAGCGTGACGGCGGCGAGGTGCGCCTCTCCACCGAGGTCGCCCGGATCGTCCTGGACGGCGACAAGGTCACCGGTGTCGTGCTCGCCGACGGCACCGCGATCAACGCACCTGTCGTGGTCAGCAACATCGGCCCGGCGGCCACGCTCGAGCTGCTGCAGGGCGCCGACGTACCTCCGGCATACGCCGACGAGGTCAAGCGCAACGACCGCCCGACCGCCATGATCACGGTCAACTTCGCCAGCCAGGAGCGTCTCATCGACGCGCCCGGCATGCTCAGCTTCGCGACCTCGCGCCGGTTGGCCTACATCGCGAACTTCACCGACACCTGTCCGGAGATGGCCCCCGAGGGCTGGAACCTGTACGTCGGCACCGCCGTCCCGAAGCCGTCCGTCGGCGACTTCGACGAGGAGGCGGAGTACGCCCTGCTGATGGAGGACCTGCGCGAGACGATCCCCGGCTTCGACGAGCGGGCGCGGATCCTCAGCAAGGTCACCACCCGCGACGGCTGGCCGCCGCAGCGTGCCGTGGCCGGCTTCGACATGTCCCACGACACCCCGTTCGCGGGCCTGTGGAACGTCGGCGACGCCGTCAAGGAGTACGCCAACGGCGGCACCACCGCCTGCGCGGAGACCGCCGAGATCATCGTCGGCAAGATCACCGCGGCGTACGCGCCGGCCGCCGGCTGAGGCAAAAATCTAATCCAGCTAAAAAGACCCGGGCATCCCCTCGCCAACAGAACATAAGTTGAGTTATGGTGATCGAAGAACCCCAGGTCATCCACCCCGATCGGAGAAGAAGATGAAGTGCGTGAGCGTCGATTTCGACAAGTGCACCGGGCTCGGCATCTGCGAGTCGCTGGCCCCCGACTTCTTCGAGGTCAACGACGACGGTGAGCTGCTCGTCCTCAAGGACGACATCTCCGACGACGAGCTGCAGGGTGTCGAGGAGGCCGTCGCCGGCTGCCCGACCGAGGCGCTGAAGATCATCGAGCGATGACCGACCAGCGTCGCCTCGTGGTCGTCGGCGCCTCCCTCGCCGGCCTCCGGGCCGTCGAGGCGGCGCGCAAGACCGGCTTCGACGGCGAGATCGTCCTGGTCGGCGGGGAGGACCACCTCCCCTACGATCGGCCGCCGCTCTCCAAGGCGTTCCTCGGCGCGGCCGACGAGGCCGGCGTGCTGCCGGAGGTGCCGTGGTTCCGCGACGAGGAGACGCTGCGCGCCGAGCTCGCGGTCGACGTACGACTCAGCACGTGGGCGACCGCGCTCGACACCGAGCGCAAGGTCCTCACGGCCGGCGGCGAGGAGATCGCGTACGACGCGCTCGTCATCGCCGTCGGCGCCCACCCCCGCCTGCTGCCGGGGGCCGAGGGCCTCGCGGGTGTGCATCCCCTGCGCACCCTCGACGACTCGCTGGCCGTGCGCGACGCGCTCGAGGCCGGTGCCCGCACCGTGGTCATCGGCGCCGGCTTCATCGGCTCCGAGGTCGCCTCGACCGCGCGCAAGCGCGGGCTGTCCGCGACCATCATCGAGGCGCTGCCCACCCCGCTGGTCCGCGCCACCGGCCACGAGATGGGTGCGGCGATCGCCGCCCTGCACGAGAAGAACGGCACCGAGCTGCGCTGCGGCGTCGGCGTCCGGGCGATCGAGGGTGACGGCAAGGTCGAGCGCGTCGTCCTCGCCGACGGCACCGAGATCCCGGCCGACCTGGTGGTCGTCGGCATCGGTGTGATCCCGTCGGTCGGCTGGCTCGAGGGCTCCGGCCTGACCATCGACAACGGCATCCTCTGCGACGAGACGCTGTGGACCGGGGTCGACGGCGTGTACGCCGCCGGCGACGTCGCCCACTGGGTCAACCCGACCATGGGCGAACGCCAGCGGATGGAGAACTGGACCGCCGCCGCCGAGCAGGGAGCGGCCGCCGCCCGCAACGCGCTCGACCCCGAGAACGCCAAGCCCTACGGCACGGTGCCCTACTTCTGGTCCGACTGGTACGACGTACGGATCCAGTTCGTCGGCTCGCCCGACGCCGAGGAGGTCCGGCTCGTCGACGGCGACCCGGCCGGCGGCTCGCGCTGGTTGGCGCTCTACCGCCGCGGCGACCGCCTGATCGGCGCCCTGACCGTCAACGGGCAGACCGAGATCATGAAGTACCGCGTGCAGATCATGAAGGGCGGTTCGTGGGAGGACGCCCTCGCCTTCGCCGAGAACCGGCGCAAGGGCCACGAGGAGAAGCTCGCCGGCCTCTGAGTGCCGGCGCGGCCACGGGACGAGCCACCCGATCGGCCAACGCCACGTCGTCCGGTGACACCCCGACCCTGTCACCGGACGACGTGCTGCGTTCCGGCATCGGACGTCAGGGAGTCAGCGCGCCGCGGACGTACGACTGGGCGTTGGCGACGACCCGGTCGATCGTCGCGCGGTTAGGCTGCCACCACTCGGCGGCCCAGTTGATCGTGCCCATCACCAGCATCTGCGCGAGGTAGGGATCGAGGTCGTCGCGGAGCTCGCCGTCCTCGGCGGCCGCCTTGAACAGGTCGCGCCACACCGAGCCGTACTTCTTCGCCTCGGCGTCGTGGCGCTCACGGATGCTGTCCGGCAGCTGGCCGGCGTTGCGGATCGCGGCTGTGGTGTAGTCGGAGATCGCGAGCTCGTGGCGCAGGTGGGCCTCGACGGCGATCAGGATCCGGTCCATCGGGGAAGCGTCGGCCGGCGCCTTGTCCAGCTCGGCCGTCAGGTGGGCGCGCATGTCGGCGAGGCCGGTCCACATGACCTCCTCGATGAGGTCCTCGCGCGAGGGGAAGTAGTAGTAGATCGCCGGCGCTTGCAGCTCGGCCACCTTCGCCACGTCGCTCAGTCGCGTGCCGGCGTACCCGCGCTTGCTGAGCACCTCCGCCGCGGCGTCGAGGATGCGCGTCCGCGTGCGCGCGGACTTCTTGTCCTTCTCGGACTGGGTCTCGACGGTGCTCGTCGGCTTCCTCGCCATGGGCGCGATTCTAAGCAGGATTCATCGGAGGTCAGCGGCCGAGGCCGCCGCGCTTGACCAGCTGGCCGGCGATGACGTTGCGCTGGATCTCGTTGGTGCCCTCACCGACGATCATCAGCGGGGCGTCGCGGAAGTAGCGCTCGACGTCGTACTCGGTGGAGTAGCCGTACCCGCCATGGATGCGTACGGCGTCCAGCGCGAGCTCCATGCCGATCTCGGAGGCGTAGAGCTTGGCCATGCCGGCCTCCATGTCGCAGCGCTCGCCGGCGTCGTACTTCTCCGCGGCGTGGAGGACCAGCTGGCGGGCGGCGGTGAGCTTGGTGGCCATGTCGGCGAGTCGGTGGCCGACGGCCTGGTGCTGCCAGATCGGCTTGCCCATGCTCTCGCGCTGCTGCGCGTAGGACAGCGCGTCGTCGAAGGCCGCCTGGCCGACGCCGAGCGCGCGGGAGGCCACCTGGATCCGGCCGGTCTCGAGGCCGCGCATCATCTGGGCGAAACCCTCGCCCTCCACCTCGCCGAGCAGCGAGGAGGTCGGGGTGCGGAAGTCGTCGAAGGCGAGCTCGCAGCTCTCGACGCCCTTGTAGCCGAGCTTGGGCAGGTCGCGGGAGACCACGAGGCCGGGGCCGTGCTCGACGAGCAGGATGGAGACGCCCTTGTGCCGCGGCTGCGCGGTCGGGTCGGTCTTGCAGAGCAGCGCGATCAGGCCAGAGCGGCGGGCGTTGCTGATCCAGGTCTTGGAGCCGTTGACGACGTACTCGGGCTCCCCGGTGGTCGAGCTTGTCGAGACCTTGGCCGACGTCTTCATCGCCTGGAGGTCCGAGCCGCCACCGGGCTCGGTGAGCGCCATCGTCGCGCGGAGCTCGCCGGTCGCCATCCGGGGCAGGTAGCGCTGCTTCTGCTCCTCGGTGCCGAAGGCCAGGATCAGCTTGGAGACGACGGTGTGGCCGCCCATCGCGCCGGCCAGGCTCATCCAGCCGCGCGCCAGCTCGGCGGTGATCTCGACGTAGCAGGGCATCGAGACGGCGACGTCGCCGTACGGCTCGGGGATGGCGAGCCCGTAGATGCCGAGCTCTTTCATCTGCTCGATCCACTTCTCGGGGTAGGTGTTGGCGTGCTCGAGCTCCTGCACGTTGCCGCGCACGTCGCGGTCGATCCAGTCGCGCACGAGCGCGACGATCTCGCGCTCCTCTGCTGACAGTGCCGCCATGGTGCTCGCCTCCGTGGGGATCCGACGTCGAACGGTGTTGCCCGTCCTGCAAAGTTTAACGTAGATTAAAAGAATGCAGAACGTCAACGTCGCGCCGCGGCGCTCCTCGCTGTGTGTCCCCGCCGGCGACGACCACAAGCTGCGCAAGGCACTCGCCGCCGGCGCCGACGAGGTCGTCATCGACCTCGAGGACGCGGTGGCGTACGCCGACAAGGACCGTGCTCGGGCCGCGCTGGTCGCCTTCGACTGGTCGTCGGCCGACTCCTCGGCTGCGGTCGCGGTGCGGGTCAACGCCCCCGGGTCCCCCTGGTGCCACCGCGACCTCGAGGCCGTCGCGGGCCTTGCCGCGGTGGGATCGGTCGTGGTGCCCAAGGTCGAGAGCCGTGCCGACGTCGGCTTCGTCGAGCGCCTGCTGGCGGGCCTCGAGGCGGAGCTCGGCCGCACGGTCCCGCTCGGCGTCCAGGCCCTCGTGGAGACGGCGACCGGCATCGTCGGCCTGCGTGACATCGTCGGTGACGTGCACCGGCTGACCTCCGTCATCGTGGGGTACGCCGACCTGGCCGCTTCCCTAGGTCGCGCCCGTGGCGCGGGTCCGGAGTCGTGGGCCGGCGTACGGGACGCGGTGGTGCTCTACGCCCGCGCGGCCGGGATCGCCGCCGTCGACGGTCCGTACCTCGGGGTCGCCGACGACGAGGCGTTCCGCTCCGACGTGGGCCACGCGGCCGTCCTCGGGTTCGACGCCAAGTGGGTGATCCATCCCCGTCAGGTGTCGGCCGTCAACGCCGCCCTCACCCCGAGCGCCGAGGTGGTCGACCACGCGGAGCGCGTGCTCGCCGCACTGGCGGCGGCTGCCGCCGAGGGCAGGGGCGCCGGGGTCGTCGACGGAGCACTGGTCGACGAGGCGATGGCGCGCGACGCCCGCCGGGTCCTGGGGCGGGTGGTGGCATGAGCATCGACGTCGCGGGCCCATGGTTCGACGAGCTCGAGGTCGGCCAGGTCTTCGACCACGCCCCGGGCTGCACGCTGACCGAGGGAAGAGTGGCCGTGCACCAGGCGATCGTGGGGGACCGCTGGCGACTCGGTCTCGACGACGACCTCTCCCGTCAGGTGGCCGGCGCCGTCCTCGCCGGCCCGATGCTCGTCACCAACCTCGCCATCGGCCAGTCGACCGTCGCCACCCAGCGCGTGCGCGCCAATCTCTTCTACCGGCGCCTGGCGCTGCTCCGGCAGCCCGCGATCGGTGACACGCTCCGCACCACCACGGCCGTGGTCGGCCTGCGCGAGAACCGGCGCCGGGAGGGCCGGGACGCCACCGGTCTGGCTGCGCTGCACATGCGGACCGTGGACCAGCACGCCAGGCCGGTCCTCGACTTCTACCGGTGCGCGATGATCCCGCTCAGCCCGGGCGCGGCGCCGACCGGCCATGCCGACGACCTCGACGCGATCGGTGTCGGGTCGGTGGACGTCAACGCCCTGGTGCCCGATTGGTCGCACGCGGCGTACGCCCGGGGCTCGGCGCTGCCAGCCGTCGGCGCGGTGCTCCGGGTCGCCTCCGGCGACGTCGTCTCGAGCGCTCCCGAGCTGGCCCGGCTGACCCTCAACGTCGCGGCCGTGCACCACGACCGGCATGCCCAGGGCGAGCGCCTGGTGTACGGCGGTCACACCATCTCGATCGCCGCCTCCCAGGTCCTCCGCGCCCTCCCGGATCTCGCCACCGTGCTGGCCTGGGAGTCCTGCGACCACACCGGGCCGGTCCGCGAGGGCGACACGCTGACCAGCGAGATCGCCGTCGGTGCGATCACCGACGTGGGCGAGTGGAAGGTCGTCGACCTGCGGGTCGTCGTCATCGCCGACGGCGAGCGACCGGTCCTCGACTGGCGGTTCGCCGCGCTGCATCCGTAGGGATCAGCGACGGCGCGCCCGCAGGTCGTCCGGCCCGATCTCGGCACCCGTGGTGGCGGCGTACGAGCGGTCGATCGCGATCAGCACGCGATCGAGCGCCGTGTCGCGCTCCTTGGCGTCGGTGCCGTGGAGGGCGCCCTCGGTGTGCAGCATCGAGAACCCGTGGACGGCCGACCAGCAGGTGATCTCGGCGTCGACGCGGGCTTCGGGGGAGAGGAAGCCGACCTCGACCAGGTCGTCGAGCGTGTGGCTGAGGATCGCGAACGGGTCGCGCTCCGCCGTGGGCCACGTCGTCGGCCAGGCCGACGTGGAGGCGAAGGCCAGCCGGAAGAGGCCGGGCTCGGCGAGCGCGAAGTCGACGTACCCCCGCCCGGTCTCGGCCAGGCGCCGGCGGGCCCGGAGGACCGGCTCCCGCGTCCGTACGCCGGCCAGCCGCTTCTCCATCGACGCGACGAGCTGTTCCATCGCCCACCCCGCGACCTCGGTGACGAGCTCGTCGCGATCGGCGAAGTGGCGGTAGGCCGCGTTGTGGGACACCCCGACCCGGCGCGCGAGGTCGCGCAGCGCGAGTCCCTCGTGGCCGTTCTCGCGCACGGCGGCGACGGCGGCCTCGATCAGCGACTCGCGCAGGCGGCCGTGGTGGTAGGGCGATGCACTCACCCGACGAGCCTAGCGCCGATCGGCGTCAGAGTTGACACCGTCAACATGGCATGTCACCTTTGGGATGTTGACACCGTCCACTTCAAGGAGCGCCCATGTCGCGCAAAACGCTGATCCTCCTGACCGTCTGTCTGGCGACACTGGTCATCAACATCGGCACGATGATCGTGAACATCGCGCTCCCGAGCCTCGCCGAGCAGCTGCATGCGAGCACCAAGGACCTGCTCTGGATCGTCGACGGCTACAACCTCGCGTTCGCCGCGCTGGTGCTCGCGATGGGCAGCCTGTCGGACCGCTTCGGCCGCCGCCCCGCACTGATGATCGGCCTCGGGGGCTTCGCGGTCAGCAGTGCCGCGGCCGCCCTGGTCGACTCCAGCGGCACCCTGATCGCGGCGCGGGTCGCGATGGGTGTCTTCGCCGCCCTCATCTTCCCGACGACGCTGTCGATCATCTCCAACACCTTCACCGAGCGGCGCGAGCGCGCCGCCGCGATCGGCCTCTGGGGCGCCTCGTCCGGTGTCGGCGTCGCGCTGGGCCCGGTCTCGGGCGGGTTCCTGCTCGAGCACTACAGCTGGCACAGCATCTTCTGTGCGCTGGTCCCGATCAGCGTCGGCGCCCTGCTGCTGACGCTGCTGTTCGTCCCCGAGTCCCGCGACCCCGAGGTCCCCCGGATCGACCGCGCCGGCTTCGTCATCTCGGTCGCCGCGCTGGCCATGCTGACCTGGACGATCATCGAGGCTCCCGATCGGGGCTGGGGCTCCGCCCAGACGTTGACCGGCTTCGGCATCGCCGCCGCGCTGCTGCTGACGTTCGTCCTCGTCGAGCGCCGCGTCGCGCACCCGATGATCGACGTGACGCTGTTCGCCGACCGCCGCTTCAGCGCGGCCTGCGCAGCCGTCACGATCGCGTTCTTCGCCCTGTTCGGCTTCATCTTCCTGATCACGCAGTTCTTCCAGTTCGTGCGGACCTACACCCCGCTGGAGACCGGAGTGCGTTTCCTCCCCGTCGCATTCGCGATCGCCGCCTCGTCGATCATCGGCAGCCGGATCGCTCCCCGCCTCGGCACGCGGTACGTCGTCACGCCCGGCATGGTCCTGATGGGCGCCGGCTTCCTGTGGATCGCCCAGTCGCAGACCGACATCAGCTACGCCCACGTCGTCATCCCGCAGATGCTGATCCTCGGCTCCGGCATCGGCCTGGTCACCGCGCCCGCCACCGAGTCGATCATGCGCGTCCTCCCGCCGTCGCGCGCCGGCGTCGGCTCGGCCGTCAACGACGCCACCCGCGAGCTCGGCGGAACCCTCGGCGTCGCGATCGTCGGGTCGGTCTTCTCCTCGAGGTACGCCGACCGCCTGATCGCCCTGGCCGGCGACCGCCTGCACGGCTCGATGGCCACGCAGGCCGCGGATTCCGTCGGCTACGCCCACGCGGTCGCGCAGAAGGTCCCCGCCCTGGCCCCGATCGTGGACCGGGCATTCCTGGACGGCTTCTGGCTGGCCTGCACCGTCGTGGGCATCCTGTGCCTGGTCGGTGCCGTCGCGTCCTTCGTCGCCCTGCCGGCCGACCGCTACGACCCGCTCGAGGTCATGCCCGGCGACGAGCTGGACGAGATCCTCGCTGCTCAGGGCATCGTGTAGCCGCCGCTGACGCTGAACAGCTGCCCGGTCACCTGGCGACTCATCCGCTCGGAGGCCAGGAACAGCACCGAGGCGGCGATGTCCTCGGCCGACGTGAGGCGACCGAGCGGCGTGTCCTTCAACAGGTACGCCGCTTGGTCGTCGTTGAAGACGTTGTCCTTGCCGACCGACCAGAGGCTGGAGGCGCCGACGGCGTCCGGGCCGTCCGGTACGACGAGTCCCGGGCAGACGATGTTCGAGCGGATGCCGTGGCGGCCGTGCTCGCGGGCGGTGGTGCGGGCGAGGGCCACGACGGCGGCCTTGGTGGCGCCGTACACGCCCTGGCGGATCTGGCCGAAGGCCGACTCGCTGGCGATGAACACGATCGATCCCCGACCCTGCTCGCGCATGGGGCCCAGCACAGCCTGGGTTGCGGCGATCGCGGTGAAGAAGTTGACCTCGACCGTCTTCTGCCAGTTGTCGCGGTCGGTGTTCTTGGCGATGAAGCCGGGGACGCTCCAGCCGGCGTTGTTGACGAGCACGTCGACCCCGCCCCAGGCCGTGATCGCGGCGTCGGCGGCGCGCTGCGCCTCGCCCTCGACCGTCAGGTCGCCCACGACGACCTCGACCGCCGCGGCTCCCAGCGCGAGGGCCTCGGCCGCCGCCTTGGCGGCCTGGTCGCCGTCGATGTCGGAGAGCACGATCCGGCCGCCCTCGGCGGCGAACGCGTGCACGATGCCGCGCCCGATGTTGGACGCCCCGCCGGTGATGACGACGCGTGCCTGGGCGAGTCCGAGGTCCATGGGTGCTCCTTCGTGGGCGGGATCGGTGGCTCCCAGCGTGGTGCTTGACACGTTCCGAGCGCCACGCCTAGTCTGCCATAAGTCAACTTACGTTAATCCAGATTCAAAAACTTGGTCTCGGTTGCAAGCAAGGGGGAACAGCATGGCGAACCTGGTCGCCGGCGTCGCGAAGCCGACGCGCGCGCTGGGTGACGTGCTGGCGATGACGCTGGACGCGCTCGTCATCCTGTTCACCAAGCGCTTCTCGTGGCGCGAGTGCGTCGCGCAGGCCTGGTTCATCGCCCGTGTCTCCCTGGTGCCGACGCTCCTGGTGATGCTCGGCTTCATGCTGCTGGTGATCTTCGAGGTCAACCTGCTGCTCAAGGACCTCGGCGCGCTCGACCTCTCCGGGGGCATCGCGGGCATCGCTGCGGTCCAGCAGATCGGCCCGTTCGTCGCGGTCGTCGTGGTCGCCGGAGCGGGAGGTACGGCGATGTGCGCCGACCTGGCCGCCCGCACGATCCGCGAGGAGATCGCGGCCATGCAGGTCCTCGGCATCGACCCGATCCAGCGCCTGGTGGTGCCACGCATCGTGGCGGCCGTCTTCGTCTCGATCGTGCTCAACGTGCTGATCTGCGCGGGCGGCCTGGCCGGCGGGTTCTTCTTCTCGGTCTACCTCCAGGGCGTCACGCCCGGGGCGTACGTCGCCAGCATCCCGCTGTTCACCGGCCTTCCCGAGCTCGGCGTCAGCATGTTCAAGGCGTTCACCTTCGGACTGATCGCGGCGATCATCGCCTGCTACCGCGGCCTCAACGTGGCCGGTGGCTCGAAGGGTGTCGGCGACGCCGTCAACCAGGCCGTCGTCATCACCGTCGCGGTCCTGGTGCCCGTCAGCCTGACCATCACGCTCATCCAGTTCGCGGTTCTCTAGGCAGGGCGACCCATGACGACCACCAACCCGCGCCTCGCGGACCTCGCCTCGCGGCCCGCCAAGGCGCTCGACGCCATCGGCGCCCACGGCCTGTTCTACGCGCGCGTCCTGCTCAACCTGCCGCGCGCGGTCACCAAGCACCGCGGCGAGGTCTTCCGGCTGATCGCCGAGCTCGGCACCGGCACCGGCGCCCTCGCGATGGTCGGCGGCTCGGTGGTCATCGTCACCTCGATCACCTTCTTCGCCGGCGCGGTCGCCGCCGCGCAGGGCTTCGACTCCTCCTCGAGCATCGGCGTCGGCTCGCTCAGCCCGCTGCTCGCGGCGTTCTTCACCGCTCGGCTCTCCACACCGCTGCTCGCGGGCGTGGCGCTCGCGGTCACGCTCGGCGCGGCCACCACCTCACAGCTCGGCGCGATGCGGATCAGCGAGGAGATCGACGCGATCGAGGTGATGGCGATCCCGTCGCTGCCCTACCTCGCCTCGACCCGTGTCGCCGCCGGACTGATCGTGATCACGCCGCTGTACGTCTTCGCCACCCTCGGCGGCTTCCTCGCCGACTACCTGCTGCTGGTCTTCTTCTACGACGTCGGCCAGGGCAACTTCTCCCACTACTTCTTCCTCTACCTGCAGCCGCTGGACATCGTGTTCTCCTACATCCAGGTGCTCGGGATGGTCGTGGTGATCATGCTGATCCACACCTTCTACGGCTACACGGCCAGCGGCGGCCCGGCCGGTGTCGGCGAGGCCGTCGGCCGCTCGGTCCGCGCCTCTCTGAGCGGCGTGATGATCGTCAACCTGCTCATCGGCATGGCCATCTACGCCAACGTCAACACCTTCCACCTGGCGGGCTGATGATGAACAAGAACCTGACCCGGATCGCCGGCATCGGCCTGACCCTCGTGGTCGTCGGTGCGTTCGCGCTCACCGCCGCGCTCTACAACCGCGCCTTCACGCACCCGGCGCACGTCACGCTCACGACCGACCGCGCGGGCCTGGTCATGGATGCCGGCAACAAGGTCAAGCTGCGCGGCGTCGAGATCGGCCGGGTCGGCTCGGTGCGGCTCGAGGGCGGCAAGGCCGTGATCGTCCTGGACATCGACCGCGACGAGATCGGCCAGGTGCCCGCCAACGCCAGCGCGCAGATCCGCGCGACCACCGTCTTCGGAGCCAAGTACGTCGAGCTGGTCCCGCCCGCCACGGGGGCGAGCGGGCACCTCGCCGACGGCGGCACGGTCCGGGCCGGTGGAGTGACCGTCGAGGTCAACACCGTCTTCGACCAGCTCGACCGCGTTCTCGGCGGGCTGGACGTCACCGGTCTCAACACCACGCTGTCCGTCCTCTCCAGCACCCTCGAGGGCCGCGGCGACCAGATCGCAGCAGTCGCCGCCAAGGCCGACCGCTACCTGACCGCGCTCCAGCCCGCGCTCCCGCAGCTGCGGCGCGACCTCCTGGGCGTCGCACAGCTGGCGCGGCTCGGCGTACGCATCTCGCCGGCGCTGCTCTCGATCCTGCGCAACGCCACCGTCACCGCCCACACGGTCAACACCAACGAGGCCGCCGTGACCCAGCTGCTGGTCGACCTGTCGGTCCTCGGCGAGCACGGCGCGAAGGTGCTCGGCGCGAACGGCGACGCGCTCGCCACCATGCTGCGCACGCTGCGTCCCTCGGCCGCCACGCTGCACGCTTACTCGACCGAGCTGCCCTGCCTGTTCCAGGGCATCGACAACACGCGCGCCGAGATGGCCAAGGTGATCGGCGGTACGACGCCCGGCCTCCGCGCGCTGGTGAGCATCCGCTCCAAGCTGCCGAAGTACACGGTCCCGCGCGACCTGCCGGGCCTGCCGCACGGACGCGGCCCCGACTGCGCCGCGCTCCCGCGGCTCAGCACCAGCCAGATCCCCTACCCGGAGCGGGGGCCGGTCCAGTGAAGATCACCGGTCCCGCGATCAAGCTCGCGATCTTCGGCCTCGCCGGCGCCGTCATGTTCGCGCTCCTCTACCTGACCCTCGGCCAGATCCGCCTGGGCTCGAGCACGAGCTACCACGCGATGATGAGCGACGTCAGCGGCCTGTCCTCGGGCGACCTGGTCCGCGTCGCCGGCGTACGCGTCGGGCAGGTGGACGGGGTCCACATCGCCGCCCACGACGCGGTCGAGGTCGACTTCCACGTCGACGCCGACCAGCACCTCACCGACCGGACCCAGGTCCTGGTCCGCTACGAGAACCTGCTCGGCGATCGCTACCTCGAGCTGCAGCAGCCGGGAGCCGGCGGCACCGCCCTCGCTGACGGCGCGACCATTCCCGCGAGCCGTACGACGCCCGCGCTCGACCTCGACGTCCTGCTCAACGGCTTCCACCCGCTGTTCCGCGGGCTCCAGCCGGCCCAGGTCAACGAGCTCGCCACCAACCTGATCCAGACCCTGCAGGGCCAGGGCGGGACGGTCCAGTCACTGCTCGGACAGACCGCGTCGCTGACCAACGGGCTGGCCGACGACGGCAAGGTGATCACCGCGCTGATCAGCCACCTGGACAGCCTGCTGGGCCACGTGAACTCGCGGGACACCCAGCTGCGCCAGACCATCACCCAGTTCCAGCGCCTCGTCTCCGGCCTGGCCAAGGACCGCGACCCGATCAGCACCTCGGTGGTGTCGATCAACCGGATGACCGAGCGTCTCGCGGGCCTCTTCCAGCAGGTGCGCCAGCCGTTCCACTCGACCGTGATCGCCGTCGACCGGCTCGCGAAGCTGCTCAACACCAACACGGCGACGCTCAACAAGGTGCTGGCCTCGCTGCCCGGGGCCTACCAGGTGCTCGACCGGGTCGGGTCGCACGCCTCGACCTTCAACTTCTACCTCTGCTCGGTCCAGCTCAAGATCTCCGGTCCGGGTGGCAGGCCGATCATGACGCCCGCTGTCCGCAGCTCGCAGGAACGGTGCAACTGATGATGATGTTCCGTGAGCGCAACCCGCTCCCGCTCGGTGTGGTCGTGGTCGTGTGGCTGGTCGCCACGATCCTGGTGGTCCTCAACATCAACGGGATCGTCGACGCGTTCGGCCGCCACTACAGCGTGATGCTGCCCGAGGCCGCCGGCCTCAAGCAGGGCGATCCGGTCCGCGTCAGCGGGCTCCAGGTCGGCCGGGTCGGCACGGTGAAGCTGTCTGGCCCTGGCGTCCTGGTCGACTTCTCCATCACCGACGGCCACGTGACCCTCGGTGACCAGACGTCGGCGAAGGTCAGCGTGCAGACCGTCCTCGGCGACAAGGCGCTCCAGCTCACGCCTGCCGGCAGCGGCGCCCTCGCCGCAGGGTCGACCATCCCGATGGCTCGCACCTCCGTGCCGTACGACGTCACCGACGCACTGTCCGACCTCCAGCAGAAGACCGCCCGGATCGACGTACCCAAGGTCGCGCAGGCGCTGACGACGGTGGCCTCGACCGTGCGCGGCTCGACTTCCGAGCTGCGCTCGGCCCTGACCGGCGTCAGCCGGATCTCGGCCGTCGTGGCCAGCCGCGACGGCGCCCTGCGCAGCCTGCTCGGCAACGCGCGGCAGTTCAGCAAGCTGCTCGCCGACCGCAGCGGCGACATGACCCAGCTGGTCCGCGACGGCAACGTGTTCTTCGCGGCGCTGCTCAAGCGCCGCAACGACATCGCGCACCTGCTCGCCAACATCACGGCGATGACCAACTCGCTGGACGGGCTGGTCAAGGACAACCAGAAGGCACTCGCGCCGGCGCTCGACGGCCTCAACAAGGTCCTGGGCACGCTGCAGACGAACAAGTCGAACATCGACGCCGCGCTGCGCGGGCTGTCGGTCTACGTCACCGGCCTCGGCGAGGTCGTCGGCTCCGGGCCGTTCTTCACGGCGTACCTCCAGAACGTCCTGCCCGGCAACATGCTCTCGCCCGACCTCCGGTCGTTCGGCTTCAACCCGCTGGGACAGCTCGGCACGCTCAAGGGGGTCAATCGATGAGTACAGGTCTGCGTGGCCTCGTCACGTCCAGCAGGCTCCGGGTCCTGGTGCCGCTCGCCCTGGTCGTCGCCCTCCTGGGCGCGTTCACCTTCGACCGGAGCCAGCGCACCGACGTCACGGCGTACTTCTCCTCGACCGACGGGATCTACGCCGGCGACGAGGTTCGCGTCCTCGGCGTACCGGTCGGGAAGATCGACTCGATCAAGCCCGTCGACGGGAAGGTCGAGGTCAAGCTGCACGTCGACGGCGACGTCGTGCTGCCGGCCGACGCCAAGGCCGTCGTGGTCGCGCCGTCGCTGGTGAGCAGCCGCTACATCCAGCTCGCGCCGAGGTACGCCGGCGGCCCCACGCTGCAGGACGGCGCGACGATCCCCCTCGCGCGGACCTCGGTGCCGGTCGAGTGGGACGCCATCAAGGGCCAGCTCAACGACCTGGTGACCGCGCTCGGACCGAACGGCGCGAACCGCGACGGCGCGCTCAACGACCTGATCGGCGCCGGTGCCGACGCGATGAAGGGCGAGGGCGGCCGGCTGAACCGGACCATCGCAGACCTCGCCTCCGCGATCCGCGTCCTCGACTCGGGCAGCGACGACGCGTTCGGGACGGTCCGCAACCTGGCTGTCTTCTCCGCGGCGATGCGGCGGAGCGACACCCAGACCGGCCAGTTCATCGCGCGGCTCGACTCGGTCTCGCAGCTGCTGTCCTCCGACCGGCACCTGGTCCGGACCGCGTTGAAGGGCCTCGGGGTGGCGGTCGGCGACGTCGAGACGTTCGTGCGGACCCACCGCAAGCGGATCGGTACGTCGCTCACCCGGCTCACCGACATCATGCAGCTGGTCAACCGGCACCAGGGCGACCTCGCGCAGATCCTGCACGCGGCCCCGAACGCGCTGGCGAACCTCACGGAGTCCTACCACCAGCGCCAGAACGCGGTCGGTGTCGACCTGCACGCCGCCAACATCCACTCGCCGGGCCAGCTGATCTGCGGTGCCATCGGTGGCGCGGCCGGCACCAGCGGTGCGGCCACCGAGAAGCTCTGCTCGAACCTGATCGGCAACCTGCTCGACGGGCTCGGCAACACCCCGCAGGCACAGCAGACCCTCACCTCGCTCCTGCTGCTGATGGGAGGCCTCCAGTGAACCTCTCCCGAGCCGTCCGTGCGGCCGCCGCGGCGAGCGCCGGAGCGATGGTCCTGAGTGGCTGCTCCTTCGGCGGGATCAACCAGATGGTGCTGCCCGGTGCCAAGGGCACCGGCTCCCACGCCCTCCACGTCACCGTCGACCTGCCGAACGTCGGCACGCTGACGCCGAACGCCCAGGTCAAGGTCGGCGACATCGCCGTCGGCTCGGTGACCTCGATCAAGGTCGTCGACTGGCACGCGCGCGCCGAGCTCAGCCTCGAGCCCGGCACGACCGTGCCCGCCAACGCCCTGGCCCGCGTCGGCGTCAACACGCTCCTCGGGGCGGCGTACGTCGAGCTCGACGCCCCTGCGCGACCCCAGGGCCAGCTCGCCGACGGCGCGACCATCCCGCTCAGCCGCGGTCACGCGTATCCCTCGACCGAGCAGGTGCTCTCGGCCGCGTCGGTCGCGCTGAACGGAGGCGGGCTCGAGCAGGTCAGCACGATCACCCGCGAGCTGAACAAGGTGCTCGGGGGCGACGACCACGCGGTCGCGGACCTGCTGCCACGCCTCAACTCCTTCGTCGGCACGCTCAACGGTCAGCGGAGCCAGATCCTCGGCGCGATCCGGGACATGAACACCCTGGCCAAGCGCTTCGACGGCTCGCACAAGGTCATCGACGACGCCCTGGCCCAGCTCGGTCCGGCGGTCGAGGTGCTCTCCCGCAACCGGCCCGCCCTCACCAAGGCGCTCACGTCGCTGACCCGCCTCAGCGGGGTCGCGACGCCGCTGGTCGACCGGGTCCGCGGCGACCTGATCGGTGACCTCAAGGACCTCCAGCCCGCGTTGGTCGCCCTGCAGAAGGCCGGGCCCAGCCTGGTGCGGGGCCTCGGGTTCGCGATCACCTTCCCGTTCGCGCCGGAGACCGTGCAGAACGTCTGCCGCGGCGACTACTGCAACCTCGACCTCACCCTCGACCTGACCAACACCGCGCTGGTCAACGGCTTCACCACGCCCAGTGGCGGGATCGGCGTACCCGGGCTTCCCGGTCTCGACCTGACCAAGCTCTTCGACTCGCTCACCGGTGGTGGGGGCGGGCTGCTCACGCCGCTGCTGGGCGGCGGGCAGGCCACGACGCAGTCGGGCACGAGGTCGGGTTCGCCCTCGCCCTCCGGCTCGTCGACCGGCCTGACCTCGGTGCTCGGCGGACTCCTCGGAGGTGGACGATGAAGGGCGCCTCGGCACTCATCAAGAAGCAGCTGGTCGCGTTCGCGATCCTCTCGGTGGTCGGCATCGTCGTGCTGGCGATGACCTTTCTCCGCGTGCCCGAGCAGCTGGGCATCGGTCGCTACCACGTGCGTGCCGACTTCCGGCAGGCCGCGGGGCTCTACAGCGGCGCCGAGGTCACCTATCTCGGCCACCCGATCGGCAAGGTCGACTCGCTCGAGGTCGACGGCGACCACGTCGTGGCCGACCTCAAGCTGACCGACGACACCTCGGTGCCGTCCGGTGTCATCGCGGCGATCCACAGCCGGTCCGCCGTCGGCGAGCAGTACGTCGCCCTCACGCCTCAGGGATCGGCCGCCGGGCCGGTGCTCGCGGACGGCGACGTCATCCCGGTCTCGCGCACGAGCTATCCGATCGAGATTGGGCCGGTGCTCGACCACGTCGACGCCCTGGTGAAGAGCCTCGACCAGGACAAGCTCAACGCGCTGCTGAGCGAGACCGACCAGGGCCTCAGCGGTCGCGCGGGCGACCTGCAGTCGATCCTCGACGACTCCTCGGCGCTGATCGACACGGCCTCGCGGAACCTGGCTCCGACCAAGGCGCTGCTGCGCGACGCCGAGCCGGTCCTCTCGATGATCAACAGCCACGCACCGCAGATCGCCGACCTCAGCCACAACCTCGACCAGGTCACCGCCGAGCTCCGCGCGGGCGACGGCGACATCCGGGCGCTGCTGAAGGACGGTCCGTCGTTCACCGGCACCACGGTCAGCTTCATCGACCAGCTCGGCCGCCAGCTGCCGCCGCTGAGCGCTGCCACGAACCCGGTCCTGCGCACCCTGTTCATCTACAACCCGGCCCTCGAGCAGCTGCTCAGCGACTACCCGGAGACCCTGAGCCGGGTCCAGTCCGTCACCTTCGGCAGCGGCTCGGACGCGATGGTCCGGCTGACGCTGTCGAACCTGATGGACCCGCCCGAGTGCACCAAGGGCTTCATCCCGGCGTCGAGGTGGACCATGCCGAGCGACACGGCGCCGCGGCGTACGCCGTTGGTCTACTGCACCGAGTCGCACTCCGACCCGCGCGACGTCCGCGGCGTGCGCAACATCCCGTGTCCGCTGGACCCCGCGCGCCGTGAGGGCGACGCGACGAAGTGCTGAGGAGCGCGCCGATGACCAGAGCTGCCCAGATCCGCGGTGACTACGCGACGCTGCGCATCAGCCTCGCGCTCGTGGGCTGCTACGTCGGCTTCGGGCTGCTGGGGTTCGCGGTGTGCGCGGGCTTCTGGCCGCCGCCGGGGGAGGGCTGGAGCGCCCAGGCGATCCACGGCTACTTCGTGGCGCACAAGACTGGCCTGACCGCCGGCATGGTGATGATGGCGTTGGCCGGTCCGTTCTACGTGACGTGGAGCGTGGCGATCAGCAAGGTGATCGGGCGGATCGAGGGCCCGATGGGCACGCTCGCGAACATCCAGATGATCGGTGGCCTGCTCACGGGCCTGGTCACCTTCACGCCGGCCACGATCTGGATCACCGCCGCCTTCCGCGTCGAGCACCGTTCGGCCGAGACCGTGCAGACGCTGTACGACTTCGGCTGGATGTTCTTCGACACCACATTCGTCTGCTCGGCGCTGCAGAGCGTGGCCCTCGCGGTCGCGATCCTGCGCGACCACCGCAACCCCGGGCTCTACCCGCGCTGGTTCGCGTACGTCGCCCTCTTCACCGCCGCCTGCTACGTCCCGCTCACGGTGATGCCGTTCGTGAAGAACGGCCTGTTCGCCTGGCAGGGCGGCATCAGCTTCTGGCTGGTCTTCGTCGAGTTCTTCGTCTTCACCCTGCTCGCCACCCGGCTCACCTGGCAGGCGGCCAACCGTCTCGAGGCCGAGGACCTGGCCGGCGTACCTGCCTGACCCTTCCCCAACCCGCAACACGAAAGGCAGTCGCATGCGCCTGGGCATGATCATGGACCACACCGGCGGCTTCGCCGACGCGGCCGACCTCCTGGTCCGCTACGAGGAGGCGGGGCTCGACCTGGTCGCCGTGGCGGAGGCCTACTCCTTCGACGCGGTCAGCCAGCTCGGCTACCTCGCGGCGCGCACGGAGAAGCTGCAGTTGATGTCGGCGATCTTCCAGATCTACTCGCGTACGCCGTCGCTGACCGCGATGACCGCCGCCGGGCTCGACTACGTCTCGAACGGCCGGTTCAACCTCGGCCTCGGTGCCTCCGGGCCCCAGGTCATCGAGGGGTTCCACGGGGTCAAGTACGACGCCCCGCTCGGCCGCACGCGTGAGGTGATCGAGATCTGCCGCCAGGTGTGGCGTCGTGAGCCGGTCGAGTTCCGCGGCAAGCACTACACCGTGCCGATGACCAAGGAGGACGGCGGATCCGGGCTCGGCAAGCCGCTCAAGCTGATCAACCACCCCGTGCGGCCGAGCATCCCGATCTCGGTGGCCGCCCTGGGTCCCAAGAACGTCGAGCTCGTCGCCGAGGTCGCGGACGGCTGGCAGCCGATCTTCTTCCACCCGCAGCTGGCGCAGAAGGCGTGGGGCGAGTCCCTCGCCGCCGGCCTGGCCCGGCGCTCGCCCGAGCTGGGCGAGCTCGACATCCAGCTCCAGCTCAACTTCTTCGCCGGCGAGCCGACGCCCGAGGCGGTGCAGGCCGTGCGCGGACAGCTGGCCCACTACATCGGTGGCATGGGGGCGCGGGACAAGAACTTCTACAACCAGCTGGCCTGCCGCTACGGCTACGAGACCGAGGCGGCGCAGATCCAGGACCTCTACCTGTCCGGCCAGAAGGAGGCCGCTGCGGCGGCGGTGCCCGAGGACCTGTGGCGCGCCGTCTCGCTGATGGGCGACGACGCCGATCTCGAGCGGCAGGTGGCGGAGTTCGCGGCCGCCGGCGTACGCACGCTGATGCTGAACCCGCTCGCGACCTCCACCGACGAGCGGGTCGAGCACGTCCGGACCCTGGCCGGCATCCTCAAGCGGTAGCCGCGCGGCGGTGCTCGTTGACCTGCCGGTCGATGAGCGCCGCCACCGCCGCGGGGTCGTCGAGCATCGGCATGTGCCCGACCCCGCGCAGGACCTCGGTGCGGAACGGCAGGTACTCGTAGCGCATCTGCGCCCATGGCCCGTCCAGCACCCGGTCGTACTCGGACCACACGATGGTGGCTGGCACGTCGAGCGGCCCGATCGGGCTCATGTAGCGCACCTGCTTGTCGCCGATCGCGATCTCCAGCGCGTCGCAGTTCGCGAGGTCACGGACGAAGGCGCGTGCGGTCCTCAGGTCCGACGCCTCGCGGTGCTCCACGACGGGGCGCATCACGGCCCGGCGTACGGCGCCCGTGGCCAGCATCGTGGGGAAGCGGTCGAGCCGGCGGGCGACCTGGCGACCCAGCGCGAAGCGGCCCAGCAGGTTGCGCTCGTCGCCGGTGCCGGGGAGCCAGCCGCCGGCAGGGGCGAGGCACAGCACCGACAGCGCGCGGCCGCGCTCGGCCAGCCGCAGCGCCAGCCAGCCGCCGAGCGAGTTGCCGACCACGTGCACGCGGTCGAGCCCGGCCTCGTCGAGCAGCCGCTCGAGGTCGTCGACCATCCGCTCGGTCGCGGGCCGCGAGAGGTCCTTCTCCAGCGGTGTGCCGCCGCGGTGCCCCGCGATCGTCGCGGGGATGAGGTCGAGGTGGGGCAGGTGGAGGGCGACCTCGCTCCACACCCAGGGCCCGCATCCCATGCCGTGCAGGAGGAGCACGGGCTCTTGCGGATGCATGACGCAGACCATAACATAACTCAACTTATGTTTCGTTCCTGATGGAGGTGCGCGATGTCGAACATCGCGATCAACGACGCCATGTTCCTGCTCGGCGAGGGCCAGGGCCGTCCGGCACAGGTGGTTGCCCTCCAGCTGTGGCGGCCGCCGGCCGATGTCGACGCGGCGGAGTGGATCGAGTCGCTCTACCAGGAGCTCCTCACCGCCGACGACCTCAAGGAGCCGTTCCGCCGCCGGGCCGGGCGCTCGCTGGCCTCGCCGTCGACGTACCGCTGGCACGACGGTGAGGAGATCGACCTCGACCACCACGTACGCCGATCGGCGCTGCCGGGCAAGGCACGTGTGCGGGAGCTGCTCGAGGCGGTCTCCATCGAGCACGGCGTCGCGCTCGACCGCCGCCGCCCGCTCTGGGAGCTCCACATCTACGAAGGTCTCGAGGACGGTCGCTACGCGACCGCGCTCAAGACCCACCACGCGATCCTGGACGGCATGTCGCTGGCCAAGCACGTGCTGGGCAGCCTGTCGCCGGACCCGCAGCGGCGCGACTGCCGCCCGATTTGGGCGGGGGAGGATGCGCCGGCTCCGTCGGTGCCGCAGCGTGCCCGCAGCGTCCGCCACGCGCTCGCACCGCTGACCCGGTCCGTGGGCGCGGTCGGCTCGCTCGTCGAGATGTCGCGCGACCTCAACGCGCACCTGCCGTTCGAGGCGCCGCCGTCGCCGCTCAACGTCAAGGTCGGCGGCGCCCGCCGCTTCGCCGGCGACAAGTGGCCGCTGGAGCGGATGAAGGCCGTCGCCTCGGCCGCGGGCGGCACGGTCAACGACGTCGGCCTGGCCATGTGCGGCGCGGCGCTGCGCGGCTACCTCGACGAGCTCGGCCTGCTGCCGGACCGCTCGCTGGTCGCCATGGTGCCGGTCTCCGTGCGCCACAAGGACGCCGTCGTCGGTGCCGCGGGTGGCAACGCCTTCGGGGCGATGCTCTGCGACCTCCGGACGACCGAGGACGACGGCGTCGCCCGGCTCGGCTCGATCTGCGACCAGACCCGCGCGGCCAAGGAGCGGTACGGCGCCATGTCGGCCGCTGAGATCCTCGCGGTCAGCAAGCTGATCATGGGCGGCGCGATCATCTCGTCGATAACGGGCATCACCGCGCTGCCGCGGCAGCCGTTCAACCTGATCATCTCCAACGTGCCGGCCACGGACTTCCCGCTCTACTACAACGGCGCGGAGATGACCGACATCTACCCGGTCTCGATGATCTCCGAGGCGCAGGCCATGAACATCACCATGAGCAAGTACGCCGGCAACATGAACTTCGGCATCGTCGGCGACCGCAAGGCGCTGCCCAGCCTGCAGCGGATCCTGGTCCACCTCGACCAGGCGCTGAGCGACCTGGAGAAGGCCGTCGCACGCTGATGGGCCCCGGCGACGCGATCAGGCCGCTCCTCGCCGCGCCGGGGGCGCTGCTGCGCGCCGCGATCCGCGTGGAGCAGGAGGGCCAGCGGATGCTGCTCCCTCCTGTGGGCGACGAGCCCGCTTCCGTCGTACGCCGTCCCGCGGCGCGTGAGGGGGGCGCTGCCGTCGTCCTGGCCGCCCTGCAGGAGAAGGCCCTGCACCAGAGCAGCGCCGAGGCCGAGGAGGCACTCGCCCTGGCGCTGCTGCTGCAGCTGGTGCCCGACGAGGCCCGGCTGCTGACGACCTTGGCGCGTGCCGGTTGGGTCGCGGCTGTCGATGTCGTCCCGCGCTCGCGCGGTGGGATCGACGCGATCGTGGGCGCGAGCCTGCTCGGCCGCCGCGCCGGGGTCGCCCTGCTGGACCGTACGCCGACCTACCTGGCCCGCCTGCGCTCCTTCGGGCTGGTCGCCGAGACCGAGCTGCGTGCCGGCCACGACCAGGAGCTCGAGATCCTGATGGCCGAGCCGAGCGTCCTCGCGGTCCTGCGGGCCGGGCGGCACGCGGGTCGCGCGCCGGTCACCCGGCGCTACGGCCTGGAGGTCGCGCCGCTCGGCGAGCTGGTGCTGCGGGTCGCGGGAGACGGCGGCACGTCGTGATCCCGCTGCTGGTGGCGTGGCCGGAGATCCGGGCCGACCTCTCCGCGCACTGGTACGTCTACGCCTCGATGCCGTTCATCGCCTCGGCGATCGGCTACGTCACCAAGATCGTGGCGATCGAGATGCTCTACCGGCCGATGCAGTTCGTCGGCATCGGCCCGATCGGCTGGCAGGGCCTGGTGCCGCGCCGCGCCGGCAAGGTCGCCGCGGTCACCATCGAGCTGCTCACCGAGAACCTGCTCAAGGTCGAGGACATGCTCGAGAAGATCGACGGTGCCGACGCGGTCGAGGCCCTGCGCGAGCCGCTCACCCATGCGGTCGACGAGGTCGCGCGGGAGGTGGTCGACCTGATGGCCCCCGGCGGCTGGGACGCCCTGCCGCTCGGCGTACGCCATGGCGTGATCACGCGCATCCGTGGCCGCGCGCCGGCCGTCGTGGATCGACTGCTCGCCGAGGTCCGTGCCGAGCCCGACCGCTACATCGACATCCACCACCTCACCGTCAGCACGCTCGTCGAGCACAAGGCACGGTTGAACACGATGATGCGGGAGACCGCGGGCGCCTCGATGCTGTTCCTGCGGCGTACCGGCCTGGTCTTCGGGCTCGGCATCGGCGTCGTGCAGACGGTCGCCTGGGCGGTGCTGCACAAGGTCTGGATCATGCCGGCGTTCGGCCTGGTGACCGGGTTCTTCAGCGACTGGCTGGCCCTGACCCTGCTGTTCCGACCGCAGTCGCCGCGTCGGGTCCTCGGCGTACGTTGGCAGGGCGTGCTGCACGCCAACCGCGACCAGATCACCCGTGACTACGCCCGGATCATGGCCGCCGACCTCTTCGAGCCGTCGGCGCTCATCGCCGCGCTGCTCGACGGCAGCGGCTCGGACCGCCTCTTCGCCCTGGTGCAGCGCGAGGTTGCCGACGAGCTGCGTCGCCAGCTCGGTCCCGCGCGGCCGCTGCTGCAGATCGGCGTCGGCACCGACCGCTACCGCGAGATGCAGCGCATCGTCGCCCAGCGCACGCTGGCGATGGTGCGCTCGATGCCCGAGGTCGAGAGGTACGCCGCCGAGGTGCTCGACGTCGAGAACGTCCTCGCCTCGAAGATGGCCCAGCTGACCCCCGAGCAGTTCGAGGGCATCATGCGCCCGATCTTCAAGGACGACGAGTGGCTCATGATCAGCGTCGGCGCCCTCCTCGGCTTCGCCGTCGGTGAGCTCCAGGTCGAGGTCGTCACCCGGCTCGGCGGCGCCTGAGGTCGACGTGGCCCGCCTGACCTGCTGGCGCAGCCGCTCAGCGCTCGGCCACCTCGAGCTCGGCCGGCACGATGCTCGACAGCGCGGTACGGCACGCGGTGATGGGCGGCGCGGCGGCCAGGGGCGCGCGGGTGGAGGTGAAGACCTCGCGGCGCGGGTCACCGGGAAGGTCGATCCAGCGGACGTGCGGCGGCCGCCGCACGCACATCAGCTCGGGCAGGATCACCACCGCGTTGCCCGACTCGACCAGGGCGATGTGCGCCTCGAGGTCGTCGGTCTCGAAACGCACCTGGGGCTCGAAGCCCGCGTCCCGGCAGACGTGCTCCACCCACGCGCGCGACGCGGCACCCCGAGGCTCCATCGCCCAGGGTGCCTCCGCCGCGCTGGACAGGTCGGTGATCCGGTCCCACTGCTCGCCGGTCGGTGGCACGGCGAGCCGGAGGCGGTCGCGGGTCAGCGGAACGCGGTCGAGGTCAGGGTGCAGGGGAGCGGGGTGGTGGGGGTACTGCTGCGCGATGACCAGGTCGAGGCCGCCCGACCGCGACCGCGCCTCGAGCAGCGCCTCCTCGGGCAGCCGCTGCGACATCGTGACGTCCAGACGAGGGTGGTCGGCGGCCAGTGTCGCCAGCAGCTGGGGCATGAACGCCAGCGCGGCCGACTGGAACGCGGCGACGTGCACCGTGCCGACGACCTCGTCGGCCGACCGGGCGAGGCTCGCCTCCGCCTCGTCGATCAGCGCCAGGATGCGGTCGGCGTACTCCGCCAGCAGGATGCCCGCCGGCGTCAGCTCGACCCGGCGGCCGGCCTTGCGCAGCAGTGGCACCTTCGCCTCCTGCTCCAGCACGGACAGCTGCTGCGAGACCGACGAGGGGCTCTGGTGCAGCACCTCGGCGACCGCGGCGAGCGTGCCGTGCACCGACAGCTCGCGGAGCAGCTTGAGGCGGCGTACGTCGAGCATCACCGCTCCTCTCCGCTGGCGCTGATCATGAAGTAAAGATGACGATAACTCGTCAGAAAACAACGCTTTACGTTACCTGTTCGGCGGGTCGACGATCGATGCATGACCGCCGACCCAGCCCTCCACCCGACCGACCTGCTCGCCGAGGTCGAGGCACAGGTCCGGGAGTGGCTCGTCGTCGCCGCCGAGCAGCCGGTGCACGCGTCCGCCCAGCGGCTGGCCGACGTGCTGAAGGACCCGCACGGCCTGGAGTTCACGGTCGGATTCGTGGACCGCGTCGTGCGTCCCGAGGACGTCCACGTGGCTGCGCGAGCGCTGCGCGAGCTGGTGCCGCTGGCCCCGTCGTTCCTGCCGTGGCACCTCAAGCTCGGGCTCCGCCTCGGAGCGCTGGTGTCGGTGTTCGCGCCGTGGCTCGTCGTGCCGGTGGCGCGACTGGCTCTTCGCCGGATGGTCGGCCACCTGCTCATCGACGCCCGACCCGCCAAGCTCGGCGCGCAGGTCGCCCGGCTGCGCGAGCGCGGCGTACGCCTCAACATCAACCTGCTCGGCGAGGCGGTGCTCGGGGAGGCCGAGGCCAACCGCCGGTACGACGGCACCCGGGCTCTGCTCGAGCGACCGGACGTCGACTACGTCTCGATCAAGGTCTCCTCGCCGGTCGCACCGCACTCGCCGTGGTCCTACGACCAGGCCGTCGAGCACGTCGTCGACCGCCTCCTGCCGCTCTACCGGTACGCCGCGCAGGAGTCCGCCGCCGGCCGCCGCAAGTTCATCAACCTCGACATGGAGGAGTACCACGACCTCGACATCACCATCGAGGTCTTCCAGCGGATCCTCGACCGCGAGGAGATGCTCGGTCTCGAGGCCGGCATCGTCCTGCAGGCCTACCTGCCCGACGCCATGGGCGCCATGGTCCGGCTCCAGGAGTGGTCGGCTGCGCGCCGCGCCCGGGGAGCTGCGCCGATCAAGGTGCGCCTGGTCAAGGGGGCGAACCTGCCGATGGAGCGCGTACAGGCCTCGCTGTTCGGCTGGCCGTTGGCGACGTGGGGCTCCAAGCAGGAGTCGGACACGGCGTACAAGTCGGTCCTCGGCTACGCCCTGACGCCCGAGCGGATCGCGAACGTGCGCATCGGAGTCGCGGGCCACAACCTCTTCGACGTCGCCTACGCCTGGGTGCTCGCCGGGCATCGCGGCGTGCGCGACGGCATCGAGCACGAGATGCTGCTCGGCATGGCCGAGGGCCAGGCGGAGGCCGTACGCCGCACCGTCGGCAACCTGCTGCTCTACGTGCCGGTCGTGCACCCCAAGGACTTCGACGTCGCCATCGCCTACCTCGTGCGCCGGCTCGAGGAGGGCGCCAGCCAGGACAACTTCATGTCGGCGGTCTTCGAGATCCACCACGACTCCGCGCTGTTCGCCCGCGAGCGCCAGCGCTTCCTCGACTCGCTGGCGCACGTCGACGAGTCGGCGGTCCCGCCGGCGAACCGCACGCAGGATCGCCGCCGCCCCGTCCCGGCGCAGCCCTTGTCGCACTTCGAGAGCTGCCCCGACACGGACCCGTCGCTGCCCGGCAACCGCGCCTGGGGCCGCGACATCATCGCCCGGATGGCCGCCTCGACCGTCGGTGAGGACCTGGTGCGCGAGCACTCCGTCGACACCGTCGCCCGGGTCGAGCAGATCGTCGACGAGACCGCCGCGGCCGGCGCGACCTGGGGTGCCAGGCCGGCGGCCGAGCGAGCGACGATCCTGCGTGCGGCCGCCGTCGAGCTCGAGCGGCGCCGTGGCCTGCTCCTCGAGGTCGCCGGCTCGGAGTGCGGCAAGACCCTGGACCAGGGCGACCCCGAGATCTCCGAGGCGATCGACTTCCTCAACTACTACGCCGACCGTGCGGAGGAGCTGGAGCAGGTCGACGGTGCGAGCGCCGTCCCGGTGCGGCTGACCGTCGTCGTACCTCCGTGGAACTTCCCGATCGCCATCCCCGCCGGTGGCGTCGCGGCGGGCCTGGCGGCCGGCTCCGCGGTCATCATCAAGCCCGCGCCGCAGGCGCGACGGTGCGGCTCGGTCATGGTCGACGCGCTCTGGGCGGCCGGGGTGCCGCGCGACGTCCTGCGCCTGGTGCACCTGCCCGAGGACGAGGTCGGCCGCGCGCTCATCGCCTCGCCGGAGGTCGACCGGCTGATCCTCACCGGCGCCTTCGAGACCGCCGAGCTGTTCCGGTCGTTCCGCCCCGACCTGCCGCTGCTCGCGGAGACGTCGGGCAAGAACTCGATGATCATCACCCCCGACGCCGACCTCGACCTGGCGGTCAAGGACCTCGTCTACTCGGCCTTCGGCCACGCCGGCCAGAAGTGCTCGGCCGCGTCACTGGGCATCCTGGTCGGCTCGGTCGCCGGCTCGCGCCGCTTCCGCGACCAGCTCGTCGACGCGGTGACCTCGCTCAAGGTGGGTCTCCCGTCCGACCCGACCACCCAGGTCGGCCCGCTCATCGAGCCGGCGTCCGGCAAGCTGCTGCGGGCCCTGACGACGCTCGGCCCGGGGGAGCGGTGGCTGGTCGAGCCGCGCCGGCTCGACACCGAGGGTCGGCTGTGGACGCCCGGCGTCAAGACCGGCGTACGCCGGGGCAGCGAGTTCCACCTGACGGAGTACTTCGGTCCCGTGCTCGGCCTGATCGAGGCCGACACCCTGGACGAGGCGATCGAGATCCAGAACCAGACCGACTACGGCCTCACCGCCGGCCTGCACTCGCTGGAGCGCGCCGACATCGAGACCTGGCTCGACGGGGTCGAGGCGGGCAACGCGTACGTCAACCGCACCACCGTCGGCGCGATCGTGCAGCGCCAGCCTTTCGGCGGCTGGAAGAAGTCGGCCGTTGGCGCCGGCACCAAGGCGGGCGGCCCGAGCTACCTGATCGGGCTGAGCGACTGGGCTCCCGCGCAGGCGACCGCGACCGCTCCACTGGGGCGCGCGGCTCGCGACCTGCTGGCCGGAGCGCAGCGCGTGGGCCTGGACCACGACGGCTTCCTCTCCCGTGCGCTCGCCTCGGACGCCCTCGCCTGGCAGGAGGAGATCGGCACGGCCAAGGACGTCTGCGGCCTCCTCGCCGAGCGGAACGTGCTGCGGTACCGACCGGTCCCGGTCACCGTGCGGGTCGAGGCCGAGCTCCCCGAGGAGGTCGTCCGCGTGGTCGCGGCGGGCGTCGTGTGCGGCTCGTCCGTCACGGTGTCGCTGGGCGTGGACCTGGCGCCCGAGGTGGAGGCGCTCCTCGCCAGGGCAGGCGCGACCGTCGTACGCCAGGACGCCGCGGTGTGGGCCGCGCTCCTGCGCAGCGACGCGGCTCCTGCCCGGGTGCGGTTGATCGGTGTCTCCCGCGCGGACCTCGCCGCCGCCAGCGGTGGCCGGCCCGACGTCGCGGCGTACGACCACCCCGTCCTGGAGGCCGGCCGCATCGAGCTGCTGCCCTTCGTGCGCGAGCAGGCCGTCGCCGTCACCGCCCATCGCTTCGGTACGCCGACGCCGCTGGCCGACCACCTCGGCTGACCGCTGCCCGGGACCCTTCGCCGCGACGTGATGCCGCGTCGACTTCGCGGCAGGGGACGCGATGGCAAGGGTGCCATGATCACCGAGACCGGTGCCCCGGCCACTGCTGGCCAAAAGCCAAGCAGCCCCTCCCGCCGGCGTTTCCGCTGGCGGGAGGGGCTTGTCACCTGGTCGGGCTGACAGGATTTGAACCTGCGGCCTCCTCGTCCCGAACGAGGCGCGCTACCAAACTGCGCCACAGCCCGAAGCAACGAGCGGCAGCCTACCGGAGCGGTCGCAGCGACCAATAATCGGCTAGGACGTCAGCGTCAGCAGGGTCGCCTCGGGCCGGCAGGCCATGCGGATCCGGGTGTAGGGGCTGGTGCCGAGACCGGCGGAGACGTGCAGCCACGACGAGCCCGGGTCGCCCGGCGAGGAGTCCGCGGGGTGGCGGTGCAGGCCGCGCGCGCGGGCGGGCTCGAGGTCGCAGTTGGTGGCGAGTGCGCGCCCGCCCGGCAGGCAGACCTGCCCCCCGTGGGTGTGGCCGGCGATGATCGCGTCGTACCCGTCGGCGGCGAACTGGTCGAGCACCCGGAGGTACGGCGCGTGCGCCACACCGAGCCGCACGTCGGCGTCAGCAGGGGCGGGACCCGCGACAGCGGAGAGGTCGTCGTACCCGAGGTGCGGGTCGTCGACCCCGGCGAACGCGAACCGCGTCTCGCCGACGCTCAGCGACCCCAGCGAGTTGGTCAGGTCGAGCCAGCCCGAGGAGGTGAACCGCCGCGACAGCGATCGCCAGTCCAGCTGGGGCACGTTCGTCCGGCGCTGGCCGTCGTCGGGCATCAGGTAGCCGAGCGGGTTGCGCATCCGCGGCTCGAAGTAGTCGTTGGAGCCGTGCACGAAGACGCCGGGTACGTCGAGCAGCGGCCCGAACGCGTCGAGCACCTTCGGCACCGCCATCTGGTGGGCCAGGTTGTCGCCGGTGTCGATGACCAGATCGGGCTCGAGCGACGCGAGCGAGCGGATCCACTGCTGCTTGCGGGTCTGTCCCGGCGTCATGTGGATGTCGCTGAGGTGCAGCACCCGCAGCGGCCTCATCCCGGCGGGCAGCATCGCCACGGTGACCTCGCGCAGCGTGTACTGACGGGCCTCCCAGGCGGCGTACGCCGTGAGCGTGGCGCCGCTGACGGCACCCGCACCGAGGCCGGCTCCGATCACGCGGGTCAAACGCATTCGGCAAGGCTGACACACGTGGGGGAGACTTCGCACATGAGCACCCTCAAGGACCGTCTCCGTACCGACCTGACCACCGCGATGAAGGCCCGCGACGAGGTGCGCTCCTCCACGATCCGGATGCTGCTGACCGCGATCACCAACGCCGAGGTCGCCGGCAAGGTCGCCAAGGAGCTGACCGACGACGAGATCATCGGCGTCCTCTCCACCGAGGCCAAGAAGCGCCGCGAGGCCGCGACCGCGTTCGACGACGCCGGCCACACGGACCGCGGTGACAAGGAGCGCGCCGAGGGCGCGGTCATCACCGACTACCTGCCCCAGCAGCTCACCGAGGACGAGATCGTCGCCCTCGTCGCGGCCGCGATCGACCAGCTCGGCGTCGCGGGCGAGGGCCCGCGCGCCATGGGCAAGGTGATGGGCGTCGTTACGCCTCAGGTCAAGGGCAAGGCCGACGGATCGTTCGTCGCCGGCGAGGTACGTCGCCAGCTCGGAGCCTGACCGACCCGCGGCACGTCCTCAGTGGCCGTGCCCGTGGCCGTGGCCCGGGGGACCGGAGGTGCCGCCACCTCCGCCGCCGCCTCCGCCACCACCGTGGGACTTGTGGCCGCCACCGCCGCTGTGGTGGGTCGGCGGCGGTGGGGGCGCGACCGGGCCGCCGTGTGCGCTCGAGGTGAAGATGTAGACCGTCTCGCCGTCGGCACCCATGCTGGCCAGCGCGACCGAGCCGTAGGGCTGCGAGGAGTCGATGACGCCCGCGAGGTACGGCGTGAAGCCGGCGGCCCTGACCGCGGCCTCGGCGTGCTTGACCGACTGACCCACCACACCGGGCACGCCGGACTGGTCGGGCGCCATCGGCGGGGCGTCGAACGGGACGCTCTTGAGCATCCCCTCGACCGGCTTCAAGGCAGCCGCCCACATCGGGCCGGCGACGGTCGAGCCGTGCGCGGGGCCGTAGTAGGTGCCCGCCAGCGTGTACGGGACCTGCATCGGGTGACCGGCGCTGTTGATGCCCGCCACCATCGAGGAGACGGAGACCTGCGGCGTGAAGCCGTTGAACCAGACCGCCTTGTTGTCCTGGGAGGTACCGGTCTTCGCGGCCGACGGCACGTTCAGCGCCAGCCCCGCGTCACCGCCGAAGCCACCCGGCTGCTGGACCTTGGAGAGCACGGCGCTGATCGAGTCGGCGGCGTACTGCGTCATCACGCGGTCGCACTGGGTCGGGTACTTCTTCACGACCTGGCCGTTGCCGTCCAGGATCGCGGAGACCGGGTGAGGCTTGCAGTAGATGCCGCCGGACGCGGCGGTGGCGTACGCCGACGCCATCGTCAACGGGTTCGCGTCGGCGACACCGAGGGTGAAGGTCGGCACCTCGTTGGCCGGCGTCAGGCCCACGCCCATCGCCTTGGCGAGCTGGTAGGGCTTGCACAGGCCGGTGCGCTTCTCGAGCTGGGCGAAGTAGGTGTTCACCGACTGCGGGCCGCCGGTGAACATGTCCATCGTCATGTTGGTCGCCGACGTCGAGTTCGACGGGTGCCAGTCCTCGATGTTGTCGTACAGGTGCTTGCAGGTGCGGAACTCGTTCTGCTTCACGAACAGCTGGTTGGGTGCGTAGAAGCTGGTCGAGGTCGGCAGGCCTTCCTCGAGGGCCGCGGCCATGACGAAGAACTTGAACGTCGAGCCGGGCTGGAACCCCGCGGAGTGGCCGTACGCCGGCGGCACGGCGTAGTTGAGGAACGTCTCGCCGTGCTTGGAGTCGGCGCCCATCGGACGTGACTGCGCCAGCGCCCAGACGTCGCCGGTGCCGGGCTCGACCTCGGCGATCGCGCCGATCGCGGAGTCGTTCTTGCTGACCCGGCTCCTGGCGGCCTGGTCGGCCCAGTGGGCGAACGGCGCGCGCATCGTGGTCTGGATGGTGAGGCCGCCGCCCCACAGCACGCGCTGGCGCTCCTTCTTGGTGCGGCCGAGCGCCGGGTCCTTCATGAGGTAGGCGAGCACGTAGTCGCAGAAGAACGGTGCTGCGGAGTTCACGCAGCCGTTGGGCGAGGGCTGGACGTGCAGGCGCAGCCCCTTCTTCTCGGCGCGGTCGGCCTCGGTGTACGAGACGGCGCCGAGCTGGGCCATCCGGTTGAGGACGACGTTGCGACGCTCGATCGCGCCCTTGACGTTGTTGGTCGGGTTCAGCGCCTCCGGGCTGCGGACCAGGCCGGCGAGCAGTGCCGCCTGCCCGAGCTTGAGGTCCTTGGCGTTGACCCCGAAGAAGTGCTGGGCGGCGGCCTGGATGCCGTAGGCACCGTCGCCGAAGTAGACCGTGTTGAGGTACTGCTGGAGGATCCAGTCCTTGCTGTGCAGCTGCTCGAGCGCGATCGCGTAGCGCAGCTCGCGGAACTTGCGCGCGAACGTGTCGGTGGTCGCGGCCAGCTGCTCGGCCCGGGTGTCGGCCTGGTTGACCAGGGTCTGCTTGACCAGCTGCTGGGTGATCGAGGAGCCGCCCTGGACCACGCCGCCCTCGGCCTGGTTGGTGAACAGGGCGCGGAGCGTGCCCTTCACGTCGAGCGCGCCGTGCTGGTAGAAGCGGTAGTCCTCGATGGCGACGATGGCCTTGACCATCGTGCGGGAGATCTGGTCGAGGCGGACGTTGACCCGGTTCTGGTCGTAGAGCGTGGCGATCGGGGCGCCGGAGCGGTCGACGATCTCGGTGCGCTGCGGGAGCGCCTCGGTGGACAGCTCCTTGGGAAGCGTCTCCGCACCGTTCGCGAGGTGCTTGGCGGTGTAGCCGGCGATGCCGGCGAACGGGATGACCAGGCCGGACACCACCACGCCGAGGAGCGCGGCCACGGCCAGCATCACTCCGACGTGTGATGCCACCTTGCGCTTGGGGAGTCCGTCGAAGCGGGGACCAGACATGGGCAAAGGGTACGGGACCTTCGGAAAGTGTCCGCTTTCCGATCGGCTAGTCCTATGTGACTAGACAATTTGATCCGCATTCGTCCTGTGCAGAAGACGCATTTCGCCTACCTTGAACCTGCGAGTCTGGTACCGAAGCACTGTGGGGGTGCAGCCCGGACTCGAGAGTTGGGGACGCATTTTCCATGTGGGTAGAAGATTGGGCGCTCAGCGCCGCTTGTCAGAACGGCCAGGCCGACGCGCTCTTCGTGCGCGGAGCCGAGCAGAACAAGGCCAAGACCGTGTGCTCCGGTTGTCCCGTGCGCACCGAGTGCCTCGCTGAGGCGCTCGACAACCAGATCGAGTGGGGTGTCTGGGGCGGGATGACGGAGCGTGAGCGGCGAGCGCTGCTGCGTCGCCGCCCGAACGCGTCGTGGCGCAACCTGCTCGAGTCGGCCCGCAACGCCGGCGTCAAGGCGCCTGCCTGACCTTCGCTGGCCGAGTAGCGGCGGCTTCTCGTCGTTGGTCGAGTAGCGGCGAGCGCTAGCGAGCCGCGTATCGAGACCACTGTGGTTTCGATACGGCCTTGCCTAGCGGCTCGGCCTACTCAACCACCGAGATACGGCTCAACCACCGAGCAGGTCGCCGACGCGACGCAGGCCGTCGAGGTCGTGCACGTCCCCGGCGAGGGCCGGCACGATCGCCGTCGGCACCTGCGGGTGCGTGCGGGCGAAGCTCTCGCGCAGCGTCGACTCGCGCTCGGTCATCCGGACGTGGTCGGCGTGCAGCCGCAGCAGTGCTGCCGTCACCGACGCATCGGCGTCACCCTCGGCGAGACGATCGGCGGCCGCGACGGCACCGTTCGCGCTCAGGCGACCGGGCGGCGTCGGCGTACACCTGTTGACGACCAGGCCGGCCAGCGGCATGCGGTCCTCGCTGAGGCGATCGACGAAGTACGCCGCCTCGCGCAGCGCGTCGGGCTCCGGTGCCGCGACGACGAGGAACGCCGTGCCCTCGGCCTGGAGCAGCGCGTAGGTCTGCTGCGCCCGCTGGCGGAAGCCACCGAAGACGGTGTCGAGCGCGGAGACGAAGGTCTGCAGGTCCGTGAGGAAGCCGGCGCCGAGGATCTTGTTCAGCGCGCCGGTGATGAGGCTGAATCCCGCACTCATCAGCTTGGCCGGGCCGCGGGCGGGCGCCAGCAGCAGCCGGACGAACTTGCCGTCCAGGAAGCTGGAGAGCCGTTCGGGGGCGTCGAGGAAGTCCAGCGCGGAGCGGCTCGGCGGGGTGTCCACGACGATCAGGTCGTAGGTGCCGTCGCCGAGGACCTTGTCGCGGTGGAGCTGTCCGAGCTTCTCCATCGCCATGTACTCCTGCGTGCCCGCGAACGAGCTCGACAGCGCTATGTAGAACGGGTTGGCCAGGATCTGCTTGGCCTTCTCCGGGCTCGCCTGGGACTCCACGACCTCGTCGAAGGTCCGCTTCATGTCCAGCATCATCGCGTCGAGGGAGCCCGATGGTCTCGATACGCCACCTCGTTCCTCGGCGGCTACTCGATCACCGAGGTCGACGGGCCGAGGGGTGTTGTCGAGCGCCTCGATCCCCATCGACTGGGCCAGCCGACGGGCGGGGTCGATGGTGAGCACGACGACCTTGCGGCCGCGCTCGGCGGCGCGCAGCGCGAGGGCTGCCGAGGTGGTGGTCTTGCCGACGCCGCCGGAGCCGCAGCAGACGATGATCCCGGTCCTGGGGTCGTCGATCAGGGCGTCGACATCGAGAGCGGGGGCGGGGCCGGTGGGCGTCTGGGCGGGGCCCACGCGGGAGCGCGACCGGGCGGCGCTCATGCCATGCCCTGCGCGCGGAGGAGACCGGCCAGCTCGTAGAGCGCGCCGAGGTCGACGCCGCCGGCCAGGTGCGGCAGCTCGTACGTCGGAACGCCCATCTCGGCCACCACGGCTCGCTGGGCGTCCTCGAGGGCGCGGCGCTCGGCGTGGTCACGTGCCTCGGTCAGCAGCCCGCCGACCAGGTCGTCGTCGACGGTGAGCCCGGCCGAGGTCAGGTCCGCCTCGATCCGGCCGCGGTCGAGCGTGCCCGCGCGGGCGGCCTCGAGGTCGTCGCTGGTGAGGTCCTGCGGGCGGACCCGGTTCACGATCACGCCGCCGACCGGGAGGTTGACCTCGCGCAGCTCGCGGATGCCGTCGGCGGTTTCCTGGACCGGCATCTCCTCGAGCACGGTGACCAGGTGGACCGCCGTACGGGGCGAGCGGAAGAGCGTCATCATCGTGTCTGCCTGGCTGCGGATCGGGCCGACCTTGGCCAAGCCGGCGAGCTCGTTGCTGACGTTGAGGAACTGCGTGATCCGGCCGGTGGGCGGGGCATCGAGCACGACGGCGTCGTACTGGATCGCGCCCTTGTTGCGGCTGTTGCGCTGGACGGCCTCGTAGACCTTGCCGGTCAGCAGCACGTCGCGGACGCCCGGCGCGATCGTCGTGGCGAACTCGACGACGCCGAAGCGGTCGAGCGCGCGGCCTGCGCGGCCGAGGCGGTAGTACATGGCGAGGTACTCCAGCAGGGCGGCCTCCGCCTCGATGTGCAGGGCGTGAACCGTCCCGCGTGCGGATCCTGAGCCCGTCGACGAAGGACCCGGCAGGCCGGTGGCCAGCCGGCGCTCGGCGTACGGCAGCGGGTCGACGTCGAACATCCGGGCGATGCCCTGGCGGCCCTCGACCTCGCAGAGGAGCACGTTCTTGCCCTCGGTCGCGAGGGCGAGCGCGAGGGCGGAGGCGACCGTCGACTTGCCGGTGCCGCCCTTGCCGGTGACGACGTGCAGACGCACCCGACTCCAATCGCTCACGCGGGCAGCCTAGTGGTGCTGGCCCCGCGCGTGGGCGTGAGTAGGGTCGGATCCATGACGAAGTGGGAGTACCAGGTAGCGCCCGTCCTCAACCACGCGGCGACGCAGATCCTCAACAACTTCGGTGCCGACGGGTGGGAGCTGGTCACGATCATCCCGAGCCCGACCGGCAACGACATCGCCTACTTCAAGCGTCCGACCGAGGGCTGATCACGATGGTCGCCATGGGTGTCGAGGGTCGTCTCGAGGAGCTCGGGCTGACCATCCCGGACGTCGTGCCGCCGGTGGCGGCGTACGTCCCCGCCGTCGTGTCCGGCTCCTACGTCTACACGGCCGGTCAGCTGCCGATGCGCTCCGGTGAGCTTCTGGCGACCGGCAAGGTCGGTGGCGAGGTGACGCCCGAGGTGGCGGCCGAGTGTGCGCAGCAGTGCGCGCTCAACGCCATCGCGGCGATCCGATCGGTCGTCTCCGCGGGCTCGAGCGCCATCAGCCTGGACCGCGTGCGGATCGTGAAGGTCGTCGTGTTCGTGGCCTCGACGCCCGACTTCACCGGTCAGCCGGCCGTCGCCAACGGTGCGTCCCTGCTGTTCGGTGAGGCCTTCGGCGAGCACGGCGTGCACGCGCGGTCGGCGGTCGGCGTACCTGTGCTGCCGCTGGACGCCCCCGTCGAGGTCGAGGTGATCGCCGAGATCCTGCCGTGAGGATCCCGATCCCGCCGGTGCCGTTGCCGGCCGAGGTGGCCGCGCACGCGCTGCGGTACGCCGACGGCGAGCTCACTCCCGTCGAGCCGCGCAACGCGGCGACGGTGATCGTGCTCCGGCAGGGCGCGTCCGGTCCGGAGGCGTACCTGCTGCGCCGGCAGCTGACGATGGACTTCGCCTCCGGGATGGCGGTCTTCCCCGGCGGAGGGGTCGACCCGCGTGACCATGCGGTCGACGCCAACCTGTGGGCCGGTCCGACGCCGGCCGAGTGGGCCGCGCGGCTGGGCTGCTCCGAGGCCGACGCGACCTCGCTGGTGTGCGCGGCCGTGCGCGAGACGTTCGAGGAGTCGGGCGTCCTGCTGGCCGGTCCGTCGGCGTCCGAGGTCGTGGCCGACACCACCGGTGACGACTGGGAGGCCGACCGCGTCGCCCTCGAGGGTCGCTCGCTGTCGCTGACCGATCTGCTGACCCGGCGTGGGCTGGTGCTGCGCACCGACCTGCTCGGTGTGTGGACCGCCTGGCTGACACCGGAGTTCGAGCCGAAGCGCTACCGGACCTGGTTCTTCGCCGCCGAGCTGCCCGCCGGACAGCGCACCCGCGACGTCTCCTCGGAGTCGTCGTCGGTGCTGTGGCTCTCGGTTGCGGAGGCCGTCGCCCAGGTGGAGGCGGGAGAGCTGGCGATGATGCCGCCGACGTACCTCACCTGCCTCGAGCTGTCCCAGCACTCGTCCGTCGCCTCGGTGCTGGCGGTCGCCGCCGAGCGGTCGGTGGAGATGTTCATGCCCGAGGTGATCGAGGTCGACCCGTCGACAGGCTCGGGGACCGGCTGGACGCTGTCGATGCCGCCAGCGGTGCGGGGGCTGGTGGCCGCTCGGAGATCGTCATGACCGCGCCGTGGACCGGCGGGTCGTTCGGGCCGCACGAGTGCGTGCTCGCGCCGAACGCCAACATGATGACGCTGGACGGCACCAACACCTGGATCCTCCGCGAGGAGGGTTCCGAGCGGTCGGTCGTCATCGACCCCGGTCCGTTGGACGACGGTCACCTGTCGGCTGTTGCTGCCGCGGCCGGTGACGTCCAGGCCGTGCTGCTGACCCACGGCCACCTCGACCACTCCGAGGGGGCGCGCGCGTTCGCGGAGCGGGTCGGGTGCGGCGTACGCGCGCTCGATCCGGCTCACCGTCTGGGCGGCGAGGGCCTCGGTGACGGCGACATCGTCGGGGTCGGCGACCTCGAGGTCCACGTGATCGGTACGCCGGGCCACACCAGCGACTCGCTGTCGTTCTGGCTGCCCGCCGACCGCGCCGTGCTGACCGGCGACACCGTGCTCGGCCGGGGGACCACGGTCGTCGCACACCCCGATGGCCAGCTCGGTGCCTACCTCGACTCGCTGGACCGGCTGCACGCCCTCGCCGACCGGCAGGACGCGGCCGCGATCTGGCCGGGCCACGGTCCGGTGCTCGGCGACGCGCTCGCCGTCCTCGACTTCTACATCGCCCACCGCCGCGACCGTCTGGCCCAGGTCGAGGCTGCCCTGTCCGTCGTGCCGCCCGCTCCGGAGGAGACGTTCCCGTGGCGGGTCGTCGAGCACGTCTACCGCGACGTCGACCCGATCCTCTGGCCCGCGGCCGAGCTGTCGGTGCGGGCGCAGCTCGCCTATCTCGCTGCCCGTTGAGCTGTAGGGACTATGGGCCAATTGGCCCATAGTCCGTAGCGGGTCGGTCAGTGGGTCCGGCGGCAGTCTCGCCACGTGACCGCGACGCCGACCCCTGCCGCGGCTGGCACGCGCGCGGGTCACCTCTGGGCGGGCGTCGCGTACGGCGCTCGCTGGGGTGACGACTGCCTACCTGACGGCGTCGAGCGTGGCCGGCGCGCGATGACCTATGCCTGGGGCGTCTGCTTGGCCTTCGGGCTGGCGATCTGGGCGGTCATCGGCGCCAGCCAACTGTTCCACCGGATCCTCTGATCGCGGACCCACGATCGGCGATGACCTCACTCACACGTGAGTGAGGTGGCGTCGGGTGCCCGCCGCGCAGACGCCGCAAGAGCGGCCAGCCCGATGGGCGAGCGAGGAACCTCGCGAACGACAACGGCTCCCTTCCGCCCATGCGTGCGCATCAGCGGAGGGAGCCGGTGGTGGCTGATCAGGCTTTCGGTGATCGAGCAAGTCTCCCGGTGATCGAGCCTGTCGAGATTCAGCGCGCGCGGCGCGCCATCCGCTCCATGTCCATGATCACGACCGAGCGCGGCTCGAGCCGCAGCCAGCCGCGGGAGGCGAAGTCGGCGAGCGCCTTGTTGACCGTCTCGCGGGAGGCGCCGACCAGCTGGGCGAGCTCCTCCTGCGTCAGGTCGTGGTGGACGTGCACGCCGTCGTCGGCGGTGCGGCCGAAGCGGTCGGCCAGGTCGAGCAGCGCCTTGGCGACACGGCCGGGCACGTCGGAGAAGACCAGGTCGGCCACGACGTCGTTGGCCTTGCGCAGGCGGCCGGCGAGCTGGGAGAGGAGGCCACGGGCGACGGCCGGACGGCCCTCGAGCCAGCGCAGCAGGTCCTCGTGGGAGAGCGAGGCGAAGTCGGCGTCGGTGACGGCAGTGACGGTCGCGGAGCGCGGACCCGGGTCGAACAGCGAGAGCTCGCCGAACATCTGGCCGGGGCCCATGATCGCGAGCAGGTTCTCGCGGCCGTCGGAGGACGTGCGGCCGAGCTTCACCTTGCCGTCGAGGACGACGTACAGCTTGTCGCCGCTGTCTCCCTCGTGGAACAGCACCTCACCGCGACGCAGGTGCGTCTCGCCCATCGACGAACGGAGGGCCGTCATCGCCTCGTCGTCCAAGGCGGTGAAGAGCGGCGCCTGCCGGAGAACGTCGTTGTCCACGTTTCCTCCAAGTCGTACGACGTCGCGTCCCGGCCCCCTTGTGGAGCCCGCCACACACAACGTCCCGCCGCATCCTAACCAGTGAGGTGGACCACACCTACTCAACACGGCTCCAACACGGCCGATCCAGCGGTGCCGCGGGCGTCGGTGTCGCCCCGTAGGGTGGCGCTGTGCGGCCGATCGACACCTCTGAGGAGACGCCGACCCAGTTGGTGCGACGTGCTCGCAAGATCAACCGGGTGCTCGCGGAGACCTATCCCGACGCCAAGGCCGAGCTCGACTTCGACGACGCGTTCCAGTGCCTGGTCGTCACGGTGCTCTCGGCGCAGACGACCGACAAGCGGGTCAACGCCGTACGACCGAGGCTGTTCGCCGCCTATCCCGACCCGGCTGCGATGGCGGCGGCCGACCGCGCCCACCTCGAGCAGATCGTCGGACCGCTCGGCTTCTTCCGGGCCAAGACCGACAACCTGCTCAAGCTCGCGGCCGCGCTGGTCGAGAGGTACGACGGGCAGGTGCCCGGCCGCCTCGAGGACCTCGTCACGCTGCCAGGCGTCGGCCGCAAGACCGCCAACGTGGTGCTCGGCAACGCCTTCGACGTCCCCGGCATCACCGTCGACACCCACTTCGGGCGACTCGCCCGCCGCCTGGGCTGGACCGCGGAGACCGACCCGGTCAAGGTCGAGCACGCCATCGGCGCGCTCTTCCCACGGTCCGAATGGGTGTTGCTCAGCCACCACCTGATCTGGCACGGCCGACGGATCTGCCACGCCAAGAAGGCCGCCTGCGGTGCGTGCCCGGTCGCCCGGTGGTGCCCGTCGTACGGCGTCGGCCCGACCGACCCGGCCGAGGCCGAGAAGCTGGTCCGGACCGAGGGTCCCAACTGATGCGCCACAGACTCTCCGCCGCGGGCTTCGCCCTGGTCGCGGCCTCGGTCCTGCTCTCGGCCTGTAACGCGACGCCGGGCGCCAGCGCCTGCAACGTGTCGGTCAACAGCGCCGAGCTGGTCCACCAGCGGCAGGCCGTCGGTGTCGCCGACTGCTCGAAGCTCACCGGTGCCAGCTCTCGCCTCCCCGCGGTAGAGGTCGCGTGCCTGGGTAGTGCCGAGAAGGTGGCGCTCGACCAGATCAAGGGCCCCGCGATCATCAACTTCTGGGGCTCCAACTGCCACGCGTGCATCAAGGAGATGCCCGCGCTCGCCGCGTTCGACAAGGCGTACGGCGACCAGGTGCAGATCATCGGCGTCGACTACGCCGACACCTATCCCGGGGCTGCCCTCCAGCTGGCCCAGCAGACCGGCGTGCACTACCCGTCGCTGGCCGACCCGTGTGCCCACCTCGCCGGCTCCAGCCTGCGGATCCCCGGGGGCCTGCCCTTCTTCTACTTCGTCCGGGCCGATGGCTCGGTGACGACGAAGCCGGTTCTCGGTGGGCTGACCTCGCTCGCTCAGGTCAAGGCGCTCGCAGAGAAGAACCTCGGCATCACCCTCGAGGCCGCCTCGTGAGCGGCCATCCCGCCTGGCTGCGCGAGGTCATCGATGGCGCGGCCCGGATCCGCGGCGAGGACCTCACCAAGTTCCTGCCCCCCGAGGGGGCGGACTCGCGACGTGGCGCGGTGCTGATGCTGCTCGCCGAGGGTCCCGATGGCCCCGACGTCGTGCTCACCGAGCGTGCCCACGACATGCGCTCCCACCCCGGCCAGGTCTCCTTCCCCGGCGGCAGCCTCGACCCGGGGGAGACCCCCGTCGAGGCGGCCCTGCGCGAGAGCGAGGAGGAGATCGGCGTCCTGCCCGCAGGCGTCGAGGTCGTCGGCCGGCTGCCGGAGCTGTGGCTGCCGCCGTCGAACTTCGCCGTGACGCCGGTGATCGGCTTCTGGCGCGAGGAGTCGCCGATCGTGGTGGCCTCCCCGCAGGAGGTGCACGCGATCCATCGCGTCTCGATCAAGGAGCTGGTCGCTCCCGAGCACCGCATCCAGGCGCGTCATCCCGCCGGCTTCATCGGCCCGGGCTTCCTCATCGGCGACGACAAGGACGTCATCCTGTGGGGGTTCACGGGCGGGATCCTGACCCGGTTCCTGGACTTCATCGGCTGGCTCCCACCGGTGGACGACCCGCCCGTGCATGATCTGCCGGAATACATGTTGGCCGAGTACGTACGACGGGAGGGGGACCGATGAACCTGCTCGACTGGCTCCTCGTCCTCATCGTCCTGGCGTACGCCCTCTCGGGCTACTGGCAGGGCTTCATCACCGGCGCCTTCGCCACGGTCGGCCTGCTGACCGGCGGCCTGTTCGGGATCTGGCTGGCGCCGACCGTCCTGCGCAGCGCCGAGCCCTCCATCTGGGTCTCGCTCGGGGCGCTGTTCATCGTGATCCTGTGCGCGTCGCTGGGCCAGGCCCTGATGCAGTACGTCGGCGCGAAGGTCCGCGACAAGATCACCTGGCGCCCGGCCCGGGTCCTGGACGCCCTCGGTGGCGCCGTGCTCTCCGCGGCCGCGGTGCTCCTCGTCGCCTGGGCGCTGGGCGTCGCGATCAGTGGCACCCGGATCGGCCCGATCACCTCGCTGGTGCGCAACTCCGCCGTGCTGGCGAGGGTCGACGGCGCGCTGCCGCCGGCGGCGCCGCGGGCGCTGCAGGCGTTCAACAACGTGGTCGGCACGGGCTTCTTCCCGCGTTACCTCGAGCCCTTCGCACCCGAGCGGATCGTCAAGGTCGGCCCCGGCCCCAAGTGGCTGCGCACCGACCCCGACGTGCTCGGCGCGCGGGGCGCCATCGTCAAGATCCGCGGGGCCAACTCCTGTGGCCGCGGCGTCGAGGGCTCCGGCTTCGTCTACGCCCCCGGCAAGGTGATGACCAACGCCCACGTCGTCGCGGGCGTCCACGACCCCGAGATCCAGATCGACGGCGAGACCGAGCTCGCCCGGGTCGTCCACTACGACCCCCAGACCGACATCGCGGTGCTCGACGTCGACACCCACTCCATCACGCCGCTGAAGTTCGCCGTGGGCGAGCACGCGGCCTCCGAGGGCGACCCGCTCGCCGTCGTCGGCTACCCGCAGGACGGCCCGTTCGACGTCCAGCCGGCTCGTGTCCGCAGTGCGCCCACCCTGCGCTCGCCGGACATCTACGGCGACGGCACGGTCCTGCGGAAGGTGTTCTCGCTGCGTGGCCTGGTGCGGCCCGGCAACTCCGGCGGCCCGCTCGTGACGCCGACCGGCGCCGTCGCCGGCGTCGTGTTCGCCGCCTCGGTCACCGACAACGACACCGGCTACGCCCTCACCGCCGAGGAGGTCGCCGACGCCGCCCGCGAGGGTCGCGCCGAGGACGCCGAGGTGTCCACCGGCGCCTGCGCCGGGTAGGGCGCCGACGACCGGATCGGCGTACGGCATTGTGTGGGCCATGTACCCCGCCTACCCCGCGCCGAGTGACAAGGCGCTGCGCCTCTACGACGAGATGAAGGCCTTCATGGCCGAGGAGGTCTTCCCGGCCGAGGCGGCGTACGACCGCTTCCGCGCCGAGGCCGCGCCCGGTGACCACACGGTCCCGCCGGTCCTCGAGGAGCTCAAGGCCAGCGCGAGGCGTCGCGGCCTGTGGAACGCCTTCCTGCCGAGCGAGTCCGGCCTCACCCAGCTGGAGTACGCCGGCATCGCCGAGCTCTCCGGCTGGTCGGTGGAGCTGGCCCCGGAGGCGATCAACTCCCAGGCGCCGGACACCGGCAACATGGAGCTGCTGCACCTCGTCGGCACCGACGCGCAGAAGCAGGAGTGGCTCGAGCCGCTGCTGAGCGGTGAGATCCGCAGCGCGTTCGCGATGACCGAGCCGGCGGTGGCCTCCTCGGACGCGACCAACATCGAGACCCGGATCGTGCGCGACGGCGACGAGTACGTCATCAACGGCCGCAAGTGGTGGATCTCCGGCGCGGCCGACCCGCGCTGCAAGGTGCTGATCCTGATGGGCAAGACCGACCCGGACGCCCCCACCCACCGCCAGCAGTCGATGATCATCGTCCCGGTCGACACCCCCGGCGTACGCATCGAGCGGTCCTACCCGGTCTTCGGACGCCAGGACCAGCACGGCCACTGCGTCATCTCCTTCGAGGACGCCCGCGTCCCGCTGGCCAACCTGCTCGGCGAGGAGGGCGGCGGCTTCGCGGCGGCCCAGATGCGGCTCGGCCCCGGCCGCATCCACCACGTGATGCGTGCGCTCGGTGCCGGCGAGCGAGCGCTGGCGATGATGGTGCAGCGCGTCCAGCAGCGCACGGCCTTCGGCAAGACCCTCGCCGAGCAGTCCTCGGTCCGGGAGAAGATCGCCGAGTCGCGCATCGAGCTCGACCAGGCGCGGGCGCTGTGCCAGCACGCGGCGTACGTCGTCGACAGCGAGGGCAACAAGGCCGCCCGCCACCTGATCTCCGAGGCCAAGGTCGCGGTGCCGCGTGCGGTCTGCAACGTCATCGACCGCGCCATCCAGGTGCACGGTGCCGCCGGCGTCAGTGACGCGACGGTGCTGTCGGCGCTCTACGGCTGGCACCGCGCGATGCGGCTCTTCGACGGCCCCGACGAGGTCCACCTCGGCGCCCTCGGCCGCGCAGAGCTGATGCGCGAGCCGTTGTTCGCCCTGCCCGAGACGATCCACAGCCAGTTCCGCCTGGAGGAGGCCCGATGAGCGCCGTCACCTACGCGTACGCCGACGGCGTCGCCCGCATCACCCTCGCCGAGCCCGATCGCGGCAACCCGATCCACCCGGCCGGCGTGGACGAGCTGCTCGCCGCCGCGCAGCGGGCGCAGGCCGATGGGGCACGGGTGATCGTGCTGTCCGCCGACGGCCGCTTCTTCTCCGTCGGCGGCGATCTCGGCGCGTTCTCGCAGGCCGAGGACGTCGCCGGCTTCATCGACGGGCTCGCCGAGCAGCTGCACCGAGCGATCAGCGAGCTCGTCCGTGCCGACGCCATCGTGGTGACCGTCGTCCAGGGCACCGCGGCCGGTGCCGGCTTCCCCCTGGCCTGCGTCGGCGACATCGTCGTCGCCGCGGACACCGCGAAGTTCAGCCTCGCCTACACGAAGGTCGGCCTCTCGCCCGACGGCGGCAGCTCGCTGCTGGTCCACTCGCTCGGCCTGCACCGGATGCTGCGCTACGCCATCCTCGGCGACCTGGCCACCGCCCAGGAGCTGTACGACGCCGGCCTCGTCGCGCGCGTCGTCCCCGCCGCCGAGCTGACCGCCACCGTCGACGGCATCGTCGCCTCGCTCGTCGAGGGCTCCGCCCCTGCACTGGCCGCCGCCAAGCGGCTCATCCGCACGGCCGCCGAGACCTCACCGGAGAGCGTGATGCGTCGCGAGACGCTCTCGATCCGCGCGCTCGCCGCAGGCCCCGACGGGCGCGAGGGCGTGGCCGCGTTCGTGGCGAAGCGGGCGCCTCAGTTCGGCTGAAGCGCCTCGTCCGGTGCCGCCGCGTGCGGCACCGGGCAGCCGGGAGCGAACGTGCCGAGCTCGCTGAGCAGGTAGCCGTTGGGGTAGCTCTTCACGCGCGGCAGGTCGGCGACGTACGTCGGGGTGCGCCGGGACGGGGTGAACCGCAGGACCCGCGCACGGACGGCCATCACGGCCTTGGCCGTACGCCGGGCGCCGGCCCCCGGGTCGGCGTACGCGAACGCGTCGAGCAGCGGCCGGTCCATGAACGCCATGCTGAAGCGCCGGATCGGCCGACGGAGGACGCGCGGGTAGAACGTCGTCATCAGGTCGAGGGTCGCGTCGGCGACGCGCCGGCCGCCGGCGTCGTACCCGAAGTGAGCGCGCTCGTAGTCGTCCATGACGTGCATGAAGCCGTCGTAGGTCTCCGGGATGTCCTTGATGCCCATGCGCTGCCCGAGCGCGCGGTAGTAGCTCACCGTCGCGCGCAGCTCGCCCTCGGTGAGCCGCCGCCAGCCGTAGGTGTCGAGCCAGCGCTTGGGCACGACCACGAACGTGGACAGCGTGTAGAGCAGGTCGCCGTTGGAGATGTCGTACCTGCGGTGCATGGCGTTGATCCGGCGTACGGCGGTCCGGCCGGCCTCGCTGTCGAAGCCGTGCACGAACGGCGCCTCGAGCAGCAGCGCCGTGTCGTCGTAGCGCTTCTGGCAGTCCTGGGTGAACTGGCCCGTCTCGTCGAGCAGCCGGCCGATGGAGGGCACGGCGTACGTCCGGAACAGGGCGAAGCTGAGGGCCTGGGTGATGTCCCAGGTGAACTCGTAGAGCGCCAGGTTCTGGACGATCTCGATGTAGTCGGTGTCCGGGTCGAGCGCGTCGTTGCGCTTGCGCCACAGCGTCTTGGCCATGGCTCGCACGCTACTCCCCGATGACGCCCTGCGCCTTGGTCCAGGCCTTGTCGGCGTACGTCGTGATCAGCGAGGGGTCGTTGGAGGTGTCGATGGTGCTGACCGTGACGACGGTGCCGTGCAGCAGGGTCATCTGCGAGTCGATGTACATGTGGATCGTCTGACCGCTCGCGCTGACGGTGCCCTCCGCGTGGTAGCCGATCGCGTCGTCCGCGCCGTCGGGGACCGTGGTCAGGTCGCTGTCGAGGGTCATGTCGAAGCTGGTCCCGTCGGCGACGGTGCCGGTGACCTGCGTGCAGCTCGCGAGCTTGTCCTTGACGTTGCTGAAGACCGTGGCGAGCTCGCCGGCGTCCTGGTAGGAGGACACCTCCGAGGTCACCTGCGGGAGGCCGCTGGACGGCTCGAAGTCGTGGGACGCCTTGGCGACGCGGTGGCCGTCGATCGCGTCGGTCAGCTTGCCGATCTCGGCCAGGCAGCCGGGCGCGTCGCTCTCGGAGCTGTCGGCGGTGGACGTCGTCATCTTCCAGTCGGCGGGGACGTCGGCAGGCCCGAGCGCGGCCTGCTCGGCCTGGGCCTGGGTGAGCGGGGTGCCGGTCGTGGTGACCGTTCCACCACTGTCGGTCGTCGTGTTGCTGTGGCTGCCGAACGGGGAGGCGTCGGAGCCACCGCCGCCGCACCCTGTGACGAGGGTGGCGGACAGGGCGAGGACGGCGAGGGAGCTCAGGCGCGCAGTGCGGGTCATGGTGGTCACCTTCCCACGGCGGACGGCCGCTAACCCATGGCTGACTAGAACGTGTTCCAGTTAGCCTGTGCGTGTGGTCGACGTCTTCGCTCCTGCCCGTCTCGGTCCCGTCGAGCTGCGCAACCGCACGGTCAAGGCGGCCACCTTCGAGGGTCGTACGCCGGACGGGCTGGTCACCGACGAGCTCATCGCCTATCACCTGGCCCCTGCTCGCGGCGGCGTCGGCCTGACGACCGTGGCCTACCTGGCCGTCGCGCCCGAGGGTCGCACGCACCGTGAGGTGATCGTGGTGGGCGACCGTTCGGCCGCCGGCCTCGCCCGGCTGGCCGACGCCGTCCACGCGACCGGCGCGAAGATCGCGGCACAGGTGGGGCACGCGGGTCCGGTGGCGAACGGCCGCTCCAACGGCGTACCCGCCATCGCGGCGTCGCGGATGCCCAGCCCGCTCTCGATGCAGATGATCCGATCGGCCTCGGAGAAGGACCTGACCCGGGTGACGCGGGCCTACGTCTCCGCCGCGCGCACGCTCGTCGATGCCGGGTTCGACGTGCTCGAGCTGCACATGGCGCACTCCTACCTGATCTCGTCGTTCCTGGCGCCTGGCCTGAACCGACGCAGTGACCGCTGGGGTGGGTCGCTGGAGAACCGGGCGCGGCTGGCGCGCCAGGTCGCTCGCGCCGTACGCGAGGAGGTCGGCGCGGCCGCGGCGGTGACGGCCAAGATCTCGGTGTCCGACGGCTTCCGTGGGGGAGTGACGACCGAGGACGGCATCGCGTTCGCCCAGCTGCTCGAGGCCGACGGCCACCTGGACGCCCTGCAGCTCTCGGGCGGCTCGTCGCTGATGAACCCGATGTACCTCTTCCGCGGCGGCGCCCCCGTCGAGGAGTTCGCCGCGACCATGCCCGCGGTCGTGCGGTTCGGGATGAGGACGCCGGTCGGCCGCTCGTTCATGAAGGCCTACCCGTGGGAGGAGGCGTACTTCCGGCCCAAGTCGCTGGAGTTCCGCGCCGCCCTGACGATGCCGTTGATCTTCCTCGGCGGCGTCAACTCGACCGCCACCATGGAGCGCGCCATGGATGACGGCTTCGACTTCGTCGCCATGGGCCGCGCCCTCCTGCGTGAGCCCGACCTGGTCGCTCGGCTGGCGGCCGGTCGCGCGACCGAGGGCATCTGCATCCACTGCAACCGCTGCATGCCGACCATCTACTCCGGTACCCGCTGCCCCGAGTGGTCGGCCGAGCAGGTCATCCCGGTTCCTCCGGTCGTCCCGGCCTGAGGGCGCTCGTACGCCGCTCCCGGGCTGGTGTCGCTCCTGGTCGGTGTGGTTCCTGGTCGGTGTGGCTCCTGGTCGGTGTGGCGGCCGCGCTTAGCGCGCCGCTCCCCGCCGTCAAGGATCCTCGCTGCGCTCGGCCCGCTTCGCGGCGCCTTCGGCGTCCTTGACTGCGGGTCCCTGGAGGCGCGCTGGTGGCGCGGGTGTCGGCACGGCCTTCGGCCGCGCCGACGCGATGCGGCCGCCTTCGGCGGCCACATCGGTGTGTTCGTTGGGCCGTGTTCGACATTGTGGAGTTCTGGGGTCACCAGGTGGCTCTGGGACTCCACGATCTGGGTCTAGGGCCGGCGGTGGAACCGCCAGGCGCCGGTCGGCATCACCTCATGGGCCATGCGCGGGTCGTGGGCGACCTGGTGATGGTGACTGCAGAGGAGCACGCCGTCTTTGAGGTCGGTCTTCCCGCCGGCTGACCATGGATGTGAATGATGTGCTTCGCACCAGGTGGCGGGGATCGAGCAGCCCTCGGCCCGGCACTGCTTGTCGCGCAGGCGGAGGGCCTTGCGCTGGGAGGCGTTGAACAACCGCTGGGCCCTGCCCAGGTCGAGGACCTCGCCCTTGCCGCCGAGGACGACGGGGATGATCTTGGCGGTGCAGGCCAGGCGCCGGGCCTCGTCAGCGGTGATCCGGAGGTCGCCGTCGAGGGAGCCGATGACGCCGGCAGTGGCGAGGTCGCGCCGCAGGTCGTCGAGGCTGATGGTGACCATGGCCGTGGTGGCGTCGCCGCCGTGGTCGGGGAGCTTCTTGGGGTCGAGGTGCTCCAACAACGCACAGAACGCTTCGCCAAGACGACGACTCCGCGGGAGGCGCTCGCCGGTCGAGACCCGCGGTGAGGAGAACGCGTCGAGGTAGGTCTCCAGCCGCGCGGCGACGGCGTCGGGCACTTGGCCGACGATGCGGGTGATGCCGTCGCCGAGGCGCTTGAACCGGATCGAGGTCTTGACCCGGGCGGACCGTTCCTCGCGCTCCAACGCCTTTGCATCGGCCTCATCTGCGATCTCGGGCGCGACCACCGAAAGGATCCGATCGCCCAGCGTCCGCAGCTCACGCGGACCGAACTGACCGGCGAGCTCGACGAGGTGCTTCTCGGCACGACGGCGGGTGACCTGGTCGATCTCAGGGGGCAGCTTCTCCAGTGCGGTGACGATCACTTGGGCCTGCGCGCGGTTGACCGCGCCAGCACGCATGCTCGCCGCGACCTGGGAGCACTTCTCGTCGATCGCTTGGGCGAGCTTCATCTCGCTGTGGCAGGTGCGCGGGTCGAGGTGCGTCTCGTGGGCCAGCCACTGGCCTGCGTCGCGGACGCCGGTGTCCTGGGCGAGGTCCCCGGAGGCGGCGAGGACCCGCATCTCGGCCTCTTCGACCTGGGTTTTCAACGCTGCCAGCCCTCGCAACGCCGTGGCCTTGTCGCCCGGTGTCATGTAGATCGGCTCGACCGATGCGACCTCGTGGAAGGCTCGACGGGAGGTGTTCACCGCACGCAGCATCGGGTGCTCTGACACCGATGCTGCGGTCATGATGACTCCCGAGAAGGATGGCTTGATTTCTGCCTCAATAGTACGCCTGTTCGAACGATTCTTCAATGCAAGATTCGACCAAACGTGCAGGTCAGAGGCACTTTTCGCTGCCAGCGGAATTGGTTTCGATACGCCCTCGCCTAGCGGCTCGGGCTACTCAACCAACGGCCGGGAGGCGGCCGCATTGCGGCGGCGCGAGCGAAGCGAGCCGCCGCCCATCCGCGCCGCGATCCGAACGTCCGGGCCCCGCGGTCAAGGACGCCGTAGCGCCGCGGAGCGGGCCGAGCGAAGCGAGGATCCTGGACGGCGGGGGACGGTCGGATAAGCGCGGCCGCCAGTCGATGACGCGGAACACCGACCAGGAGCCACCGGCCACCCGGAACACCTTCCCCAAAGGTAGAACGTGTTCTAGATTCAGGGCATGTCCCAGGTGATCCCCGAGAAACCGCTGCGAGTCGTCGTCTGGTCGACGGGAACGATCGGACGGCACGCGATCGCGGGTGTCGATGCGCACCCCGACCTCGAGCTCATCGGTGTCTGGACCTCCACCAAGGACAAGGAGGGCAAGGACGCCGGCGAGCTCGCGGACCTCGGCCGGACCCTCGGCGTCGCAGCCACCACCGACCGCGACGCCCTGATCGCACTCCGCCCCGACTGCATCGTGCACGGCGCGATGACCGACGACCGGCTCTTCGAGTCGATCGAGGACCTGACCGGCTTCATCCGCGACGGCGTCAACGTCGTCTCCAGCGGCCCGGTGATCCTGGTCCACCCGCAGGGTGCCTTGCCGGACGACTTCATCGAGACGATCAACGAGGCGGGCAGGAGCGGCAACGCCAGCCTGCACGTCAACGGCATCGACCCCGGCTTCGCCAACGACGTGCTGCCGCTGGTGATGACCAGCCTCAGCCAGCGCATCGACCACATCCGGGTGAGCGAGATCGCGGACTACTCGACGTACTACCAGCCCGTGGTCATGCGGGACATCTACGGCTTCGGCCAGCCGATGGACGCCGAGCCGCTTCTCTGGCACGCAGGCATCCTCTCCAGCGCCTGGGGCCCGGTGGTCCGCGTGATCGCGGCCGGCCTCGGCGTCACCCTGGACGAGCCGCTGACCGAGGAGGTCGAGCGTCGCCCGGCGGCAAGCGACTCCAAGACCTACAGCCTCGACATCGCCGAGGGCACGATGGGCAGCGTCCGCTTCCGCGTCATCGGCAAGGTCGACGGCGTACCTCGCATCACCCTCGAGCACGTCACACGCACCGACGCCGAGAGCGACCCCGACTGGGCCACGCCCCTCGAGGGCGACGGCTGCTACCGCATCGAGATCACCGGCGAGCCCTGCATGAAGGTGGAGTTCACCCACCACGGCGAGAACGGCGACCACAACGTCTCCGGGATGATCGTCACGGCCCAACGGCTGATCAACGCCGTCCCCGCCGTCGTCGCGGCGAAGCCGGGTCTCGTCAGCCCGATCGACCTCCCCCTCATCACCGGCCGCGGGCTGGTCTCGACCAACGGAGCAGCATGAGCATCCTCGACCGCTTCAGCCTCACCGACCACGTCGCCGTCGTCACCGGAGCGGGCCGCGGCATCGGCGCAGCCACCGCGATCGCGCTCGCCGAGGCGGGCGCCGACGTGCTCATCTCGAGCCGCACCGAGAGCCAGCTCCAGGAGGTTGCCAAGAGGATCGAGGCGACCGGCCGACGGGCGGTCGTCGTACCGGCCAACCTGAGTCACACCGACGAGGTCGCGGCCCTGGCCGAGACGGCCTTCAACGAGTTCGGTCGCCTCGACATCGTCGTCAACAACGTCGGGGGCACGATCCCGAACGCGTTCCTCGACACCGACGTCGACTACCTGAGCGAGGCGTTCCACTTCAACGTCGCCACCGCCCACGCGCTGAGCCGCGCGGCGGTGCCGCTGATGCTCAAGTCCGCAGCGCCCGACAGGCAGAAGTCGATCACCAGCATCAGCTCGATGATGGGACGTACGGCGGCCCGCGGCTACCTCGCCTACGGCACCGCCAAGGCGGCGCTCGCGCACTGGAGCCGCCTCGCCGCGACCGACCTGTCGCCGCACATCCGCGTCAACGGCATCTACGTCGGCTCGGTGATGACGAGCGCGCTCGAGTTCGTGGCCGGCGTACCGGCGATGAAGGAGCAGATGGAGACGCGCACCCCGCTCGGCCGGATCGGTGAGGCCGAGGACATCGCGGCGGGCGTCGTCTACCTGTCCTCCCGGGCCGGTCAGTTCGTGACCGGCAAGCTGCTCGAGATCGACGGTGGCATCCAGGAGCCCAATCTGGACCTCGGGCTGCCAGACTTGCTGCCGTGATGCCGTCCGAGAGCTCCACCTCCAGCACGCCGACCGGCGCCGCCGTCTCGCCCGACTCCGGCGAGCACTGGGCGGCGGAGGGCGCGTGGCAGGTGGCCGATGGCATCCACCGCATCCCGCTGCCGCTGCCGATGGACGGCCTCAAGGCCGTCAACGTGTACGTCGTCGAGGGCGACGACGGGCTCACCCTGGTCGACGGTGGCTGGGCGATCCCGGTCGCTCGCGAGATCCTCGAGCGCAGCCTGAAGTCCCTCGACGCCGGCTTCGGCGACATCAAGCGGTTCCTGGTCACCCACGTCCACCGCGACCACTACACGATGGCGGCCGTCCTCGGCGGAGAGTACGGCGCCGAGGTGGCGCTCGGCCGCGAGGAGGAGCCCGCGCTCCACCTGCTCAACAACATCGACGACCTCGACGACAACCCGTTCATCCCGATGCTCATCACGGCCGGCGCGCACGACGTCGCCGACATGTGGCGCCAAGGCGCCCGTGACGTGCCCGACCCGGTCCAGTGGCGCTACCCCGACATCTGGCTCGAGGGCGACACCCGCTTCGACATCGGCACTCGCACCCTCGACGCGGTGCACACACCCGGGCACACCCCGGGCCACTACGTGTACGCCGACCGCGCCGACGGTCTCCTCTTCGCCGGTGACCACGTGCTCCCCACGATCACGCCGTCGATCGGCTTCACCGTGCCGGCGGTCGACGGCACGCTCGCCGACTTCATGGCCTCGCTGGCCAAGGTCCGCGCGCTGCCCGACCTCCGCATCCTGCCCGCGCACGGCCCGGTCGCGCCGTCGAGCCACGCCCGTGTCGACGAGCTGCTGGTGCACCACGAGACCCGGCTCGACCAGTCCTTCGCCTCGGTCCGTGGCCGCGGGGACGTGACGGCCGAGATGGTCGCGAACGACCTCGGCTGGACCCGCCACGAGCGGGCCTACCGGGACCTCGACCCCTTCAACCAGGGCATGGCGGCCATGGAGACCAAGGCCCATCTGGATCTGCTCGTGTCGCGCGGCCAGGCCGCGGTCGACGTACGCGAGGGGACGAGCTGGTACCGGCCCGCCACGGAGGCCGCCGCCGACCTAGACTGAGCGACCTACGACAGGGGAGCCCCGCGAGGGGCTGAGAGTGCGGATCCGCCGCAGACCCTCTGAACCTGGCCGGTGTCCTCGCCGGCGAAGGGAGTCCACCGTGAAGCTCGTCCGCTCCGCCACCGCACTCGTGGCCGTTGCCGCGCTCGCCTCCGCCTGCGGCGGCCACAGCACGCCGGCCGCCAAGGACACCGCGAGCGGCTCCTCCGCGCCCGCCACCGGCAAGGTCGTGCTGGTCACCCACGACTCCTTCGACCTGCCCAAGAAGCTGGTCGCGAAGTTCGAGAAGCAGTCGGGCATCACGCTCGTCGTCACCCCGTCGGGCGACGGTGGCGAGCTCGCCAGCAAGCTCCAGCTCACCAAGGACGACCCGATCGGCGATGCGGCGTACGGCATCGACAACACCTTCCAGGCGGCCGTGACCGACGCCGGTGTCTTCGACGGCGACCTGACCCCGATCGACAACGGCTATGTCTGCGTCAACGTCGACGACGCCTGGTTCAAGGCCCACCACGAGACCGCGCCGACCAGCCTCGACGACCTGGTCAAGCCGGCGTACAAGAACCTCTTCGTCACCCCCGGCGCGACCACGAGCAGCCCCGGCATGGCGTTCCTCATCGCCACGATCGCCACGTACGGCGACGGTTGGAAGGACTACTGGACCAAGCTGGTCGCCAACGGCGTGAAGGTCGACAAGGGGTGGACCGAGGCCTTCGAGCGCGACTACAGCTACAGCGGCGGCGACCGCCCGATCGTGCTCAGCTACAACACCGACCCGTCGTACACCGTGAAGAAGGGCAAGACCTCCACGAGCGCCCTGCTCGACACCTGCGTGGCGCAGACGGAGTACGCCGGCGTGCTGGCCGGTGCGAAGAACCCCGCGGCCGCGAAGCGGGTCGTCGAGTGGCTCGCGAGCGCGCCCGTGCAGAAGGTCCTGCCGACCAGCATGTACGTCTACCCGGTGCTCGACGGCACGAAGCTGCCGGCCGAGTGGACGAAGTTCGCCCAGGTCCCGACCCAGCCGCTGGAGGTCTCGCCGGAGGACATCGCGGCGCACCGCCGCGAGTGGACCACCGACTGGACCGACATCATCTCCCAGTGAGCCGAGCGCGCCCCCGGCTCCGCCGCGCCGCGGGCTTCGCCGGCCTCGCGGTCGTTCCGACCGCGGTGCTGGCGGTGTTCTTCGCGCTGCCGGTCGGAGGCATGCTCGCGCGGATCGACGGGCCCGCCTGGTCGATCCTGGACGACCCGCGGACCCATCGCGTCGTCTGGTTCACGGTGTGGGTGAGCGCGGTCGCGACGGCCGGCTCGGTCGCGCTCGGGTTGCCGGCGGCGTACGTCACCCACCGCCTGCGGTTCCCCGGCCGGGGCCTGGTCCGTGCCGCGCTGCTGGTGCCGTTCGTGCTGCCGACCGTGGTCGTCGGCCTGGCGGTCGGACGCCTGATCGAGACGGGCACCGTCCCGGCGATCCTGGCCGGGCTGGTCTTCTTCAACGTCGCCGTCGTGATCCGGACGGTCGGCGTCGCGTGGGAGTCGCTGGACCGCCGTCCCGCCGAGGCCGCGGCCGCCCTCGGGGCGTCCCCGGCCAGGGTCTTCCGCACCGTCACCATGCCGGCCCTGCGACCGGCGATCGTCTCCGCAGCCGCGGTCGTCTTCCTGTTCTGCGCCACGGGGTTCGGCGTGATCCTGACGCTGGGCGGCCTGCGCTACTCCTCGGTCGAGACCGAGATCTACCTGCTGACCACCGGCGGCATCACCGGCTTCCCCGAGATCGGTGCGGCCGCGGTCCTCTCGGTGCTCCAGATCGTCGCGGTGGTGCTGCTCCTGGTCATCGCCGGGCGCCTGCACGCCACCGCCGACCCGACCGTACGCCGGCAGCCCGCGACGCCTGCGCGACCGCGATGGCGCGACGTGCCGGTGCTCGTGGTCACCGCGGCGACGCTGGCCGCCCTGGCCACCCCCATCGTCGGTCTCGTGCTGGCCTCGCTGCGCCGCGACGGGCACTGGACGCTGGCCTACTACCGCTCGCTGCAGGACGACGGCGGTGGCCTGGTGCGGGTCCCGATCACCGAGGCGCTGGCCAACTCGCTGCGGGTCGCCGCGCTCGCCGTCGCCCTCTCCCTCGCACTCGGGCTGCTCGTCTCGATCCTGGTCACCCGCCGGTCGCGGGGTCGGGTCGAGCGGCGGATCCGCACGGTCTTCGACGGGCTGTTCATGCTTCCCCTGGGCGTCTCGGCGGTGACCGTCGGGTTCGGCTTCCTGATCACCCTCGACCACCCGCCCGTCGACCTGCGCGGGAGCGCGCTGCTGGTGCCGATCGCGCAGGCGCTGGTGGCGCTCCCGCTCGTCGTACGCATCCTGGTGCCGGTGCTGCACGGCATCGACGACCGCCAGCGCCAGGCGGCCGCCTCGCTCGGTGCCTCGCCGTTGCGCGCGGTCTGGAGCGTCGACGTACCCACCCTCTGGCGGCCGCTGCTCGCCGCCGCCGGCTTCGCCTTCGCGGTCTCCCTGGGGGAGTTCGGCGCGACCAGCTTCCTGGTCCGGCCCGAGGCCCCGACGCTGCCCGTCGTCATCTACCGCCTGATCGGCAGCCCGGGCCAGCTCAACTACGGTGCGGCCATGGCTGCCTCGGTGATCCTCGCGGCGACCGCGACCCTTGCGGTCCTCCTCGTCGAGCGCCTGCGCGTGCCGGGGATGGGCTCGCTGTGACCCTCTCCGTCTCCCACGTGGGCGTCGACGTCGGCGTACCTCCCGTCCGCGCGGTCGACGCCGTCGACCTCGAGGTCGCCGACGGCGAGATCCTCGCCGTGCTCGGCCCGTCCGGCTGCGGCAAGTCCACGCTCCTGCGCGCGGTCGCGGGCCTCGAGCCGCTCGCCACCGGCACCATCGCCTGGGACGGCAGCGACCTCGCCGGCACCCCGACCCACCGCCGCGGCTTCGCGCTGATGTTCCAGGACGGCCAGCTCTTCGACCACCTCACCGTCGCCCGCAACGTCGGCTACGCCCAGCGCCTGCGCGGCGTACGACGCGGGGCCGCCAGGTCCAGGGCCGAGGAGCTGCTCGACCTCGTCGGTCTCCAGGGGTACGCCGACCGGCTCCCGCGCACCCTCTCCGGGGGCGAGCGTCAGCGGGTGGCGCTGGCCCGCGCCCTGGCCGCCGAGCCGCGGCTGCTGCTGCTCGACGAGCCGCTCAGCGCTCTCGACGCCGAGCTCCGCGTCCGCCTGGCCGCCGACCTACGCAGCATCCTGCGCACGGCCGGCACCACCGCGCTGATGGTCACCCACGACCAGTCCGAGGCGTACGCCGTGGCCGACCGGCTCGCCCTCATGCGCGCCGGCCGCGTCGTCCAGCAGGGCGCGGTGGCCGACGTCCTCCAGCACCCCGTCGACGAGGAGACCGCGCGCTTCCTCGGGGAGCCGAAGGTGCTCGAGGGCGAGGCGGCCCGGCGGGTGGCCGAGCTGGTGGGGCTGCCCGGATCCCCCGACCGGCTGGCGCTCCGGGGTGACGCATCCGGCATCGCCGTGCTGCCCGTTCGCTGACCGGCTGCCACCTGGGTGCCGTTAAGGTTGCGCCGTGTACCGCCGCGCCTACTCCCTCCTGATCGGCACGGCGCTCGTCATGGCGGTGCTCACCTACGTCGCGCACGTCAAGTACGACCGACCGATCCTCGACCCCGAGGGCAGCTTCCTCGGGCCGTCGTACGTCCGCCTGCCGGTGCTGCTGCTGATCGCGCTCGGCATCGACCTGGTCCCGCGCACCCTCTGGTTCTCCAGGGGCAAGCCGACCGCGCTCTGGCCGCTGGTCAAGGACCGCTGGCGGACCCACTGGACGCGTGAGCGGATGCTGCTCGTCGGCCTCGCCGTCGCCGGCTTCTACATCACCTACGTCGGCTACCGGAACCTGAAGTCCTACCTGCCGTATGCACGACAGGACAGCCACGGCAACGTCCTGCTCTACGACAACGACCTGCACAAGCTCGACAGGGTGCTGTTCTTCGGGCACGACCCGAGCGACGTGTTCGGCGGACTGCTCGGCACCCACGGCCCGCTTCCCTACGTGCTCTCCTGGGTCTACCTGTTCTTCCTGCCGCTGGTCCCGATCGTCATCTGCCTCTGGGCGGTGTGGTCGCGCAACATCTCCTTCGGCTACTGGTTCGTCACCTCGCAGTGCCTGGCCTGGGCGCTGGGCACGCTGAGCTACTACCTGCTGCCGACGCTGGGCCCGGGCATCGCGTTCTCGTCCGAGTACTCCGACCGACCTCATACCAGCGCGACCCACCTGATGGATGCGATCGTGAGCGGACGCGTGAACCTGCTGTGGGGAGGCGATCGCAACACGGTCAACTCGATCGCCGGGTTCGCCAGCCTGCACACCTGCATCACCCTGCTGGTCGCGCTGATGGTGCAGTACACGATCGCCAACCGGCTGCTGAAGATCACCTGCTGGGTCTACTTCGGTCTCGTCGTCGTCGCCACGCTCTACTTCGGCTGGCACTACGTCGCCGACGACATCGCCGGTGCCGCGATCGCGATCTTCTCCTTCTGGCTCGCCGCCGTGGCCAGCGGCCAGAAGTTCGATCCGGGGATGAGAGCGCACCCGACGACCACCACCTCGAAGGTTCCCGTCGACCGCGATTGACGCCAGCCGCTAGCGTCGAGCCATGACCTCGGTGGATGTCGCAGCCCTGTCGGAGATCCTCGATGGCGAGTACGCCGAGGTGCGCGCGCTCGTCCGCGAGCAGCTGCCGGCGTACGCCTCGGTGCTGACCGACGCGGAGACCATGTCGCGCGAGAACTTCCGCGAGCGGGTGCTCGCGGTCGTCCTGGAGATGACGGCCACCGGCGCGACGGCGTACGGCTTCCCGAAGGAGTACGGCGGCGGCGAGGACATCGGCGCCAGCGTCGCGGCCTTCGAGACGCTCGCGTACGGCGACCTCTCGGTGCTCGTGAAGGTCGGGGTCAACTTCGGCCTGTTCGGCGGCGCGATCCTGCAGCTCGGCACCAAGCGCCATCACGACGCCTACCTGGGCGAGCTGACCGCCGGGCGGCTGCTGGGCTGCTTCGCGATGACCGAGGGCGGCCACGGCAGCAACGTGCAGGCGCTCGGCACGGTCGCCGTGCACGACGCGGCGACCGACGAGCTCGTCATCACCACGACCCGGCCGGACGCCTACAAGGAGTACATCGGGAACTCCGCGGCGCACGCGCGCCTGGCCGTCGTGTTCGCCCAGCTCGACGCCGGCGGCGAGCAGCAGGGGGTCCACGCGATCGTGGTGCCGCTCCGCGACGAGGCCGGGGCCGTGCTGCCCGGCGTACGCATCGAGGACGACGGCCTGAAGATGGGCCTCAACGGCGTCGACAACGGCCGGATCTGGCTCGACCAGGTGCGCGTCCCGCGCGAGAACCTCCTCAACCGGTTCGCCGACGTCACGCCCGAGGGCGCCTACGTCAGCGACATCGAGAGCGCGGGTCGTCGCTTCTTCACCATGCTCGGCACGCTCGTCCAGGGCCGCGTCTGCGTCGGCGGCGCTGGCATCTCCGCGGCCAAGGTCGCCCTCACCATCGCGGTGGAGTACGCCGACCGCCGCCGCCAGTTCGAGGCCTCCGAGGGACAGCCGGAGATCCTGCTGCTCGACTACGGCCTGCACCAGAGGCGGCTGCTGCCGCTGGTCGCCCGGACCTACGGCCTGCACTTCGCGCAGGAGATCCTGGCCGACCGCCTGGACAAGGTCTTCAGCGGGGAGCAGGACGACGAGGAGACCCGGCGCCGGCTCGAGTCGCGCGCCGCCGGCACCAAGGCGCTGGCCACCTGGCACGCCACCCGGACGATCCAGGAGTGCCGCGAGGCGTGCGGCGGCGCGGGCTACCTCGCCGAGAACCGCTTCGCCGCGCTCAAGGCCGACACCGACGTCTTCACCACCTTCGAGGGCGACAACCACGTCCTGCTGCAGATGGTCGCCAAGGGGCTGCTGACCGACTACGCCTCCGACTTCTCCGACCTCGACCAGCTGGGGATGGTGAGGTTCGTGGCCAGCCAGGCCGTCGACACGGTGCTCGAGCGGACCCGCGCCCACCAGCTGCTCAGCCAGATCAAGGACCTGCTGCCCGGCGGCGGCAGCGAGGACGAGGACAGCTGGGCCAACGACGCCGACCTGCGCGACCCGAACTACCACCGCGCGATGTACCGCTTCCGCGAGGAGCACCTCATCTCCGGCGTCGCGCGCCGGCTGCGCTCGGGCATGAAGTCCTCGACGCCCACCGCCGAGGTGTTCTCGATCGTGCAGCCCCACCTCATCGCCGCGGCTCGCGCGCACGTCGAGCGGATCGTCCTCGACGCATTCCTGGACAAGATCGACTCACTGCCCGAGGGACCCTCGCGCGACACCCTCAACCTGCTCGCCGACCTGCATGCCCTCTCGGGCATCGAAGCCGATCGGGCCTGGTTCATCGAGCACGGCCGGCTCACCGTGCAGCGGTCCAAGGCGATCACGCGTGAGGTCGGCGAGCTCTGCCGCACGATGCGCCCGGTCGCCGGCGACCTGGTCGCCGCGTTCGGCGTACCTCGCGAGATGCTGCGGGCCGAGGCCCTGATCAAGGAGGAAGCGTGAACCTGCTGCACCGAGTGCCCGGGATCGGCGGCTGGTCCGAGGACCCGCTCTGGGCGAGCTTCTACGACTGGACCGTCGAGCACCCGCTCGCGGGCGGCGCGCTCTGGCGGGCCGGGATCCACAGCGACCTCACCCGGCTCTACCGCGCAGCCGACGAGATCGGCGAGCAGCCGGCCGGCGCGCGGATCCTCGACATCCCGAGCGGGGGAGGCGTCGCCCTGCGCGGCCTGCGGCCCGACCAGGGTGTGGAGTACGTCGCTGCCGACATCTCACCGACCATGCTCGAGCGCACCATGCGGGCGGCCGCTCGTCGCGGCGTCGTCGACCAGGTCACCCCGACGTACGCCGACGTCGGCGCGATGCCCTTCCCCGACGACGACTTCGACCTCGTGGTCAGCTTCACCGGGATCCACTGCTTCCCCGACCCGCAGGCGGCGGTCGCCGAGATGTGCCGGGTGCTCAAGGCCGGCGGCGTCATCACCGGCTCGACCCTGCTCAGCGACAACGGGCTGGTCTACGAGCCGATGCGCCGCATCGGGCGGCTCGGTGGGGTCCTCGGGCCGCTCTGCACGCGCGCCGAGCTGTACGCCTGGCTGGTCGCCGGCGGCATCGAGGAGCCGGTCATCGAGGAGTCGGGCGCGATGGCCTACTTCCGCGGAGCAAAAGCAGAGTTGGGTGGCTGAGCGGAGCGAATTCGCTCCACCCGGCCACCCAACCAGTTGCTCAGTGACCGCCGTGGTCGGCCAGGCGCTGGATCGAGGCCTGGATCTCGGCCTCGGCGGCAGTCTTGTCGGCCCAGTCCGAGCCCTTGACGGACTTGCCCGGCTCGAGGTCCTTGTAGCGCTCGAAGAAGTGCTGGATCTCGTCGAGGTCCCACTCGGCGACGTCGCCGAGGTCCTGGATGTCGTCGAAGCGCGGGTCGCACGGGACGCAGAGGACCTTCTCGTCCTGGCCGGCCTCGTCCTCCATCACGTACATCGCGACGGGGCGGGCCTTGACGATCACGCCCGGGTAGACCGGGAACGGCAGCAGGACGAGGGCGTCCAGCGGGTCGCCGTCGCCACCGAGGGTGCCCTCGATGTAGCCGTAGTCGGCCGGGTAGACCATCGAGGTGAACAGCACGCGGTCGAGGTGGATACGGCCGGTCTCGTGGTCGACCTCGTACTTGTTGCGGCTGCCCTTGGGGATCTCGATGACGACGTCGAACTCGGCCACGGTCGGCTCCTCTAACTGAATCAACTAGCAAGTCGTTGGGGCTGCCCGGTGTGGGCAGCCCGGAGCATTGTCGCGCACAATGTGCGCGCAGTGCAGTCCAGCCCCAAGGAGGTACGCCGGTGGCGAACCGCAAGTCGCTCGTCGCAGTGCCCCTCGTGGTGCTCCTCGCCCTCGCCGGTGTGATCGGCTACGGCTGGTGGAACCACCGGCTGGACGACTGGTGGGACCAGGTCCGCGGCGTGGGCGGCGACGGTGGCCCGGCCGCGGTGCGAGCTCCCAAGGGCGTGGACGCCCCGGCCGTCGTACGACCTCCGGCCGTGGCGGGACCGGTCGACCTGAGCCGGGCCCCGGTCCGCGCGAAGATCGCCGCCGCGATCCAGGGCGACCTCGGCAAGAGCCTCCTCGGCGGCCACGTGCTCGCCGCCGTCGGACCGCTCGACGCCGACACGACGACGTACCGGTTCAAGTCCTCCGGCGCCTTCCTCGCCACCCCCGCCTCCACGACCAAGGTCGTCACGACCACCGCGGCCCTCTTCGTCCTCGGCGCCGGCCACACCTTCACCACCAAGACGGTCCTCAGCGGCGACCGGCTCACCCTCGTCGGCGGCGGTGACCCCTACCTGATGTCTACCCCGCAGCCGGCGAGCGAGAGCCCGACGTACCAGCTGCACCGCGCGGACATCACCACGCTGGCCGCGAAGACCGCCAAGGCGCTCAAGGCGCAGGGCCGTCACAAGGTGCGCCTCGGCTTCGACGACTCGCTGTTCAGCGGCCCGAGCGTCAACCCCTACTGGGAGCCCGACTACGTCTCCACGAGCGTCGTCTCGCCGGTGGACGCCCTCTGGGTCGACGACGGGCTGGCGCCCCAGGGCGGTCGCTCGAGCGATCCGGCCGCCGCGGCGACGCAGAAGTTCCAGGCGGCCCTGGCCAAGCGCGGCATCACGGTGACCGGTACGCCGACCCGCACCGTCGCTCCGCAGGGAGCCGCCCAGGTCGCCGCCGTGCGGAGCGCCCCGCTCGCCGACATCGTCCAGCGGATCCTGCAGGTCAGCGACAACGACGGTGCCGAGGTGCTGCTCCGCCAGGTCGGCGTCGCCGATCAGGGCGAGGGGTCCTTCACCGGGGGCCGTGCCGCCGTGCAGCGGATCATGGGGGCCAACGGCATCTCGATGCAGGGCTCCAAGCTGTACGACGGAAGCGGCCTCTCGCGCCACGACCTGATGTCGCCCGGGCTGCTGCTCGACGTGCTCCGGCTCGACGCCAGCAAGGACCACCCCGATCTCCGACCGGTCCTCGAGGGCCTGCCGGTCGCCGGGTTCAACGGCTCGCTGGCCAACCGGATGGACATGCGCTCGCCCGAGGGCCGCGGCCGGGTGCGCGCCAAGACCGGCACGCTGTCCCACGTGAGCTCGCTCGCCGGCATCGCGGTCGACCGGTCCGGCGTACCCATGGTGTTCGTGCTGATGGCCGACGACGTCGCGGGGCCCAACGAGACCAAGGCGCAGACCTGGCTCGACAACGCGGCGGCGGCGCTGGGCGCCTGCCGCTGCGGCTGAGCTTTCGCACGGTCCTACGCTTCAACCCATGAGTCAGCACGCGGCCGCGCCGGAGATGATCGACTGGAAGGTCGCGATCTCGCTGGGCGCGAAGATCGCCGGCCAGGGGCCGGTCGTGCCCCGGGCCGAGGCCGACGCCGCCGTCGCCGAGCTGCGGGCGGACGCGCACCGCTCCACCGGGCTGGTGCGCGACTTCACCGGCCTGGACGCCCCCGACGGCACCGCCCCGATCCTGGTCGTCGACCGCGCCGGCTGGGTCAAGGCCAACGTCGAGGCGTTCAAGGTCGCCACCGGTCCGCTGATCGGCAAGCTCGCCGACAAGCAGAAGAAGGTGCCGTCCGGGCTGGGCCTGACGATCGGCCAGAAGGTCACCGGCGCCGAGGTCGGCGGGCTGCTGGGCTACATGGCCGGCAAGGTGCTCGGTCAGTTCGACCCGTTCCACCCCGACCACGGCCGGCTGCTGCTGGTCGCCCCGAACATCGTCCACGTCGAGCGCGAGCTCGGTGTCGACCCCACCGACTTCCGGCTGTGGGTCTGCCTCCACGAGGAGACCCATCGCGTGCAGTTCACGGCCGTGCCGTGGATGCGCCAGCACCTCTTCGACGAGATCGCCGCGATCACCTCGGCCGTCGAGCCGGCCTCCTTGCTCGAGGGCGGCCCGCAGCGTCTCGCCGAGATCGTCAAGGCCGCGCGCGGCGGCGGCAGCGTGATCGACATGGTCAGCACGCCCGAGCAGCGCGAGGTCCTCGACCGCGTCACGGGCATGATGTCGCTGCTCGAGGGCCACGCCGACGTGGTCATGGACGGCGTCGGCCCCTCGGTCATCCCCAGCGTCGAGCACATCCGCAGCAGGTTCACCGAGCGTCGCAAGGGCGTCGGCACCCTCGACCGCATCATCCGTCGCCTGCTCGGGCTCGAGGCCAAGATGGCTCAGTACCGCGACGGTGCGGCCTTCGTGCGCGGCGTGGTCGACAAGGTCGGCATGGCCGAGTTCAACGCCGTCTGGGCCCAGCCCGCGAATCTCCCCTCCAAGGCCGAGATCGCCGACCCCGAGGCCTGGGTCGCCCGCGTCCTGGCGTGATGGCCCTCCACCCCGCGATCGCGGCCTGCCGGCTGGCCGTACGCCGGACGCTGGCCGGCCTCGAGCCGGGCGACACCGTCCTGGTGGCCTGCTCGGGCGGCCCGGACTCGCTGGCCCTGCTCTCGGCCACGGTGTTCGAGGCTCGGAAGGCCGGGGTGCTGGTGATCGGCGTGACCGTCGACCACGGCCTGCAGGAAGGCTCGAGCGAGCACACCGCCCGGGTCGTCGAGCAGATGGCCGTCATGGGTGCCTCGCAGACCGCCTCGGCCCGGGTCCAGGTCGAGGCCGGCGGCCTCGGGATGGAGGCGGCCGCCCGGCGCGCCCGCTACGACGTGCTCGAGCAGATGCGCGTGCACTTCGGCGCGGTGCTGGTGCTGCTCGGCCACACCCGCGACGATCAGGCCGAGACCGTCCTGCTCGGGCTCACCCGCGGCTCCGGTGGGCGCAGCATCGCCGGCATGCGCCGCGCTTTCGACCACTACGCCCGACCGCTGCTCGACGTCTCCCGCGACGACACCGTCACCGCGTGCCAGGTCGAGGGGCTGCAGGTCTGGCACGACCCGCACAACGACGACCCCGGCTACACGCGGGTCCGGGTCCGCAAGAAGGTGATGCCGATGCTCGAGGACCAGCTCGGTCCCGGCATCGCCGCAGCGCTGGCCAGGACCGCAGACCTGCTCCGTGACGACATGGAGGCGTTGGACGAGATGGCAGAGACGGAGTTCTGGTCGCTGGAGGAGCTGGACGTGTCGCCGTACCCAAAGGCGATCGCCACCCGCATGCTGCGGCTCGGCGCCGTCAACGCCGGTGCGATCGACGCGGAGCTGTTCCACGTGCACGTCTCGCAGCTCTACGCGCTGGCGACCGGCGAGATCCGTGGAGAGGTGCAGCTCCCAGGTCACCTCACGGCGTACCGCGACGGACGCTCCGTCGAGTTCCGCTCCACCCGTGTGGAATCCTGAACCCATGGAGTCCTCCCACGTCGAGTCCGACCTCGTCGAGGTGCTGTTCACCGAAAAGCAGATCCAGGACCGCGTGGCGGAGCTGGCCGCGCAGGTCGAGAAGGACTACGAGGGCAAGGACCTGATCATCGTCGGCGTCCTCCGGGGCGCGGTGATGATCATGGCCGACATGGCCCGCGCGCTGGACCGCCACGTCGAGATGGACTGGATGGCGGTGTCGTCGTACGGCTCGGGGACGAAGTCCTCCGGCGTCGTGCGCATCCTCAAGGACCTCGACTCCGACCTCAACGGCCGTCACGTGCTGATCGTCGACGAGATCATCGATACCGGCCTGACCCTGTCCTGGCTGACCCGCAACCTCTCCTCGCGCGGCCCGGCCAGCGTCGAGATCTGCACCCTCCTGCGCAAGCCGGAGGCCCTGCAGATGCCGGTCCAGGCCAAGTACGTGGGCTGGGACATCCCCAACGAGTTCGTCGTGGGCTACGGGCTCGACTACCGCGAGCGCTACCGCAACCTGCGCGACATCGCGACGCTCGCGCCGCACGTCTACAGCTGACGGCGGAACTCAGCGTGTGGCCGGGGCGTTTGCAGGGCAGGACCGCCGTGTACGGTCGCAGAGATCGATGAGAAGAACCGTTTGACGGTGGGAGCAGGTAATTCGTGAAGCGCCTCTTGCGCGGCCCATGGCTGTGGATCCTCGTGGCGGTCGTGGCCGTCATCCTCGCGCTGCAGTTCCTTGCGCCCGGGGGAGGGTACGACGAGGTCTCGACCTCGCAGATGTCGAAGTACATCGACGCGGGCCAGGTCAAGGAGATCTCGTTCATCGACGGTGACCAGGTCATCAAGGCCACCCTCGACGACGGGGTGCGCGGCCAGGGCGACAAGGTCACGACCCACTACATCCAGGGCCAGCAGGAGTCGATCCTCGCGAAGGTCGACGCCCAGGTCGCCAAGGGCACGATCGAGAAGTCCAACTCCGAGAACCCGCAGCCCAGCCTGCTCGGCTCCATCATCGGCACGGTCCTGCCGTTCGTGCTGATCATCCTGCTGTTCGTGTTCTTGATGAACAACGTCCAGGGCGGTGGCCGGGGCGTCATGCAGTTCGGCAAGTCCAAGGCGAAGATGATCACCAAGGACATGCCCAAGACGACCTTCGACGACGTGGCCGGGTGCGACGAGGCGATCGAGGAGCTCGGCGAGATCAAGGAGTTCCTCCAGGAGCCCGCCAAGTTCCAGGCCGTCGGCGCCAAGATCCCCAAGGGCGTCCTGCTCTACGGCCCTCCCGGAACCGGCAAGACCCTGCTCGCCCGCGCCGTCGCCGGCGAGGCGGGCGTCCCGTTCTACTCGATCTCCGGCTCGGACTTCGTCGAGATGTTCGTCGGCGTGGGCGCCTCGCGCGTGCGCGACCTGTTCGAGCAGGCCAAGGAGAACGCCCCCGCCATCGTCTTCATCGACGAGATCGACGCCGTGGGCCGTCACCGTGGCGCCGGCATGGGCGGCGGTCACGACGAGCGCGAGCAGACCCTCAACCAGCTCCTCGTCGAGATGGACGGCTTCGACGTGCGCGGCGGAGTCATCCTCATCGCCGCGACCAACCGCCCTGACGTGCTCGACCCGGCCCTGCTGCGCCCGGGCCGCTTCGACCGTCAGATCGGTGTCGACGCCCCCGACCTGGCCGGCCGCCACCAGATCCTCAAGGTGCACTCGCGAGGCAAGCCGCTGGGCCCCGACGTCGACCTGCAGAACGTCGGCCGTCGTACGCCGGGCTTCTCGGGCGCCGACCTGGCCAACGTGCTCAACGAGGCCGCGCTGCTCACCGCGCGCAACAACCAGAAGCTGATCACCGCGAGTGCCATCGACGAGGCGATCGACCGCGTCATCGCGGGCCCGCAGCGGCGTACGCGCCTGATGAGCGAGAACGAGAAGCTCATCACCGCCTACCACGAGGGCGGCCACGCGCTCGTCGCGGCGGCGCTGCCGGGCACCGACCCGGTCCACAAGATCACGATCCTGCCGCGCGGTCGCGCCCTCGGCTACACGATGGTGCTGCCCGACGAGGACAAGTACTCCCAGACCCGCAGCGAGATGCTCGACAAGCTGGCGTACATGCTCGGCGGCCGCGCCGCCGAGGAGATGGTCTTCCACGACCCGACCACCGGCGCCGGCAACGACATCGAGAAGGCCACCAACCTGGCCCGCGCGATGGTCACCCAGTACGGCATGACCGAGCGCCTCGGCGCGATCAAGCTGGGCTCGTCCGGGTCCGAGCCGTTCCTGGGCCGCGACCTCGGCCACCAGCGCGACTACTCCGAGGACGTCGCCGCGATCGTGGACGAGGAGGTCAAGAAGTTCCTCGCCACCGCGCACCAGGAGGCCTTCGACATCCTGGTCGAGAACCGTGACGTGCTCGACGACCTCGTGCTCCAGCTGCTCGACAAGGAGACGCTCGACAAGGCCCAGGTCGCCGAGATCTTCACGCCCCTGCGCCGCCGTCCCGAGCGTCCGGCCTGGACCGGCTCGCCCACCCGCATCCCCTCCACGATCCCGCCCGTCGAGATCCCCGAGGAGATCCGCAAGCGCGCGCAGGTCCCGCCCCCGGTCGACACCCCGTCCGGCACGACGCCCACGGGCGGCACGGTCGAGGGCCCGGTCATTCCTGAAGGCCCCGGTCCCATCGACCTCTGACCGCACCGCGGTGAAGGCGTGAGCAAGGCCGTCCTAGACTCGCGGCGTGCCTGATCCGATCAGCCTCGCCGAGCGCGACGACGTACCCGACTTCGACCACGCGCGGGCCGAGGCCGCCGTGCGCGAGCTGCTCGCCGCCATCGGCGAGGACCCCGAGCGCGAGGGCCTCAAGGAGACCCCGGCCCGCGTCGCCAGGGCGTACGCCGAGCTGACCCAGGGGCTGCACCAGAAGCCCGAGGACGTCCTCACCACGACCTTCGACCTCGGCCACGACGAGATGGTCCTGGTCCGTGACATCGAGCTGTGGTCGATGTGCGAGCACCACCTGGTGCCGTTCACGGGGGTCGCGCACGTCGGCTACATCCCGGCAGCGAGCGGCAAGATCACCGGGCTGTCCAAGCTGGCCCGGCTAGTCGACGTCTACGCCAAGCGCCCGCAGGTGCAGGAGCGGCTGACGACGCAGGTTGCCGACGCGCTCATGGAGATCCTCGAGGCGCGTGGCGTGATCGTGGTGATCGAGGCCGAGCACCTCTGCATGACGATGCGCGGCGTGCGCAAGGCCGGTGCCCGCACCATCACCTCCGCGGTCCGCGGCCAGATGCTGAGCGGCCCGACCCGCGCCGAGGCGATGGCGCTGATCCACTCCGCCCGATAGCGCGAGCGCTGCCATGGCATCCCGGCCGCTGGTGATGGGGGTCGTCAACGTCACCCCCGACTCGTTCTCCGACGGGGGGAGGTACGCCGACGCCGACCGCGCCGCCGCGCACGGCCGGTCGCTGCTGGCCGACGGCGCCGACATCCTTGACATCGGCGGCGAGTCCACCCGTCCGGGCGCGACCCGGCCCTTGCTCGAGGAGGAGCTCGACCGCGTCGTGCCCGTCATCGAGGCGCTGGCCGCCGACGGTGCCACCGTCTCCGTCGACACCATGCGCCACGAGGTCGCGGCCGCCGCCCTCGCGGCCGGCGCGACGATCGTCAACGACGTCTCCGGCGGCCTGGCGGACCCGGCCATCCTCGAGGTGGTCGCGGCCTCGGAGGCGACGTACGTCGCGATGCACTGGCGCGCCCACAGCGACCGGATGCAGTCGCTCGCGACGTACGACGGACCGGGCGGTGTGGTCGAGGCCGTGCACGCCGAGCTGTCGGAGCGGGTCGTGGCGGCGCGCGCCGCCGGCATCCCGGACGAGCGGCTGGTGCTCGACCCGGGGCTGGGCTTCGCCAAGCTGCCCGAGCACAACTGGGAGCTTCTGCGCCACCTCGACCGCATCGCCGACCTCGGTCTGCCCCTGCTGGTCGGCGCCAGCCGCAAGACCTTCCTGGGCCGGCTGCTCGAGGCCGGGGGCGAGCCTCGACCGGTGGGCGAGCGCGAGGCCGCCGGCGTTGCGGTGACCGCGCTCCTGGCCGCGCGCCAGGGCTCGGCGGACGTGTGGTGTGTCCGCGTCCACGACGTACGAGCCCACCTCGACGCGATCGCCGTTGTGACCGCATGGCAGGGTGATGGACGTGAATGATCTCGTGCCGGTGGCGCTCGACGAGCTGTCGATCGTCGGCATCGAGTGCTGGGGCCACCACGGTGTCTTCGACTTCGAGCGCCGCGACGGGCAGAAGTTCCTCATCGACCTGACGCTGGGCGTCGACACCCGTCCCGCGGCCGGGTCGGATGACTTGCGCGACACCGTGGACTACGGAAGTCTCGTGGCCGACGTTGCTGGCGCGGTGGGCACGGACCCGGTCGACCTGATCGAGACCCTTGCCGAGCGGATCGCCGCTGTCTGCCTGGGGGATCGTCGTGTTGAATGGGCTCGGGTGACCGTTCACAAACCGGACGCTCCGATCGAGAACCCGTTCGGGGACGTGCAGCTGACCATCACCCGCAGACGAGCCGCGTGAGACGCGGGCAGGAGAGGTTCGACCATGACTGAGACGCCGAATCCCAACATCATCGATGCGGACACCCTCACCGGTGAGATGCGCCCGATCCGCCGTGTCGTGATCGCCCTGGGTTCCAACCTGGGTGAGCGCTTCCAGAACCTGCAGGGCGCGGTGTCGACCCTGGCCGACACCCCCGACGTGTGGGTCACCGGCGTCTCGCCGGTCTACGAGACCACTCCGGTGAACTGCCCGCCCGGAGCCGGCACGTTCCTCAACGCGGTCGTCCTCGCCGACACCACGCTCTCCGCCTCGCGTCTCCTCGACCGGGCGCAGGCCGTCGAGCAGGCCTTCGACCGGATGCGCACCGGTGAGAAGAACGAGCCGCGCACGCTCGACGTCGACCTGATCCTGGTCGGCGACCGCCGTGCCGACACCGAGGCACTCAAGCTCCCCCACCCGTTGGCCCACGAGCGCGCCTTCGTGCTCCAGCCCTGGCTCGACCTCGAGCCCGACGCGCAGTTCCTCGACCGCGGCCCGGTCGTCGACCTGCTGGCCGCGGTGGGCACCGACGGTCTCCAGCGCCGCGACGACCTGGTCCTCGAGTTCGAGTGAGCCTCGGTTGAGGGAGGGGCTCCGGCCGACCTCCCCGCTCTCGCTGCTCGCCTGGGCGGTCGCGGGCCTGATCGGGGGTTGGGCGATCCACGGCCTGTGTGACCGGCTCTCCGTCGTACCTCCGCTCGTGCCGTGGGCGCAGCCTGCCGCTCTCTTCCTCATCGCCGCCGCTCTCGGTTGGACGGCATGGTCGACCTACCGCGCCCTGCACGTACGCCGGGAGCGCTGGTCGGTCGACAACCCCCTCAACCGGTTCGTCCTCGCGAGGGCGTCGGCGCTCGCGTGCGCCTTGGTCGGGGGCGCCTACCTCGGCTACGGGCTGAGCTGGATCGCCGACCGTGCCGACATGGCCGACGAGCGCCTCGTGCGGTCGCTGGTGGCGGCCGGTGGCGCGGCGCTCGCGGTGGTGGCCGCGCTCCTGCTGGAGCGGGCGTGCCGGGTCGGCCCGGACGACGAGGACCGCGAGACCGACCGCTGAGCGCTCGGCCCGATCCTCATCAATCACATCCGTCTCACGCGCCACGCGCGAATGTGCCGGGGAAAGGCTGTGCCCGGTTCTAACGTGGACGCATGAGTACCGCGGTTGGATCTCGTCGTCGCCAGCGCTCGACCCGTGTCGTGGTCGCGGTGGCGCTCATCTTCGTCGCTGCTGCAGTGGTCCTCGCGACCGCGCTGAGCGGCTCCTTCACCGGCGCCGTCCTCGGCGGGGTGGCTGCGTTCCTGCTGGGCGCCGCGTCCGCGAAGATCACCCACTCCGAGGTCCGCGTGACCCGCATGGAGGCCGCGCGGGAGCGGGCTCAGGTCGCGCAGGACTACAAGGCGCTGACCGAGACCCGCACCGCCGAGAACCTCGAGTTCGCCGCCGACATGCAGGGTCGCCTCGCCAAGCGTGATGCCACCGTGAGCCGCCTGGAGAAGCGGCTCTCCGACGCCGCCTCCGAGCTGGCCGAGGCCCGCCGGGACCTCTCCGACGCCACCGACCGCGCCGAGACCGCCGAGCGCGAGACCGAGCGCGTCCGCACCCGCATCGCCGATGCCGAGGACCGCGCCACCGACGCCGCCATCAGGGTCGCCGAGCTCGAGCAGCAGGTCGACGTGCTCACCGCCGAGCTGCAGAGCTGGCGCAAGGCGCCCAAGGCCAAGGCGGTCTGAGACAGCTGCCGCACGCAAGGCCCTCGCCCGCAGGTCGGGTGGGGGCTTCTTGCTTGCATGCCTGCAACCGGGCGGGCGGGGCTTCTTGCTTGCATGCATGCAAGGAGCCGCGCGACCCACCTTGCATGCATGCAAGCAAGTCCGCGGGAGTGACTACTTCTCGTCGTCGCGGAGCGCCAGGGCAGCGCGCGGGATCCCGGTGAGATCCAGCCCGGGGACGTCGACGCGACGCCCGCCGCCGTCCGGGACGCGGGGCAGCCCGCCGTGCTCGACGACGTACGAGATCACGAACGAAGCGTCCGCACGCCGGTCCTGCTCGACCATCCAGCCGACCAGCCGGTGCGCCGGCATCAGGCGCGAGCCGGTCAGGGAACCGTGGGTTCCCCAGAACTCCCGCACCCCGGCGACCAGGAGCGCCCACCAGTCGTCCGAGCAGGTGGGGATCTGCAGGAAGTAGCGCCACAGGTCGCCCGGCAGGACCCGCTCGGTGAAGACGCGGCTCACCTTGGCCGACCCGAACTCGCGCACGGTCTCCAGCGACATCCGCTTGGTCGTCCAGCGGTCCCGGAGGTCGTCGAGGGCGGCACGCTGCTGCGTGATCGAGGACCCGTCCGAGCGGATGCGCCAGTGGTACACCACGTCCGGCACGACCCCGATCAACCGAGCGTGCGTGTAGGCCCTGGTCAGCGTCGGCTGGTCCTCGTAGCGCAGCCGCTCCGGCCACGACAGGCCCGCGCCCGTCCAGAACGAACGCCGGTAGAGCTTGTTCCACGCGAACACGTCGCCGAGCAGCTCGGGTCGCTGCTCCAGGAACACCGCCGCGCGGTCGGAGTGGATGCGCTGCATCCACGGCATCGACCGCAGGGATCCGTCGACCAGCGTCTGCACGCCTCCGGTCACCAGGTCGGCACCGGTCCGCTGCAGCTGCCGCACCATCACCTCGTACGCCGACGGCGGCACCACGTCGTCGGAGTCGGCGAACGCCACGACCTCCCCGGACGTGACCGCGAACCCGGCGTTGCGCGCCGCCCCCAGCCCTCCGTTGGCCTGCCGCAGCACCTTCACCCGAGGATCCCGAGCCGCGTAGGAGGCGGCGATCTCCCCGCAGGCGTCGGGCGACCCGTCGTCCACGACGACGATCTCCAGAGCGGTGTGCGTCTGTGCGAGGAGCGAGTCCAGGCAGGCCGGCAGGTACGCCGCGGTGTCGTACGCCGGCACGACGACGCTGATGAGCGGGGGAGCGGACCGACGAAAGCGCACGGCAGCACGCTAGCGGCTGGCCCCGATGTCGCCGGGGTCACACCGGTCGGAGGTATCGCGCAGGGATGACACCGGCCTACCCTCGTCGTTGTTACTGACGAGCAGACACGTCCGGTACCCACACCGGCCCGCGCAGCGGGTGGTCGGAGGGATTGGAACGAAGGGTTCGAGATGAGCACCAACGAGTCGCCGCGCCTTCGCGTGGGCGTGATCGGCGCCGGCAAGGTCGGCGCGGTCCTCGCCGCAGCTCTCCGAGCCGCGGGCCACGACGTCGTCGCCGTCGCCGGCGAGTCCGACGCCAGTCGCCGTCGCGCGGCCGAGCTGCTGCCCGGCGTACCCCTCGAGAAGCCGACGGCCGTCGCCAAGGCCGCCGACCTGGTCCTGCTCACCGTCCCCGACGACATGCTGTCCAACGTCGTCACGATGCTGGCCGAGAGCGGCGCGCTGCGCCCCGGCCAGTACGTCGCCCACACGTCGGGTGCCCATGGCCTGGCGATCCTGGAGCCCGCCGCCCGCGCGGGCGCCCGCCCGATCGCGCTGCACCCCGCGATGACGTTCTCCGGCACCACCAAGGACCTCGACCGACTCTCCGGCTGCGTCTTCGGCCTGACCGCAGGCCCCCTCGAGCGCGCCCTCGCCGAGACGCTCGTCGCGGACCTCGGCGGCCGCCCGACCTGGGTCCCCGAGGAGATGCGCACGCTCTACCACGCGGGCCTGGCCCACGGCGCCAACCACCTCGTCACCCTCGTCAGCGAGGCGATGGGCATGCTCGCCGCCGCGGGCGTCGACGACGCGGCCGGCACTCTGCGCCCGCTGCTCGAGGCGGCTCTCGACAACGCCCTGGCCCACGGAGACGCCGCTCTGACCGGCCCGATCGTCCGCGGCGACGTCAAGACGGTGGCGGCCCACGTCCGCCAGCTCCGGCGTACCAACCCCGACTCCCTCCCCAGCTACCTCGCGCTCGCGCACGCGACCCTCGACCGCGCGGTCACCGATGGCCGGGTCCTCCCGATCCGTGCCCGCAAGATCGCCGACGTCCTGGAGACCGCCGCCCGCAAGCACCAGCTGGAGACCCGGTGAAGGTCGCCCGCACCCGAGCAGAGCTCGACGCCCTGATCACTCGCGCCACCCCGGTGGCGCTGGTCCCCACCATGGGCGCCCTCCACGACGGCCACGCCAGCCTGATGCGCCTGGCCCGGGCCCGGGCCGGCGAGGGCGCCACCCTCGTCGTCAGCCTCTTCGTCAACCCGCTCCAGTTCGGCCCGGACGAGGACTTCGACCGCTACCCCCGCACCGAGGACGCCGACCTCGAGGTCTGCACCCGCGAGGGCGTCGACATCGTCTTCGCGCCGAGCGTCGAGGAGATGTACCCCACCGGCGTCCCCCACGCGGCGACCGCGGACCCCGTCACCGTCGACCCCGGCACGACCGCCACGATCCTCGAGGGCGCCAGCCGCCCCGGCCACTTCCGTGGCGTCCTGACGGTCGTGGCCAAGCTGTTCGGCATCGTGCGCCCCGACCTCGCCGTCTTCGGTGAGAAGGACTACCAGCAGCTCGCCCTGATCCGCCGGCTCGTCGACGACCTCTGCCTGCGGGTCGAGGTGATCGGCGCCCCGACCGACCGCGAGGACGACGGGCTGGCCCGCTCGAGCCGCAACCGCTACCTCGACGACGAGCAGCGCCTCCTGGCCGCCACCTTGAGCAGGGCGCTCCGTCAGGCGCAGGCACACGCCAAGGACGGCGTACCTGCCGCTCGCCGGGCCGCCATCGGCGTCCTGGAGAGCGAGCCGGCGATCGAGCTCGACTACCTCGCCCTGACCCAGACCAACCTGAGCGAGCTGCCGGCCCATCCGGCCGCGGGCTCGGAGGGCCGCATCCTCGTGGCCGCCAAGATCGGCTCCACCCGGCTGATCGACAACCTTCCCCTGCAGTTCTGAAACCCCAGAAAGGTCAGATGACGATGCTGCGCACCATGATGAAGTCCAAGATCCACCGGGCCACCGTGACCCAGGCGGACCTGCACTACGTCGGCTCCGTGACGATCGACGAGGACCTCCTGGAGGCCTCCGACCTGCTCCCCGGCGAGCTGGTCCACATCGTCGATGTCACCAACGGCGCTCGGCTCGAGACCTACACGATCGCGGGCGAGCGCGGCTCCGGCGTGATCGGCATCAACGGTGCCGCCGCGCACCTGGTGCACCCCGGCGACCTCGTCATCATCATCGGCTACGGCCAGATGAGCACCGAGGAGGCCAAGGAGCACCGTCCCCACGTCGTGTTCGTCGACAAGGACAACAAGATCATGGCGACCGGCTTCGACCCGGCCGAGACCTTCGGCGACGCGACCCTGCAGCGCGGCGACGCGGTGGCCGCGCGCTGATGACACCTGGAGGACGTCTTCCCGGGCGACTGACCTCGCCCGCTCCCGGGTGGGCCACCGAGGCCGACGTGGTCGTGGTCGGCTCCGGCATCGCCGGTCTGACCGCCGCGTTGCGACTGCGCGAGCACGTCGACAAGGTCCTCGTGGTCACCAAGGACGTCCTCAACGCGGGCTCCACCCAGTGGGCTCAGGGCGGCATCGCCGCCGCGCTCGGCGAGGGCGACACCCCCGCCCAGCACGAGCGCGACACCCTCGTCGCGGGCGCCGGCGCCTGTGACGCGGACGCCGTACGCGTCCTGGTCACCGAGGGCCCCGAGGCGGTCCGCGAGCTGATCGCGCTCGGCACCAACTTCGACCACGCCGCCGACGGGTCGCTGTCGCTGACCCGCGAGGGCGGCCACCACCGCGACCGCATCGCCCACGCCGGCGGAGACGCCACCGGCGCCGAGATCCAGCGCGCGCTGATCGCCGCGATCGAGGCCGCACCCGACGTCGAGGTCATCCAGCACGCGCTGGCCGTCGACCTCCAGCTCGGCACCGACAGCAGCGGTACGACGGGCGTCGCCGGCCTCACGCTCCACGTGATCGGCGAGGGCGAGCGCGACGGCGTCGGCGCGGTCCGCTGCCGGGCGGTCGTGCTGGCCTCCGGCGGCTTCGGGCAGGTCTTCAGCCAGACCACCAACCCGGCCGTCTCGACCGGCGACGGCATGGCGCTCGCGCTGCGCGCCGGCGCGACCCTGCGCGACCTGGAGTTCGTGCAGTTCCACCCCACCGTGATGTACCTCGGCCCCGACTCCCGCGGCCAGCAGCCCCTCATCTCCGAGGCCGTGCGCGGCGAGGGCGCGTTCCTCGTCGACTTCGAGGGCAACCGGTTCATGCAGGGCGTCCACGAGCTCGCCGACCTCGCCCCGCGCGACGTCGTGGCCAAGGCGATCATGAAGCGGATGCTCGAGACCGGCCACCCGCACATGTGGCTCGACGCGCGCCACCTCGGCGCCGAGTTCTGGGAGAAGCGCTTCCCCACCATCCTGGCCACCGCCCGCTCCCACGGCGTCGACCCGGTCACCGAGCTGATCCCCGTCGCGCCTGCCTGCCACTACGTCTCGGGCGGCGTGCGCACCGACCTCGACGGCCGCTCAGGCGTACCGGGTCTGTACGCCAGCGGTGAGGTCGCCTGCTCCGGCGTCAACGGCGCCAACCGGCTCGCCTCCAACTCCCTGCTCGACGGCCTGGTCTTCGCCCGCCGCATCGCCACGGTGCTGCCCGGCGAGCTCGGCGAGTGGCGCACCGTCGACGAGGACCGGCGTACGGCGGGCCTCGTGGCCGGCTCCGCGCGCAGCGAGCTCCAGGAGACGATGACCTCCCGCGTCGGCGTGCTCCGGACCGCCCCCGGCCTGGCCGATGCGGCCGCCCTGCTGGACAAGCTCGCCGACCAGACCGCCGACGCCGTCGACCAGGAGTCGTGGGAGACCACCAACCTGCTCACCATCGCGACGGCCCTGACAGCCGCCGCCGGCACCCGCGAGGAGACCCGCGGCTCGCACTGGCGCGAGGACCACCCCGAGCGCGACGACGAGCGGTGGGCCGGGCACTTCGACGTACGTGCCACCGACGGCCGCCTCGACGTCGAGTTCGTGCCCTCGCCCTCGACCGACCCCAGCACCCAGGAGAACGCATGATCGCGCGGACGCCGTACGCCGACCTGCCGGCCGACCTCCTCGCCGAGATCGAGGCCGCGGGCCTGGACCCGAGGGCGATCTACGAGCACGTCGCGCTGGCTTTCGACGAGGACCTGCCCGGTGGCGTCGACGACGTCACCAGCGCCGCGATGCCGGACATGGGCGTCGCCATCGCCGACTTCAACGCCCGTGAGCCGGGCGTCGTCGCGGGCCTGGCGATCGCGGAGCTGGCGTTCCGCTACGCGCTCGGCGACACGGTCATCCTCTCCGGCCGGATGGCCGACGGCACCCACGTAGAGCCGGGCGACGTCGTCCTCACGGCCGAGGGCCCGGTCAAGGGCGTGCTGACCGCCGAGCGCACCGCGCTCAACTTCGCCTCGCACCTCTCCGGCGTGGCGACCGCCACCGCGCTGTGGGTGCGCGCGCTCGACGGAACGCGTGCGAAGGTCCTCGACACCCGCAAGACCCTTCCCGGCTGGCGTGCCCTGCAGAAGTACGCCGTGCGCTGCGGCGGCGGCGTCAACCACCGCTTCAGCCTGGTCGACCGCGCCATGGTCAAGGACAACCACGCCGTCGCGGCCGGCGGTGTCGTGCCGGCGTACCAGGCCGTGGTGGCCGCCAACCCCGGCCTGCGGGTCGAGGTCGAGGTGACCGACCTCGACGAGCTGCGGGCGATCCTCGCGGCCGGCTGCGTGGAGGTCCTGCTCGACAACATGTCCAACGACGAGCTGACCGAGGCGGTCGCGATCCGCGACGAGCTCGCGCCCACGGCCACCCTGGAGGCCTCCGGCGGCCTCACCCTCGACCGCGCCAAGGAGGTCGCCGCCACCGGTGTCGACTTCATCTCCGTCGGCGCGCTGACCCACTCGGTGAAGGTCTTCGACCTCGGCCTGGACTTCCGCGAGGCCTGAGCCGTGCTGCTCGCCGCCGACATCGGCAACGCCCACACCGTCCTCGGCCTGCTCGAGGGCGGCGAGGTCGTGCGCGACTGGCGCGTCTCGACCGATCCGCGCCGCACCGCCGACGAGTGGGGCGTGCTGCTGCGTGGCCTGCTCGGCCACCGGGCCGAGAAGGTGGACGGCATCGCGGTGTGCGCGACCGTCCCGTCGGTCCTCAACGAGTGCCGCGAGATGCTCGCGCGCCACTTCGAGCACATCCCGCACCTGATCGTCGAGCCCGGCGTCCGCACCGGTGTCGCCGTCCAGGTCGACAACCCGCGCGAGGTCGGCACCGACCGGATCGTCAACGCGCTCGCCGCCGCCCAGCTCGGCAGCCCCGCGATCGTCGTCGACTTCGGCTCCACCGCGACGACCTACGACGTCATCGACGCGCAGGGCCGGTACGTCGGTGGCGCGATCACGCCCGGCATCGAGGTCTCGCTCGCCGCGCTGAGCCGCGCGGGCGCGCAGCTGCGCCAGGTCGAGCTGGTCCGTCCGCGCGGAGTGATCGGCAAGAACACCGTGGAGGCGCTGCAGTCGGGAATGGTGTTCGGTGCAGCCGCCCAGGTCGAGGGGATGGTCGCTCGTCTGACCGCCGCCCTCGGTGCGGATGCCGCGGAGACGGCCGTCATCGCGACCGGATATCTCGCGCCCGTGGTGATCGAGGAGTGCTCCTGCTTCACCCTGCACCGGCCGTTCCTGACCCTGGAAGGGCTCGCGCAGGTATTCGCGCGCAATTCCCGTACCTGAAGGGCGTCATTAACAAGGCGTAATCCTGACCATTTGTGCTAATCAACATTTATGGCAAACTCCGTGCGGGGTCGGAAATCGGGTCCCGACTATCAGCGCCGAATTCAATAGGAGTAAAAGCCAATGGCTCAGAAGGTCAATATCGTCCTGGTGGACGACATCGACGGAAGCGACGCCACCCAGACCGTCACCTTCGGGTTGGACGGGGCGACGTACGAGATCGACCTGAATGACGAGCACGCGGCCCAGCTGCGCGATGCCCTCGCGGCCTACGTCGGCAACGCGCGGAAGGTCGGCCGGGCGGGGGCCCGGCGTACGACCAAGGCGTCCTCGGGGGACGGCGCCTCTGCCAAGGAGGTCCGCGAGTGGGCCAAGTCCAACGGGTACGACGTGCCCGAGCGCGGCCGCATCCCCGCCGAGATCCGTGAGGCGTTCGACGCCGCCAGCTGATCGAACCCGCGCTGCCGGTGGCCGCCGACCTCGTCGGTGGCCACCGACTCGTTTTTTCCTGGCGTGTTCGCTGTGAGCGCACGCCCGGGATGTGGCATCCGGGAACGCGTAGGCTGCTTCTCGGGTTGTCTCCGTAGTGACCCCGGAGTCTGGAGGAACGAACATGTTCGAGCGGTTCACCGATCGTGCGCGACGCGTCGTGGTGCTGGCCCAAGAAGAGGCCCGCATGCTGTCGCACAACTACATCGGGACCGAGCACATCCTGCTCGGCCTGATCCACGAGGGTGAGGGAGTCGCCGCCAAGGCGCTCGAGTCGCTCGACATCTCGCTGGAGGCGGTGCGCGCGCAGGTCGAGGAGATCATCGGCCAGGGCCAGCAGGCCCCGTCCGGCCACATCCCCTTCACCCCGCGCGCCAAGAAGGTGCTCGAGCTGTCCCTGCGCGAGGCGCTGCAGCTCGGCCACTCCTACATCGGCACCGAGCACATCCTGCTCGGCCTCATCCGTGAGGGCGAGGGCGTGGCCGCCCAGGTGCTGCAGAAGCTCGGCGCCGACCTCAACCGCGTGCGCCAGCAGGTCATCCAGCTGCTCTCCGGCTTCCAGGGCAAGGAGTCCGGCCAGCAGACCGCCGGCGCGACGACCGGTGCCGGCACCGACGCGCCGTCGTCGAGCCTGGTGCTCGACCAGTTCGGCCGCAACCTCACCCAGGACGCCCGCGAGGGCAAGCTCGACCCCATCATCGGTCGCCACCAGCAGATCGAGCGGGTCATGCAGGTGCTGTCCCGGCGTACCAAGAACAACCCCGTCCTCATCGGCGAGCCCGGTGTCGGCAAGACCTCGATCGTCGAGGGCCTGGCCCAGGACATCGTCAAGGGCAACGTCCCCGAGACGCTCAAGGACAAGCAGATCTACACCCTCGACCTGGGTGCGTTGGTCGCCGGCTCCCGCTACCGCGGTGACTTCGAGGAGCGCCTGAAGAAGGTGCTCAAGGAGATCAAGACCCGCGGCGACATCGTGCTGTTCATCGACGAGATCCACACCCTCGTCGGTGCCGGCGCGGCCGAAGGCGCGATCGACGCCGCCTCGATCCTGAAGCCGATGCTGGCCCGCGGCGAGCTGCAGACGATCGGCGCCACGACCCTCGACGAGTACCGCAAGTACCTCGAGAAGGACGCCGCGCTCGAGCGCCGCTTCCAGCCGATCCAGGTGCCCGAGCCGTCCATCGCGGACACCATCGAGATGCTCAAGGGCATCCGGGACCGCTACGAGGCGCACCACCGCGTCACCATCACCGACGAGGCCCTGGTCTCGGCGGCGACGCTGGCCGACCGCTACATCTCCGACCGGTTCCTTCCCGACAAGGCGATCGACCTCATCGACGAGGCCGGCTCGCGCCTGCGCATCCGCCGGATGACCGCGCCCGCCGACCTGCGTGAGTACGACGAGAAGATCGCCGACGTGCGCCAGCGCAAGGAGGGCGCGATCGACGGCCAGGACTTCGAGGCCGCCGCCCGCCTGCGCGACGAGGAGAAGAACCTCATCCTGGCCAAGGCCGAGCGCGAGAAGCAGTGGCGCTCGGGTGACATGGACGAGGTCGCCGAGGTCGATGAGGAGCTCATCGCCGAGGTCCTCGCGGTCGCCACCGGCATCCCGATCGTCAAGCTCTCCGAGGAGGAGTCGACCCGGCTGCTCAAGATGGAGGACGAGCTGCACAAGCGCGTCATCGGGCAGGACGAGGCCGTCAAGGCGCTGTCCCGCGCGATCCGGCGTACGCGTGCCGGCCTGAAGGACCCCAAGCGTCCCGGCGGCTCCTTCATCTTCGCCGGCCCCTCCGGTGTCGGTAAGACCTGGCTGTCCAAGACCCTGGCCGAGTTCCTGTTCGGCGACGAGGACGCGCTGATCCAGCTCGACATGTCCGAGTTCGGCGAGAAGCACACCGTCTCGCGGCTGTTCGGCTCGCCTCCGGGCTACGTCGGCTACGAGGAGGGCGGCCAGCTCACCGAGAAGGTCCGCCGCAAGCCGTTCTCCGTGGTGCTCTTCGACGAGGTCGAGAAGGCTCACCCGGACATCTTCAACAGCCTGCTGCAGATCCTCGAGGAAGGTCGCCTGACCGACTCGCAGGGCCGCGTGGTCGACTTCAAGAACACCGTCATCATCATGACCACGAACCTCGGTTCGAGGGACATCGGCAAGAGCGTCGGCCTGGGCTTCAACTCGGGTGACGCCGCCGGCTCCTACGACCGGATGAAGGCGAAGGTCTCCGACGAGCTCAAGCAGCACTTCCGGCCCGAGTTCCTCAACCGCGTCGACGAGATCATCGTGTTCCCGCCGCTGTCGCAGGAGCAGATCATCGCGATGGTCGACAACATGATCGCCGCCGTCGAGGTCCGCCTCAAGGATCGCGACATGCAGCTCGAGCTCACCCAGGCGGCCAAGAACCTCCTGGCCGAGCGCGGCTTCGACCCGGTCCTCGGTGCCCGCCCGCTGCGTCGTACCGTCCAGCGCGAGATCGAGGACGTGCTGGCCGAGAAGATGCTGTACGGCGAGGTCGGCCCCGGCCAGATCATCCTGGTCGGCGTCGAGGGCGAGGGCGCGGCTGCGACCTTCACCTTCAAGGGCCAGAAGGTCAGCGAGCTGCCCGACCTCCCGCCGCTGGAGACGGTGCCGGACCCGTCGGAGGGCTGATCTGCTTCGACCACAACGGGTGGGCTGGGTGTCATCTCGTGACACCCAGCCCACCCGTTGGCGTTCCGCGGGAGGTCACGCATCCACGGCGCTTCGTCTGACCTCCGCGGGCACGGAGTCGACCGCCTGGGTGACGGTGTTGGTGGCCCGGAAGGCGAGTGGCCGTTGAGGGACGTGCGCTCCTCGTCGACCTGCGCGGCGTCGCGGGCGCTGAGGCCGTCCCACGCGATGAGCGTCGCTCCGGATCGCCCGGCCGTGGCCGGATCAAGGCAGCCGGTAGAAGCCGTCGTCGGAGGCGGCCAGGCCGTCCGCGAGCAGCGAGCCCAGGCAGCGCTCCCGCTGCACGTCGTCCTCCCAGACCATGTCGAGGCGGCTCTTGGGCACGCTGCCGTCGGCGTCGCGCAGCACTGCGAGCAGCTTGCCGCGGACCATGCGGTCGGTGCCGGCGTACGTCTGCACGGGCCGGGGAGGTCCATCGTACGCCGGGCGGCCGGCCCGGTTCCAGGCACACAGGTCGCTGACGGGGCAGGTGTCGCAGCGGGGCCGGGCGGCGCTGCAGACGAGGGCGCCCAGCTCCATCACCGCGACCGACCAGGTGGCAGCGGTCGGTGCGTCCTCGGGAAGGACCGTGGCCGCGAGGTCGCGCTCGGCCTTGTTGACCGAGCGGGCCGGGAACTCGACGCCGGAGAGCGCGCGGGCGAGCACCCGCCGGACGTTGGTGTCGAGCACGACCTGGCGGCGGCCGAACGCGAAGGACGCGATCGCGGCGGCGGTGTAGTCGCCGACGCCGGGCAGCGCGATCAGCTCGTCGTACGTGCTCGGCACCTCGCCGCCGTGGTCGGCCAGGATCGCCTGCGCGGCGGCGTGCAGGCGGAGCGCACGACGCGGGTAGCCGAGGCGACCCCAGGCGCGCACCGCTTCGCCGCTCGGCTCCTGCGCGAGGGCCGCCGGTGTCGGCCAGCGCTCCATCCAGGCCTCGTGCACCGGGAGGACGCGGACGACCGGCGTCTGCTGGAGCATCAGCTCGGAGACCATCACCGACCAGGCCGTCGCCTGGGGTCCACGCCACGGCAGCTCGCGGGCGGCGCCGGCGTACCAATCGAGGATCGGTGTGACGAGCGCGTGCATGCCTGCATGGTGCCTCCCGGCGCGGGTCCGCAGATCGGCGGGTCCGGCTCATTAGCGTGGATGCCATGTCGGCAAGCAAGACCCTGTCCCCGAAGGGTCCGTTGCCGCCGGGGGTCTACTGGCGTCGTCGTCTGGTCCTCGCGGTGGGCGGTCTGGTCCTGATCTTCGTGTTCGCGCACCTGGTCGGCGGCTCCGGTGGCTCGGCCAAGAACCCGGTCGCGCAGCAGGCTGGTGCCGCCATCACCCCGACGCCGTCCGCGTCTCCGAGCGCTGGGGCGACGACGGGCGTGGTCCCGCCGAAGAGCACTCCGACGGCGGTGAAGACCTCGACCGCGCCGTTGGTGCTCGCGGCTCCGAGCGGTAGCTGCTCGCCGAGCGACATCAATGTGGTGCCGTCCGTCCCGCGAGCGGTCGCCGGCGGCAACGTCACCCTGAGCTTCGCGCTGCAGACGCGGACCAACCCGGCCTGCACCTGGCAGATGACGCCGCAGACCCTGGCCGTGAAGATCACCAGGGGCGGCAAGGCGATCTGGACCAGCCAGCAGTGCGCGCGCGAGCTGCCCACCCGATCGGTGGTCATCCGTAACGTGGTGCCGACGATCGTCACGATGGTCTGGAACGGCCACGTCTCGACCGAGGGCTGCCGTGCCCGAAGCCCGTGGGCCAAGGCCGGCCACATGATGCTCTGGGCCGCCGCGCTCGGCGGTCCGCCCGCCCACGCGGCCTTCGACCTCGTGCTTCCCTCTGCCGCGACCGCCCCGGCCACGCCGACCCCGTCCGTCACTCCGCGGGCCAACCCCACGGCCGGCGCCACCGCATCGCCCACCGGTGAGCCGCGGCGTCGCCCGGCCGTCGACCCGAACAACGCCGACTGAGCCTGTTCTCGTCGTTGGTTGAGCAGCGGCGTGTCGAAACCGACCTGGCAGGGTTGTTTGGACCGCAGAATGTCGCGAGTGGCGCTCGCGGCGGCCCTTTGCGGGTGATGCGGTGAGTCGGCGACCGGGTCTCGATACGCGGGTCGCCGCCTCGTTCCTCGGCGGCGCCGCTACTCGACCTGGCGCCTGATCCGCGACCTCGCAAGCTCGGTCGCGGCGGCACTCAGACGTAGCGCTCGAGGATCGTCGACTCGGCGAGGCGGGACAGGCCCTCACGGACCGATCGGGCCCGCAGCTCGCCGACACCCTCGACGGCCTGGAGGTCGTCGATGCCCGCGGAGAGGAGCTTCTGCAGGGTGCCGAAGTGGTCGACGAGGTTCTCGACGACGGCGGCGGGCAGACGCGGGACCTTGGCCAGCAGCCGGTAGCCGCGGGGGGCGATGGCACCATCGAGGTGCTCGCCGCCGGCGATGCCGAGGACCTTGGCGACCGAGCCCGGGTCGACCAGCTCGGTGGCGGAGAGCTCGCCGAGCTTGTCGAGCAGGTCGCCGGGCTCGCGGCTGCGCTTCCGTGAGGGGACGTAGTCGCGGATCATCAGCTCGCGCTCCTGATCGACACCGGTGACCAGCTCCTCCAGCTGCAGCGAGAGCAGGCGGCCGTCGGTGCCGAGCTCGAGGACGTAGTCCTCGATCTCGCGGGCGATCCGGGTGACCATCTCCAGGCGCTGCGCCACGACGGCGACGTCGCGCACGGTGACGAGGTCCTCGATCTCGAGCGCCGACAGGGTCGAGGAGACCTCGTCGAGACGGAGCTTGTAGCGCTCCAGCGTCGCCAGTGCCTGGTTGGCGCGCGACAGGATCTGACCGGAGTCCTCGAGCACGTGGCGGGTCTCTCCGACGTACGCCGCGATGATCTGCATCGACTGCGACACCGAGATGACCGGGAAGCCGGTCTGCTTGGCGACACGGTTGGCCGTGCGGTGACGGGTGCCCGTCTCCTCGGTGTGGATGCTCGGGTCGGGCATCAGGTGGACGGCTGCGCGGATGACCCGCGTCAGGTCGCTGTCGATGATGATCGCGCCATCCATCTTGGCCAGCTCGCGCATGCCGGTGGCGGTGAAGGGCACGTCGAGCTGGAAGCCGCCGCTGGCGATCTGCTCGACGACGCGGTCGTGGCCGAGCACGATCAGCGCGCCGGTGCGGCCGCGCAGGATGCGCTCGAGCCCGTCGCGGAGGGCGGTGCCGGGCGCGATCAGGGCGAGGGTCTCCCGCAGCCGGATCTCGTCGCTGCTGTCGGGGATCACAGGCAGACTCTAGCGATCGCTGTCACGACGCTCAGCGAGTTGGACAACCTCGCCGTCGCGCGGACCGCGCGGTTGGATCCGCGACATCCGCAGACCGGCCAGCGTCTGCAGCAGATCGGGCGCCTCGATGACTCGCATGTCGGCCACCCGCCGCTCCTTGACCGAACGTCGATCGGTGCCGGTCGCCGGCACGATCGCGACCTTGAAGCCGAGTCGGGACGCCTCGGCGATGCGCTGGTCGACGTCGCGTGCGGGGCGAAGCTCACCCGACAGGCCGATCTCGCCGATCGCCACCACCCCCGCCGGCGGCGGGCTGCCCATGTGGGCCGAGGCCAGCGCGACGGCGAGCGCGAGGTCGCTGCCCGGGTCGGTCAGCCTCGCCCCACCGACGGTGGACGCGAAGACGTCGAACTGGTGGAACGCGAGCCCGCAGTGCTGCTGCAGCACCGCGAGGACCATCGCCAGGCGCGAGCCGTCCAACCCCGAGGTCGTACGCCGGGGCCGGTCGGTGGGCGACATCGTGACGAGGGCCTGCACCTCGGCCAGCATGGGCCGTCGCCCCTCCATCGTCACCGCGATGCAGGTGCCGGGCACGCGGGAGTGGTGGCGCTCGACGAAGAGGCCGGTTGGGTCCTCGACGGCCTTGATGCCGTCGCTGCCGAGGTCGAAGCAGCCGACCTCGTCGACGGGGCCGAAGCGGTTCTTCACGGCGCGCAGCATGCGGAAGCGGGAGTTGGTGTCGCCCTCGAAGTGCAGGACCACGTCGACGAGGTGCTCGAGCACGCGTGGGCCGGCGATCGTGCCGTCCTTGGTGACGTGGCCGATCATGACGATCGAGATGTTGCGGGTCTTCGCGACGCGCACCAGCGCCTGTGCCACCTCGCGCACCTGGGTGACGCCTCCGGGCACGCCGTCGACGCCGGCAGCGCCGATGGTCTGGACCGAGTCGACCACGACCATCGAGGGCCGCACCTGCTCGACATGGGTCAGCACCGCGCCGAGATCGGTCTCGGCGGCGAGGTAGAGCTCGTCGTGGACGCCGCCCGTCCGGTCGGCCCGCAGCCGCACCTGCGCCGCGGACTCCTCACCGGTGACGTAGAGCGTGCGCTGCCCCTGCTCGGCGACGCGGGCGGCGACCTCGAGCAGCAGGGTCGACTTGCCGACGCCGGGCTCGCCGGCCAGCAGCACGGCGGCGCCCGGCACCAGCCCACCGCCGAGCACGCGGTCGAGCTCGGCCACCCCGGACCTGGTGTGCACGGCGCGATCGGCCGAGACCTTCCCGATCGGCACCGCGGGGGCGGTCACGGCCGTGGCCGGCGTACGGCCTCCGACGCCGGCGGCGACCGTGGCCTGCTCGGCCACCGAGCCCCAGGCCTGGCACTCGCCGCACCGGCCCACCCACTTGGCCGTGGTCCACCCGCACTCGGCGCAGCGGAACGTCGAGCGAGGAGCCTTGGTCGAAGCCATGCGCACACGCTAGGCGAGGCCACCGACACAGCTGGGGATCGGGCCGCTTCGGTTCGGCGCCCCGGCGAGCAACGATGGAGGGATGACCGACCACATCGAGCAGATCGTCGTCGTCGGCGCGGGCCTCGCCGGCGCCAAGGCCGTGGAGGCCCTCCGGGCCGAGGGGTACGCCGGTGGCGTGACCCTCGTCGGCAAGGAGCCGGATCCGCCGTACGAGCGCCCGCAGCTCTCCAAGGACCTCCTGATCGACGACAAGGAGTTCGCGCTCACCCACGACGCGCAGTGGTACGCCGACCACGACGTCACCCTGCGCACGGCCACCACCGCGACGGCGATCGACGTCGCCAGCAGCACCGTCGCGCTCGCCGACGGCGACGTCCTCCCGTTCGACCGGCTGCTGCTCGCGACCGGCGCCAGCCCGCGACGGATCGACATCCCGGGAGCCGACACCGCCCAGGTCCTGCGCACGATCACCGACGCCCGCAACATCAAGGACCAGCTGACCGAGGGCAAGCACCTGGTCCTGGTGGGCGGTGGCTGGATCGGCCTCGAGCTCGCGGCCGCCGCCAGGAGCAGAGGGGCGCAGGCCACCGTGCTGGAGGCCGCCGACCTCCCGCTGCGCAACCTCCTCGGTCAGCAGCTCGCCGAGCACCTGGTCGAGATCCACCGGCGCCACGGGGTCGACGTCCGTACCGACGTCAAGGTGGAGCGCATCGACGCCGATGGCGTCACGACGACAGAGGGGAGGATCGACGCCGACCTCGTCGTCCTCGCCGTCGGCGCGACCCCCGACACCCGGCTCGCCGAGGACGCCGGCCTGCGGGTCGACAACGGCATCGTCACCGACCAGCACCTGCGCACCTCCGCGCCGCACGTGTACGCCGCCGGCGACGTCGCCCGCGCCGAGCACACCGTCCTGGGCCCCCTGCGCGTGGAGCACTGGGACAACGCGAAGCGGCAGGGCGAGCTGGCCGCGCGGAACATGCTCGGTGGCAACGCGGCGTACGACTGGGCGCCGTACTTCTTCACCGACCAGTTCGAGCTCTCGATGGAGTACGTCGGCCACGCGGCCCCCGACGACGTCGTCGAGATCCGCGGCGACCTCGAGAACGACAAGTTCATCGCCTACTGGCTGCGCAACGACGTCGTGACCGCCGCGATGAACGTCGGCATCTGGGACGTCAACGACCAGCTGCGCGCCCTGGTCGGACAGCGGTTCCGGCCGATCGAGACCACAGGTTGACGGCGTAGTCGACCTCGACGCCCTCGTGGTGCGCGAGCGCCAGCTCGGCGGTCGGAGCGTTCAGCTCGATCCGCACCACCGCCTCGAGGTCCTCGCGCGACTCGAAGCGCCAGCCCATGTCGACGCGGTCCAGGGTGAAGCCCTGCAGGGTCCAGAACCGCTCGATCTCGGTCGGTGGGGGCAGGTGCGGGTAGCCGCGGCGGAACCACGCCCCGAACGTCGACCGTGAGCCATCGTTGTCGATCACCAACGCCACCCCTCCCGGCCGCAGCACGCGCGCGACCTCGGCCAGCCCCGGCTCGCAGCCCGGCCCGAAGAAGTAGGCCCAGCGAGCGTGCACCACGTCCACGCTCGCGGCGGGCAGCGGGATCGCCTGTGCGGTGCCGACCGAGAGCGACACGTTCGACAACGCACGCGTACGCCGACCCGCGACCTTCAGCAGTCCCGCATGCGGCTCCACGCCGATGACGCGGCGCGCGGTGGAGGCGAAGAGCGGCAGGTGGAAGCCGGTGCCGCAGCCGAGGTCGAGCACCACCCGGTCGTCCCAGGACGCCCGCGCCCGCATGGCGGCCCAGAGGCGACCGTCGGGGTCGGCGGCCCGGTTCTCGATCTCGTACGTCGAGGTGTGCCGCCAGATGTTGGGGCTCTCGATCGCGCCCGCGGGGAGGGTCAGATCCGGACCAGGCCGTTGGGCGTCTGGACCTGGACGGCCAGGATGCCCGGGGTGCCGTGCGGGGCGACCCACTCGACCTTGACGTCCTCGAGGGGCGCCTCGACGGTCTCGCCGAGCCACTCGCTGACCCGCTGCGGGTCGCCGGCGATCTCGAGCGCGGCCAGCGAGGCCGAGCCGTCGGCACCGGCCGAGGGGTGCAGCTCGGGGCCGGACTCCCACTGGATGAAGAAGGGCAGCTGCGGGTCGGCGATCAGGCCGCTGGTGCCCATCTGGTGCCAGCGCAGCTCGACACCATCGGGGCGGTGCCGGCTGCCCTGCGCCGGCGTGCGACCGAGGCGCTCGGCATGCACCGAGATGTCGGGCACGGCGACGGCCCAGCCGAGCCAGCCGCCGCCGAGGGCGGAGCGGGCCTTGACGGCCTGGCCGAAGGCGGCCTTCTCGGAGGCCGGGTGGTCGAGCGCCTCGACGACCTCGATGTAGGTGCCGCCGCCCAGGGGGAGGATGCGGTTCTGGGTGCCGAAGCGCGGGTGCACGCCTCCGTCCACGAACTCGAGCCCGAGTGCTTCGCCCAGCCGCTCGGCGGTCTTGGCGAGGCCGTCAGGGCCGGCGGCGTAGGAGAGGTGGTCCAGGCGCATGTCGACATTCTTGACCCGAGGTCGCCCGGCTCACACATCGGGGGTCGGGTCTCTTGATGTCGAGACGACGCGCTACCTAGCGCGGATCGGCCGGGTGCAGCGCGAGAGCCGACCGCGAACGCAGGTGCGCCTCGCAGTGGCGGACCAGCTCGTCGTACGCCGCCTGTCCCATCAGCGCGACCAGCTCGGCCTCGTTGGTGAGGTAGACCGGCTCCATGGCGACGTGAGCCTCGGTGTTGCCCGAGCAGTACCAGTCCAGGTCGTGGCCGCCGACGCCCCAGCCGCGGCGGTCGTACTCGCCGATCGAGACCTCCGTGTACGCCGTCCCGTCGGTCAGCTCCACGTTGCGGAACGTACGCCGGATCGGCAGCTGCCAGCACACGTCCGGCTTGGTCTCCAGGGGGTTGCGTCCCTGCTGCAGCGCGAGCAGGTGCAGCGCGCAGCCGGAGCCGGCGGCGAAGTCGTCGCGGTTGTGGAAGACGCAGGCGCGCTGGCCGCCGACCTCGTGGGCGCGGGTCTTGCGCTCGCCGTCCTCGTCCTTCTCGACCCAGTCCTTGCGCTTGACCGACCGGCCCCCTGAGGAGCTGGCGGGGTGGAACTGCCACTGCTCCGGCGTGAGCTGGTCGACGAACCCGGCGACCCGGTCCTCGTCCTCGGTGCCGGAGAAGTGCGCGCCGAGCGTGCAGCAGCCGACGTCGGGGGAGTCGGCGTAGATCCCCTTGCAGCCGCCTCCGAAGATGCAGGTGAACGACGAGGTCAACCAGGTCAGGTCACAGCGCATCCGCTCGGACGGGTCATCAGGATTGACGAACTCCACGTAGGCACGGGGGAAATCCAGGTCGACCTCAGGCACCGGCACACCCTAGTGCGAGGCCCGCACTATCGTGGGTCCCATGCGGCTGGGTGTGCTGGACATCGGCTCGAACACCGGGCACCTCCTGGTGGTCGACGCCCACGACGGCGCGGCCCCGCTGCCGGCGTACTCCTACAAGGAGCCGCTGCGCCTGGCCGAGCACCTCGACCCCGACGGCGACGTCTCGCAGACCGGCATCGACGCGCTCGCCGCGTTCACCGCGCAGGCACTCGTGGTGGCCGAGGAGAAGGGCTGCGAGGAGATGCTCAGCTTCGCGACCTCCGCGGTTCGCGACGCCGGCAACTCCGACGCCGTCCTCACCCACGTCCGCGAGCGCACGGGCGTCGACATCCCGGTGCTCTCGGGTGAGGACGAGGCCCGGCTGACCTTCCTCGCCGTACGCCGGTGGTTCGGCTGGTCCGCCGGCCGACTGATCGTCTTCGACATCGGCGGTGGCTCGCTGGAGATCGCGGCCGGTGCCGACGAGCGGCCCGACGTCGCGCAGTCCCTGCCCCTGGGCGCCGCGCGGCTGGCGCAGCGCTACTTCGACGGCCGCAGCGTCACCCGGATCGACGAGCCCGACCTGCGGGCGATCCGTCGCCAGATCCGGGCCGACCTCGCCAAGGACGCCGGCCACGTGCTGCGCGCGGGGGCCACCCACCGCGCGGCGGCGACCTCCAAGACGTTCCGCTCGCTGGCCCGTATCTGCGGGGCGGCGCCGTCCGGCGACGGCCCCCTCGCCCCCCGCGCGCTGCCGCTCGACGAGCTGCGCTCCTGGATCCCCAAGCTGGTCGCCATGTCGCCTGCCGAGCTGGCCGAGCTGCCGGGCGTCTCGCCGAGCCGCACCCACCAGATCGTGCCGGGCGCGCTCGTCGCCGAGGCGTGCATGGACATCTTCGGCGAGGACCGTCTCGAGATCTGTCCGTGGGCGCTGCGCGAGGGCGTCATCCTCGAGCGCATCGACAAGCTGAGCGTCACCGACGAGGAGTGAGCGTGAGCGCGGGGTCGATCAAGGTCGGGCTGTCCACCGTCTCGGTGTACCCCGAGTCGACCGCGCACGGCTTCCGCTACGCCGCCGAGCTCGGCTACGACTCCGTCGAGGTGATGGTCGGCACCGACGCCATCTCCCAGCAGACCAGCGCCGTACGCCAGCTCTCCGACCACCACGAGATCCCGATCAGCGCGGTCCACGCTCCGTGCCTGTTGTTCACGCAGCGGGTCTGGGGCATCGAGCCCTGGGGCAAGCTGCAGCGCTCGGCCGAGATGGCGACCGCGGTCGGTGCTGAGGTCGTCGTCGTGCACCCGCCGTTCCGCTGGCAGAAGGAGTACGCCGCCGAGTTCGTCAACGGGATCGCGGCGCTCGAGGAGTCCAGCGGCATCCGGTTCGCGGTCGAGAACATGTATCCCTGGCGCGCGCAGAAGCGCCAGGTGCCGATGTACCTCCCCGGCACCGATCCGTCCCGCGAGCCCTACGCCAACGCCACGATCGACCTCTCCCACGCGGCGATCGCGCGTGACGACGTGATCGAGATGGCCGAGCGCCTGGGCCCACGTCTGCGCCACATCCACCTCACCGACGGCACCGACAACGCCCGCGACGAGCACCTCGTCCCGGGCCGCGGCGACATGCGCGCCGACGCCTTCCTCCGCCATCTCGCGGCCAGCGGCTTCGAGGGCGAGGTCGTCGTCGAGATCAACACCCGCAAGTGCGAGACCGTCGCGCAGCGCGCGGCCGACCTGGCCGAGTCCCTCGCCTTCGCCCGCGAGCACCTGTCGGTGGTCGAACCTGCCGAGGCCCCGGTCGAGCGATGAGCGCCGTCACCGTCGCGGGCCTCACCGTGGTGCGTGGTGGGACCACCGTCCTGGAGGACCTCGACCTCACCGTCGAGCCGGGCGTCACCGGCCTCCTCGGACCGTCCGGCTGCGGCAAGTCGACGCTGCTGCGCTCGATCGTCGGCGTCCAGCGGATCGCCTCGGGCACGGTGACCGTCCTGGGCGAGCCCGCGGGATCGGCCGGTCTGCGGACCCGCGTCGGGTACCTCACCCAGAGCTCCAGCGTGTACGACGACCTCTCGGTCACCGAGAACCTCCGCTTCTTCGCCCGCGTGCTCGGCCGATCGCCCTCCGTCGTCGACGAGACCGTCGAGCTGGTCGACCTCGGCCGCCATCGCGACCAGGTCGTCGGCCGGCTCTCCGGTGGCCAGCGCTCCCGCGTCGGTCTCGCGGCCGCCCTGCTCGGCGACCCCGAGCTGCTGGTGCTCGACGAGCCGACGGTCGGGCTCGACCCGGTCCTGCGCCGCGACCTCTGGGCCGTGTTCCACCGGCTCGCCGCCGACGGCAAGGTGCTGCTCATCTCGAGCCACGTGATGGACGAGGCCGACCGTTGCGACCGCCTGCTGCTGATGCGCGACGGCCGGATCATCGCCCACGACACCCCGGCCGCCGTGAAGGCCGCCGCCGGCGTCGAGACGATCGAGGACGCCTTCCTCGCGTTGGTCGAGGGCCGGTCATGACCCCGCGCATCACCTTCGCCATCACGGCCCGCGTGCTGCGCCAGCTGACCCGCGACCGGCGTACGCTCGCGATCCTGCTCGTCCTGCCGTGCGTCCTGGAGACCCTGCTGTGGTGGATCTTCACGTCGAGCCCGTTCGTCTTCGACCGCGTCGGACCGGCGCTGCTGGCGATCTTCCCGTTCTTCGTGATGTTCCTGGTGACCTCGGTGACGACCCTGCGCGAACGGTCCTCGGGCACCCTCGAGCGGCTGTTCACGCTGCCGATGGGCAAGCTCGACTTCCTGGTCGGCTACGCGCTGGCCTTCGGCCTGGTCGCCGTGCTCCAGGGCGCGCTCGCGGTCGGCGTGACCGTCGGCCTGCTCGACCTCCACGTCGCCGGACCGGTGGCCCTGCTCGGGGTCGTCGGCGTCGCCGACGCCGTCCTGGGCACCGCGCTGGGGCTGTTCGTCTCGGCTTTCGCCCGCACCGAGTTCCAGGCGGTCCAGTTCCTGCCGGCCGTCGTCGTGCCCCAGATCCTGCTGTGCGGTCTGCTCACCCCGCGTGACGCGATGCCGGCGGTGCTGCACGCCGTGTCCGACCTCCTTCCACTGACGTACGCCGTCGACGCGATGAGCCGGCTGGCCTCGACGTCGTCGACGGGGCGGGTGTGGGTCGATCTGTCGGTGGTCGCGGGCTTCGCGCTGGCGGCCCTGTGCCTGGGCGCCGCCACGCTTCGCCGACGCACGGACTGACCGCCTGCCCCAGTAGATTCAGCCCCATGACGCAGATTGCAGTGATCGGTGCGGGGATGATGGGGGAGGCCCTGCTGGCCGGCCTGCTGCGCGCGGGCCACCCCGCCGAGTCCGTGCTGGTGGGGGAGAAGCGCGCCGAGCGCGCCGCCGAGCTGACGGCCGCGCACGGCGTGCGCGTCGTGGACAACCTCGAGGCCGCCGCCGCCGACACGATCCTGCTGGTCGTCAAGCCGCAGGACGTTCCGGCCGTGCTCGGTGAGATCGCCCCGTCGCTCCGCGACGGTCAGCTGCTGATCTCGGTCGCCGCCGGCGTCACCATCGCCGCGCTGGAGGCCCTCGTGCCCGAGGGCGTCGCCGTCGTCCGGGTCATGCCCAACACCCCGGCGCTGGTCGGCCAGGGCATGGCTGCCCTCTCGCCCGGCTCCACGTGCACCGACGAGCAGCTGTCGCACGCGACCGAGCTGCTGGCAGCCGCCGGCCGCGCCGTCGTGGTCCCGGAGAAGCAGCAGGACGCCGTCACCGCGGTGAGCGGCTCCGGCCCGGCGTACGTCTTCCTGGTCGCCGAGGCGATGATCGACGCCGGCGTACGCCTCGGGCTGCCCCGCCCGGTCGCGCGCGAGCTCACCGTGCAGACCCTGCTCGGTGCCGCCACGATGCTCAGCGAGACCGGCGAGCACCCCGCCATCCTCCGCGAGAACGTCACCTCGCCGGGCGGCACGACCGCTGCCGCCCTGGCCACGCTCGAGGCCCACGGCCTGCGGGCGGCGTTCCTCGACGCGCTCGCGGCCGCGCACGACCGGTCGGTGGAGCTCGGGTCGTAGGCGACTAGGCCCAGGCCAGTGAGTCGAGGTCGCGCACCGTCGTGACCTCGGGGTGGCGACGCCACCCCGGCCGGTCGAGCAGCACGCCGGACAGCCCGGCGCGCTGCGCCCCCAGCACGTCGTGGCGCAGCGAGTCGCCGACCATCAGCGTCTGCGCCGGTGCTGTGCCGAGCGCCGCGCAGGCTGCGGCGTACGCCCGGGGGTCGGGCTTGGCCGCCGGCAGCTCGGAGGACGCATAGAGAGGTACGTCGTCCCGCAGCAGACCGGTCCGCCGCAGCTTCTCGGTCTGGATCCGCACGTCGCCGTTGGTCAGGATCCCGACCCGCAGGCCGTCGGTGAGGGCGCGCTCGATCGCGTCGGCCGCATCGCCGAACGCCCGCCAGGCGGCCTGGTAGCTGCCGAGGTAGCCCGCGAACACGTCGTCGGCCAGCTCGTCGTCGGCGAGGTCCCAGCTCGGCAGGAACTCGCGGATGCGGACCCGGCGCTGCTCGGCGTAGCTGATCTCGCGCCGCTGGGCGCGCTCGTAGTGCCTCGCCTCCAGGGCGAACCACCGCTCGACCAGCTCGTCCAGATCGGCCGGGGAGTCGGCCAGGCCGAGGCCTCCGAGCCACGAGCGCACGCCTCGATCGGCCGCTCCGCGGTGGTCGACGAGGGTGTCGTCGAGGTCGAAGAGGACTCCTCTGATCGCCCGCTCCCTCGCCATGGGGACAGTCTCGCAGCGACCGCCGACACCCCTCGCGCGGGACGATTCGAACGGACGCCCGGACAGGTGCGATCCGGCGTGGTCAAGACGACACGCCGGTGATTCGGAAGTTCCTTGGGTTTACCCCTTCCCCATGAGTCACATCAGGCTCTAGTCTCACGCTCGAGTCCGCATTTCACGACTGGGGAAGGTCGTGACGGACGAACAGAAAGCGTGGTTTGCCATGGCTCCCTCGTCGCGCGAGCGCTCTGAGTCCCTCCCGGACCCCAAGTTCCTCACCATCGCGGAGGTCGCATCGATGATGCGCGTCTCCAAGATGACGGTCTACCGACTGGTCCACGACGGCACCATCCCGGCGCACCGCGTCGGTCGCTCGTTCCGCCTCACCGAGGAAGACGTCAACGCCTACCTCGAGAAGTCCTTCTACAACGCGGGCTGAGCCCGGGCTCTCGCCTGGCGTTCGTGACCCGTCCCACGAACGTAACTCCTGATTCACCCCCCGTGGTCCGGCCCCGATAGGCTGGCTCGGTCCACCGGTATCTGCCGGTGGCCCTATACGGAGTAAGCCGGACAGTCCGGCTGTTGGAGAGGCACACGTGGGTTCTGTCATCAAGAAGCGGCGCAAGCGCATGGCCAAGAAGAAGCACCGCAAGCTGCTGAAGAAGACGCGCGTTCAGCGTCGCAAGCTCGGCAAGTGACCTGCGCGTTCGCCAGTTGAGCCGATGAGCGGACGCACGGTTCTCGTTACCGGGGTCTCCCGTGACCTCGGCCGTGCTTTCGCGCGCTCGCTGGCGGACGCTCCCGGGATCTCTCGGGTCGTCGGCGTCGACGTCACCCCTCCGCGGGGAGACCTGGGCGCCGCGTCGTTCGTCCGTGCCGACATCCGCAACCCGGTGATCGCCAAGATCATCGCCAAGGAGGATGTCGACACGGTCGTCCACATGAGCGTCATCGCCACGCCCGGCTCGGCCGGTGCGCGGGGCATGATGAAGGAGCTCAACGTCATCGGCACGATGCAGCTGCTCGCTGCGTGCCAGGCGTCCGACCGGGTGCGACAGCTCGTGCTGAAGTCGTCGACGACGGCGTACGCCGCCAGCAGCCGCGACCCGGCGATGTTCACCGAGGAGATGGAGCCTCGGCGGGCCGCACGCAGCGGCTACGCCAAGGACGTCACCGAGGTCGAGGGCTACGTCCGCAGCTTCGCGCGTCGTCGCCCCGACGTCGCGGTCACCATCCTGCGGTGCGCCAACGTGATCGGCCCGCAGGTCGTCAGCCCGCTGACGTCGTACTTTCGCCTGCCGCTCATCCCGACGGTCCTCGGCTTCAACCCCCGCCTGCAGTTCCTGCACCAGCACGATCTCGAGCGGGTGCTCACCCACGCGGTCCAGCACCCCGTCCCCGGAACGTTCAACGTCGCCGGCGACGGGGTCCTGATGCTCTCCCAGGCCCTGCGGCGGATGCAGCGCCCCAGCCTGCCGCTGCCGTCCATCGCGTTCGGCGGCGTGAGCTCGGTGGTCCGTTCGGCCCGGGTCGCCGAGCTGACACCGGAGCTGCTTGCCTTCCTGACCTACGGTCGAGGGGTCGACACGCACCGCATGAAGACCGAGCTCGGCTTCGAGCCCGACTACACGACGGCGAGCGCCTTCGCGGAGTTCGCCGCCACGCTGGCGCCGACCGGCGGCCGCACCCAGGCGGCCATCGAGGCGCTCTCCCACCGTTTCCCCGTCCCCCGCCCGGCGGTCGAGCTCGTCGAGACCCCGGGGCACCTGACTCTCGCCGGAGGCACTGATGGGTGACGCAGACATCATCCCGATCGGCACCCGCGGCAAGCCCGGTCGCGGTACCGGCACCCGCCCGTCCGCGGCCGCGCGTGGCCTGGCGCCGCAGGGCAAGAGGCCCACGGCGCCGCCGAAGCCCACTGCCGAGCGCCCCAGCGACGAGCCGGTCGTCCAGCAGGACACCTCCTCCGACGTACCCACCCTCGTCCCGACCGCGCCCATCGCGGCACCCGTCGAGGCCGTGCCGCCCATCCAGGTGAGCGAGCGCGAGCCGGGCGGTGGCATCCCCGTCGGTGACTGGCTGGCTGCCTTCCAGGGCGCCGCTGCCGAGCTGTGGGGCGACCAGTGGGAGCCCCAGCTCGCCCACTTCCTGGCGTTCCTGCGCCGTCGCATCACCGGCGAGTACGTCGTCGACGAGTACGGCTTCGACAAGGAGATCGCCGAGCGGTTCATGTTCGCGGCCCTGCGACCGATCGCGCAGAAGTGGTTCCGCATCGAGGTCCGCGGCGTCGAGAACATCCCCACCACAGGCGGTGCGCTCGTGGTCTCGAACCACTCCGGCACCATCCCGGTCGACGGCCTGATGACCATGTCGACCATCCACGACCACACCGGTCGTTTCCTGCGCCCGCTGGGCGCGGATCTCGTCTTCAAGCTGCCGTTCGTCGGATCGGTCGCCCGCAAGGGCGGCGCGACCCTCGCCTGCACCGAGGACGCCGAGCGCATGCTGCGTGGAGGCGAGCTCGTCGGTGTCTGGCCCGAGGGGTTCAAGGGCATCGGCAAGCCGTACGCCGACCGCTACAAGCTCCAGCGCTTCGGCCGAGGTGGCTTCGTGTCGGCCGCGGTGCGCACGGGCGTCCCGATCATCCCGCTCTCGGTCGTCGGCGCCGAGGAGATCTACCCGCTCGTCGGCAACGTCCCGGCGCTGGCGCGGGTCCTGGGCGTGCCCTACATCCCGATCACGCCGCTCTTCCCGCTGCTCGGGCCGCTCGGGCTGGTCCCGCTGCCGTCCAAGTGGATCCTGGAGTTCGGCGAGCCGATCCGCACCGACTCCTACGACTCCGGTGCCGCGGACGACCCGATGCTGGTCTTCAACGTCACCGACCAGGTCCGCGAGACGATCCAGCAGACGCTCTACAGCCTGCTGCGCCAGCGCAAGTCCGTCTTCTCCTAGGGCGCGTCCCCGCGGAAGAGGCGGCCGAGCAGCCGAGCCCGGACGACCTCGAGCGCGACGTGGTCGCGCTGTCCGGGTCAGTTGTCGAGGCCGAGCAGGTTGTTCAGGCCGCCGACGACGTCGGGGCTGCTGGACGGGTCCGCGCTGCTCTGGGTGGTGGTTCCACCGCCGCCGAGGAGTCCCTTGGTGATCTTGTTGATCGTGTCGGGGACGACGTGCTGGTCGTCGGAGGTGCCGGTGTCGCCGCCGGAGCCGGCGGACTGGCCGCTGTCGTCCGACGGGAGGCCGGGCAGGGCCGGGAGGCTCGGCGGCGCCGTGCTGCTGGAGTGTCCGGCGCTGGGGCCCGTCGGCGTCGAGCCGGCGCGCTGGGCGGGCGACGCCTTGGCCGTGGTCGAACCGCTCGAGGGCGGGCGACCCGGGACGACGACCCCGGTGAGCGCCTTGGTGGCGAAGTCCGGCAGCTGGGTCAGCGGGCTCTGGATGCACGTCGGGCAGGCGTCCGAGGCGGCCAGGTCGACCGAGCGGATGGTCTGGGCCGCGGCGACCAGAGCGGGCCGTGCCTCCGCCGGGAGCACGTCGTCGAGCGCGACGAGCCGCGACATCGAGGCGTCGGCGAACGAGTGGACGTCGGTCAGGCCGGAGTCGTCGCCGTTCTTGGAGAAGTCGTCGATGGCGATCGTGGACGCCTGGCTGGTCTGGTCCTTGAACGCCTGGAGCGTGCTGGTGATCTCGCCGGCGTCGGCGGAGTCGCCGCGGGCGCTGAGCTCCTCGACCTCGGAGAGGCGGTTCTCGGCGTTGTCGAGCAGGACCGATGCCTTGGCGTCGGGGGAGCTCTGCAGGTTCGCGTGCGCGTTCTCGATCGCCCGCTTGACAGGATAGAGGACGTCGCCGGGCAGCGCGCCCTGGGAGGCGACGGCCATCGAGCCGCTGGCGGCGACCACGGCGAAGCCGCCGATGATCGCGGCGAGGCGACGCTCGCGACGACCGTGCGTTCGCGTGGGGGTGAGCTTGAGCTCCGTGGCGCGGTCGGCGTGCGGTGTGGCCGGCATCAGGCCGGCCTCGCGGACGAGCTGGCCGCGGAGCGCGGCGACGTACGCCGGGCGCGCGGCGGGCGCGGGGACGGAGCGCAGGCCACTGACCACGTCGAGCAGCTCGGCGTACCGCTGCTGCGTCCCGCTCGTAGCGCGACCGGACAGCGCGGCGTCGAACTCCTCGGCGCGGCGCGTGTGCGCGTTGCCGATCATGAGAACCGTCCTTCACTGGTGCCTGGACGGCCCGATCCGTCCTGCTGGGTCAACGACCAGCAGACGGCCGAGGTTACGTGTGTGAGCGTCATCGCAGCCCCTCCGGCATCAGCTTGGCGAGGTTGCGAACGCCGCGCAGCTGGAGCTGCTTGATCGCCCCGTCGCTGCGGCTGAGGGCCTGGGCGGTCTCGGCGATGCTCAGGCCCTGGAGGAACCGCATGATCAGGCAGTCGCGCTGCTCGCTGGGCAGCTTGGTCAGCGCCTCGAGCAGGATCTCGTTGGTCAGGTGGGCGAGCACCTCGTGCTCGGGACCCTCGGCGATGTCGTCGTGGAGGGCCATGTCCTCGGTGGTGAGCTCGAGGCGGGTGCGGCCGGCCTTGAAGTGGTCGGTGGCCAGGTTGCGGGCGATGGTCATCAGCCAGGCGCCGAAGTCCTTGCCCTGCCAGCGGAACGAGCCCATGTTGCGCAGGGCGCGGAAGAAGGTCTCTGAGGTGAGGTCCTCGGCGACGACCACCGAGCGGGTCCGGTAGTAGAGGAAGCGGTAGACCGAGGGCTGGTAGTGGTCGAACAGCATCCCGAACGCCTCGGCATCGCCGCCACGGGCCAGCTCGACCAGGCCGATCAGTCGCTCGCGGGCCTCGGGTGAGTCCTCGGAGGACGTGGCGAGCTGGGCGTCGCCGTAGGTCCCCTCAGGGGCGAGGGGCTCCTCGCCGGGCTCGACGGGGAAGCCGTGATCGGCCTCGGACATCAGCCACGGCGTCGTACGAGCGGCGGAGCGCGGGACGGGAGCGCCGCCGGCGACGGCGTACGCCGGACCGATCGGCTCGGCGAGGTTGCGGAGCGCTTCGGACACGGCACAGCGCAGGGCGTCGACGCCCCGCGAAATGTCACGCTCCCAGGTCATTCCGGCCCTCCCCGAACGATCCTCCTGAATTCGGATCCTACGGCGGATCTGTGAGCGGGGCCACTGTCTGGGGGGAGCGGCTCAGCGGCGATGGTGGATCCGCCGGGCGAGTGCGGTGGCGACGGCGGCGCCCGAGGCGGCCGAGCCGACCACGAGGCCGGCGCGGGCCGCACGCCGTCCGGTGCGGTAGTCGCGGATCCGCCAGCCGTTCGCGCGCGCGTGCGCGCGCAGCTTGGGATCGGGGTTGATCGCGCACGGATCGCCGACGAGGCCGAGCATCGGCAGGTCGTTCGCGGAGTCGGAGTACGCCGAGCAGCGGCTCAGGTCGAGTCCCTCGCGCTCCGCCAGGGCGCTGACCGCGACGGCCTTGGCCGGCCCGTGCAGCATGTCGCCGACCAGCCGGCCGGTGTAGACGCCGTCGACGTGCTCGGCCACCGTGCCGAGCGCGCCGGTCAGGCCCAGGCGACGAGCGATGAGGCCCGCGATCTCGATCGGTGCGGCGGTCACCAGCCAGACGCGCTGACCCTGGTCGAGGTGCATCTGGGCCAGTGCGCGGGTGCCCGGCCAGATCCGGTGGGCCATGCCCTCGTCGAAGATCTCCTCGCCGACCTCCTCGATCTCGGCGACCGTGTGGCCGGCGATGAACGCGAGGGCGGAGTTGCGGGCGTCGGCGACGTGCTCGGGGTCCTCGACGCCGGCGATGCGGAAGTAGGCCTGCTTCCACGCGGCGCCGAGCAGGTCGCGGGTGGTGAAGAAGTCGCGGCGGTACAGGCCGCGAGCGAGGTGGAAGATGCTGGCGCCCTGCATGACGGTGTTGTCGACGTCGAAGAACGCCGCGGCGGTCGGGTCACCGGGCACCTCGAGCGCTGTCTCCACCTGGGCGGCCGCGGCCGCGGCCTCGCCCGCGAGCGTCGACCGCTGCTGCAGGTCGAGCCGGCTCGGGCGCTTGCCGCTGGATGCCATGGCACCAGCCTAGTGGCGGCCGCCGCCGGCGCTACCGTGGAGCCATGGAGCCCCGCGTCACCCTCTACGGCCGTCCCGGCTGCCACCTGTGCGACGACGCGCGCGCGGTCATCGAGCGGGTGTGCTCCGACCTCGGGACGACGTACGTCGAGGTCTCGATCGATGAGGACCCCGCGCTGCTCCAGCGCTTCGGCAACGAGATCCCGGTGACCTTCGTCGACGGCAGGCAGCACGACTTCTGGCGAGTCAGTGAGCAGCGTCTCAGGGCGGCGCTCGGCGCCTGACGCAGTCGCCGTGCGGGTTTGCATCTAGCCGAGATTCGTGCCTAGCACGGCCCCTTCTCACGCCGTGAACGACCCCCCTCTTTGATTTGGTTCGCGCGTTCACAAACTCCTACAGTGGCCGGGCCGCATCCGCACGGAGGCGACTGGAAAGAAGAGTTGTGACAGCACGGACTTCGCCAGAGGCAGGCCGGGTCATCCCGGAGGCCACGGTTGCCCGTCTGCCCGTCTACCTGCGGGCGCTGACGGCCCTCGCAGAGACGGGAATTCGCACCTGCTCCAGCGAGGATCTCGCCGTCGCCGCGGGGGTCAACTCCGCCAAGCTGCGCAAGGACCTCTCCTACCTCGGCTCCTACGGCACCCGCGGGGTCGGCTACGACGTCGACTACCTGCGCTACCAGATCGCCCGCGAGATCGGCGTCACCCACGACTGGCCCGTGGTCATCGTGGGTCTGGGAAACCTGGGTCAGGCGCTGGCGAACTACTCCGGCTTCCGCAGCCGCGGCTTCAGCGTGCTCGCGCTGCTCGACGCCGACCCGAGCGTCATCGGTCGTGAGGTCGCCGGCGTACGTGTCCGCGACTTCGCCGATCTCGAGAAGATCGTCGCCGACCACGAGGTCGTCATCGGTGTCATCGCGACGCCGGCGGGCTCCGCCCAGGTCGTCGCCGACCGCCTCGTCGAGGTCGGGATCACCAGCATCCTCAACTTCGCGCCCGCCGTTCTCCAGGTCCCCGACGGCATCGACGTACGCAAGGTCGACCTGTCCATCGAGCTGCAGATCCTCGCCTTCCACGAGCAGCGCAAGTCCGGTGTCATCGACGCCGACGAGTCCGACGAGCTCGAGGGCGTGTCGTGAGCGTCCTGGTGGTGGGCATCTCCCACAACTCGGCTCCCGTGTCGCTGCTCGAGCGCGTCGCGGTCGACGAGTCCGGCGCTCAGAAGCTGGCTGCGGCCGCCGCCACGTGTGACCACGTCACCGAGGCGACGGTCATCTCCACCTGCAACCGGGTCGAGATCTACACCGAGGTCGACCGGTTCCACGGCAGCATCGAGCAGCTCTCGAAGCTGCTCGTCGAGCGGGCCGGCGAGTCGACCGAGGCGATGCTGCCGCACCTCTACGTCCACTACGACGACGGCGCGATCTCCCACCTCTTCAAGGTCGCCGCGGGCATGGACTCGATGGCCGTCGGCGAGGGCCAGATCCTCGGCCAGACCCGCGAGGCGCTGCGTCGTGGTCAGGAGCTCGGCACGGTCGGGCCCGCCCTCAACTCGCTGTTCCAGCAGGCCCTGCGCGTCGGCAAGCGCACGCGCGCCGAGACCGCGATCGACCTGGTCGCCCCGACGCTCGTGACCGCTGCGCTCGACCACGTCGGCGCCGGTGAGGCCGGGGTCGTCGGAAAGTCGGTGGTCGTGATCGGCGCCGGCGCGATGGCGGGGCTCGCCACCGCGACCGTCAGCCGCATGGGCGCCTCCCGCATCGCCGTGGTCAACCGCTCGCTCGATCGCGCGACGCGCCTGGCCTCCCAGTACGGCGGCGTCGCCGTACCTCTCTCCGACCTGGTCGACGAGCTCGCGCAGGCCGACATCGTGATCAGCTGCACCGGCGCCACTGGCATCGTGGTGACCGCCGACATGGTCGCCCAGGCGCGTCTCGAGGCGACCCGGCCGCTCGCGCTGATCGACCTCGCGCTCCCGCACGACATCGACCCGGCGACCGCCGACCACGTCGGGATCACCCGGGTCGACCTCACCATCCTGGCCGAGGCCCTGCACGACAGCGCCGCCGGTGCCGAGGTCCAGGAGGTACGCCGCATCCTCGCCGAGGAGGTCACCTCCTTCCTCGCCGCGCGGCGCCAGGCCAGCGTCACCCCGACCGTGGTCGCGCTGCGCTCGATGGCGACCTCCGTGGTCGACGCCGAGATGACGCGTCTCGAGAGCCGCCTGACCCACCTCGACCCGATCGTCCTGGCCGAGGTACGCCAGACCGTGCGCCGGGTCGCCGACAAGCTGCTGCACGCGCCGACCGTCCGGGTCAAGGAGCTCGCCAACGAGCAGGGCGCCGTCTCGTACGCCGCCGCGCTGGCCGAGCTGTTCGCCCTCGATCCCGAGGCTGTGGACGCCGTGACGCGTCCGATCGCGGTGACCAAGGAGGGCCAGGCATGACGGTTCTTCGGATCGGCACCCGCGCCAGCGCGCTGGCCACCACCCAGACCGGCCACGTCGCCGCCGCCCTGCGCGAGCTCGGCGTCGAGACGACCCTGGTCGAGATCTCGACCGACGGCGATCGCAGCCAGGCCGCCGGCACCCCGGTCGCGGGCTCCTCGAGCACCGGCATCTTCGTCAGTGCGCTGCGCGACGCGCTGCTGTCGGGCGACGTCGACCTCGCGGTCCACTCGCTCAAGGACCTTCCGACCTACCCCGAGCAGGGCATCGCGCTGGCCGCGATCCCGGTCCGCGAGGACCCCCGGGACGTGATCGTCGCCCGGGACGGACTCACCCTCGGCGAGCTCCCGGCCGGCAGTGTCGTCGGCACCGGCTCGCCGCGCCGGGTCGCCCAGCTCAACGCGCTCGGCCTCGGTGTCGAGGCCCGCCCGGTGCGCGGCAACGTCGACACCCGGATCGCCAAGGTCGCCTCCGGCGAGTACGACGCCGTGGTGCTGGCCCGGGCCGGCCTGGCCCGCCTCGGCCGGGTGGACGAGGCCACCGAGGTCCTCGACCCGCTCCAGATGTTGCCGGCGCCCGGTCAGGGTGCGCTGGCGATCGAGTGCCGCGCGGACGACGCGCAGACGCTCGCACTGCTCGCCCGGCTCGACGACGCGGCCACGCGTGCCGCCGTCACCGCCGAGCGGGCCACCCTGGCCACGCTCGAAGGGGGCTGCTCGGCCCCCATCGGCGCCCTCGCCGACGTCGTCGAGGGTGACCTTGAGAATGACTCCGGCCCGGAGCTGTGGCTCCGTGCCGTCGTGCTGTCCGAGGACGGCACGCTCGCAGTCCGGACCTCCGGTTCGACGCCTCTCGGCGCCGACCCGGCCACCTGGTCCGAGGCCGCGATCCGGCTCGGTGGGCGACTTGCCACCGAGATGCTCGATGACGGCGCGCGCGAGCTCTCCGCGACGCCGCCTACCGCCGCACGACCAGCTAGAGGTGCATGAGGCATGACCCGATCCACCACGACCGCCGCAGCCGACAAGGGCCAGGCGACCGTCGACGCTCCGACACCCGCTCCGGGTGGGCTCGCGTTCGTCGGCACAGGTCCTGGCGACCCCGAGCTGCTCACCGTCCGTGCCTCACAGCTCATCGCTGACGCCGACGTCCTCATCACCGAGGACCCCGCCCACGCCGGCCTGGTCGCCTCGATCCGTGGCTTCGAGCCCGAGGGCCTCGAGATCATCGACGGTGGCTTCGGCGAGGACGGGCAGCCGCTCACGCACGCCGCCCGCGCCAAGGTCGTCGTCAAGCAGGCCAAGCGCGGCGTCCGCGTCGTACGTCTCCTCGGCGGTGACCCGTTCCTCTACGCCTCCGGCCCCGAGGAGGCCCAGGCCGTCGCCAAGGCCGGCCTGCCGTTCGAGGTCGTCCCCGGTGTCAGCTCCGTCTCGGCGGTCCCGGCGTACGCCGGCATCCCGCTGACCACCAAGGACCACCGCGATGTCGCGGTCGTGACGTGCGGCGACAAGGTCGACTGGAGCCGGTACGCCGACTCATCGACCCTGGTGCTGCTCTCGGCCGTCGGCCAGATCGGCGACATCGCCAAAGCGCTGGTCGCCGCCGGCCGCAACGCGGACACGCCGGTCGCGATGACCCGGGTTGGCACGACCACCGAGCAGCAGACGGTCACCTCGACGCTCGAGCACATCGCCGCCGACGCCCGCGCGGCCCGGATGGCGCCCCCGGCGATCACCGTCATCGGCAAGGTCGTCGACCTGCGCCAGACGCTGTCGTGGTTCGAGACCAAGCCGCTGTTCGGCTGGCGCGTCCTGGTCCCCAGGACCAAGGAGCAGTCCGCCTCGCTGTCCAACCGCCTGCGCAGCTACGGCGCCGTGCCCGAGGAGGTCCCCACGATCTCCGTCGAGCCGCCCCGCAACCCGCAGCAGATGGACAAGGCCGTCCGTGGCCTGGTCGAGGGTCGCTACGAGTGGGTCGCCTTCACCTCGGTCAACGCGGTCAAGGCCGTGCGCGAGAAGTTCGAGGAGTACGGCCTCGACGCCCGCTCCTTCTCCGGTCTGAAGATCGCCGCGGTCGGCGACAAGACCGCCGCGTCCCTCATGGACTGGGGCCTGCGCCCCGACCTCACCCCGTCGGGGGAGCAGTCGGCCGCCGGCCTGCTCGAGGACTGGCCCGAGTACGACGAGCAGCTCGACCCGATCAACCGGGTGTTCCTGCCGCGTGCCGACATCGCCACCGAGAACCTCGTCGCCGGCCTGATCGACCTGGGTTGGGAGTGCGACGACGTGACGGCGTACCGCACCGTGCGTGCGGCCCCGCCGCCGGCGCCGACGCGCGACGCGATCAAGACGGGCAAGTTCGACGCGGTGGTCTTCACGTCGTCCTCGACGGTGCGCAACCTGGTCGGCATCGCCGGCAAGCCGCACCCGTCGACGATCATCGCCGTGATCGGTCCCGCCACGGCCAAGACCGCCGAGGAGCACGGCCTGCGCGTCGACGTGATGTCGCCGCTGCCGGACGTCGACGTCCTCGCCGAGTCCCTGGCCGGCTTCGGTGCCGCCCGTCGCGCGTCCCTCGTGGAGGCCGGCGAGCCCGTCACCAAGCCGTCGGACCGCAAGCCGTCGGGGCGTCGTCGCAAGGCTGAGTAGCGCGAGATCCCCCTCCGTCACCGTCGAGATCGCCCTCCGTCGCAGCCCGCCTGCGACGGAGGGCGATCTCGCGTGCGACATGGGGCGATCTCGACGGTGACGGAGGGCGATCTCGGCGGATGGGATGATGGCCTCATGACCGAGATCGAGCGGCCCGTCGTACGTCCCCGCCGGCTGCGGACGACCGCAGCGATGCGGGACCTCGTGGCCGAGACGGCCGTGCGCCCCTCGCAGCTGGTGCTGCCGCTGTTCGTCCGGGAGGGGATCAGCGAGCCGCAGCCGATCTCGTCGATGCCGGGCGTCGTCCAGCACACCCGGGACGGGGTCAGGAAGGCGGTCGTCGAGGCTGCCGCGGCCGGGATCAAGGGCGTCATGCTGTTCGGCATCCCCGAGCACAAGGACGCGGTCGGCAGCGGCGCCACCGACCCCGACGGCATCCTCAACGTCGCGATCGCCGACGTCGTCGCCGAGGTCGGCAACGACCTGGTCGTGATGGCCGACCTGTGCCTCGACGAGTTCACCGACCACGGCCACTGCGGCGTGCTCGCGCGCGACGGCCGGGTCGACAACGACGCCACGCTGCGGCGGTACGCCGAGATGGCCCGTGTCCAGGCGGCCGCCGGCGTCGACCTGGTCGGCCCCAGCGGCATGATGGACGGCCAGGTCGCCGTCGTCCGGGCCGCGCTCGACGGCGCCGGCCACACCGACACGGGGATCCTCGCCTACTCCGCGAAGTACGCCTCGGCGTTCTACGGCCCGTTCCGTGAGGCCGTCGACTCCACGCTGGACGGCGATCGCAAGACCTACCAGCAGGACCCGCGCAACGCGCGCGAGAGCCTCGCCGAGGTGCTGCTCGACATCGAGCAGGGCGCCGACATCGTGATGGTGAAGCCCGCGCTGGCCTACCTCGACGTGATCCGGCAGGTCCGCGACGCGGTGGACGTGCCGGTGGCGGCGTACAACATCTCCGGTGAGTACGCCATGGTCGAGGCGGCCGCCGCCAACGGGTGGATCGACCGCGAGGCCGCGATCCTCGAGACCCTGACCTCGATCCACCGCTCCGGCGCCGACGTCATCCTGACCTACTGGGCCACCGAGGCCGCGCGGCTGCTGCGCTGAGCCTCACCCATGCGGCTTGAGGCCGTTCACGAGGGTGGTGAGCAGGTCGGACCGGCTGGGGCTGGGCGACGGGCTCGGCGAGGGGTGCGGCGTCGGGTGCTGCGTCGAGCCGCCCGAAGGGCTGCTCGCGGGCGAGCTGCCGGCCGAGGCCGGATGCGGCGCGGCGGGGTGCTGCACCGGCTGATGCCCGCCGGGCGCGGGTGCGGCCGTCGCGACCACGGGGACCGTGCCGGGGGGGCGAGCTCTCGCTCGGCGTCGCACCCGCCGGCCGATGGCGGGGGAGGAGTGCATCGGCCGTGCCCGGCGTGACGTACGCCGGAGCGGGCGGGGTGTCCTGCGGAGCGCTCTGGTCGCGCACGGTGTGGTGTGTGGGCCACAGGCCGCCGACCAGCCACGACGCGACGAGGCCCACGCCGACGGCGATGACCGCGATGTTCTGCAGCTTGATCCTGCTCATGGTGGTGCCTGTCCCGAGTCCCGATCCCCAGGGCCCTGAGCGTAGACCGGGAGGCTCGGGGATGCACGAAGGGCCCGGACCTTGCGGTCCGGGCCCTTCATGGCTGGTCGATCAGAGGCCGTAGGAAGCGAGGCACTCCTGCTTCTTGGCCGGCTGCAGCGAGTACTTGAGACCGCACTGGAGCTGGGCGGCGGCCGGGCTCAGCGCACCGAGCACACCGTTCACGATCGTGGTGACCGGGTTGGACGTGGTCGGGGACGGCGAGCTGCTGGAGCCGCCCGTCGAGCCGCCGGTCAGACCCTTGAGTGCGTCGCCGACGCCGCTCACGACACCGTTGAGGGTGTCGGTGACCGGGTTGCCGGTCGGGCCGGACGTCGGACCGCCGGTGGTGCCGCCGGTCGTGCCACCCGTGGTGCCGCCGGTGGTGCCACCGGTCGTACCACCCGTGGTGCCGCCGGTCGTGCCGCCGCCGTTGGCGCCACCGGAGTGCGCGCTGTGGACGTCGTGCCAGGAGTTGTAGCCGCCACCGAAGGTGCCGCCACCGCTGTAGCTCGGCACACCGGGAACGATGTAGCCGGCAGCGGTCACGCTGTTCGGGACCGTCGTGTAGTCACCCTGCAGGTAGCCGTTCATGACCTTGATGACCAGGTCGACGTACTTGGCGTTGTTGTTGTAGCGGAAGACGGAGGCCTTCTGCCCGGCGAGCGTCGAGAGGTCGTCGGAGCCGGAGCAGAGGTAGACGGCCGTCGCGAGCGCGGCGTCGTCGATGTCCTGCGGGTTGCGCTTGCCGTCGCCGTCGGCGTCGACGCCCACGACCGCCCAGGTCGAGGGGATGAACTGCATCGGGCCGACCGCGCGGTCCCACTGGACGTCGTTGTCGTACTGGCCGGCGTCGGTGTCGGGGACCGACGGGGCGCCCTTCTTGCCGTTGAGCTCGGGGCCGAACACGCCGGGGGTGGACACGCCCTGGTCGTTGAGCACGTTGCCACCGGAGCGGCCGTGGTTGGACTCCACGCGGCCGATCGCGGCGACGAGCTGCCACGTGAGGTGGCAGGACTTGTCGGCGGCGTTGATGACCGACTCGGCGCGCTGGTAGGCGGCGAGAGCGGCCGAGGGGATCTCGGTCGTCGAGGCGGTCGAGACGATCTGCGCGGTGTTGCCACCGGCGCCCAGCCCGTCGATCGCACCGGGCGTCGAGAGGCTCGCGGGTGCGTCGATCGCACTCGCCGGCACACTCGTGTCGCTCACGGCGCTCGGCGCGCCAGCGGCACTCACCGGGCCTGCCACGCCACCGATGCCGGCCACACTGGCCGTCCATGCGGCGGACAGCAGCGCGAGCGGAACGATGGTCGCTGCGCGCTGCACGCGTCCCAGGCGCTTCCTCGACATAGCGTCTCCCTTGTCCATGCTGAGTGTCTGTCCCTCCCCGCCGGGCACGTTCCCGGCAGATCCAGCCACTCCCAATGTCACCGTGTCCCCCAACAACAGCGACATGGCGTCAACGAATCCTGACACACGCACGTTACGGGTGTCACATGGTCGACTGAACCAAAATCCGAGATTCCTTTGGTATTTCGCGTCACGCTCGCCCGGATGGAGGCCGTGAGGTGCTATCGGCGACAATGGGCGCGTGCCCGAACCTGTGCTGTCCGGTGAGCTGTTCGCCCGTGCCCGTGCCGTGACCCCCGGTGGCGTGAACTCCCCGGTCCGCGCGTTCAACGCGGTGGGCGGAACGCCACGGTTCATCGCGAGCGCCGAGGGAGCGTGGCTGACCGACGTCGACGGCAACAAGTACGTCGACCTCATCTGCTCCTGGGGCCCGATGCTGCTCGGCCACGCCCACCCGGCCGTGGTCGAGGCCGTCACCCGGGCGGCGGCCCGCGGGTCGTCGTACGGCACCCCGACGCAGGGCGAGGTCGAGCTGGTCGAGGCCATCGTCGCCCGTACGCCGGTCGAGCGGGCTCGCCTGGTCACCTCCGGCACCGAGGCCACGATGACCGCCATCCGGCTCGCGCGCGGGTTCACCGGTCGCGACGTCGTCATCAAGTTCGCCGGCTGCTACCACGGCCACGTCGACGCGCTGCTCGCCTCGGCGGGCTCGGGCCTGACCACCTTCGCGATCCCCGGCACGCCCGGGGTGCCGGTCAGCTCGACCGAGCTCACGGTGGTGCTGCCCTACAACGACCGGGCCGCGGTGACCGCGGCGTTCGCCGAGCACGGCGACCGCATCGCCTGCCTGATCACCGAGGCCGCTCCCGGCAACATGGGCCTCGTGCCGCCGGAGCCGGGCTTCAACCAGTTCCTCGCCGAGACCTGCCGGGCCAACGGGTCGCTGTTCATCTCCGACGAGGTGATGACGGGCTTCCGCGCGAGCAGCCAGGGCCAGTGGGGCAACGACGGCAAGGTCGAGGGCTGGGCGCCGGACCTGATGACCTTCGGCAAGGTGATGGGCGGTGGCTTCCCCGCCGCCGCGTTCGGTGGTCGTGCCGACGTGATGCACCACCTCGCCCCGGAGGGCCCCGTCTACCAGGCGGGCACGCTCGCCGGTAACCCCGTCGCGACCGCGGCCGGCCTCGCCACGCTGGCCCTCGCGACCGACGACGTCTACGCCCACCTCGACAAGGTCGCCGACGCGCTGCGCGCCGGCGTCGCCGACGCGTTCACCGCGGCCGGCGTACCTCACGTCATCCAGTCGACCGGCTCGATGTTCTCGGTCTTCCTCACCGACCAGCCGGTCACCGACTTCGCGGGCGCCCAGCGCACCGACGTGCCGGCGTACGCCGCCTTCTTCCACGCCATGCTCGACGCCGGGGTGCACCTGCCACCGTCGGCGTACGAGGCGTGGTTCGTCTCCGCCGCTCACGACGAGCGCGCGGTCCAGCACATCCTCGACGCGCTGCCCGGTGCCGCGCGCGCCGCAGCGGAGGTACAGAAGTGAGTGCAACGCCGGACACGATCGTCCACCTGGTCCGCCATGGCGAGGTCCACAACCCCGACGCCGTCCTGTACGGCCGGCGCGACGGGTTCCACCTCTCCGAGCTCGGCCGCCGGATGGCGGTGCGCACGGGCGAGGCGCTGGCCGACCGCGACATCACGGTCATCCGCTCCTCGCCGCTCGAGCGCGCGCGGGAGACCGCGGCGCCGCTGGCCGCGACCCTCGGCCTCGAGGTCGGCATCGAGCCGCGGGTGATCGAGTCGGAGAACAAGTTCGAGGGGATGCAGTTCGGCAAGGGGCACAACGCCCTGCGCAACCCGCTGACCTGGCGCCTGCTGTGGAACCCGCTCAAGCCGTCCTGGGGTGAGCCGTACGCCGACATCGTCGAGCGCATGCTCGCCGCGGTCCACGACGCGCGCGCGGCGGCCGAGGGCCACGAGGCGGTCCTGGTCTCCCACCAGCTCCCGATCTGGACGACGCGGCTCGCCGTGGAGGGCCGCTCGTTCCTGCACGACCCGCGCAAGCGGCAGTGCACGCTGGCGTCGGTGACGTCGTTCCACTTCGTGGGCGAGGTCATCACCCAGGTCTCCTACTCCGAGCCCTCGCTCGACCTGATCCCGGTCGATGCCCGGACCGACCCGTTCTCCTCCGGCGAGGCCACGCCGGCGCCGGCCCACATGCCCGCGCCGGGCACCACCGACACCGACGAGGACTGACGTGCGTCGTACCTCTGCCCTGCTCGCCGGCGTCCTCGCCGCCGCGACGCTGAGCGCCTGCTCGGCGATCGGCGGCACCAACGGCGCCGACAGCGTCACCGGCGACGGCAAGGTCGTCTCGGTCGCCGCGTCGAAGCGCGGCGCGCCGGTCGAGGTCAGCGGTACGACGATCCAGGGCGACCCGCTCTCCCTCGAGTCGCTGCGCGGCAAGGTCGTCGTGGTGAACGTGTGGTGGTCGGGCTGCGGCCCGTGCCGCAAGGAGATGCCGATGCTGGTCGACACCGAGAGGTCGTTCGCGACCGGTGCCGACAAGGGCAAGGTCGCCTTCGTCGGCATCAACATCCGCGACGCGTCGACCGCCAACGCCGCCGCCTTCGAGCGCGACCGCGGCGTCGACTACCCCTCGCTCTACGACCCGGCCAGCAAGACGCTGCTCGACTTCGGCAAGTACGCGCCCTACGCCCCGCCGGCGACCCTGGTCCTGGACCAGCAGGGCCGGGTGGCCGCGTTGGTCAACGGCCCGATCCCGTCGCAGACCACCCTGACCGACGTCGTCGACGAGCTCCTCGGGAGCACGTCGTGAGCCACTGGTTCCAGGAGCAGGTCCTCGGCGGCTCGCTGCTGCTCGCGATCCCGGTCGCGCTGGTGGCCGGGCTGGTCTCCTTCTTCTCACCCTGCGTGATCCCGCTGCTGCCGGGCTACCTGTCCTACGCCACCGGTCTCTCCGGCGCCGACCTCGCCTCCGGCGAGGCCGCCAAGCACCGTGGCCGGATGCTGCTCGGCGCGCTGCTGTTCGTCGGCGGGTTCGCCATCGTCTTCATGCTGCTCGGCGCCGCGTTCGGCACCATGGGTCAGCACATCCGCAGCTACCAGCACGAGATCAACCTCGTGCTCGGTGCGCTGCTGATCGTCCTCGGCCTGGTCTTCGCCGGCGTGCTGCCGTGGTTCCAGCGTGACTGGCGCGTGCACAAGCTGCCCGGCGTCGGCCTCGCCGCGGCGCCGCTGATCGGCGCGCTCTTCGCCATCGGCTGGACCCCCTGCATCGGCCCGACGTACGGCGCCATCCTCGGCCTGACGTACGCCGACGGCGGCACCGCCGCACGGGGGACCGTGCTCTCTCTCTGCTACTCGATCGGCCTCGGGCTGCCGTTCATCGTCGCGGCGGTGGCCTACGAGAAGACCCTGGGCGCGCTGTCCTGGGTCAAGCGGCACCAGGCGCTGGTGATGCGGATCGGAGGCTTGATGCTCATCGCGATCGGCGTGCTCATGCTCACCGGGTGGTGGGACCACCTGGTCCAGTGGGTCCAGCTGCGTGCCGTCAACGGAGCGGTGGTCGACCTGTGAGCAAGGAACCCAAGGGCGCCGAGCGGCGCTCCGGTGAGCTGAACGCGCGCGAGCTGGCACGGTGGGGCTGGCGGCAGCTGACCTCGATGCGTACGGCGCTGCTGCTCCTGCTGCTGCTCGCCCTGGCCGCGGTGCCGGGCTCGGTGATCCCGCAGGCGGGGGTCAACCAGCAGGCCGTCACCCGCTGGAAGGACGCCCACCCCCAGCTGACCCCGGTCTACGAGAAGCTCGACCTGTTCTCGGTCTACGACTCGCCCTGGTTCGCGGCGATCTACCTGCTGCTCGTGGTCTCGCTGGTCGGATGCATCATCCCGCGGCTGCTCACCTACTGGCGCGGCTACCGGGCCCAGCCCCCGGCAGCACCGGCGAACCTGACCCGGCTCCCCGTGCATGCGACGTACGAGAGCGAGGCATCGGTCGAGGAGGTCCTCGCGGCCGCTCGTGCGGTGCTGGGTCGACGCCACCGGATGCGGGCGGAGGGCGACTGGGTCTCCGCCGAGCGAGGGTTCCTGCGGGAGGCCGGCAACCTGCTCTTCCACATGTCGGTGCTGGTCGTGCTCGCGGGCTTCGCGATGGGTGGGATGTTCGGCTACCAGGGCGGCGTCATCATCATCGAGGGCCAGGCCTTCACCAACAACCTCACCCAGTACGACGACTTCAACCCGGGCTCGCTGTTCAAGACCAGCCAGCTCGACCCGTTCTGCTTCACCGTCGACAAGTACGGCGACCAGTACCTGAAGTCCGGCCCGCGGGCCGGCATGGCGGTGAAGTTCCACGCCGGGTTGAGCTACCAGCAGCACTGCGGCCAGGGGGCGGAGAAGTCGTTCAACCTCGAGGTCAACCACCCGTTGTCGGTCGGCAGCACCGAGGTCTTCCTGATCGGCCACGGCTACGCGCCGGACCTCACGGTCCGCGACAGCCAGGGCAACGTGGTCTGGGACGGCCCGCAGATCTTCCTGCCCCAGGACGGCAGCTTCCTGTCCTACGGCGTGATCAAGCCCCAGGGCTCCCGGCAGTTCGGCCTCGACGGTCTCTTCTACCCCTGGTACGGCACCGTCGATGCACGCGGCACGATCCATCCGGGCTGCAGCGGTGGCGCGACCCCGGCGGGCGACCCGATGACGGTCTTCCCCGACGACAAGTGCCCGCGGCTGGCGATGTTCCTCTACACCGGCGACCTGGGCTACGACAGCGGCTCCTCGCAGTCGGTCTACGTCCTCGACAAGTCGCACGCCACCCAGGTCAAGCAGGCCAACGGCATGCCCTACCGCCTCGACCTGCGCCCGGGCCAGACCGTGCGACTGCCCGATGGGCTCGGCACCGTGAAGTTCAACGGGGTCAAGAAGTGGGTGCGGGTCCAGATCAGCCAGAGCCCCGGCAAGGAGATCTGCCTGCTCGGCATGATCCTGGCGCTGATCGGTCTGTGCTGCTCGCTGTTCATCCGTCCGCGCCGGGTCTGGGTGCGTGCGCGCCGGGTCAGCGTTCCGGCTGACGAGACGGATGACCAGCGGACGGGCACCATGGAGCGGACGATCGTCGAGGTGGCCCTGCTGGACCGCTCCGGCAACGCCGACGCGGAGGAGCTCCTCGGCCGGGTCGTCGCGAACCTCAAGAAGAAGGAACTGCAGTGACCAACGCCGACTGGGGATCCCTGAGCGACCACGCCATCGGCGCGGCCGGTGTCGTCTACTTCCTCGCGCTGCTGGCGCACCTCGCCGAGTGGGCGATGCTGCGCCGTACCAACGTCGTCCCGGCCGGGGCGAAGGTCGGCGAGCTGGTCGGTCCCGACGGTGCCGCCGTCGTCGAGGACGAGCCGGAGGTGTCGTCCGGCCGCCGCTCGCACGCCGAGAACGTCGCGTTCGCAGGCCGGGTCGGCCTGCTGCTGACGATCATCGCCGTCGCCGCGCACTTCGTGGCCCTCGTGGGCCGCGGCATGGCCGCGGACCCCAACCGGGTGCCGTGGGGGAACATGTACGAGTTCACGATGACCGGCTCGTTCATCGTCGCGACGATGTACCTGGCGCTCTACAAGCGCTTCAAGCTCAGCTGGATGGCTCCGCTGGTGCTCGGGTTCGTCGTCGTCATCTTGATGATCGCGGTGCTCTGGCTGCACGAGGCCGTCTCGCCGCTCCCCGACTCGCTGACGTCCTACTGGCTGGTCATCCACGTCGTCTCCGCCGCCATCGCGACCGGTGCGTTCACGCTCGGTGGGCTCTGCTCGATCGTCTACCTGCTGCGCTCGCGCAAGGAGAAGAAGGCCGACGGCCAGCAGCTGACCGGCTGGTGGGCCCGCGTGCCCGGGCTCGACGCCCTCGACCGCATCGCCTACCGCGTGCACGCCTTCGCCTTCCCCGTGTGGACCTTCGCGGTCCTCATCACCGGCCCGATCTGGGCGCACGAGGCCTGGTCCCGCTACTGGAACTGGGACCCCAAGGAGGTCTGGGCGTTCATCACCTGGGTCGTCTACGCCTGCTACCTGCACGCCCGCGCGACCGCCGGCTGGAAGGGCCGCAACGCCGCCCTGCTCGCGCTGCTCGGCGTGGCCACGCTGTGGTTCAACTTCATCGGCGTCAACTACTTCAACTCCAACAGCCAGCACTCCTACGCGATCACGCAGGTGCAGGTGGAGCGGACCGAAGGGAGCCTCCTGTGAAGGAGTTCTGGACCTACACGGGGCTGCGCGTCCTGCTGTTCCTCGCGGCGTTCGCCGTCGTCTTCGGCATCTGGTTCGCCCTCGACCACAGCGTCAACCCCGTGTGGCCGGTCGTCGTGGCGTTCCTGATCAGCGCGCCCGCGTCGTACGTCGTGCTGAACCGGCCCCGCGAGGCGTTCGCCCAGCGGGTCTCCGGTCGTGCCGACCGGATCGTCGACCGCTTCGAGGCCGCGAAGGCCAAGGAGGACGAGGACTGACGGTCCTCCGTCCGGAGCCGGTCAGGCGACGAGCAGGCCCACGGTCGCGAAGACGGCCCAGAGCAGCTCGGCCAGGCCGGTCTTCTGCAGCACCGGGATGAGCCGCGGACCGGTCGCGCCCGAGCCGACGATCTTGGCGCCGCGCAGCGCGGGGATCGCGTAGACGAGGCCGAGCAGCGCCCACCAGGTGGTGAGGGCGGCCAGCCCGACCAGCGCGGCGAAGGCGGCGGTGACCAGGGTGGCGTAGAAGGCGCGGGTCCGCGCGTCGCCGAGGCGTACGGCGAGGGTCATCTTGCCGGCGACGGTGTCGGTCGGGATGTCGCGCAGGTTGTTGGCGACCAGGATCGCGCAGGCCAGCGCCCCGACGCCGGCTCCGCCGAGCACCGACGCCCAGCCGGTCTCGCCCCACGACTGGGTCTGGACGTACGTCGTACCGGCGACCGCGACGAGCCCGAAGAAGACGAACACCATCACCTCGCCCAGGCCGAGGTAGCCGTAGGGCTTCGAGCCGCCCGTGTAGAACCACGCGGCCAGGACGCAGACGGCGCCGACGGCCAGCAGCCACCAGGCGGTGGAGGCCGCGAGGGCGATCCCGGCGATGCCGGCGACACCGAACGCGAGGAACGCGGCGCGCTTGACCGCCTGCGGCGTGGCGACACCGGAGCCGACCAGGCGCAGGGGCCCGACCCGGTCGTCGTCGGTGCCGCGGATGCCGTCGGAGTAGTCGTTGGCGTAGTTGACGCCCACCTGCAGCGCGAGGCTGACGACCATCGCGAGGGCGGCCTTCCACCAAACGACCACGTCGATGTCCGGGTAGCCCGCGATGCCGGTTCCGACCACCACGGGGGCGATCGCTGCGGGCAGGGTCCGGAGGCGCGCACCGGCGATCCAGTGCTGGGGGGTGGCCATGACCGGATTCAAGCAGGGTCGGGCGATAGCGGGTCCCTCAGGGCCTCGGCGACGCGACGCTGGACACGCCGTTCGGCGGCGTGGGCGGTCGGGTGGATCGCCACCGCGGCGAGGCCGATGATCGCGGCGATGGTGAGCCAGCCGGCGGTTCCCCAGTGCATCGCCAGCGCGGTGTACGCCGCGGGGGCCCAGACCGTCCCGACGGTGTAGCCGAGCTGGGAGACGCCCTGGTACTCCCCGCGGCGGGTCGGGTCGGCGAGCTCGGCCTGCAGCCCCCACTCGCCGGCGGACTGGAACAGCTCGGCGCCGGAGACGGTGACGTGGCCGATCCAGACCAGCGCGATCGTCACCCAGCCGACCGTGTCGTGGGTGACCAGCACGATGACGCACGAGGCGATGAAGAACAGCGCGCCCCGTCGCTGGGACCGCAGGGCGTCGTCGACCGTGACGATGCCGCGCGCGGCCGCCACCTGCAGGAAGACGGCCATCAGCGTGTTGGTGCCGAACAGCCACGCGAGCAGCACCCGTGGAGCATCGGTCTCCTCCACGAGCCACAGCGGGATGACGACGTTCAGCAGCACCTGGTGGGTCGAGAGGACCCCACCCAGGATGGCGGTGGCGACGTACGGCCTGTTGCGCAGGGCGCTGCCGCTGTCGTGCGCCTCAAGGGTCTCGACGAGCTCGACCACCGACGGGGAGCCGGCCACCGAGGGGGAGCCGGCCACCGAGGGGGAGTCGGCCACCGAGGGGGAGCCGTGGTGGTGCCTGCCGAGATCCGCCACGTCGGGGAGCCGCAGGATCAGCGCGGCGTTGAGGATCAGGACGGCGGCGGTCGCGATCGGGACGGAGCGGATCACGGTGTCGCTGCCGGTCGCGAGGGCGATGCCGGCGAGGAGGGCGCCGAGGGTGTAGCCGACGTTGCGGGCGGCACGGAAGAACGCGTTGCTGCGGACCCGCTGCTCGCGCGGGAAGATGTCGAAGCGGTAGGCGTTCCGGGCCGATCGGCCGGCCGTCTGGATCACCTCGAGGGCGATCGTCATCAGCACGAACAGGGCCATCGAGTCGGCCCAGAACCAGCTCGCATAGGCCAGGCACTCGAGCACGCAGGTCACCGACCAGACCTGCTGGGGGCCGAAGCGGTCGCTGAGCCTGCCGAGGGGTACGGCGAGCAGGAAGCTCGCCACGCCACCGATGGTCAGGCCGAGGCCGACCTGCGCCGCCGTGAGGCCGACCAGCTGGGTGAAGAAGACCGCGCTGCCGGTCAGGAACGCGCCGTCGCCGGTCGCGGAGAGGATCGACTGCCAGGAGAGGCGGCGTACGAGCGGGGTGTCGCCGAGCAGGGCGCCGACCCGGGGACGACGTGAGCCGGGCTTCGGCCCCGAGACGGGCGGCATGACCGCATTCTCCTCAGTGCCGTTAGCGTCTGTCTCGTGGATTACGTGTCGCCGGGCAACGACTTCGACGAGGCGGTGTCGGGGTTGTCGCGATGGCTCTCCTCGACGGCCGATGGAGCAGCGACGCCGTTGCTCGTCGAGACCTCCGGTTCGTCCGGTACGCCGAAGCGGGTGGTCCTGTCGCGCTCCGCGGTGCTCGCGTCCGTGGGCGCCTCGGCGGCCCGGCTGGGTGGGTCCGGTCCGTGGGTGCTGGCGCTGCCGTCGACGTACGTCGCCGGCGTGCAGGTGATCGTGCGCTCGCTCCTGGCCGGTCACGCGCCGACGCTGCTCGAGCGCTCGGGGTGGCCGACCGGTTCGGGCTGGAGCACTTCCCTGGTGCCGACGCAGCTGACCCGGTTCCTGGCCTCGCCCGCCGACGCCGAGGCGCTCGCGCGGGCCTCGACGGTGCTGCTGGGCGGTGGGCCGATCGATCCGTCGCTGCGGACCGCCGCTGCTGAGGCCGGGGTCAACGTGGTGGCGACGTACGGTGCGGCCGAGACCGCCGGCGGTTGCGTCTACGACGGCCTTCCCCTGGACGGGGTCGCGGTCGCGCTCGGGACGGACGGGCGGATCCGGATCTCCGGACCGACGCTGTTCTCCGGGTACGACGGAGCGCCCGAGCTCACCGCCGAGACGCTGGTCGACGGCTGGTACCTGACCTCGGACGCCGGGCGGATCGACGCGGACGGGCGGCTGCAGGTGCTCGGTCGGCTCGACGACGTGATCGTGTCCGGTGGGGTCAACGTGCCGGGACCGGCCGTCGCCGCCCGCCTGCGCGAGCATCCACGGATGCGCGAGGTCGAGGTGCTCGGCGTACCTGATGAGGAGTGGGGCAACCGGGTGGTGGCCTTCCTCGTCGGCCGGCACGAGCCGCCGCTGGAGCACGTGCGCGACTGGGTGGAGGCGGGGGGCCTGCCGAGGGCGTGGGCGCCGCGGCAGCTGGTCGTCCTCGGCGAGCTGCCGCTGCTGCCGAACGGCAAGGTCGACCGGATGGCGCTGCGCGGCATGGCGCTGCGGGGAACGGCGTGAGCGGCCTGCGGGTGCTGTCGATCCCGATGCGGACGCGGTTCCGCGGGATCACGGTGCGCGAGGTGGCGCTGGTGCAGGGCCGGGTCGGCTGGGGGGAGTGGAGCCCGTTCCTGGAGTACCCGGCCGACGTCGCCTCGCCCTGGCTCACGTGTGCCGAGGAGGCCGCCGACGGCCGCTGGCCGGACCCGGTGCGTACGTCGGTGCCGGTGAACGTGACCGTGCCGGCGGTCGGTCCCGAGCGGGCTGCCGAGATCGTCGCGGCGGGTGCCTGCCGGACGGCCAAGGTGAAGGTGGCCGAGCCGGGGCAGACGCTGGCCGACGACGAGGCGCGGGTCGCCGCGGTGCGTGCCGCGTTGGGGCCGTCGGGTCAGGTGCGGGTCGACGCGAACGGGTTGTGGTCGGTCGAGCAGGCGGTCGCGGCGATCGGGGTGCTGGACCGGGCGGCCGGCGGGCTGGAGTACGTCGAGCAGCCGGTCGCCTCGGTCGAGGACCTGGCCCTCGTACGCCGCCGCGTGTCGGTGCCGATCGCGGCCGACGAGTCGATCCGGCGGGCGGCCGACCCCTACCGGGTGCGTGACCTCGAGGCCGCCGACATCGCGGTGCTGAAGGTGCAGCCGCTGGGCGGCGTACGCGCGTGCCTGGAGATCGCCGAGCGGATCGGCCTGCCGGTCGTGGTGTCGTCGGCGTTGGAGACGTCGGTGGGGATCGCGGCTGGAGTGGCGCTCGCGGCTGCGCTGCCCGAGCTGCCGCATGCGTGCGGGTTGGCGACGGTGCAGCTGCTGACCGACGACGTGGCGGTGTCGCCGCTGCTGCCGGTGGACGGGGCGTTGCCCGTCGGGGCGCCGGACGTGGACCTCGTGGCGCTGGATCGCCTGGCGGCGGCGCCGGATCGGGTGGCCCACTGGGAGGCCCGCCTCGCGGAGGTCCGCGCGCTGCGGCAGGATCGGCGATCGTGAGCTCCCTCGACCTGGCGCGTGCGGTCGTCGACCGCTTGGTCGAGGCGGGGGTGCGCGAGATCGTCCTGTCGCCGGGCTCGCGGAACGCGCCCCTGGGGTACGCCGTGCTGGCGGCCGAGCGCGCGGACCGGGTGCGGTTGCACGTGCGGATCGATGAGCGTTCGGCCGGGTTCCTCGCCCTGGGTCTGTCGAAGGTCGGTGCTCGCGCGGCGGTCGTCTGCACGTCGGGGACCGCGGTCGCCAACCTGCACCCCGCGGCACTCGAGGCTGCTCACTCGGGTGTGCCGATGGTGCTGCTGACGGCCGACCGACCGGCCCGGCTGCGGGGGACCGGTGCCAACCAGACCACGGACCAGGTCGGCATCTTCGGATCGCTGGTCGCGACGCATGACATCGCCTCGCTCGACGAGGTGCCGCCCCTCGAGGCCGACGGGCCGCTCCACCTCAACGTGCAGCTGGACGTGCCGCTGGTGCCGGCCGACGGCAGGTTTCCCAAGGGATGCAGCGAAACCGACGCTTCCCAAGGGTTGCAACGCCAGGGAGGTGCGGGTTCGGCTGCATCCCTTGGGAAACCTGCAGAGCTCGCGCCCGGCCCGCGCACCGTCGTGGTCGCCGGCGACGACGCCGGCCCGGCTGCTCGGCGCCTGGCGGAGGAGGGCGGATGGCCGCTCATCGCGGAGCCGACCAGCGGCGCGCGCACCGGTGAGAACGCCCTGCGCTGCGGCCGCCTGCTGCTGACGACCGACCTCGCGGACCGGATCGAGCGCGTGGTCGTGCTCGGCCGCCCCAACCTCTCGCGCCCGGTCGCCCAGCTGATCGCGCGTGCGGACCTGGAGATCGTCGTCGTCCCAGCTCAGGGGGTGTGGCCGCTCCACTTGCTTGCATGCATGCAAGTGGCGGACCCGGCTTCCTTGCATGCATGCAAGCAAGTCGACGACGGGTGGCTCGACGAGTGGAGGACCGCCGACCGTGCGCTCGGCCGCCGGATCGATCACTTCCTGAGCGAGCAGCCCGCGATGACGGCGTACGACGTGGCGGGGGCCGTGTCGCGCGCCCTCCCGGCCGGCGGCCTGCTGATGGTGGGCGCGTCCAACCCGATCCGCGACCTGGACCTCATGCACCGACCGGCCCCGGTGGGGGAGCGGCGCCTCCTGATCGCCAACCGGGGTCTGGCCGGCATCGACGGCACCATCTCCACCGCCATCGGTGCGACGCTCGGCCGACCGACGACCACGAGGGCGCTCGCCCTGATGGGCGACCTGACGTTCCTGCACGACGCCAACGGCCTGCTGATCGGTCCCGACGAGCCGCGCCCCGACCTCACGGTCGTGGTCCCCAACGACGACGGCGGCTCGATCTTCGCCACCCTCGAGCAGGGCGCCCCCGAGCTCGCGGACGGCTTCGAGCGGATCTTCGGCACCCCGCACCACACCGACCTGGCCAGCCTGTGCGCCGCCCACGGCATCGCGCACCTCAAGGTCACCAGCCGACCTGCGCTCGAGCAGGCGCTCGCGATGCCCAACGGCGGCATCGAGGTCATCGAGGCCAGCATCGGCCGCAGCGACCGGCGCGCGCTGGACCAGGCGATCAAGCAGCTCGCCCACCCGGCACACTGACGCCATGGAGGCAGGAACATGGAGATAGGACTCCTCCTCGTCGCGCTCGCCGCCACGGTCCTGGCCGTCACGGCCGTCTCCGAGCGTTACGACGCCCCCGCGCCGCTCGTCCTGATCGTGGTCGGCATCGCCGGCTCGTACCTGCCCGGCGTACCGACCCTGCACCTCGAGCCCGACGTCGTCCTGCTCGGCCTGCTCCCGCCACTGCTGTACGCCGCGGCCCTCAACACCAGCCTCGTCGACTTCAACGCCAACCGGCGCTCGATCCTGCTGCTCTCGGTCGGTCTCGTCGCCGCCAGCACCGTCACCGTCGCGGCGGTCGTCCGCCTGGTGCTCCCGGACATCCACTGGCCGCTCGCGTTCGCCATCGGCGCCGTCGTGGCGCCGCCCGACGCCGTCGCCGCCACCGCCATCGGCCGTCGGATCGGTCTGCCCCGCCGCGTCGTCACGATCCTCGAGGGCGAGTCGCTGTTCAACGACGCGACCGCCCTGACCGGCCTCCGCGCCGCGATCGTGGCGATCAGCGGCAGCGTCAGCGCGGTCCACATCGGTCTCGACTTCGTCCTGGCCGCGGGCGGCGGAGCGGTCATCGGCGTCGCGACCTTCGTCGTCACGGCCTTCATCCGCAAGCACCTGACCGACCCGCTCCTGGACACCGCGCTCTCCTTCGTGGTGCCGTTCGCGGCGTACATCGCCGCCGAGAGGATCGAGGCCTCCGGCGTCGTCGCGGTCGTCGTCGCCGGCCTGCTGCTCGGCCACAAGGCGCCGATCCTGCAGACCGCCCAGAGCCGCGTCGCCGAGCGCGTCAACTGGCGCACCATCGCCTTCGTCCTCGAGCACACCGTCTTCCTGCTGATCGGCCTGCAGGCCAAGGGCCTGGTCGACGAGGTACGCCGCAGCAGCACCCCGCTGGCCCAGATCCTCGCGGTCTGCGCCGCCGTCCTGGTCACGGTCGTCGTGGTCCGCATGGCGTGGGTGTTCGCGGCGCGCTACCTGCTGATCCGCCCGGGTCAGGACCCGACGACGGGGCACACCCCGAGCTGGCGCTACACCTTCCTGCTCGGCTGGGCCGGCATGCGCGGCGTGGTCACCCTGGCCGCTGCCTTCGTCGTCCCTGCCGACACCCCGCACCGCGAGATCCTCCTGCTCGCCGCGTTCACCGTCGTCGCCGGCACCCTGCTCGGCCAGGGGCTGACGCTGCCGTTGGTCGCGCGCCGCCTGCACGTGCCCGGCCCCGACCCGATGGACGACGCGCTCGCCCGCGCGACGCTGCTCCAGCAGGCCGGCAAGGCCGGGTTCTGCAAGCTCGACGAGCTGGTCGCCGAGGAGGAGGGCGAGGACGCGCACGGTGTGCGCGACGTGATCGTGCAGCGCATCGAGCAGCGCAACTTCGCCGCCTGGGAGCGACTCGGCACCACCGCCGGCGTGGAGAGCCCGAGCGACCGCTACTCCCGGTGGCGTACGGCGATGATCGAGGCCGAGCGTGCCCGCGTGCTCGAGGTGCGTTCCACCGGCAGCGTCCCCAGCGAGGTCGTGGCCGAGGTCCTCGCCATGCTCGACCTCGAGGAGTCCATGCTCGACGCCGCCGATGCCGAGCGCGCAGAGATCCGCGCCGCCGGCGTACGCGTGCAGCGCGACGGGTGCGACCACATCGCCTCGACCCCGCTCCAGGATCCGCCGGCCGAGCTGGTCTGCGGCCCGTGCCTCGAGGCCGGGTCCCCGTGGGTCGCGCTGCGGATGTGCCTGACCTGCGGCGCCGTCGGCTGCTGCGACTCCAGCCCCCTGCGGCACGCCACGGCGCATTTCCACGAGACCACCCACCCGGTCATGCGCAGCATCGAGCCGGGTGAGGACTGGCGCTGGTGCTACGTCCACCACGTCACCGCCTGAGCGCTAGCGTCGACGGCATGCGCCTGACCAAGCATGCCCACTCCTGCGTGCGGATCGAGCAGGACGGCACGACCGTCGTCATCGACCCGGGCATGTTCAGCACACCGGCAGACCTGGAGGGCGCCGACGCCGTCCTGATCACCCACGAGCACGTCGACCACTTCGACCTGGACCTCCTCCGTCGGAGCGCGGCGCCGATCCACACGATCCAGGCGGTCGCGACCGCCATCCACGCGGCGGCACCGGATGTGGCAGAGCGGGTCACCGTGGTCGGCCCTGGCGACACGTGGACGATCGGCTCGATCCGGGTGAGCACGGTCGGCGAGCTGCACGCGGTCATCCACGAGGACCTGCCGCGCTTCCACAACTGCGGCTACGTCCTCGAGGCCGGCGGGACCACGGTCCTCCACCCGGGCGACGCGCTCACCGCGCCCCACCACGTGAAGGTCGACGTCCTGCTCGCGCCGGTCTGTGCGCCGTGGATGAGGATGAGCGAGGGCATCGACTTCGCACGCCACGTCGGCGCCGCGACCAACGTGGCGATCCACGACCGTGTCTACTCCGAGATGGGCGCCGGCATCGTCGACCGGATGTTCGGCCAGCTGCTCGAGGCGAGCGGCCAGGACTACCGCCGGATCGCAGACGGCCGGGACCTGCCCACGTCCTGACCTGCCTCGGACCCTCTCAGGGACGACCGGCATGATGGCCCGCATGCGGAACTCGCGCGCGACCATCGTCGGCATCGTCGGCGGCCTCGTCCTCCTCGCGGCCCTCGCGGGGGTGGCCATCGGCCTGCCCAAGATCACCGGTCAGCTGCCCCATCTCCCGAACAAGCTGGACGACCGCTTCGTGGCGATCTCGGCCGCGACGCCGGAGGAGCTGGGTGCGACCAGCGCCCAGGAGCTCCCGCAGGTCGCCCAGTTCGTGGCGCGCGCCAAGCAGCGCGACGACGAGAACACCGACCACCTCTCCGACCTGTACGGCGAGGCCACGGTCCGCTCCTACCTCGACGTCAGCGCGCTGAAGCAGCAGTCGACCGGCCAGCTCCCGCCGCAGGTCGGCGTGACGGTCGTGAAGTCCGCGCCCGGCCTGGTCATCCCCAGCGGCCCGTTCCAGGTCGACCAGGACGGCCAGCACTACGCGCTGAAGCAGGTCGACGGCTACCAGTGCGCCTCGACGTACGCCGACCCGCAGCCGGCCACACCGACCACGGCGGCCACGTCCACGCAGTACCTCCAGACCGAGTGCCGCACCGACAAGGGCGAGTACACCTACGACGTCTTCGGCAGCAACATCTCGCCCGACGACGTGGCCGCGCTCCTCAAGAGCCTGGTCAAGTGACCCGCGCCGACCTCGACAAGCAGCCGGCCGACGTACGCCGGATGTTCGATGCCGTGGCCAAGCGCTACGACATCACCAACGACGTCCTGTCCTTCGGCCAGGACCGCCGCTGGCGCCGCGAGGTGCTCGAGGCCGTCGACCCGGCGTACGGCGACCGCGTGCTCGACCTCGCCGCCGGCACCGGCACCTCCTCGGTCCCCTTCCGCGACGCGGGCGCGACCGTGGTCCCGTGCGACTTCTCGGTCGGCATGCTCAAGGTCGGGAAGGCCAACCGTCCGGAGCTCGCCTTCACGGCCGGTGACGGCACCAAGCTGCCGTTCAAGGACGGCACCTTCGACGCGGTGACCATCTCCTTCGGCCTGCGCAACATCGTCGACCCGCTGGCCGGCCTGACCGAGATGCGCCGCGTGACGCGGCCCGGCGGCACGCTGGTGGTCTGCGAGTTCAGCCACCCCACGTTCTCGCCGTTCAAGACCGTCTACATGGAGTACCTGATGAAGGCGCTCCCGGCCGTCGCGAAGGCCGTCTCCTCGAGCCCCGACGCCTACGTCTACCTCGCCGAGTCGATCCGGGCCTGGCCCGACCAGAAGGGCCTGGCCGACCTGATGGCCGAGGCCGGCTGGCAGCGCCCCGAGTGGCGCAACCTCTCCGGCGGGATCGTCGCGCTCCACCGCGCGACCGCCTGATCGCCTGACCGCGCTGACCGGTCTGATCGTCGTTTCGGCGACCGAGCCGCGGGGCAGGGTCGCGTCGTGAGGACGACCTGGACCGTGACCAAGGAGGAGCGCGACCGGCTCCTTTCCGACGGCTACCGCAACTGGCTGATGAGCCGCAACCCGCTCGTCCTGCTCCTGCTGCTCGTCGCGATCGTCGGCTTCATGTTCGTCACCGCCGGCGGGCTCGTCGGTGTGACCGGGCTGGTGGAGGCGGTGGTCGTCGCCGCCATCGTGCTGTGGATCTGGCGCCGCCGCCTGCGCCGCAACCTGGAGGCCTGCTACCCCGACGGGTCCGTCGCCGAGTCGGAGCTGATCGAGGGCCGGCTCCGACTGGTCGACGCCGTCGCGACGACCGAGATCGCACTGGCGCTCCTGCGCAAGCCGCGGGTCGTCGGTACGTCGGTCACCGTCCTCAAGCCGGGAGGTGGCAGCGCCCGGATCGTGCTGCCGCGCGTCCTGGTCCCGGACGAGGTCCTCGCGGCGCTGCCCCGCGGCTGAGCGGCTCGTCGTACGACGACGTGTGCCGTGACCCGATCGGTACGCGCGCCCCCTTGCGCGGCCATGTGCGGGCAGTGGTTATATGTGTCCTACGCCACTAGTGATCTGATTCACAAGATCACGTGAGGGAGGACCGATGCACCTGTACGCGCCGATTCTGGTGCTGGCCGGCCTCGCCGCGGGGTTCGCGGTGTTCTCGATCATCATGAGTGCGATGACCGGCCCCCGTCGGGCCAACCGCGCCAAGGCCGACGCCTACGAGTGCGGCATCGAGCCGACGCCGCAGGCGCTGGCCGGGCGCTTCCCGGTGAAGTACTACATCACCGCGATGCTCTTCATCGTCTTCGACATCGAGATCGTCTTCCTCTACCCGTGGGCCGTGAACTTCGACGCGATGCACTGGTTCGGTCTCATCGAGATGGTCCTGTTCATCGCCACCGTCTTCGTCGCCTACGCCTACGTCTGGCGCAGGGGTGGATTGGATTGGGACTGACTCGTGGGTGTTGAGGAGAAGCTGCCGTCCGGCGTACTTCTGACGACGGTGGAGGGCCTGGCCGGCTACATGCGCAAGGCCAGCTTCTGGCCGGCGACGTTCGGCCTGGCCTGCTGCGCCATCGAGATGATGACGTCCGGCGGTCCCAAGTACGACCTCGCCCGCTTCGGCATGGAGGTCTTCCGCGCCAGCCCGCGCCAGGCCGACCTGATGATCGTGGCGGGGCGGGTCAGCAACAAGATGGCACCTGTCCTGCGCCAGATCTACGACCAGATGGCTGAGCCCAAGTGGGTGCTCGCGATGGGCGTCTGCGCCAGCAGCGGCGGCATGTTCAACAACTACGCGATCGTGCAGGGCGTCGACCACATCGTGCCCGTCGACATGTACCTCCCCGGCTGCCCGCCGCGGCCGGAGATGCTGATCGACGCGATCCTCAAGCTGCACGACAAGGTGCAGCACACCAAGCTCGGGGCCAACCGCCTCGCCCAGATCGAGGAGCTCGAGGCCGAGGGCCTCGTCACGCTCCCCACCGGTGACCAGAGGGGTCTGCTGCGTTGACCGAGAATCTCCCCGCACAGACCGGGATGTTCGGCGTCAGCGGCAGCGGCGACACCAGCGGGTACGCCGGTCTCGTCCGCTCCGTGCGCCGCCCCGGTGAGGCGCAGCGCCCGTACGGCGGCTGGTTCGACTCGGTCGCCGACAAGCTCGACCCGCTCATCGACAAGGTGGTCATCCACCGCGGTGAGATCACCTTCCACGTGTCGCGCGAGAACCTGATCGCCGCGGCCAAGCTCCTGCGCGACGACCCCCAGCTCCGCTTCGAGCTCCTGTCCGGCGTCAGCGGCGTCAACTACCCGAGCGAGACGGGCTCGGAGCTGCACGCGGTCTACCACTTCGGCTCGATGACCTTCAACCGTCGCATCCGCGTCGAGGTCGGCGTACCCGACGACGGCACGACGGTCCCCAGCCTGGTGCCGGTCTACCCGGCGGCCGACTGGCACGAGCGCGAGTGCTTCGACATGTACGGCCTGGTCTTCGAGGGCCATCCCGCCCTGACCCGGATCCTGATGCCCGACGACTGGCCGGGCCACCCGCAGCGCAAGGACTACCCGCTCGGCGGCATCCCGGTCGAGTACAAGGGCGCGACGATCCCGCCGCCCGACCAGCGCAGGAGCTACAACGGATGAGCGCCACGAACGAACGCGAGTTCACCGTCACCGGCCAGGACTGGGCCGACATCGCGGCCGGGCTCGACGACCTCGACAGCCAGGACGCGCACGAGCGCATCGTCGTCAACATGGGCCCCCAGCACCCCTCGACCCACGGGGTGCTGCGGCTGATCCTCGAGATCGAGGGCGAGACGGTCACCGAGGCCCGCTGCGGCATCGGCTACCTCCACACCGGCATCGAGAAGAACATGGAGTACCGCTCCTGGGTCCAGGGCGTCACGTTCTGCACCCGGATGGACTACCTCTCCCCGTTCTTCAACGAGGCGACATACGTCCTGGGCGTCGAGCGGCTGCTCGACATCGAGGACGACATCCCCGAGAAGGCCCAGGTCATGCGGGTCCTGCTGATGGAGCTCAACCGCATCTCCTCGCACCTGGTCTGCATCGCCACCGGTGGCATGGAGATCGGCGCGCTGACCGTGATGACGATCGGCTTCCGCGAGCGTGAGCTGGTGCTCGACCTGTTCGAGCTGATCACCGGCCTGCGGATGAACCACGCGTTCTTCCGGCCGGGCGGTGTCGCCCAGGACCTGCCGCCGGGCGCGCTCGACGAGATCCGTGGCTTCGTGGCGCTGATGAAGAAGCGCCTCCCCGAGTACGCCGCGCTGTGCAACGCCAACCCGATCTTCAAGGCTCGCCTGGAGAACGTCGGTCATCTCGACCTCGAGGGCTGCATGGCGCTCGGCATCACCGGGCCGGTGCTGCGCAGCGCCGGCTACGGCTGGGACCTGCGCAAGACGCAGCCCTACTGCGGCTACGAGGACTACGACTTCGACGTGCAGACCTGGGACACGGCCGACTCCTACGGCCGCTTCCGGGTGCGCCTGGCCGAGATGCACGAGTCGCTGCGGATCATCGAGCAGGCCGCGGACCGGCTGGCCCGGCTCGAGGGGGCACCGGTGATGGTGGCCGACAAGAACATCGCCTGGCCCAGCCAGCTCGCCATCGGCAGCGACGGCATGGGCAACAGCCTCGACCACATCCGGCACATCATGGGTGAGTCGATGGAGGCCCTGATCCACCACTTCAAGCTGGTCACCGAGGGCTTCAAGGTGCCCGCCGGCCAGGCCTACGTCCCGGTCGAGTCGCCGCGCGGCGAGCTCGGCGCGCACGTGGTCTCCGACGGAGGCACCCGCCCGTTCCGCGTGCATTTCCGCGACCCGAGCTTCAACAACCTGCAGGCGATGGGCGTGATGAGCGAGGGCGGTCAGCTGGCCGACGTGATCGTCGCCATCGCCTCCATCGACCCCGTCATGGGAGGAGTGGACCGATGACGCTCGAGGCCAAGACGATCACCGAGCTCGAGGAGATCGCCGACCGCTACCCCGAGAAGCGCTCGGGGCTGCTGCCGATGCTGCACCTCGCGCAGTCCGCGCAGGGCAAGATCACGCCCGAGGCGATCGAGAAGTGCGCCGAGATCTGTGGGATCAGCCCCGCCGAGGTCAACGGCGTCGCGACGTTCTACACGATGTACAAGCGTCGCGACGTCGGCGACTTCCACGTCGGCGTCTGCACCAACACGCTCTGCGCCGTGATGGGCGGCGACGAGATCTTCGCCCGGCTCAAGGACTACCTCGGCATCGGCAACGACGAGGTCGCCACCAAGCGTCAGGGCGACCAGTACTCCGTGAGCGTCGAGCACATCGAGTGCAACGCGGCCTGCGACTACGCGCCGGTCGCGATGATCAACTGGGAGTTCATGGACAACCAGACCCCCGACGGCCTGGTCCGCACGGTCGAGGCGCTGCGCGCCGGCCACCCGGTCAAGTCCACCCGTGGCCCCAAGCTGTGCACCTGGCGCGAGGCCGAGCGGGTCCTCGCCGGGTTCCCCGACGGCCGCGTCGACGAGGGCCCGTCGGCCGGCCCGGCGTCGCTCGCCGGTCTGGAGATCGCGCGCGAGAACGGCTGGGAGGCCTGATGCTCACGCCGGTGCTCACCGACATCTGGGACGCGGAGCAGTCCTGGAAGCTCTCGACGTACGCCGGCCGCGGCGGCTACGAGGCCGTGGACGTCGCGCTGAAGATGAAGCCCGACGACGTGATCACGGCCGTCAAGGACTCCGGCCTGCGCGGCCGCGGTGGCGCCGGCTTCCCGACCGGCATGAAGTGGTCCTTCATCCCGCAGGACAACCCGAAACCCAAGTACCTCGTCGTCAACGCCGACGAGTCCGAGCCGGGCACCTGCAAGGACATCCCGCTGATGATGGGCAACCCGCACGTGCTCGTCGAGGGCGTCATCATCAGCTCCTACGCCATCCGAGCGAACAAGGCGTTCATCTACATCCGGGGCGAGGTTCTGCACGTCATCCGCCGGGTGCAGGCCGCGGTCGAGGAGGCGTACGCCGCCGGCCACCTCGGCAAGGACATCCACGGCTCCGGCTATGACCTCGACGTCGTGGTCCACGCCGGCGCGGGTGCCTACATCTGTGGCGAGGAGACCGCGCTGCTCGAGGGTCTCGAGGGACGTCGCGGCCAGCCGCGGCTGCGTCCGCCGTTCCCCGCGGTCGCCGGCCTCTACGCCAGCCCGACGGTGATCAACAACGTCGAGTCGATCGCCTCGGTGCCGGCGATCATCAAGCGCGGTGCCGCCTGGTTCGCCGGTCTCGGCACCGAGAAGTCCAAGGGTCACGGCATCTTCTCGCTGTCCGGACACGTGGTGAGGCCGGGTCAGTACGAGGCCCCGCTCGGCATCACGCTGCGCGAGCTGCTCGACCTCGCGGGCGGCGTACGTCCCGGGCACGAGCTGAAGTTCTGGACCCCCGGCGGGTCCTCGACGCCGCTGCTCACGGCCGAGCACCTCGACGTACCCCTCGACTTCGAGGGCGTCGGCGGCGTCGGCTCCATGCTCGGCACCCGGGCGCTGCAGATCTTCGACGAGACCACCTGCGTCGTGCGGGCGGTGCTGCGGTGGACCGAGTTCTACAAGCACGAGTCCTGTGGCAAGTGCACGCCGTGCCGCGAGGGCACGTGGTGGCTGGTGCAGGTGCTGACGCGCATCGACAACGGCGAGGGGTCCGAGGCGGATCTCGACCAGCTGCTCGACCAGTGCGACAACATCCTCGGTCGTTCCTTCTGCGCTCTCGGTGACGGTGCGACCAGCCCGATCTCCAGCTCGGTGCAGCACTTCCGCGAGGAGTACCTCGCGCACTTCGAGCAGGGCGGCTGCCCGTTCGACCCCGCGCGCTCGACGGCGTGGGCCGCCGAGGAGGTCAAGGCATGAGCGAGGTCGAGAAGTCGGACCTGGTCACCGTCACCATCGACGGCACCCAGATCGAGGTCCCCAAGGACACCCTGGTGATCCGGGCGGCCGAGCAGATCGGCGTGCAGATCCCGCGGTTCTGCGACCACCCGCTGCTCGCGCCGGTCGGTGCGTGCCGGCAGTGCCTGGTCGACGTACCCGACGCCGGAAACGGCCGCGGGTTCCCCAAGCCGCAGGCTTCGTGCACGCTGCCCGTCGCCGAGGGGATGGTCGTCAACACCCAGGCCACCAGCCCGGTCGCCGACAAGGCGCAGAAGGGCGTGATGGAGCTCCTGCTCGTCAACCACCCGCTCGACTGCCCGGTCTGCGACAAGGGCGGCGAGTGCCCGCTGCAGAACCAGGCGATGAGCAACGGGCAGGGCGAGTCGCGCTTCTCCGATGGTCGCAACCAGGGCGTCAAGCGCACCTTCCCCAAGCCGATCAACCTCTCGCCGAACGTCCTGCTCGATCGCGAGCGCTGCATCGTCTGCCAGCGCTGCACCCGCTTCGCCGAGGAGATCGCGGGCGACCCGTTCATCGCGCTCGTCGAGCGCGGCGCGCAGCAGCAGATCGGCATCGCTCCCGATGCTCCGTTCCTCTCCTACTTCTCCGGCAACGTCATCCAGATCTGCCCGGTCGGCGCGCTCACCTCCGAGCAGTACCGCTTCCGCTCGCGGCCCTTCGACCTGGTCTCCACGCCGGGCGTCGGCGAGCACGACGCGTGCGGCTCCGCGATCCGGGTCGACCACCGCCGCGGCAAGGTCGTACGCCGCATGGCCGGCAACGACCCCGCGGTCAACGAGGAGTGGATCACCGACAAGGACCGCTTCGCGTTCACCTACGCCCAGGGTGACGACCGGATCGCGCACCCGATGGTCCGCGAGGAGGGCGAGCTGCGGCCCGCCTCCTGGCCGGAGGCCTTCGCGGTCGCGGCCCGCGGGCTCGCCGCTGCGAAGGCGGCCGGCGGCGTCGGCGTGCTGACCGGTGGCCGGCTCACCGTCGAGGACTCCTACGCCTACAGCAAGTTCGCCCGGGTCGCCCTCGAGACCAACGACATCGACTTCCGAGCCCGCCCGCACTCCGCCGAGGAGGCCGCGTTCCTCGCCGCCCACGTCGTGGCGACCGGTCCCGACGGCGGCGCCGTGACGTACGCCGACCTCGAGTCGGCGCCGCAGGTGGTGCTGGTCGGGCTCGAGCCCGAGGACGAGGCAGGCGCGATCTTCCTGCGCCTGCGCAAGAGCGTCATGGCCGGGGGCACCGAGGTCGTCGCGCTCGCGCCGTACCTCACCCGAGGCCTCGACAAGCTCTCCGCACGCCTGGTCGCGACCGCGCCCGGTGACGAGGCCGCTGCCATCGCTGCGCTCGACCTCGCCGAGGGTGCGGTCGTCCTCGCCGGCGAGCGGCTGGCGATCTCGTCGGGTGCGCTCGCCGCGGTCGCCGCGTCCGGAGCCCGCTTCGCCTGGGTCCCGCGTCGCGCGGGCGACCGAGGCGCGGTCGAGGCCGGCTGCCTGCCGTCCCTCCTCCCCGGCGGGCGCCCGGTCGGCGACGCGGGAGCCCGCGTCGACGTCTCGTCCGCCTGGGGCGTCGACAGCCTGCCCGACACCGACGGCCGTGACGGCGACGCGATCGTCGCGTCGCTCGTCGCCGGCGAGCTCGGCGGACTCGTCATCGCCGGCGTGGACCCGGCAGACACCACCGACCCCGCAGCCACGCGGGCCGCGATCGCGGCCGCCGGGTTCGTGGTCGCCCTCGACCTGCGCTCGACCGAGGTGACCGACCTGGCCGACGTGGTCCTCCCCGTCGCCGCTGCCGCCGAGAAGGCCGGCAGCTTCGTCAGCTGGGAGGGTCGGGTCAGGCCGTTCGAGGCGGCGCTGCACGTCGCCAACGCGCTGCCCGACCTCCGCTCCTTGGCCGGCATCGCCGCCGAGATGGGCACCCCGCTGGGCTTCCGCACGGTCGCCGAGGTGCGCGCCGAGATGGCGAGCCTGGGACCGTGGGACGGCGACCGGGTCGGTTTCGACACGGCCTCGCCCAGCGGCTCGGCCTCCTCGACCAACGAAGAACCCGGTGATCGAGCAGCGGCGAGCGCCAGCGAGCCGCGTATCGAGATCAGGCTCTCGACCTGGAAGCAGTCCATCGACAACGGCCGCATGCAGGCGGGCGACAAGCACCTCGAGGCGACGGCCCGGCCGGCGGTCGCCGTGCTCCCGCCGGACCTGTACGCCGCCCACGGGCCGCTCGTCACCCTGACCGGTGACCGGGGCTCGGTCACGCTGCGTGCGATCAAGGCCGACGAGATGACACCCGACACCGTCTGGGTGCCGGGCAACTCGTTCGGAGCCGGGGTGCTCGCCGACCTGGCATCCCCTGGCTCGACCGTCACGATCAGTGGAGGCAAGGCATGATCGCGCTCGCTGCCGACCCGACCGGCTCGCTGTCCGCGTTCGGCCACGACCCGTGGTGGATCGTCGTCATCAAGGCGGTGATGATCTTCGCCGTCCTCGTGCTGCTGACGCTGTTCAACATCTGGTGGGAGCGCCGTGTCGTGGCCCGGATGCAGCACCGCATCGGCCCCAACGTGCACGGCCCGTTCGGCCTGCTCCAGTCGCTCGCCGACGGGGTGAAGCTCGCCTTCAAGGAGGACCTCACCCCCAAGCTGGCCGACAAGGTCGTCTTCACCCTCGCGCCGATCATCTCGGCGGTGCCCGCGTTCGTGACCTTCGCGGTCATCCCGTTCGGCCCGACCGTCAACCTGTTCGGCCACCGCACCCCGCTGCAGCTCACCGACCTCCCGGTCGCGGTGCTGTTCGTGATGGCCGTGGCGAGCATCGGCATCTACGGCATCGTCCTGGCCGGCTGGTCCAGCGGGTCGACGTACTCCCTGCTCGGCGGTCTGCGCTCGAGCGCGCAGATGATCTCCTACGAGGTCGCGATGGGTCTCGCGCTGGTCGCGGTCTTCATGTACGCCGGCTCGATGTCCACGAGCGAGATCGTCGCCGCCCAGGGCAACTTCTGGTTCGGGCTGATCCTGCTGCCGAGCTTCGTGATCTACACGATCGCGATGGTCGGTGAGACCAACCGCGCCCCGTTCGACCTCCCCGAGGCCGAGGGCGAGCTGGTCGGCGGCTTCCACACCGAGTACTCCTCGCTGAAGTTCGCGCTCTTCTTCCTCGCCGAGTACATCAACATGGCGACGGTCTCCGCGCTCGCGACGACGCTGTTCCTCGGCGGCTGGCACGCGCCGTTCTGGATCGACCACTTCTGGGCAGGCGCCAACCAGGGCTGGCTGCCGGTCGTCTGGTTCTTCGGCAAGGTGCTGTTCTTCATCTTCGGCTTCATCTGGCTGCGCGGCTCGCTGCCGCGACTGCGCTACGACCAGTTCATGGCGTTCGGCTGGAAGCGGTTGATCCCGGTCTCCCTGGTCTGGATCCTCGCCGTCGCCACGATGCGCGCCGCCCGCAACAGCAACGCCCACCTCAACCGCGAGGCGGTGCTGATCGTGGTCGGCGTGCTGCTCGTCGCGTTCCTGGTCATGTTCTTCATCCCGGAGCGGAAGAAGGACGAGGCAGGGTCGACCACCGGCGCCACGGGGGTCCCCGGGGTCCCGGCAGGCACCACTGGCGGATTCCCCGTCCCTCCGATGCCGGCCGGCGGCGCCGTACGCGGTGCGGCTGCACCGCTGGTCTTCGGCGACACGACCACCCAGTCCACCGCGGAGGTGCGCAATGGCTGACCGGACCGAGGGCGAGTCGCTCAAGGAGCAGCTGTGGGACCCGATCGCCGGCTTCGGCGTCACGTTCCGCACGATGTTCCGCAAGGTCGTCACCGAGCAGTACCCGTTCGAGAAGCTCCCGACCGCGCCACGGTTCCACGGTCGTCACCAGCTCAACCGCTGGCCCGACGGCCTGGAGAAGTGCATCGGCTGCGAGCTGTGTGCCTGGGCCTGCCCGGCCGACGCGATCTACGTCGAGGGTGCGTCCAACTCCGACGAGCCCGGGGGCCAGCGGTTCTCGCCCGGTGAGCGCTACGGCCGCGTCTACCAGATCAACTACCTGCGCTGCATCCTCTGCGGCCTGTGCATCGAGGCCTGCCCGACCCGGGCGCTGACGATGACCAACGAGTACGAGCTGGCCGACGACAACCGCGCCGACCTGATCTACGAGAAGTCCGACCTCCTCGCGCCGCTCCTCCCCGGGATGGAGCAGCCGCCGCACCCGATGCGGCTCGGCGACGACGAGGGTGCCTACTACCGCGGCGAGTTCAAGGCCGCCGGCAACGAGGGGGACGCCTGATGGCCGCCTTCTGGATCCTCGCGCCGATCATGGTGATCGCCGCGCTCGGCATCCTCTTCGTGCGCAAGCCCGTGCACGCCGCCCTGCTGCTGGCCGTGGTCATGGTCAGCCTGGCGGTCCTGTACGCCGCCCTCGAGGCACCGTTCCTCTTCGCGGTGCAGATCATCGTCTACACCGGCGCGATCCTGATGCTGTTCCTCTTCGTCATCATGCTCGTGGGCGTCGACGCCGCGGACGAGCCGGGGGAGCGGATCACCGGTCAGCGGCCGCTCGCCTGGGCCGCCGGCCTGCTGTTCGGCGTGGTCATGGTCGTCGCCGGCCTCCAGCTGAGCTTCGGCCCGGCGATCGGCCTGGGCGGCAAGGACGGCGCCAACAGCGCCGGCAACATCCAGGGCCTGGCGAACCTGCTGTTCTCGCGCTACGTCTTCGCCTTCGAGGTCACCAGCGCGCTGCTCATCACCGCGGCGGTCGGCGCCATGGTGCTCGCCCACCGCGAGCGGCTCACGCCGAAGCCGACCCAGGCCACGATGGCCGCCCAGCGGGTGCGTGACTTCAGCGAGTCCGGCGTACACCTCGGGCCGCTGCCGCCTCCGGGCGTCTACGCCCGGCACAACGCGGTCGACACCCCGGCGCTGCTGCCCGACGGCACCCCCGCCGCGGCGTCCGTGTCGCGCGTCCTGGCCGCTCGCGGCGTCGTCCGCGATCCCCAGACCGTCGAGCACCAGACGAAGGAGGTGGAGCAGTGAACGAGTACGTCGTCCTCTCCTCGATCCTGTTCACCATCGGCGCGATCGGCGTGCTCACGCGCCGCAACGCGATCGTGGTGTTCATGTGCGTCGAGCTGATGCTCAACGCCTGCAACCTGGCCTTCGTCGCGTTCTCCCACCAGCTCGGCAGCCTGGACGGACAGGTCGCCGCGTTCTTCGTGATGGTGGTGGCGGCCGCCGAGGTCGTGGTCGGCCTGGCGATCTTGATGACCATCTTCCGCACCCGGAGCTCGGCCTCGGTCGACGACGCGAACCTGCTGAAGTTCTGAGGACCCCGTGATCGCACTCGAGTCCATCCCCGTCGTCGATCCCGGCCACGCCGGCGGCGTCCTGTCCCTGCTGTGGCTGGTCATCGCGCTGCCCGCCGCCGGTGCCGCGATCCTGCTGATCGGCGGCCGGTTCACCGACCGGTGGGGCCACCTGCTGGCGACCGCGCTGGCCGGCGGATCGTTCCTGGTCAGCCTGCTGATGTTCGTCACCCTCACGGGTCGCGACGAGGGCGACCGACAGGTCGCCCAGCACCTGTGGACCTGGTTCCAGACCGGGCACCTCAACGTCGGCTTCGACCTGCTCTACGACCAGCTCTCCTCGCTGTTCCTGCTGCTGATCACCGGCGTCGGATCCCTGATCCACGTCTACTCGATCGGCTACATGGCCCACGACGTACGCCGGCGCAGGTTCTTCGCCTACCTCAACCTGTTCGTCGCCGCGATGCTGATGCTGGTCCTCGCGGAGAACTACGTCGGCCTGTTCCTCGGCTGGGAGGGCGTGGGCCTGGCGTCGTACCTCCTCATCGGGTTCTGGCAGCACAAGCCGTCGGCCGCCGCGGCCGCCAAGAAGGCCTTCGTGCTCAACCGCGTCGGCGACATGGGCATGGGCCTGGCGATCTTCCTGGCCTTCGTCACCTTCGGCTCGACCAGCTTCACCGTCATCTCCCACTCGACCGAGGGCGTCTCCAGCACGACCATGAACTGGCTCGGCGTGCTGCTCCTGATCGGCGCCTGCGGAAAGTCGGCCCAGGTCCCGCTGCAGGCCTGGCTGCTGGACGCGATGGAGGGCCCGACCCCGGTCTCGGCCCTGATCCACGCGGCCACGATGGTCACCGCCGGCGTCTACCTCGTGGTCCGCTCCAACTTCGTCTTCGAGCACGCGCCGAACGCGCGCACCGTCGTCGTCATCGTCGCCACGGTGACGCTGCTCTGGGGCGCGATCCTGGGCTGTGCCAAGGACGACATCAAGAAGGCGCTGGCCGGCTCCACGATGAGCCAGATCGGCTACATGATGCTCGGTGCCGGCCTCGGCGTCGCCGGCTACGCCTTCGCGATCTTCCACCTGCTCACGCACGGCTTCTTCAAGGCCAACATGTTCCTCGGCGCCGGCTCGGTCATGCACGGCATGGACGACGACGTGGACATGCGCCACTACGGCGCGCTGAGCAAGGCACTCCCGGTCACCTTCCTGACCTTCGCGATGGGCTACCTCGCGATCATCGGGTTCCCGGGCTTCTCCGGCTTCTGGTCCAAGGACAAGATCATCGAGGTGGCGCTCACCGAGCGGCCGCTGGTCGGTGTCTGTGCGTTGCTCGGCGCCGGTGTCACCGGCTTCTACATGACCCGCCTGATGCTGATGACCTTCTTCACCAAGAAGCGCTGGGCCGACGGCGTCCACCCGCACGAGTCGCCCAAGGTGATGACGATCCCGCTGATGGTGCTCGCGGCGCTCTCCGTGCTCGGCGGGCTCCTGCTCGCCGGCAACTGGATCGTCGACTGGCTGGCGCCGGTCGTCGGCGTCGCGCCGGAGCACGAGCCGCCGATGCCCGGTCCGGTGATCAGCCTGATCGCCGTGCTCGTGGTCGCGGTGGGTGTCGCGCTGGCCTGGTTCCTGGTCGGCCGGCGCGAGGTGCCGCGTGCGGCCCCGCAGGACGTCTCGTTCGTCACCAGGGCGGCTCGCGCCGACCTGTACGGCGACGCCATCAACGACACCCTCGTCGGCCGGCCCGGCCTCGTGCTGGCGCGCGGCTCGGTGAGCGCCGACCACGGCTTCGTCGACGGCTTCTTCCGGGTCCTCGGCACCACCGTGACCGGCACCGGCATGGGACTGCGCGCCCTGCAGACCGGCTACGTCCGCTCGTACGCCCTCTCCATCCTCGGCGGCGCTGCAGTGCTCGTCCTGACCCTGGTGCTGGTGAACCGCTGATGCTCTCCGCCCTCATCGCCCTCCCGCTCGTCGGCGCCCTCGCCGTCTACCTCCTGCCGCGCACGCTCAGCAAGCAGGTGGGCCTCGGCGTCTCCCTGGTGGCGCTGGTCCTCGCGCTCGTCGTCCTCGGCCGGTACAAGACCGACGGCGGCATGCAGATGACCGAGACGCACGTCTGGATGAAGCAGTTCGGCGTGCACTACGCCCTCGGCGTCGACGGCCTCGGCGTCGTGATGGTGCTGCTGACCGCCGTCCTCGTGCCGCTCGTCCTGGTGGCCGAGTGGTCCAACGTCGAGACCGACGCCGGTCCGAAGGTCTTCATGGCCTGGGCCCTGCTGCTCGAGGCGTTCTCGCTCGCGGTGTTCTGCGCGACCGACGTGTTCCTCTTCTACGTCGTCTTCGAGGCGACGCTGATCCCGGCGTACTTCCTGGTCGGCAGCTTCGGGCGCCCGGGTCGCGGCCGCGCGGCGCTGAAGTTCCTGCTCTTCCAGCTCGCCGGTGGCCTCGTCCTGCTGGCCTCCGTCGTCGGTCTGTACGTCGCCTCCGCCCACGCCGGCCACCCGACGTACCTCCTCTCCGAGCTGGCCTCGATGCCGATCGACCGCGACGTCGCGCGCTGGCTGTTCGTCGGCTTCTTCGCCGCGTTCGCGATCAAGGCGCCGCTGTTCCCGGTCCACACCTGGCTCGCCGACACCACCGAGAAGGCCACGCCCGGCACCTCGGTGCTGCTGGTCTGCGTGCTCGACAAGATCGGCACCTTCGGGATGCTGCGCTTCTGCCTGGGGCTGTTCCCCGAGGCGAGCCACTGGGCGACGCCGGTCGTGGTCACGCTCGCGCTGATCTCGATCGTCTACGGCGCCTTCCTCGCGATCGGCCAGGACGACATGCTCCGCCTGATCGGCCTGACCTCGCTCAGCCACTTCGGCCTGATCACGCTGGGGATCTTCGCGTTCTCCAGCCAGGGCGGCTCCGGCTCGATCCTCTACATGGTCAACCACGGCATCGGGACCGCGCTGCTCTTCCTCGCCGCCGGCTACCTCCACCGCCGTCGCGGGACCTGGTCGATCCGCGAGCTCGGCGGCCAGGAGAAGCTGACACCGGTCCTGGCGGGCATGTTCCTGATCGGCGGCCTGGCCACCCTCGGCCTCCCCGGCCTGAGCCCGTTCGTCTCGGAGTTCCTGGTCCTGCTCTCCGGCTTCCAGTACCACTGGTTCGTCGGCGCGATCGCCGTCACCGCGGTCGTCCTGGCCGCGATCTACGTGCTGTGGATGTACGAGCGCGTGTTCACCGGGCCGTCCGATGGTTTCGACACGTCCTCGGCCAGCGCCTCGGACTACTCGACCAGCGAAGCAACCGTCGACCTGACGTGGCGTGAGCTCGTCGCCGTCGTACCCCTCGTCGGGGCCCTGCTGTTCTTCGGCTTCTTCCCGCAACCGCTGCTGGACCTGGCCAACCCGATGATCGAGACGCTGCTGGGAGGCGCGCGATGACTCCGTCGACCTTCACCCAGCCCCACCTCGAGTACGCCCAGCTGTCCCCGATCCTGATCGTCCTCGGCGGCGCGTGCGTCGGGATCCTCCTCGAGGCGTTCCTTCCCCGCGGAGCCCGCAGGGTGCCGCAGGTCGCGCTCACCCTGCTCACCCTCGTCGCCGCCTTCGCGGCCACGATCGTGGTCGGCACCAAGCTCGACGGGCATGCCACCGAGGCAGGGGACAAGGGCAAGGGCCTGGTCGGTGCCGTCGGCAGCGTCGTCATCGACGGTCCGACGGTCTACCTCTGGGGCCTGCTGCTGGTCTTCGCGATGGGTGGCGCCGCGCTGTTCGCCGAGCGTCGCCTCGAGGGCGGTCTCTCCGGCTTCGCCGGCCAGGCGGCCGCGTTGCCCGGCACCGCCGAGGAGCGCGAGGCCTCGCGGCTCGGCCTGGAGCACACCGAGGTCTACCCGCTGATGCTCTTCGCCGTCGGCGGCATGCTGCTCTTCCCCGCCTCGGGTGACCTGCTGACGATGTTCGTCGCGCTCGAGGTCCTCTCGTTGCCGCTGTACCTCCTCTGCGGCCTGGCCCGTCGTCGCCGCCTGCTCAGCCAGGAGGCCGCGATGAAGTACTTCCTCCTCGGTGCCTTCTCCTCGGCGTTCTTCCTGTACGGCGCCGCCCTGGTCTACGGGTACGCCGGCTCCATGTCGCTCACCGGCATCAACACGGCCGTCAGGGCCGGCGCCGACAACCACGGCATGCTGCTGGTCGGCATCGGCCTGCTCTCGGTGGGCCTGCTGTTCAAGGTCGGTGCGGTGCCGTTCCAGGCCTGGACCCCCGACGTCTACCAGGGCGCCCCGACCGCCGTCACCGCGTTCATGGCGGCCGGCACCAAGGTGGCCGCCTTCGGCGCGCTGCTGCGCCTGTTCTACGTCGGCCTCGACGGCGAGCGCTGGAGCTGGCAACCGCTGCTGTGGGCCGTCGCGATCGCGAGCATGCTGTTCGGTGCGATCCTGGCCATCGCCCAGACCGACGTGAAGCGGATGCTCGCCTACTCCTCGGTCGCCCACACCGGCTTCCTGCTCACCGGCGTCCTCGGCGCGCAGAGCGTGAGCGACCTCGCCGACGGGCAGCACAGCTCGCTCGACGGCGTGCTGGTCTACCTCACGGCATACGGCTTCTCGATGATCGGCGCCTTCGCGCTGGTCACGTTGGTGCGCGACGACAACGGCGAGGCCACGGCGTACGACAAGTGGGCCGGCCTCGGCAAGCGTTCCCCGCTGGTCGCGGGTGCGTTCGCGTTCTTCCTGCTCTCGATGGCCGGCATCCCGCTGACCGCCGGCTTCCTCGGGAAGTGGGCGGTCTTCACCTCGGCGATGTCGGCGGGGGCGTGGCCGGTGGTCATCGTCGCGATCGCCTCCTCGATCGTCGCGGTGTTCTTCTACGTCCGCTACATCCGGTTGATGTTCTTCAGCGACGCCGAGGCCGGCCAGGCCGGGACCGTCGCGCTGCCGTCCGTGCTCACCTCGGCGACCGTCGTGGTCTGCCTGGCCGCGACCCTGCTCCTCGGTGTCGTGCCGGGGCCGGTGCTCGACCTGATCACCGGTGCGGGAGACTTCATCAGGTGAGCTCCTCCCTCGCCCTCCCCATCGACGACGTTGCGCTCGCCGAGCGGCTGCAGGAGCGCCTCGCGATCGTCGAGAAGGCGCTCTACGAACACGCATCGAGCCGGGCCCCGTACGTCACCGAGGCCGCCCGCCACCTCCTCGCCGCCGGCGGCAAGCGGTTCCGTCCGCTGCTGGTGCTGCTGGCCGCCGAGGCTGGCCCCCAGCCGGATGCCGACGAGGTCCTGACCGCGGCCTGCGTCGTGGAGATCACCCACGTCGGCTCGCTCTACCACGACGACGTGATGGACGAGGCTGCCGTACGCCGCGGCGAGGACTCCGCGAACGCCCGCTTCGACAACCTCGTGGCGATCCTGACCGGCGACTGGCTGTTCGCGAAGTCCTCCGAGCTCACCTCGCAGCTCGGCCCGGAGGCCGTGCGGATCCAGGCCGAGACGTTCACCCGCCTCGTGGAGGGCCAGATCCTCGAGGGCGTCACGCCCGAGGGAGACGCGTTGGCCCACTACCTCGAGGTCGTCGCCGGCAAGACCGGCTCGCTGATCGCCACGTCGGCCCGCTACGGCGCGATGTTCGGCGGCGCCTCGCCCGAGGTCGTCACCGCACTCACCGAGTACGGCGAGCTGGTCGGCACGGCCTTCCAGCTCAGCGACGACATCCTGGACATCGCCTCGGAGTCCGAGGAGTCCGGCAAGACCCCCGGCACCGACCTGCGCGAGGGGGTGCCCACGCTGCCCGTGCTGATGGCCCGCGCGTCGAAGGACCCGGCAGACGCCCGGCTGCTCGAGCTCCTCGACGGTGACCTCTCCGAGGACGCCGCGCTCGCCGAGGCCCTCGGCCTGCTGCGCAAGCACCCCGCGATGGACGAGGCCCGTGCCTACGTCGTGGCCCGCGCCCAGGAGGCCAAGCGCCTGCTCGAGGTGCTCCCCGAGGGCTCGGTCCGCCAGGCCCTCGCGGACTTCGCCGACATCGTGGCGGTCCGCTCCGCCTGAGGCGGCGTCACGGCGTCACAGCGGCCACACGCGTCACTCGACAGGCCAGTTCCTGGGCCTGCACCTGTGGATGAGGCACTGGGTCCGTGGTGCTGTGGAGAGCTGGGCGCTGTTGTCTGTCACGCGTGCGAGCCTCGCCCCCATGGAGCTCCACGAACCCTTCTACCTCGCCAGGTCGCTCAGCACGCCCGAGGACACCCTGAATGCCGTCGTCGGGCTGCACGAGGCCGGCGGCGTCAACAACGTGACCATCAGCGCGATCGCTGCCTACCTGGGAATGGCCAAGTCCTCGATCCATGCGGCGAATCGTGGGCTGTTCGGCCTGTACGAGACGTTGGCCGAGTCGTTCGTCTATCGCTGGTCGGCCTGGGTCAGGGAGGCCTTCGCGGATCCGGTGCCGATCAGGCTGCCGGACGACGACTGCGGCCGGCTCGGGGTGGCGACGCTCCAGTCGCTGAGGGCCATCGCCGGTGCCGAAGAGCGCGCAGGCCGGCCCGACGCCGCGCGATCACTGGCTCGTACCCTTGACCGGGAGCGCGACGTGCTCATCGACGCCTACCAGTACCGCACGGGTGAGCGCCCAGACGCGCGCTGGCTGGAGATGCTGCTCGCACTCGCCGACGGCATCAGGCTTCGGATGCTGGACTCTCGGCGTCCCCTCGATCTCGAGGAGGCACGGGCCATCCTGGCTGCGGTCTGGTCGCCGGCGTGTGACGGCGACCGAGTGCCCGCCGAACGATCGTCCGAGGATCTGGAGGCAGGTCCGCGTGCGCCGGACGAACGTTCGTCCGACTGGCGGGCGAGGCAAGAGCGATGAGCGAACGCCCGTCCACGGTCGGAGCGCGGTCTACGCCAGTCAGGACGAACGTTCGTTCGTGGCACGCGAAGGGCCATGCAGAAGACCGGACGGACGTTCGTTCGGGGGGCGCGAATGAGGGCCGAGATCCTCGGACGATCGTTCAGCTCGGACTGCTCGGACTGCTCGATCAGGCCGCTCAGTCAGGCGGCGCTGGCCTCGACGGTCAGCGCGGTCAGGGCGACCTGCCGGCGCCGGTGCAACACCATCTCGGTGGTGAAGATCGCCAGGGCCAGCCAGACCAGGCCGAAGCCGATCCACCGCTCGGTCGGCATCGCCTCGCCTAGCACGGTGACGCCCAGCCCGAACTGCAGGATCGGCGCGAGGTACTGCAGGATCCCCATCGTCGTCAGCGGCACCCGGGTCGCGGCGGCGCCGAAGAACAGCAGCGGCACGGCGGTGATCACGCCCGCGGTCATCAGCAGCACGACGTGACCGGCACCCTCGCCGGTGAAGTGCGACCGGCCCGTCGCCCCCAGCCAGATGAGCAGCGCCACCGCGAACGGCGCGATCACGGCGGTCTCGAAGGCGAGGCTCTCGACGGCGCCGACACCGGCCGACTTCTTGGCCAGGCCATAGGTCCCGAACGAGAACGCCAGCACCAGCGCGATGTACGGCGGGTGCCCGTACCCGATCGCCAGGATCAGCACCGCCGCGAGGCTGATGGTCAGGGCCACCCACTGCAGCCGGCGCAGGCGCTCACCGAGCACCACGACACCGAGCAGGACGGTCACGAGCGGGTTGATGAAGTACCCGAGCGAGGTCTCGACGACCCGCTCGCTGTTCACGCCGTAGATGTAGGTGCCCCAGTTGCTGGTGATCGTCGCGGCGGCGAGCACCAGCAGCAGCGTCGTACGCCGCGACGCGCGGATCGCCTGCAGCGCCGAGCGCTTGCGCATCAGCACGACGAGCGCGGCCAGGACCACGCAGGTCCACACCATCCGGTGGGCCAGGATCTCCAGCGCGCCGCTGGGCTTGAGCAGCGGGAAGTAGAGCGGGAACGCTCCCCAGATGCAGTACGCGGCGAGGCCGAAGAACAGGCCTCGCCGCGTATCGCTCACGGAGGGAGACTAGTCAGCCGACGGTCCAGGTGTCGCCCGCATTGATCAGCGCGGTGAGGCGGTCGGCCCGGGAGCCCTCCACCTTGGCCGACGCCTCGGCGACCTGGGCACGCGCCAGGTCGTCGTACGCCGGGCGCTCGACCTGGCGGAAGATGCCGATGGGCGACTGGTTGAGGTAGTCGGCGGCGGTCAGGCGCGAGATCGCGAACGCCTGCGAGGCGTCCGGGTTGTGCGCGTCGTGGGTGAGGATCGCGTCGAGACCGACCTCGGCCACCAGCGCGACCTCGACCGAGCCCGAAGCCGTCCGCACCAGGCCCTTGGAGCCCAGCCCGTCCTCGCCGGGAGCGCCGAAGCGGATCTTCTCGCCGTGGGTCAGCGGGATGATCGCGTCGGCCTTGGTGTCGTTGTCCTTGATCGCGTCGAACGCCCCGTCGTTGAAGATCGGGCAGTTCTGGTAGATCTCGACGAACGAGGTGCCGCGGTGGGCGGCGGCCGCGGCGAGCACCGCGGTGAGGTGCTTGCGGTCGGAGTCGATGGTGCGCGCGACGAAGGACGCCTCGGCGCCCAGGGCCAGGGAGACCGGGTTGAACGGCGCGTCCAGCGAGCCCATCGGCGTCGACTTGGTGACCTTGCCGACCTCGGACGTGGGGGAGTACTGCCCCTTGGTCAGGCCGTAGATCCGGTTGTTGAACAGCAGGATCGTCATGTTCACGTTGCGGCGCAGCGCGTGGATCAGGTGGTTGCCACCGATCGAGAGCGCGTCGCCGTCACCGGTGACGACGAAGACCGAGAGGTCCTCGCGGGCCGTCGCCAGCCCGGTCGCGATCGACGGCGCGCGGCCGTGGATCGAGTGCATGCCGAACGTGTCGAGGTAGTACGGGAACCGCGAGGAGCAGCCGATGCCGGAGACGAACACGATGTTCTCGCGGCGCAGGCCCAGGTCGGGCAGGAAGGACTGCACGGCCTTGAGGACGGCGTAGTCACCGCAACCGGGGCACCAGCGCACCTCCTGGTCGCTGGAGAAGTCCTTGCCGGTCTGGGTCTCGCCCTCACCGATGGTGGGAACGAGCTCCGTGCCGGAGCGCAGGGCAGGGGTGCCCAGATCAATGGCGGTCATGCGAGCGGAGCCTCCTCGTGGTCGGCAGGCAGGTTGAGTCCGTGCTCGCCCAGGTCGACCTCGCGACCCTCCGCCTGGCCCACCAGGGCACCGACGGCCTCGGCGAGCTCGGCGGCCTTGAGCGGCAGGCCGTAGACCTGGTTGTAGCCCTGGGCGTCGACGAGGTACTCCGCGCGCAGCATCTTGGAGAGCTGGCCGAGGTTCATCTCGGGGACGAGGACCTTGTCGTAGGACTTCAGGATGTCCCCGAGGTCGCTCGGGAACGGGTTGATGTGACGCAGGTGGACCTGCGCCACGTTGTAGCCGGCGCGGCGTACGCGGCGGCAGGCCGCCCCGATCGGGCCGTACGTCGAGCCCCAGCCGATGACCAGCACCTTGGCCTCGCCGGAGGGGTCGTCGACCTCGAGCGGCGGCAGCGACTTGGCGATGGCGTCGACCTTGGCCTGGCGGGTGCGGACCATGAAGTCGTGGTTGGCCGGGTCGTAGGAGATGTTGCCGTGACCGTCGCCCTTCTCCAGACCGCCGATGCGGTGCTCGAGACCGGCCGTGCCGGGGACCGCCCACGGACGCGCGAGGGTCTCCTCGTCGCGCTTGTAGGGCCAGAACACCTCGGCGCCCTTGGCGTCGGTGTGGTTCGGGCCGGTGGCGAAGTTCGGGTGGATCTCCGGCAGCTCGTCGAGCGTCGGGATCCGCCACGGCTCCGAGCCGTTGGCGAGGTAGCCGTCGGAGAGCAGGAAGACCGGGGTGCGGTAGGTGACCGCGATCCGGGCGGCCTCGACCGCGGCGGCGTAGCAGTCTCCGGGCGACTGGGGCGCGACGATCGGCACCGGCGCCTCGCCGTTGCGGCCGTACATCGCCTGCAGCAGGTCGGCCTGCTCGGTCTTGGTGGGCAGACCGGTCGAGGGGCCACCGCGCTGGACGTTGATGACGATCAGCGGCAGCTCGGTCATCACCGCGAGGCCGATGGCCTCGGACTTGAGCGCGATGCCCGGGCCCGACGTGGTGGTCACGGCGAGGGCGCCGCCGAAGGAGGCGCCGATCGCGGCGCCGATGCCGGCGATCTCGTCCTCGGCCTGCAGCGTCGTCACGCCGAAGCTCTTGTGCTTGCTGAGCTCGTGGAGGATGTCGGAGGCCGGGGTGATCGGGTAGGACCCGAGGAACACCGGGAGGTCCGAACGTACGCCGGCGGCGACCAGTCCGAGCGACAGCGCCAGGTTGCCGGTGATGTTGCGGTAGGAGCCGGCGGGCAGGACGGCGGGCTTGATCTCGTACTGGACGACGAAGGTCTCGGTCGTCTCGCCGTAGTTCCAGCCGGCCTTGAACGCGGCGACGTTGGCGCCGGCGATGGCGGGCAGCTTGGCGAACTTCTTCTCGAGGAAGGAGATCGTGCCCTCGGTCGGGCGGCCGTACATCCAGGAGAGCAGGCCCAGCGCGAACATGTTCTTGGCCCGCGAGGCGTCCTTGCGGGACAGGCCGAACTCGGCGACCGCGGCCACGGTGATGCCGGTCAGGTCGACGGGCTGGACGTTGAAGTCGCCGAGGACGTCGTCGACCTCGCCCAGCTTGTCCAGCGGGTTGGACTCGTAGCCGGCCTTGTCGAGGTTGCGCTTGGTGAAGTCGGCGGTGTCGACGATGATCGTCGCGCCCTTGGGGAGGTCGCCGATGTTGGCCTTCAGCGCGGCCGGGTTCATCGCGACCAGGACGTCGGGACGGTCGCCCGCGGTGAGGATGTCGTGGTCCGCGAAGTGGATCTGGAACGACGAGACACCGGGGATCGTGCCCTGGGGGGCGCGGATCTCGGCGGGGAAGTTGGGCAGGGTCACCAGGTCGTTGCCGAAGACGGCCGACTCCTGGGTGAACCGGTCACCGGTCATCTGCATGCCGTCGCCGGAGTCACCGGCGAACCGGATGATCACCCGGTCGAGCTGCTTGACCTGCTTGGTCTGACTCACGTCGTTCGCTTTCTGCCACTGGGACCCGGGGCGGCGCGCGGGGATCGCCCAAGCCGCGAGGCCAATACTAGAACCTGTTCCAGTTTTCCTGGAAGTCCGCGACTGTCCGAGCGTCGCGCCTTTCCACGATAGAGGGCGATCCGGCCCCTTCCGAACCTGCGCCGACCTGTGAGAGCGCTATCGCGGTGACGTCGCTCACGTCCGCGACCCGGCGTACGCCTGACCGGGCGTGCGCAGCCGCCACGCCGAGAGTTCTGGTGTTGACACGCTTACCTAGTTAAGACTAGTAATCTACCCGAGTTAAGAAATTCAAGCGGTAGCACCAAAGTGCGATCGCCCAGCCAGCACACGAAGGAACCGATTCCCATGTCCAAGACCAAGACCATCAAGGCCCGCGTGATCACCGCGATCGCTGCCACCGCCGTCGTCGGCACCTTGGCCAGCGCCTGCACCTCGACCTCGAGCGCCGCCGGCAAGGACTCGGTCTCCGTGGTGGGCTTCTCCGTCCTGGAGCAGGTCAACAAGGCCGCATTCGCCGCCTTCGACAAGACCCCCGCCGGCAAGGGCGTCGACTTCTCCTCCTCGTACGGCGCCTCCGGCGACCAGTCGCGCGCCGTCGCCGGTGGCGTCAAGGCCGACTACGTCCACTTCTCCCTCGAGCCCGACCTGACCCGCCTGGTCGACGCCGGCCTCGTCGCCAAGGACTGGAACGCCGGTCCGACCCACGGCATCGCGTCCGACTCGGTCGTCGTGTTCGTCGTGCGCAAGGGCAACCCCAAGCACATCAAGAGCTGGGACGACCTGGTCAAGCCGGGAACGACCGTCGTCACCCCGAACCCGGGCTCGTCCGGCGCGGCGAAGTGGAACCTGCTCGCCGCGTGGGAGCACATCAAGGGTGCCGGCGGCACCGACGCCCAGGCGAAGGCGTACGTCAGCAAGCTGCTCAAGAACACCCCGGTCCTGCCCGCCAGCGGGCGCGAGGCGACCTCGGCGTTCGTCGAGGGCGACCAGGACGTCCTGCTCGCCTACGAGGACGAGGCGATCCAGGCCAAGCAGGCCGGCGAGGACATCGACTACGTCGTCCCCGACGACACGCTGCTCATCCAGAACCCGGCCGCGGTCACCACCGACGCCTCGCCGAAGGCCAAGGACTTCCTCGACTACGTCGAGAGCGCTCCGGGCCAGGAGCTCTACGCCCAGTACGGCTTCCGTCCGGTCGACGGCGTCAGCGGGGTGAAGCTGCCGCAGGTGGAGGGCGCCAACGACCCGGCCCACCCGTTCCCGACGCCGAAGACGCTCTACACGGTCGACGGTGACCTCGGCGGCTGGAGCACGGCCAACTCGGCGTTCTTCAACGACGGCTCGGACGGCAACCCGGTCGGCATCATCGCCAAGCTGATCGCCAGCTCGGGCTCCGACGCACAGGACGGCTGATGACGCTCGCCGCCCCTCCGGTGGTCGAGACCGCCCGCCCGGCGCTTCCGCGCCGGGTGGGCAGGTCCACGCTGACCCCCGGATCCTCGCTCGCCCTCGGCATCTCGGTCACCTGGCTGAGCCTGCTGGTCCTCATCCCGCTGGCCGCGATCGTGGTGGCCGCGACCGGCAACGGCTGGTCGGGCTACTGGCACACGATCACCAACGCGCAGACGTTCGCCGCCGTGCGCCTGACCATCGGCCAGGCCGCGATCGTGACCGGCGTGAACGTCGTGATGGGCACCCTCATCGCGTGGGTGCTGGTCCGTGACCGCTTCTTCGGCAAGCGGATCCTGGACGTCGTCATCGACATCCCGTTCGCCCTGCCGACGATCGTCGCCGGTCTGGTGCTGCTCAGCCTCTACGGCAACCACAGCCCGATCGGGGTCCACTGGGCCTACACCCGCATGGCGGTGCCGCTGGCCCTGGCCTTCGTGACCCTCCCGTTCGTCGTCCGCACGGTCCAGCCGGTCCTGGAGGAGCTCGACCACGACGTCGAGGAGGCGGCCGCCTCGCTCGGCGCGAGCCAGGCGACGATCCTGCGCCGCATCGTGTTCCCCAGCCTGCTCCCGGCGATCACCGCCGGTGCGGCGCTGAGCTTCGCCCGGGGTATCGCGGAGTACGGCTCGCTGGTCCTGCTCAGCAGCAACAAGCCCTTCGACAGCGAGGTCGCCTCGACCCGCGTCATGACCTACATCGAGGGCGGCAGCACGGCGGCCGCGGCCTCCGTCGCGACCCTCATGCTGCTCGTCGCGCTGGTCGTCATCGTCCTGCTCGACCTGCTCTCACGAAAGGCGGCCCGTCGTGGTTGAGCTGAGATGGCCCGTGCGATGGGCCCTGCGCCTGCTCGTGCTGACCTATGTCTTCCTGCTGGTCGCCTGGCCGACCAGCGCGCTGGTGCGCCAGGCGTTCGCCGGCGGCTGGAGCCAGACCGTCGACCTGTTCTCCGACCCCGACGTCCAGCACGCGCTCGTGCTGAGCGCACAGATCGCCGTCCAGGCGGTGATCATCAACCTGGTCTTCGGCGTCACGATCTCGCTGCTGCTGGTGCGCTTCGAGTTCCCCGGCAAGCGGATCCTGTCGGCGCTGATCGACCTGCCCATGGCGGTCTCGCCGGTCGTCGTCGGACTCGCGCTGCTGCTGGTCTACGGCCCGCGCAACGGCTGGTTCGGCCCGACGCTCGAGCGTGCCGGCATCCACCTCATCTTCAGCGGCCCCGGCATGATCATGGCCACCGCGTTCGTCGCGCTGCCGCTGATCGTGCGTGAGGTCGTGCCGGTCCTGCAGGAGATCGGCGACGACCAGGAGCAGGCCGCCCGCAGCCTCGGGGCCAGCTACCGGCAGACGTTCTGGCGGATCACCCTCCCGAGCATCAAGTGGGCCGTCGTCTACGGCGTCGTGCTCAGCCTGGCGCGCTGCCTCGGTGAGTTCGGCGCGGTCAAGGTGGTCTCCGGGAACGTCATCGGCCAGACCCAGACCGCCACCCTGCTCGTCGAGTCGCAGTACCACGCCTTCGCCCAGGACTCGGCGTACGCCATCTCGTTCGTGCTCGCCTTCGTGAGCGTCGTCTGCATCGTCATCGTCTCCCTCCTCCGACCCAAGGAGTCCCAGTCATGAGCATCGAGGTCAAGAACCTGACCAAGGTCTATCCCGCCCAGAGCGGACGTGAGCCGTTCGTCGCGCTCGACGACGTCAGCCTGTCCCTGCCGACCGGTCAGCTCACCGCGCTGCTCGGTCCGTCCGGTGGTGGCAAGTCGACGCTGCTGCGGATCATCGCCGGCCTCGACTCGGCCACCTCCGGCTCGGTCGAGATCGAGGGCGTCGACGCCACGTCGCTGCCGCCGCAGAAGCGCAACGTCGGCTTCGTCTTCCAGCACTACGCCGTCTTCAAGCACATGACGGTCGCCAAGAACGTGGCCTTCGGCATGGAGATCCGCAAGCGTCCCAAGGCCGAGGTCGTACGCCGGACCGAGGAGCTGCTCGAGCTGGTGCACCTGTCCCAGTTCGCCCATCGCCTGCCCTCGCAGCTCTCCGGCGGGCAGCGCCAGCGCATGGCGCTGGCACGGGCGCTCGCGGTCGAGCCGAGCGTGCTGCTGCTCGACGAGCCCTTCGGAGCGCTCGACGCGAAGGTCCGCAAGGAGCTGCGCGAGTGGCTGCGGCGCCTGCACGACGAGGTCCACGTGACGACCGTGTTCGTCACCCACGACCAGGAGGAGGCCCTCGAGGTCGCCGACGAGATCGTGGTGGTCAACCAGGGCCGGATCGAGCAGGTCGGCAGCCCCGACCAGCTCTACGACGAGCCGGCCAACGACTTCGTGATGGGCTTCCTCGGCGACGTCACCCGGCTCGGCGCTCTCCGCCTGCGGCCGCACGACATCGACGTCGCCGTGACGCCGGGCGTGCCCGGTGCCCAGGCGGGTGTGGTCACCCGGTTGCTGCGCGTTGGGTTCGAGGTCCGCCTCGAGGTCGAGCCGGCCGACGGCGGCGAGCCCGTGTCGGTCGTGCTCACCCGCGCGCACGCGCAGCGGCTCGACCTCGAGCTGGGCAGCCGGGTCTGGCTGACCGCGGCCGTCGGTGCGGTGACGATCCCGGCGATGGCCGCCGTCTGACGGCGGGGCCGCGCGTCGTACGCCGGGAGGGAGCCGGTGATGTGCCAGGCTCGCTGGGAGACCGAACCACCAGGGGGACAGCGAGATGGGACTCAACCCGGTTGCCGACCTGCTCAAGCGGGCGGACAAGACACTCAGTAGCGCCGACGGCACGCTCCGGACCGTCGGCGGCACGTTGACCGACGTCGACACGACGCTGGCCGAGGTCAAGGCACTGCTGGCGCAGCTCGACGAGAAGATGGCGCTCCTCGACCGCATCCCCGAGATCGTGGGGATGCTCGAGGGCCTCGCCGCCGGCGACTGAGGACGGCCGCGGGTCGGGATTCGCGGTACGGTCGGCCCGGGGGCGCGCACCCTCGGCGAGCCCTTCTCGGAAGGAGTCTCGGATGGTCGACGTAGAGCCCCCCGCCGCGGGTGACGCCCGCAGCATCTGGCGCCGCATGCCGATGGCCCAGCTGCAGGACCAGGAGTCGCGCAGCGGGCTCGCCCGCACGATCGGGCTCTGGCAGCTCACCGCCATCGGTGTCGGCGGCATCATCGGCGCTGGGATCTTCTCCCTCGCGGGCGCCGTGGCGAGCAGCCAGGCAGGCGGCAAGGGAATCGGCCCCGCGGTGCTGATCTCGTTCCTCATCGCCGGCGTCGCGAGCGCCGCGGCCGCGCTGGCGTACGCCGAGTTCGCCGGAATGATCCCGGCCGCGGGATCGGCGTACACCTATGGCTATGCGGTCCTGGGCGAGGTGGTCGGCTGGGCGATCGGCTGGGACCTGCTGCTGGAGTACACCGCGATCGTGGCGGTGGTCGCCATCGGCATCTCCGGCTACTTCGACTACCTGCTCGCGGAGATGCACGTCTCGCTGCCGCACTGGATGCTCGGTGCGCCGGGCAGCGGCGACGGGCATCGCGTCGACCTGTTCGCCATGCTGTTGTGCCTGCTGATCGCGTTTCTGCTCACCCGGGGAATGCGCACCGCCGCCAGGTTCGAGACGGTCGTGGTCGGCATCAAGGTCGTGATCGTGCTGCTGGTGATCGTGGTCGGTGTCTTCCAGGTGAAGAGCGGCAACTACACCCCGTTCATGCCCAAGGGCTTCGGCGGCGCCGTGACCGGCGCGGCCACCGTCTTCTTCGCCGTCTTCGGGTACGACGCCATGTCGACGGCCGCGGAGGAGTCCAAGGACGCTCAGCGCCACATGCCCCGGGCGATCGTCTACTCCCTCGTCATCGCGATGGTGCTCTACGTGCTGGCCTGCCTGGTGCTGACCGGCATGCAGAACTACTCCGCCATCAACCCGACCGCCGGCTTCTCCTCCGCGTTCAAGGCCGCCCACCTGGCGTGGGTCGGGGACGTGGTGGCCGTCGGCGCGATCGTCGGCATCCTCACCGTGCTGTTCACGTTCATGATGGGTGTGACCCGGGTGTGGTTCGCGATGAGCCGCGACGGGTTGCTGCCGAAGTGGTTCGCCAAGACCGACCCGCGCCACCACGTGCCGACCCGGGTGACCTGGATCGTAGGGGTGGCATCCGCGGCGATCGCGGGACTGATGCCGATCGCTGCCGCGGCCGAGCTGACCAACATCGGCATCCTGCTCGCGTTCGTGGTGGTGTGCGTCGCGGTGATCCGGCTGCGCTACACCCAGCCCGACCTGCCGCGCACGTTCCGGTGCCCGGGGATGCCGGTCGTGCCGCTGGTCGGAGTGGGTTTCAGCATCTGGCTGATCACGTTCCTCGAGCCGATCACCTGGATCCGGTTCGGGGTGTGGTTCGTCCTCGGCATGGTCGTGTACTTCGGCTACGGACGGCGGCACTCGCTGCTCGAGCCGGGCTCGCCGCGGCGCGGCTGATCGGGCCGGGTCAGCCCACGTCGAGCGCGTTCTTCATGCCGGCCTGGTACAGCGCCGCGTCGACCTGCTTGAGGGCAGCGAACTCCGGCGGGTCGTAGAGGCGGTACTTCTTGGCCGGTGCGGCCTTCGAGCCGCTCCGGTCGAGGATGTGGTTGACCGCCTCGCGGGCCGACTCGTTGGCGCCCTCCATGGTCGCCAGGTCGATGTCGGTGCGCACGAAGTCGCCGGACATGAACAGGTTGTGGATCCGCGTCGTCGCCTCCGGCCGGCTCTTCCAGCTGTCGACGGTGTTGACCAGCAGCGGGGTGTCGTTGGAGTTGCGCCCGGCTGCGGGGTGCCACTTGACGGCCGGGTCGATGAACCACGAGTGCACGATGCCCTTCGGCAGCTGGGCGCCCGCGGTGGTGTGGGCACGGATCTGCGCCATCACCTCCTTGGCGATCTCGCCGCGGGTGCACTCCTTGGCCGGCAACTTGTTGAACATTCCGGGGGAGTCCCAGTCGGAGATGTCGACCGACAGGATGTCCTTGACCGTGCCGTCGCCGTAGTCCTTGGCGATGTCACGGCTCTTCCAGAACTGCCCCTGTGTCAGCGCGGTGAGCGCCCAGGGCGCGTCCATGAAGCTGATGTGCCCGTCGACGATGTCGACCTTCTCCTTGAGGAAGTACTGGATGCCCACCATCCAGTCGGTGTGCAGCGCGCCGAGGCTGCGCAGGTGCGGGTCGAGGCGCAAGACGGGAGCCGTGAGTGTCGGGATGACCCGCTCGACAGGCATGGCGCTCACGAACCAGTCGGCGTCCACGGTCGTACGCCGGCCCCGCCGGTCCTCCACGACTGCTCCGGTGATGCGGCCGCCGCCGACGGCGTACCGGACGAGCTTGTGGCCGGGGACGAAGGTGACGCCGAGGTGGCGCAGGTGTCGCATCCACGGGTTGATCCATGCCTCGTTGGTGGGCAGGTCGAGCACCCGGTCGAGGGCGCCGTCGTTGCCGCGGCCCATCGCCGTGTAGATGAACGCCTCGCCCATGTTGCCGATGGTGCGAGCGCTGGCGATCTTCTCCTTGGCGGCGACCAGGTTGCGCGTCAGGCCCGCGGCCAGCACGCGCTGGTACTCCGAGGACTTGGTGTCAGCCTTGATGAAGTTCCACCAGCTGACCTTCTCCCACTCGCCCATCCGGCGCGCGTCGCTGCTGGTCAGGAAGACCAACAGCCGGGACACGAAGTAGGCCAGCTCCTGGGGCGGGACCCCGCTGCCGCTGAGGGCGTCGGTCAGGTTCTTGCTCAGGCCGTCGACCGTCAGCAGCTGCTGCGGGTCGGGTCCGATGCCGAAGAAGAAGCTGTCCGCGTGCCCGCCGGCGCGCAGGAACTTGCCGCCCTGGGCGTTCGAGAGGTGGTCACCGACCGTGCCGGTGCCGAACGGGATCCGGCGCATGGTGTCCGGAACGTGGTGGTAGAAGCCCGGGAAGAAGCGGAAGCCGTGCTCGCCGGGCAGGTCGCGCCGGTCGCCGGTCGCGGTGTTCGGGTCCGGGATGCTGCGCGCCTTGCCGCCCCAGGCGGTGGGCTCGTAGACCGTCACCTTGAACCCGCGTTCGGCAAGCTCGTGGGCCGCGGTCAGGCCGGCCATGCCGCCGCCGAGGATGGCGACGCGTCGTCCGGGAGTGGCTGCGAAGGCCGGAGCCCCGGAGATCGCGGCGGTGGTGGCCGTGGCTGCCGCCGAGGTTGCCAGGACGGTACGGCGGGAGACGGGAGTGCCCATGGCTGGTGACCCTAACCGAGAGGAAGCCGAATCTGAAGACTTGCTCGCATTTCTCGCCGAGGACTACCCCGTACCGTTGCGCCCATGAGCTACCTGCGCGCCACCCGCGTGCTCTGCGTGCTGCTCGGGACCGCCCTCGTGGTCTCGGTGATCCACTACGTCGACAACTACGTCAACTACGCCGACTTCCCGACGCCCGATCCCGGCAGCAGCCTCCCCGCGCCTTCCAAGGCCCTGGTCGGTGGCGCATGGTTCGCCTTCACGGCGTTCGGCGTGCTCGGGCTGGTGCTCTGGTTCCGGCGCAGGATCACGTTGTCGGCGATCTGCCTGACGGCGTACTCCGTGTCCGGCCTGATCGGATTCGGCCACTACCTCGTGCCCGGCGCGTTCCACATGGTCTGGTGGCGCCAGGTCCACGTCATCGCCGACATCTGCTGCGGCGCCGCGATCGCGGCCTTCGCGCTGTGGTCGGCCTGGCACTCCGACGAGCTCAGCCCGCCAGGGACTCGGCTCTGAGCTTGAGCGCCTCCGCGTGACGGCGGAAGCCGTCGGCGACCCGGCCCGGTCCGGCCAGCGGCACCAGCGGGCCGCTGAACTCCTCGACGGTGTCGTAGGTCGTCGGTCCACCGCCTCGCTGCGTCAGCCGTTGATGGCGTACGCCGCGCACCAGGCCGAGCCGGCTGGGCCAGCCCTCGTAGACGTAGGACATGAGCGCGGACACCGCCCCCGACCCGTCGGGTGCGGGCGCGTCCAGGGCGGTGATCCGCTCCGGCGAGGTCGCCCCGCGTCCGTTCGCCCATCGCACGTGCAGCGTGATCGGGTTCCCGACCGCCGGTGGTTGCGCGGTCTCGGCGCGGACGACGAACGGGTTCCACTCGGCGTACGTCGCGGTGTCGAGCATGACCCGCCAGACGACCTCGATCGGAGCGTCGATCTCCACCCGCGCCGACGGGCTCATGCGGAGGCGCCGAGGTAGGGATCGGCCCACGCGCTGATGATCCGGGCGGCCCGTGCCGCCTGGCCGTGGGCGGTGAGCAGGTGGTCGCTGCCCTCGAGCGAGACGAAGCTGCGCGGGTGGCGGGCGGCCGCGAAGATCTCGCCCGCGTCGGAGATGGCGACGGTCTCGTCGGTCGGGGAGTGCATCACGAGCAACGGCCGGTGGAGCGTGGGGACGACGTCGAGCAGGTGCGCGCGGCGGACGTCCTCGACGAAGGCCTTCTTGAGCGTCAGCGCTCGCCCGCCGACCAGCCACTCGGCAGCGCCGTCGCGGCAGACGCGGTCGACCACGGCGTCGTACTGGTGCTCCACCTTGCTCGGATCGCTCGGTGCGCCGATCGTGACGACTGCCCGGACCGACGGCTCCTTGCTCGCCGCGGCGATCGCCGCCGCGCCGCCGAACGAGTGACCGACCAGCAGCTGGGCCGGCGTACCGCGACCTGCCAGGAAGGCGATCGCGCGCCGGGTGTCGTCGACCTTGACCGTGAACGACCCGTCGCCCCAGTCGCCCTCGCTGTCGCCCAGGCCCAGGTTGTCGAAGCGCAGCATCGCGATGCCCTCGGCGGCCAGCTGCTTGCAGATGCGAGCGGCGGCCGGGCTGTCCTTGCCGAGCGTGAAGCCGTGCGAGAAGACGCCCCAGCCGCGGATCTCGCCCTCGGGAAGGTCGATCAGGCCCGCGAGACGCGGGCCGGTGGAGCTCTCGAATCCGACGCGCTCAGCCATGTCCGGCATCATGGCAGCACCATGTTCGATATCGCTGTCACTGCGGCCGTCTTCGGGCTGATCTTCGTCGGCGAGCTGCCCGACAAGTCGGCCATCGCCAGTCTCGTGCTCAGCACGCGCTTCCCGTGGCGGTGGGTGTTCACCGGCGTCGCCGCGGCGTTCTTCGTGCACGTCGTGATCGCCATCGCCGCCGGCTCGGTCCTGCACCTCCTGCCGCGGACCGCCGTCGAGATCGTCGTGGGCTGCCTGTTCGTCCTCGGTGCCGTGCTCATCTGGCGCGAGGGCAGCGAGGACGAGGACGACCGCGCGGAGGAGGTCGCCGAGGATGAGGCCGAGATCGCCGGCGTACCGGCGACCGCCGGCTTCGCCAAGGTCGCCTCGCTCGGCTTCGCCACGATCTTCATCGCCGAGTGGGGCGATCTCACGCAGATCATGACCGCCAACCTGGCCGCGAAGTACGACGACCCCGTCTCGGTCGCTCTCGGCGCGACCCTAGGACTCTGGGCCGTCGCGCTCCTGGCGATGCTCGGCGGCAACACGTTGCTGCGGGTCCTGCCGATGCAGTGGATCTGCCGTGTCGCCGCCGTGGTGATGCTCGCCCTGGCGATCTACACCTTCGTCGGGGTCATTCGCTGACGGAGTCGCCCGCGATGTTGACCATCCAGTTGATCCCGAACTTGTCGGTGACCATCCCGAAGACGTCGCCCCAGGCCTGCTTCTCCAGCGGCATGGTCACCGTGCCGCCGTCGCCGAGCCCCTCCCAGTAACCGCGGAGTGCGGCCTCGTCGTCACCCGAGAGCGAGACGCTGATGTTGCTGCCGGAGGTGTGCTCCATGCCGGGAGGCGTGTCGGCGGCCATCAGGGTGAAACCCGCCGGCGTCTCGAGCATGGCGTGCATGACCAGGTCGGCGGACTCGGTCATCCCCATGTCGCCGAAGGTGGAGACGGTCAGCTCGCCGCCGAGGACCCGCTGGTAGAGCTCCATCGCGGGGCGAGCGGTGTCCTTGAAGCTGATGTACGGGTTGAGCCTGGTGGCCATGGCCGGTCCTCTCGTGGAAGGTGGTGTGCCCCCACTCAAGCACCGACCGCCGACACCCCTGGCCTCCTGCTCCGATGAGGCGCACGATGGAGGGATCCCACGCGTCAGGAGGATCCGATGCACCTGCTCACTGCCGAGGTCTGGGGCGCAGGCACCTGGACGCTGCTCTTCATCGCGCTGACGACAGCGATCGCGTCGGTGCTCGTCACGTTCGTGCTCGTGCTGGTCCGGGCCTCACGACGACCCGACCCGCCCCGGCGTACGACCGAGGACGGCGCCGCCGACGAGCCGCACGCCGTCGTCACCCACCTGCACCACTGGCGACGGCACCACCACGCCGCCTGACGCGCGAGCGTCAGCGGTAGTTGGTGAACTGCACCGCGAAGTCGAGGTCCTGGCCCTTGACCAGGGCGATGACGGCCTGCAGGTCGTCGCGCTTCTTGGACGAGACCCGCAGCTCGTCGCCCTGGATCTGCGCCTTGACGCCCTTGGGTCCCTCGTCGCGGATCAGCTTGGAGATCTTCTTGGCGTCCTCGGAGGTGATGCCCTCCTTGAGGCTGATCGCGATCTTCGACTGCTGGCCGGACTGGCGCGGCTCGGAGGCGTCGAGGATCTTCAGCGACTGGTCGCGCTTGATCAGCTTGTCCTGGAAGACGCTGAGCACCGCCGAGGCGCGGTCGTCGGCCGACGCGGTGATCTCGATGGCCTGGTCGCCCTTCCACTCGATGGTGGCGCCGGTGCCCTTGAAGTCGAAGCGGGTCGCGATCTCGCGGGCGGTCTGGCCGAGCGCGTTGTCGACCTCCTGGCGGTCGAGCTTGCTGACGATGTCGAAGGAGGAGTCGGCCATAGTGAGTCACCTGCTGATTCGGAGCGGAAAGTCGGCTGCGCTATTCTTTCGCTTCGTTGTCCGGCCGCCAAACAGCGGCCCGGTCAGCACCCGAGGCAGGTTGCCCGAGCGGCCAATGGGAGCGGACTGTAAATCCGTCGGCTTTGCCTTCGAAGGTTCGAATCCTTCACCTGCCACGGCAAGAGATCTGGCCCCTGACCAGCGGAAACGCAAAGGTCAGGGGCCAGATTGCTCTTACGATTCGGGCGTTCGTGGGGTGAACGTGGGGACTCCCTGCTCGAATGACGCCGCCTGACGACGGCGCGAGGTGTTGCCTTCAGCGTCGTCAGCGGATCAGGCGGCGGCGCAGGGTGTCGAAGCACGCAGGATCGCGCCGCAGGAGATGCCCGCGGCCGGCAGGTCGATGCTCTCGACGAGTGCGAGCGCCGGGGCGGGATCGGGGGAGGTGGTGGTCATGTCAGCTCCAATCGACCGAGAAGTACTGCGTCTCAACAAACTCGCGCACGCCGTCGCGAGCTCCTTCGCGGCCGAGCCCGCTCTGCTTCACACCGCCGAACGGGGCGGACGGGTCGGACACCACGCCGCGGTTGACGCCGACCATGCCGGCCTCGATCCGCTCGGCGAGCTTGAGCGCCCAGCGCAGGTCGGCCGAGAAGACGTACGCCGCCAGGCCGAGCTCGGTGCCGTTGACCTGTGCGAGCAGGTCGGCCTCGTCGGTCCAGGTGACGATCGGAGCGACCGGGCCGAAGGCCTCGTTCTGCACGATGTCGGCGTCGGCGGGGACGTCGACGAGCAGCGTCGGGGCGTAGAAGAAGCCCTCGCTGTCGGCGACCTCGGCCTGGGCCGCGACGCGTGCGCCACGGGCCACAGCGTCGTCGACGAGCGCGCTCACGCCGGTGACGGCCTTGGCGCTGATCAGCGGGCCGATCGCGGCATCGTCGAAGGCGCTGCCCACGGTGAGCTGCTCGATGGCCGCGGCGAACTTCTCGACGAACGCGTCGGCCACGTCGGCGTGGACGTAGAAGCGGTTGGCCGCGGTGCAGGCCTGGCCGCCGTTGCGGAACTTGGCGATCATCGCGCCGGCGACGGCCGCGTCGAGGTCGGCGTCGGCCGCGACCACGAACGGGGCGTTGCCGCCGAGCTCCATGGAGGAGTTGACGATGCGCTCGGCGGCCTGGCCGAGCAGCAACCGGCCGATGCCGGTCGAGCCGGTGAAGGAGATCTTGCGGACCCGGCTGTCGGCCAGCCAGGTGCCGACGATCGCGCCCGGGTCGGTGCCGCTGACGACGTTGACGACGCCGGCCGGCACGCCGGCCTCCTCGAGGATCCGCACGACGGCGAGGGCGGTCAGCGGGGTCTCGGAAGCGGGCTTGAGGACGACGGTGCAGCCGGCGGCCAGCGCGGGGCCGATCTTGCGGGTCGCCATCGCGGCGGGGAAGTTCCACGGGGTGACCAGCGCGGCCACGCCCACCGGGTGCTCGGTGACGAGGGCGCGGACGCCGCCGGCCGGCGCCTCGGCGTACGAGCCCTCGGGCCGGACGGCCTCCTCGCTGAACCAGCGGAAGAACTCGGCGGCGTAGGAGACCTCGGCGCGGGCGTCGGCCAGGCTCTTGCCGTTCTCGGCAGCGATGAGGCCGGCTAGCTCCTCCGAGCGGGCGGTCATCAGCTCCCACGCCTTGCGCAGCGCCTCACCTCGGACGCGGGGCGCGGTGGCGGCCCAGCCGGGGAACGCGGCGACGGCGGCGTCGACCGCGGCCGTGGCCTCGGCGGCGCCGCCGTCGGCGACGTCGGCGAGGTGGGTCAGCGTGGCCGGGTCCTGCACGGGGTAGGTGCGGGCGTCGGCGGCGGGCAGGCCCTTGCCGTCGATGTGGACGCCGTTGGCGGGGTCGAGCGCGGCGATGGTCGCGGTGACCGGGGCGGGGATGCTCATGGGATCTCTCTCCGGGGAGGTGTTTACGGGTAGAGGCCGCGCTGCAGGTGCGCCTGGGCGACCCGCTCGACGGCGAGGACGGTGGCGGCGGTGCGCAGCGGCAGGTCGAGGCGGCGGGCGGCCGCGTTGACGTCGCGCCAGGCCACGTCCATGCGGGTCGCGAGGCGGTCCTCGACCTCGTCGGCCGACCACCAGAACGCCTGGCTGCTCTGCACCCACTCGAAGTAGGACACGACCACACCGCCGGCGTTGGCCAGGATGTCGGGCGCGACCAGGATGCCGTTGCGCCGGAAGACCTCGTCGGCCTCGGGGGTCGTGGGGCCGTTGGCGCCCTCGACGATCACCTTGGCCTTGACCCGCTCGGCGTTGCCGGCGTTGAGGACGCCCTCGACGGCGGCGGGCACCAGCAGGTCGACCTCGAGCTCGAGCAGCGCGGACCCGTCGAGCACGTCGGAGCCGGGGAACCCGACGACCGAGCCGGTGGCGTCGACGTACGCCTCGAGGGCAGGTACGTCGAGCCCGCGCTCGTCGGCGATCGCGCCGTACTGGTCGGAGACCGCGACGACCTTCATGCCGGCCTCGGCCAGGAAGCGGGCGGCGTACCGGCCGACCTTTCCGAAGCCCTGGACGGCGGCGGTGGCGCCGGCGACCGTGATGCCCCGGTCGGCCATCGCTGCGAAGGCGACGTGGGCGACGCCGCGCGAGGTGGCGGTGGCGCGGCCGAGCGAGCCGCCGAGGCTGATCGGCTTGCCGGTGGTGACGCCGAGGACGGTGTGGCCCTGCTGGACGGAGTAGGTGTCCATCATCCAGGCCATGGTGTTCTCGTCGGTGCCGATGTCGGGCGCCGGGATGTCGCGCTCCGGGCCGATCAGCGGGCTGATCTCGGAGGTGTAGCGGCGGGTGACGCGCTCGAGCTCGGCCTGCGAGTGGGAGCGGGGGTCGATCCGGACGCCGCCCTTGGCGCCGCCGTACGGGACGTCGAGCAGGGCGCACTTCCAGGTCATCCACATCGCCAGTGCGCGCACCTCGTCGAGGGTCACGTCGGGGGAGTAGCGCAGGCCGCCCTTGGCCGGGCCGCGGGAGAAGTTGTGCTGCACCCGGTGACCGGTGAGCACCTCGTAGGAGCCGTCGTCGCGGCGCAACGGGATCGAGACCGTCACCTCGCGCCGCGGTGTGGCGAGCATGGCGAACATGCTGTCGTCGTAGCCGAGGGCGTCGACCGCGGTCGCCAGCTGGGTGCGGGCGTCCTCGAGGACGGAGGCGCCGGAGGCGATCTCGGGGGTCGTGACCGGCGCGGTGTCGAGGAGCGTCACTTGATCGCTCCGAAGACCTCGTCGAGGATGTCGCAGGCCTGGTTGAGCAGCTCGTCGCCGATCGCCAGGGGCGGCAGGAAGCGCAGCACGTTGCCGTAGGTGCCACAGGTGAGCACGACGACGCCGCGGCTGTGCGCGGCCGCCGCGACCCGCTTGGCGAGGTCGGCGTCGGGCTCGTCCGTGCCGGACTTCACCAGCTCGACGGCGAGCATCGCGCCACGACCGCGGACGTCGCCGAGGCGGTCATCGCGGGCCGCGAGGTCGCGCATCCGGCGGCCCATCTGCTCGCCGATCTCCTGGGCGCGGCCCACGAGGTTGTCGCTCTCGATGGTCTCGATGACGGCGAGCGCGGCGGCGCAGGCCAGCGGGTTGCCGCCGTACGTGCCACCGAGGCCGCCGGCGTGCGGGGCGTCCATCATCTCGGCGCGGCCGGTGACCGCGGAGAGCGGCAGGCCGCCGGCGATGCCCTTGGCGGTGACGATGAGGTCGGGGACGATGCCGTCGTGCTCGGAGGCGAAGAGCGCGCCGGTGCGGGCGAAGCCGGTCTGAACCTCGTCGGCCACGAAGACGACGTCGTTCTTGCGGCACCACTCGACCAGGCCGGCCAGGAAGCCCTCGGCCGGGACGATGAAGCCGCCCTCGCCCTGGATGGGCTCGATGACGACGGCGGCGAGGTTCTCCGCGCCGACCTGCTTCTCGATGGTGTCGATCGCGCGGGCGGCAGCGGCAGCGCCGTCGACCCCGGCGTCGCGGTAGGGGTAGGACAGCGGCGCGCGGTAGACGTCGGACGCGAAGGGGCCGAAGCCGCTCTTGTACGGCATGTTCTTGGCCGTCATCGCCATCGTCAGGTTGGTGCGGCCGTGGTAGGCGTGGTCGAAGACGACGACCGCGGTCTTCTTGGTGTGGGCGCGGGCGATCTTGACGGCGTTCTCGACGGCCTCGGCGCCGGAGTTGAAGAGCACGGTGCGCTTCTCGTGGTCACCCGGGGTGAGGCGGTTGAGGGCCTCGGCGACGGCGACGTACTCCTCGTAGGGCGTGACCATGAAGCAGGTGTGGGTGAAGGCCGCGGCCTGCTCCTGCACGGCGGTCACCACGCGGGGCGCGCTGTTGCCGACGGTCGTCACGGCGATGCCGGAGCCCAGGTCGATCAGCGAGTTGCCGTCGACGTCGGCGAGGACGCCGCCGCCGGCCGCGGTGATGTAGACGGGGAGGGTGTTGCCGACGCCCTGCGCGACGGCGGCGCTCTTGCGCTCCGCCAGCTCGCGCGACCGGGGGCCGGGCACCTCGGTGACCAGCCGCAGCTCCTGCGGGAGGGTCGGACCGCCGACCGTGGTCTCGGTGATCTGCATCGTCATGGCTCGCTCCTGGTGTCCGTGGCTCGTCCCTTGCCACGTTAGGGCTGACGCCGGTGGGTGCGGCATGGCATTCGTGCTGTATTTCGGATGTTAAAGTGTGCAAAAGTGTCACCATGGTGCTGCTGGCGGATCTGCTCGACGACGGCTCACTCGGACTGCGCCCGGTCGTGGACGTACGCCGCTCCGACGAGCTCGCCTGGGTGGGCACGAGCGAGCTGGTCGACCCGGCGCCGTTCCTCGGCTCGGGCGAGGTGCTGCTGACCACCGGGCTGGAGACCGCGGGGTGGGTCGACGAGTGGGACGAGTACGTCGCCCGCCTCAGCGCAGCCCGGGTGCTGGCCATCGGGCTCGCCGTCGACCTGACGTACGCCGCCCCGCCCGCGGCTCTCGTCGAGGCGTGCCGGGCGCACGCGGTCGGGCTGTTCGAGGTGCCGCGGGAGACGACCTTCGTGGCGATCACGCGCCGCGTGGCCCAGCTGCTCCAGGCCGAGGACGAGTCGGCCACGCGCGCCGCCCTCGCCCAGCAGCGCGAGCTGACCCAGGCCGCGCTGCGCGAGGACGACCCGGCGTTGCTGGTCGAGGCCGTCGCGCGGGTGGGGGAGGCGGCGGCGCTGGTCGACCCGCAGGGGGAGGTGCGGGTCGGACCGGCGGGGGCCGAGCCGGAGCTGCTGGTCCCCGCCGCGATCCGCGAGACGTTGGACCGCATCCGCGGTCGCGGGCTGCGCGCCGCCGCCGGCGTCACGGTGCCGGGTGGCGAGCTGATGGTGCACCCGCTCGGCGTGCGCGGCCGTCCCGCGCGCTACCTCGTGACGGGCTTTCGGAAGCGGGTCACCGAGGAGCAGCGCAGCAGCGTGGTCACCGCGGTCGCCCTGCTCAGCACGGCCGAGGAGCGCCGCCGATCACGCCGCGAGACCGAGCGCCAGGTGCGGGCGCGTGCTGTCGAGCTGCTCGTCACCGGCGACGTGCGCACGGCCACCGTGCTGCTCGAGGCCGCCGGAGGGCGGCGTACCCGCATCCCGCGGCGCGCGGTCGTGCTGCGCGCCCGGGGCGCGGCGGCCGTGCTGGAGGACGCGCTCGCGCTGGTCGAGGAGTCATCCGTGGCTGGCATTGGTGAGGACGGTGCCGAGCTGGTCGTCGTGGTGCGCGCGAGCGCTGCCGCCGACCTGGCAGATCAGCTCGGTCTACTGGGGTCGCGGGGGTTGCGGGTCGGGGTGGGCGAGCCCGTCCCGGTAGCCGACCTCCCGCGCAGCCACCGCACCGCCGGTCACGCCGCCGGCCTCGCCTCCGCCGAGCGGCCGGTGGCCCACTGGACGGCAGGGGTACGCCGCGGCGTGCTGGCCCTCCTCGACCCCGACCGCCTTGCGGCCTTCGCCGACACCTGGCTCGCGCCGCTCTCGGCGGAGGCCGAGCTGGTGGACACCCTCCGCTCCTTCCTCGCCCACCACGGCTCGCAGCTCCAGGTCGCCGACGACCTCCGCATCCACCGCAACACGGTCCGCAAGCGCCTCGACCGGATCGAGTCGCTCCTCGATCGCTCCCTCGCCGACCCCCAGACGCGGGTCGACGCGTGGGTCGCCCTGCAGGGGCGGGCGGAAGCTGCCTCCTGAGACTTCGCGATCGCCGGCCGGGCCTACGAGTACCGGCGACGACGGGGCGTCATCAACTGTTGTGTGACGTCGCCACCAGCGGGAAGAAGGTCGCTGTGTACGGCGCCGTGGTGATGAGCGTGATCGGATTCGTCGTGACGTTCATGTCCACCCACTCGTGGGTTGCTGGACGGGAGGCTGCGCTCTTGTCACTCGTCCTGATCCTCGGGTTCTCCGCCGTCGAGAGGTTCGTTCGCGGCCTGCGCTCGAAGAGCTAGAGACCTCGGCCGTGTCGGAACATCCGCGACATCTGCCTCGTCGATCGGGCTCGTTGCAGGCCTACGTCTCGAAGCCCAGCCCGACGCGGTCGAGGGAGCGGAGCCAGAGGTTGCGGCGGCCTTCGCGGAGGTCGGCGCGGGCGAGCGACCAGCGGGTCAGCTGGATGCCGGCGAAGGCGACGGGCTCTGGGGGAAAGGGCAGGGGACGGGTGCGGACCATCTCCAGTGCGGTGCGCTCGGTCTCGCGGTCGTCGAGCAGGTCGAGCATGACGTTCGCGCCGAAGCGGGTGGCGGCGACACCGAGGCCGGAGTAGCCGAGCGCGTAGGAGACCTGGCCGCGCATCGCCGTACCGAAGAACGCGCAGAAGCGGGTCGAGGCGTCGATCGCGCCGCCCCACGCGTGGGTGAAGCGCAGGCCCTCCAGCTGTGGGAAGGTGTCGAAGAACTGCCCGGCCAGCGTGTCGAACGTCGCCGGCCGTTGGTCGTACGCCGGCCGCAGCCCCCGCCCGTAGTAGTAGATCGCGTCGTAGCCGCCCCACAGGATCCGGTCGTCCGGGGTGAGTCGGTAGTAGTGGAACTGGTTGGCCGTGTCGGCCACGCCCTCGCGCCCCTCCCAGCCGATCGCGGCGCGCTGTGCGGCCGACAGCGGCTCAGTGACCAGCGCGTAGTCGTACACCGGGGCGATGTGCAGCCGCAGCCGGCGCAGCGGTGAGGGGAAGGCGTTCGTGCCGAGCGCGACCCGCTCGGCCCGCACCCGCCCGGAGGGCGTGCGCAGGCCGATCCGGGTGCCCTCACGCGCGAGCCGGGTGACCGGGCTGCGCTCGTAGATCCGTACGCCGAGCTCGCCGGCGACCCGGGCCAGCCCCCAGGCCAGCCGGGCCGGATCGACCAACGCGACCGAGTCGCGCCGCAGCGAGCCGGCCAGGTAGGTGGGGGAGTCGACGTGCCGGCGTACCTCCTGGGCGTCGAGGAAGACGCCGTCGCCCTCGCGGAGGTCCGCCACCTGGTGCGGCGCGGTGGCGACGTCGATCTCGCCGGTGCGCTCAAAGCCGCAGTCGATGCCGTGGCGGACGAGGGTGGCCTCGATCTGGTCGAGGTTCTCGCGGCCGAGGCGGTCGAGGACGTCGTACTCCTCGGGCCAACGGCGGCGGCCGTTGGCCTCGCCGTGGGTCAGGCTGGCGTCGCAGAAGCCGCCGTTGCGCCCGGTCGCCGCGCCGGCGGCGACGTCGGCCTCGAGCAGGACGACGTCACGCGACGGGTCGGCCTCCTTGGCCAGCACGGCGGTCCACAGGCCGGTGAAGCCGCCGCCCACGATCGCCAGGTCGCAGTCGACGACCCCGCGCAACGACTCCCGCGCCGGCGGGCGCGTGGTGCTGTCCAACCAGAACGGCACCGCACGCGCGCCCGCCAGCGCCGGATGGGTCATGCGTTATCGGCCACCAGGTCGACGTAGCTCTTGCGGGGCAGCGTCTCGCCGCGGAAGAAGCCCGGGTTGGCCATCCACTGCAGCGCCATCAGCACGAAGCCGAACAGGAGGGTGACGATGCCGACCACGGCCACCGCGCCCATCCCGAGGATGGTCACGTTGGCGCCGTTGTCGTCGGTGAGGTAGTCGACTGCGCCGTAGGTCTTGAGGGCGTAGCCGAACATCACGAACAGGAACACGCCGCCGACCAGCGGGATCAGCCCACGCATCACGAAGTGACGCAGGTTGTCGGTCAGGCTGTGCCGGTAGAACCAGACGCAGGCGATGCCGGTCAGGCCGTAGTAGAAGGCGATCTGCAGGCCGATCGCACCGATCACCGCGAGCAGCAGCGTCGGGCTGATCAGCGTCATGCCGAGGTAGAACGCGATCGAGGCGATGCCCATGCCGATGGTGGCCCAGGTCGGGGTGAGGTACTTCGGGCTCATCCGGGCGAACTTCTTCGGGATCGCGTTGAACGACGCCATCGACAGCGCGGTGCGTGCGGTCGGCAGGATCGTGGTCTGCGTCGAGGCGGCCGAGGACGTCAGGATCGAGATCGCCAGCAGGGTCAGGCCGACGTGGCCGAGCAGGCTGTCGCCGTACAGCGTGGAGCCGATGGCGGTGAAGACGTCGGAGGAGTTGTCCGGGTTGCTCAGGCCGATGCCGGTGTCACCGACGCCCGCGAACGCGACCGTCGCGACCGAGACCAGGATGTAGATGAGCAGCAGCATCACGGTGGAGATGACCGCGGCGCGACCGGGCGTGCGGGTCGGGTCGTCGGACTCCTCGTTGGTGGCGACCGCGGTGTCCCAGCCCCAGTAGATGAAGACGGCGAGCAGCACCGAGGAGGCGAGCACCGACATCGACATGCCGCTGGGCCACAGCCAGCTCAGGCTGGGGTGGACCGCGCCGGTGCCGGCGTGGCCTGCGTACACCTTGATCAGGGCGACGACCGCGAAGATCGCCAGCGTGACGATCTCGATGCCGAGCAGGGCGTACTGCAGGCGCGCCGAGACCTCGATGCCGCGGTAGCAGATCCAGGTCATCAGGGCGATCCAGAGGACGCCCGCGACGGTCGACCAGGTGGTGCTGGTGTCGAGGGTGTTGTGCAGGCCGAGCTCGTTGGCCAGCGTGAAGGAGTAGGCGCCGGCGATCTGCGCGAGGTTCGCCATCACGATGATGTCGGAGACGATGATCCCCCAGCCGCCGATGAAGCCCATGACGGGCCCGAAGGCACGCGAGGCCCAGGTGAAGGTCGTGCCGCAGTCGGGCTCGGCCTCGTTGAGCTCCTTGTAGGCGACCGCGATGAAGTACATCGGCACGAAGGCCAGCAGCATGATCGCGGGCGCCTTGAGGCCGGCGCCGCCGGCGACGACGAAGCCGAGCGTGGCGGCCAGGGAGTACGCCGGCGCCGTGGAGGCGATGCCCACGATGACGCTGCCGACCAGGCCGAGAGCGCCGCCCTTGAGTCCCTTGCCGTTGGTCACCGCCGCCGCGGCCGGGGTCGAAATCGTGGACATGCCACCTCGCTGAAGTTTGTGGAGTGTGATTTGAACGACATACAAATAGTGGGGCAACTATGCGCCCCGAGATCGGTAGGGTCAAGGGGTGGCAGCAAAAGCTTCACGGCCGAAACGCAAGTTTGAGGGTCTGCGCGAGCAGGTCCTCGACGCCGCGTGGGAGCTCCTCGTCGAGCGGGGGCTGGCCGACCTGACCCTCGCCGAGCTGGGCCGACGCGTCGACACGAGCGCCGGCCACCTGCTCTACCACTTCGGCAGCAAGGACGAGCTGCTCCTGGAGCTGCTCCGCCGCAACGAGCAGGAGCTCTGGCGCCGCTGGCAGCTCGAGCGCGCCGCGGACGAGGACTTGCTGACCGTCTATCGCGCCTTCTGTACGCAGTTCCTGCCGAGCGAGGTCGGCGACCCGCGGTGGCTCGTCTGGCTCGAGCTCTGGCCGCGCGGGTTGCGGGTCGAGTCGGTCAAGGGCTCCTTCGAGGAGCTCGACGACGTCTGGCGCGACGAGCTCGCCCAGCTGCTGGCCGAGGCGGGCGTGGCCGAGCCGCTCGATCTCGCCCGCCGGGTCTGCTGGCTGCTCGACGGCCTGGCCGTCGCGATCGTGCTCGGTGACACCGGGGCGACCGTCGAGGCCGCCATCGACCACGCCGTGGCGCTGCTGCCCGAGGGGTTGCGGGGGGTCTGACGGTCGGGGGGCATACCTCGTTCGCCCCGGGCTTGCAGGTTTCCCAAGGGATGCAGCCGAACCAGCGGTTCCCATGGCGCACAACCACTGGGGAGTGCTGGTTCGCCTGCATCCCTTGGGAAACCTGCAACGAGGTGGACCGTCCCCACACTCCCGCCACCAAGAGGGGGGTTGCGCCCTGCGTGTGATCTGGCTTACCGTGTTTTGAACGACGTTCAAACCATCGTGAGGGAGTCGCAGTGCCCGAGGTGCAGCCCACCGGCGTACGGATGCCGGCGGAGACCGAGCCGCACGCCGCCACCTGGATGGCCTGGCCGTCGCGGTCGTACACGCTCGGCGACACCGCGGCCGACGCGGCCGAGGCGCGCGCCACCTGGGCGGCGGTCGTCAACGCGATCGTCGAGCACGAGCCCGTGCACCTGCTGGTGCCGGCCCGCGAGCTCGAGGCCGCCCGCGCCCACCTCAAGCCCGAGGTCGTGCTGCACGAGGTCGAGCTCGACGACGCCTGGTTCCGTGACATCGGCCCGACGTTCGTCATCGCCCAAGGTGAGCACGGCCCAGAGCTGGCGGGCGTCGACTGGGTCTTCAACGGGTGGGGCCAGCAGGACTGGGCCACATGGGAGCACGACGCGCAGGCCGCGGCGTACGCCCTCGACGCCGCAGGGGTACGCCGGATCGCCAGCGACCTCGTCAACGAGGGCGGCGGCATCCACGTGGACGGTGCCGGCACCGTGCTGGTGACCGAGACCGTGCAGCTCGACCCGGGGCGCAACCCCGGCCTGACCAAGGCCGACGTCGAGGCCGAGCTCGCCCGCACCATCGGTGCCCGCCGGGTGATCTGGCTGCCGCGCGGCCTGACCCGCGACACCGAGCGCTTCGGCACCCGCGGCCACGTCGACCTGCTGGCGACGTTCATCGAGCCCGGGCGGGTGCTGGTGCACGACCAGCGTCACCCCGAGCACCCCGACCACGCGGTCAGCCGCGACCTGATCGAGACCCTTGAGGCCGCCACCGACGCCGACGGTCGCGCGCTCGAGGTCGTCCGCCTCCCGGCGCCCGCGACGCTGACCGACGACGAGGGCTGGGTCGACCACAGCTACGTCAACCACTACGTCTGCAACGGCGCCGTCATCATGTGCGCCTTCGGCGACCCGGTCGACGACGCCGCCGCCGCGATCCTCGCCGAGGTCTACCCGGGCCGCCGGATCATCCCCGTCGATGCCCGCCCGCTCTTCGCGCGCGGCGGCGGCATCCACTGCATCACCCAGCAGCAGCCGGCGCTCTGACGGCCCGCGCTCTCACCGAAGGACACCCATGGAACTCATCGTCGCTCCCGCCCTCCCCTCGCCGGCCCGGGCAGCCGAAGGCCCCGGCCGGAGCCTCGTCGTCGGCGTCGTGCAGATGCACTGGCAGGCGGACCCCGAGGCCCACGCGGCGGCTCTCGCTGCCGGTGTACGTCGTGCGGCCGAGGTCGGTGCGCAGGTCGTCTTCCTGCCCGAGCTGACGCTGTCGCGCTACCCGGCCGACTTCCGCCCGGAGGGCCGGCCCGCCGACCTCGCCGAGTCGCTCGAGGACGGCCCGACCCGCACGCTGATGGCCAAGCTGGCGGGGGAGCACGGCGTCTTCGTGCACGCCTCGCTCTACGAGGCGGCGCCCGCGCCGGATGGGTCGGACGACGGCCTCGGCTACAACACCGCGATCCTGGTCGCGCCGGGCGGCGAGCTCGTCGGGCGCACGCGCAAGACGCACATCCCGGTGACCGAGGGCTACTTCGAGGACCTCTTCTTCCGCCAGGGCCCGGCCGACGACGCCTACCCCGTGCACGTGCCCGACCTCCCCGGTGCGCCGCGGCTCGGCCTGCCGACCTGCTGGGACGAGTGGTTCCCCGAGGTGGCGCGGGCCTACTCGCTGGCCGGCGCCGAGGTGCTGGCCTACCCGACCGCGATCGGCTCCGAGCCCGACCACCCCGACTTCGACACCCAGCCGCTGTGGCAGCAGGTGATCGTCGGCAACGGCATCACCAGCGGCCTGTTCATGTGCGTGCCCAACCGCTGGGGCGGCGAGGGCCGCGTCGAGTTCTACGGCTCGTCCTTCATCTCCGACCCGTACGGCCGGATCCTCGCGCAGGCGCCCCGCGAGGGCGACGCCGTGCTCGTCGCGACGCTCGACCTCGACCAGCGCAGCGACTGGCTGACCCTCTTCCCGTTCCTGACCACCCGCCGCCCCGACACCTACGCGTCCCTGATCACCCAGGGCTGAGGAGAACCGCCATGACCAGCTCGACCAACAGCAGCTACGACACGGTGATCGTCGGCGCCGGCGCGACCGGCCTGACGGCGGCGTACCGCCTCGTCCAGGCCGGCCGGCGCGTGGTCGTCCTCGAGGCGCGCGACCGCGTCGGCGGCCGCCTGCGCACCGACGGCCACAACGACTCCTCCTTCGAGATCGGCGGCCAGTGGGTCTCGCCGGACCAGACGGCGCTCATCGAGCTGCTCGACGAGCTCGGGCTGCAGACGTACCACCGCTACCGCGAGGGCGCCTCGCTGTACGTCGGCGCCGACCGCACGCCGCGCCGGTTCACCGGTGAGGACCTCCCGCTCAGCGAGGAGACCAACGCCGAGATCGACCGCCTCATCGGCGTGCTCGACAAGCTCGCCGCGGACATGGACCCCGACCGCCCCTGGGAGCACCCGCAGGCCGACGAGCTCGACCGGGTCACCTTCGCCCAGTGGCTCGAGGCGCAGACGACCGACCAGGAGGCGCGCGACAACATCGCGCTCTACATCGGTCCCGCGATGCTGACCAAGCCGGTCTGGTCCTTCTCGGCGCTCTCGGCCGTGCTGATGAGCGCGAGCGCCGGGTCGTTCACCAACCTGGTCGACGCCGACTTCATCCTCGACCGACGCGTCACCGGTGGCCTCGCGTCCGTCCCGCGGATCCTGGCCGAGCGGTTCGTCGAGGCCGGCGGTGAGCTGCGGCTCAGCGCCGACGTCACCCACGTCCGCCACGACGCCGGCGGCGCGGTCGTCACCGTCGACGGCTCGGAGGTCACGACGTCCGAGGTCGTGCTGGCCCTGCCGCCGACGCACGTACGCCGCATCCGCATCACCCCTGACCTGCCGGCCGAGCACCGTCACGCGAGAGAGCACCAGTCCTTCGGCCTGGTGATCAAGGTCCAGGTCGAGTACGACACCCCGTTCTGGCGCGAGGACGGCCTGTCCGGCACGGGCTTCGGCCCCTACGAGCTGGTCCACGAGGTCTACGACAACACCTGGTCCGAAGGGGGCGCGGAGTCCCCGACCGGCACCGTCGTCGGCTTCGTCGCCAGCGACCGCGCCGACGAGGTGCTGCGGCTCGACGCCGATGAGCGCCGTGGGCGGATCCTCGACTCCCTCGCCGCCTACTACGGCGAGCGCGCCCGCACCCCGCGGACGTACGTCGAGAGCGACTGGCAGGACCAGGAGCTCACCGGTGGCGCCTACGCCACCAGCTTCGACGTCGGCAGCCTGACCCGCTACGGCAGCCGCCTGCGCGAGCCCGTCGGCCACATCCGCTTCGGCAGCAGCGACGTCGCCGGGCTGGGCTTCCAGCACGTTGACGGCGCGGTCCGGATGGGCTCGCTCCTCGCCCAGCAGATCCTGGAAGGAACCACGGCATGATCCACAACGTCATCAACGGCGAGCTCGTCGCCGCGCAGGACGGTCGCACCAGCGACCTCGTCGACCCCGCCACCGGCGAGGTCTACGAGACCGCCGCGCTGTCGGGTGCGGCCGACGTCGATGCGGCATACGCCGCTGCCGCGGCCGCCCTGCCGGCGTGGCGCGCCCTCACGCCCGGCGCTCGCCAGGGGCTGCTGCTCAAGCTCGCCGCCGCGTTCGAGGCGCGGGCCGACGACCTGCTCGACGCCGAGGTGCGCAACACCGGCAAGCCGGTCGAGCTCACCCGCAGCGAGGAGATCGCCGTCGGCATCGACCAGCTGCGTTTCTTCGCCGGTGCGGCCCGCACGCTCGAGGGCACCGCCGCGGGGGAGTACCTCGAGGGCCACACGTCCTACATCCGCCGCGAGCCTGTCGGCGTGGTCGGCCAGGTCGCGCCGTGGAACTACCCGTGGCTGATGGCGATCTGGAAGATCGGTCCCGCGCTGGCCGCCGGCAACACGGTCGTGCTCAAGCCGTCCGACACGACGCCGGCGACCGCCTCCCTGATGGCCGAGATCGCGACCTCGGTACTGCCCGCCGGTGTGTTCAACGTCGTCTGCGGTGACCGCGACACCGGCCGGCTCGTCGTCTCGCACCCGACCGCCGCGATGGTCTCGATCACCGGATCGACCGGCGCGGGCAAGCAGGTCGCCGCGGCGGCAGCGGCCGACGTCAAGCGGGCCCACCTCGAGCTCGGCGGCAAGGCGCCGGCGCTGGTCTTCGCCGACGCCGACGTCGACGCGACCATCGAGGGCATCTGCGTCGGAGCGTTCTTCAACGCCGGCCAGGACTGCACGGCCGTCACCCGCGTGCTCGTCGCGTCCGAGATCGCCGACGACTTCACCGAGCGTCTCGTCAAGGCCGTCGGGGAGCTCCGCACGGCCGGTCCCGCCGACGCGGAGGCGACGTACGGCCCGCTCAACAACGCCGCCCAGCTCGCCCGGGTCTCCGCGATCGTGGACGGTCTGCCCGAGCACGCCCGCGTGCTCACCGGTGGTCAGCGCGTGGGGGAGCGTGGCTACTTCTACGCCCCGACGGTCGTCGCCGGCGTACGCCAGGACGACGCGATCGTGCAGCAGGAGACGTTCGGACCGGTCATCACGGTGCAGACCTTCGCCGACGAGGCCGAGGCGATCGCGCTGGCCAACGGCGTCGACTTCGCCCTCGCCTCCAGCGTTTGGACCGCCGACCACGGCACCGCGATGCGCTGCGCCGTCGCGCTCGACTTCGGCTGCGTGTGGATCAACACCCACATCCCGCTCGTCGCCGAGATGCCGCACGGCGGGTTCAAGCAGTCCGGCTACGGCAAGGACCTGTCGCACTACGCCGTCGAGGAGTACACCCGCGTCAAGCACGTGATGCACGCGCACGGCTGATCCGTCACACTGTGCGGATGCGGCTCGCGCTTCGCAGGCTCCGCAAGATCCCCGAGGGGTTCCGGGGGCGCGACCCGGAGTTCATCCGCCGGATGCTGCCGCGCTTCTGGCTGGTGCTGCAGATCTACCACCGGCCCGAGGTCGAGGGCTTCGAGAACGTCCCCGGTCGACGAGCCGGCGCTGTTCGTGGGCAACCACAGCGGGGGCGCGAACATCCCCGATACCTTCGCGTTCCTGCTGGCGCGACGTACTTCACCGTCGAGGCGGCCGCTCTTCGGGCTCGCTCACGAGGTCATCACGATGCTGCTGGTCGTCGGCGACATCGCCCGCAAGCTCGGCGTGGTGCGCGCGGGCCAGTCGGCTGCGCGTGAGCTGCTCGCCGACGGCGCCAACGTGCTGGTCTACCCGGGCGGCGACGTCGACGCGCTGCGCGCCTACCGCGACCGGCACAAGATCATGTTCGACGGCCGCAAGCGAGGATCCCCAGATCGCCGAGAGGTCTGCGACCTATCTGATGGCACCGGTGGATGTCGTGGCCACTATCGCACCTACAACCTGCGTGCCGCGGCCCTCGAGCACATGCTTCACCGGTGGCGAAGGTTCGATTCCTTCACCTGCCACGGCAAGTACGCCGAAGGGCCCGGTCTGATGACCGGGCCCTTCTGGGTTCGTTCCTGACGTGAGCCTCAGGCAGCGGGACGCAGCCAGAAGACCGGGATGACCCGGTCGGTCCACTCGACGTACTTGTCGTAGTTGGGCCACACGGTGACCATGTGCGCCCACGCCTCTTCCTTCTCGGCGCCGAGCAGCTCGGTCCAGGTGCAGGTGACCTCGCGGCGCTGGTAGCGCACCGACACGGTCGAGGCGGCCCGGAGGTTGCCCGCCCACATCGGCGGCTTCGGGGCGCCGAAGGACGATCCGGCGATCAGCCAGCCGCCGCGCCACGGGACGCAGAGCAGGGGAGTCGAGCGCGGGATCCCGCTCTTGCGCCCCGCGACGGTGAGCATCAGCGACGGGAGCCCGGCCAGGTCGACGAAGCCGACCCGGCCGCGCGTCCAGCGCTGCAGCTGCTTGTCGATCCAGGTGATCTGCGGCAGCAGCCGCGGCATCCAGGAGAACGAACCGAGCTTGATCGCGATCGGCGTGAAGAGGCCCATGCCCCGCAGGGTAGGCCTCACGCCACCGGAGTCGGACCACCGAGTGCCTCGGCGACCGGTCCGAGAAGTGCCTTGGCGGCGCGGCGATAGCCCGCAGGAGAGGGGTGGAAGCGGTCCTCGGCGAACATCTCGTCGGGTCGGGCCAGGAAGTGCGGGCCGACCAGGCGTGCCAGCGACACCGGCACGGCACCGAGCTCGAGGGCGACGTCGCGCTGCGCGCCGGCGAGCTGCCGCGATCCCGCGCGGATGAGGGAGCGCAGCGGTTGCGGCACCGCGACCACGGTGCCGAGGTCGGGACAGGTGCCGACGACCACGGCCGCTCCGCGCGCCTGGAGCGCCAGGATGCACTCCCGCAGCGCGTCCGTGGAGACCGAGCGTGGCACCCGGTGGATCACGTCGTTGCCGCCGACCACGATCAGCGCCACGTCGATCCTGCGGCCCTCGGGGAGCGCCTCGAGCTGGGCCGCGAGCATCGAGGTCTCGGCGCCGACGACGGCGACGCAGCGTACGTCGACCGCGCGGCTCGTCCGCTTCGCGAGGCGTCGCGCGAGCTGGCCGCTGAGCGTCTCCTTGCGCTTGGTGGCGCCCAGCCCGGCCGCGATCGAGTCGCCGAGCACGACGAGCCGGATCGGGTCGCCGTACCTCTTCTTGTAGCGGCCGTCCGCCGGCGGTGCCTGCTCGCCGAGCGGCTTGCCGATCGCCCGGCGAGCGAGCCGCGCCTGGGCGCTGAGCGTCAGCCGCGCGGAGATCCCGCCGACGAGCGCGGTCCCGGCGAGGGCGAGTCCCGCCGTCGCGGCGGCGCGGGTCCGGGTCACCCGCGAGCGAGGAGCGCGCGGAGCCGTTCGCGAGGCGTGGCCCTCGGCTCGGCCGCGTCCTCCCCGATCAGCCAACCGGCGCCCACGACCTTGGACGTACGCCGGCTGCCGCGGCCGATGCCGACGAGCTTCCACCCTGCCTCGGCCCAGCGGTCGTGGTCGAGCTTGTTGCGTGCGTCGATGACGACCTTGCGGCGTACGAGACCGGCAGCGGCGACGGGGTCGATCTCGCGGAACTCGGGCCACTCGGTCAGGTGCACGACGGCGTCGGCTCCGGTGAGGGCGGCCGCGACGCTGGCGACGTAGGTCAGCTGTGGGTGCACGGCCCGGGCGTTGAGCGCGGCCTCGGGGTCGTAGACGCGGACCTCCGCGCCGGCGGCCTTCAGCGCCGCGGCGACGGCCAGCGCGGGGGAGTCGCGCACGTCGTCGCTGCCGGGCTTGAAGGCGGCGCCGAGCACGCCGATCCGCAGGCCGCGCACGTCGCCCCCGCACTCGTCGACCACCAGCTCCGCAACCCTGCTGCGGGCCCGCGCGTTGATGTCGTCGACCTCGCCCAGCAGGCGGCCGATGCCGCGCGCACCGAGCTCGTCGGCGCGGGCCGCGAACGCGCGGATGTCCTTGGGCAGGCACCCGCCGCCGAAGCCGACGCCGGCATCGAGGAAGCGCCGCCCGATGCGGGTGTCGTCGCCGAGGATGTCGGCCAGCGCGACCACGTCGGCCCCGGATCGGTCGCTGACCTCGGCGATCGCGTTGATGAAGGAGATCTTGGTGGCCAGGAAGGAGTTGGCCGCGACCTTGGCCAGCTCGGCGGTCGCGAGGTCCGTGACGTGCAGTGGCGTGCCGTCGGCGAGCGCGGCCGCGTAGACCTTGCGGAGCAGCGCGACAGCGCCCTCGCCGCCGTCGGCCACCCCGAGGACGAGCCGGTCGGGGTGCAGGGTGTCCTGGACGGCGTACCCCTCCCGGAGGAACTCCGGGTTCCACGCGACGTCGAGGCGTACGCCGCCCGCGACCGTCTCGGCGACCATGTCGCGCAGCGCGGCGGCCGTGCCGACCGGCACCGTCGACTTGCCGACGAGCAGGCTGTCGCGGCGTACGACGCGGGCCAGTCGCCGGGTGACCGTGAAGACCGCCGTCAGGTCGGCCGAGCGGCCGGTGGCCGACTGGGGGGTGCCGACACAGATGAAGTGGACGTCGCAGTCGGCCGCCTCGTCGAGCGAGGTGGCGAACCGCAGCCGGCCCGAGGCGATGCCGCTGGCGAGGAGCTCGGGCAGTCCCGGCTCGGTGAACGGCAGCTCGCCCCGGGCGAGCGAGGCGATCTTCGCCTCGTCGTTGTCGATGGCGACGACGTCGAAGCCGAGCTCGGCCAGGCAGGCGGCGTGCGTCGCACCGAGGTAGCCGGTGCCGATGACGCTGATGCGAAGGGTCATGGTTCTTCCTCCCGGGTCAGGCCGCGAGGGCCGTGGGTCCGCCGATCACGGCGGGGTAGTGGACGGTGGTGAGCTGGTCGATCACGGATGCCCACGAGCGGTCGGCCACGGCGTCGACGGCGGCATCGGCGAGGCGGGCGCGGAGGACGGCGTCGCCCACGAGCGCGTCGACGGCCGACCGGAGAGCGCCTGCTGCGTCCGGGTCGTAGAGGAGGCCGGTCCGGCCGTCCTCGACGAGGTCGAGCGGGCCTCCGGAGGCTGGAGCGACGACGGGTACGCCGCTCGCCTGTGCCTCCTGGACCGTCTGGCAGAACGTCTCGGCGCGACCGGTGTGCACGAACACGTCGAGGCTCGCGTACGCCGACGCCAGCTCGGCGCCCGACAGCATCCCGGTGAAGGTCGCGTGCGGAAGCCCGCGCTGGAGGCGGCCCCGATCGGGTCCGTCGCCGATGACCACCAGCTCGACACCGGGTAGGTCGGCCACCTCGCGCAGGCGCTGGACCTCCTTCTCGGCGGCCAGCCGGCCGACGTAGCCGACGAGGACGCGGTCGGCGCGACCGCCGGTCCAGGTCGCGCGCAGCTCGGTGCACCGGTGAGCCGGGTCGAACTGGTCGAGGTCGACACCCCGCCTCCAGGTGTGCATCTGCGGCACCCCGAGCGCCGCGAGCTGCGCGTGCGAGGCCGAGGAGGGCACCAGGGTGCGGTCGCAGCGCCGGTGCAGCCGGCCGGTCCAGCGGTCGATCAGTGCCGTCGCCGGGATGTTGTAGTGGTCCGCGAACCCGGTCAGGTCGGTCTGGTAGACCGCGACGGTCGGGAGGCCGAGTCGCTCCGCGGCCCGCAGGCCGGTCATGCCGATCGCCGCCGGCGAGGCGAGGTGCACGACGTCGGGCCGGAAGGCCGCGAGGGTGTCGGCGACCCGGCGGTCGGGGAGACCGACCCGGAACGACCGGTAGCCCGGCATCGCGACGGAGCGGACGCGCACGACGTCGACACCGGCGTACGACGTCGGGCCGGGGCCCGGCGCGATCACGACGACCTGGTGGCCCGTCTCGACGAGTCGGTCGACGGTGCGCACGACGGTGTTGGTGACGCCGTTGACCTGGGGGAGGAACGATTCGGTGACGATCGCGATCTTCACGTGGCGAATGTCGCCGGGCCGCGTGAACGGTCGGTGGCCCCTGGCGTCGCGCCGGGTGAAGCGCGGCCGTCCGCTCGGTGCCCGCTGCCGGACGCGTCACCAGCGTTCGACCCGGGGTCGACGCGCGTTCGCCGTCCGTGCACCCGCGGTCCCTACGTTGCGGCCGTGATCAACCGTGGACTGACCGGCAGCGTGCTGGTCCTGCTGGGCGGGCTGGTGGTCTCGACGCTGCCGGCGAGCGCGCCCGTCCTCGCCCTCGTCCCGCTCGCCGCGCTCCGGCAGGCCGAGGTCGGCCGGATGGCCGGTCTCGCCGTCGTGCTCCTCGGCCTGGGCCTGCTCGCGCACTCCTGGCTGATGCTCTGCCGGTACGTCGCGCACCTCCCGGCCGGCGAGTGGCGTGACGGCATCGACCTGGTCCGCCTCGCCACCGTCGTGTGGGTTGTGCCGCTGCTCCTGGCCCCGCCGCTGTTCTCCCGCGACGGCTGGTCGTACGCCGCCCAGGGCGCCTTGGCGCATGCCGGGTACTCGCCGTACGCCTACGGCCCCGCCGCGCTGCTGCCCCACGGGCCGGTCCTGCCGATGCCGATGGCGCCGGTGGTGCAGGCGGTCGACCCCATGTGGATGGACACGACGACGCCGTACGGCCCGCTGCCGCTCGCGTTCGGCAGGCTGGTCGCCGGGTTCACCGGCAACCCGTGGGTGCTGGTCCTTGCCCACCGCCTGCTCGCGCTGGTCGGTCTGGCGCTGCTGGTGTGGGCCGTCCCGAGGCTCGCCCGGTGGACCGGTGTGAACCCGGCGCTGGCCAGCGCCCTGGTCGTCGCCTCCCCGTTGATGCTCGCGAACGGTGTCGGCGGGCTGCACAACGACCTGCTGATGGTCGGCCTGATGGCCGCCGCGCTCGTCGTCGGCGTCGAGCGCGGCTGGCTCCAGGGTGCGGTGATCGCCGGTCTTGCCGCGTCGGTGAAGATTCCTGGCGGGCTGGTCTGCGTGGGCATCGCGCTCGCGACGCTTCCCCTGTCGGCGAGCACGTCCGCGCGGGTCCGGCAGCTCGCCAAGGTCGGCCTCGCGGCGCTGGCGACGCTCTTCGGACTCGGTCTGGCGACCGGGCTGGGCAACGGATGGATCGCGGCGCTCGCGGTGCCGGGCGAGGTGAACACCCCGCTCTCGGTCTCGACGCTCCTCGGGGGAGCCCTCGACGGCCTCGCCCGTCTCCTCGGCCTCGACACCCCGGCCGCGCTGTTCCGCAACGCCGTGCGGGCGATCGCCATGCTGGCCGCGCTCGGCATGATCGGCTGGGTCGCGCTCACCGCCCGCACCGGCGGCCGCGCCGGCGCGCTGCGTGCCGTCGCCGTCACGACCGGCGCCTTCGTGCTCCTCGCGCCCGTCGTGCACCTCTGGTACCTGCTGCTGATCCCGGCCTTCCTCGCGCCGCTGCGCCTCTCGCCGCCGGCGGCGCGGGCGCTGGTCGCCGGGTCGGTCGTGCTCGGCCTCGTCGCACCCCTCGACTCCTCGCTGCACGGTGCCTACGAGGCGATCGTCCTCGGCAGCATGCTGGTCGCCGGGCTGACCGGGGTGCTCCTGCTCACCGGGCGTGCCCGCACCCGGATCGGCGGCATCACGGAGGTCCCCGTCCTCGGCTGATGGATCGCGCCGAGCGTGCTGCAGGTTTCCCAAGGGATGCAGGGAAACCTGCGCTTCCCAGGCGTTGCAACCATGGGGAAGCGCAGGTTTCCCTGCATCCCTTGGGAAACCTGCGAGACCTCAGGCGGGCAGCGACAGCTGAGCCCGCTCGCCGGCATGGATCGCCAGCATCGACTCGACGGTCCGCGACCAGGGGAACTGCTCGGCCCGCACCCGAGCAGCAGCGCGACGACCGGCCTCCGGTCGCGCGGCGAGCCGTTGTACGGCGTCCGCCAGCGACTGCGCCGTCGGCGCACCCCAGGCGCCACAGGTGCGGTCGACGAGCTCGCGCGCGCCGCCCCGGTCGGCGGTGACGACCGGCGTACCGCAGGCCAACGACTCGAGCACGGCGAGGCCGAACGTCTCGCCCGGGCAGACCGACAGCGAGATGTCGGCCGCCGCGATCCGGTCGCGCAGCTCGGCCCGCCCGTCGACGTACCCGTGGAACCGCACCGGAGCGCTCCCGGCGACGTCCTCGAGCTCACCGAGGTGCGGGCCCTCGCCGTACACGTCCAGCCGGAGGCGTACGCCGCGCCGGTGCAGCTCGGCCGCGGTGGCGACCGCGAGGTGCGGCGACTTCTCACGGGACAGGCGGCCGACGTGGATCAGCTTGAGCGTTCCCGGCTCGTCCGCCGAGCGGCCCGACGCGTCGCCGGGCACCGGCCGGAAGGTGTCGAGGTCGACCCCGAGCGGCACCCGCTCGATGGGGCAGTCGACCGCATCGGCCAGCCGCTGGAACTCCTGCTGGGCGTAGCGCGAGGTGACCACGAGGGTGTCGAAGGAGCGCACCACGAGCCGGTTGACCAGGGCGATCGACATCCGCGAGGTCGTCGGCCGGCCGCTGCGCATGGTGAACATGTCGGTCAGCTGCTCGTGGGAGAGGCAGACCGTCGGCACGCCCGCGCGGCGGGCCCACCACGCGACGGGCAGCAGGGTGAGCTTGTCGTTCCACTCGATCGAGGTGGGGGCGAACCTGTCCAGCACCTCGACCAGCCGCCACGGCTCGACGATCAGCCGGTAGCCGCCGCCGACCCTGGGCGCACGAACCTCCGCGAGCAGTCCGTGCTCGGTCTCGGTGACCCGGTCGACCGGGCCCGGCACCACGAGGAGACGGTCGACGCCGGCGCCGACGTACCCCTTGCCGAGCTCGGCGAGCGCGGTCCGCATCCCGCCCGAGGAGGCGCCGACGAAGTTCGCGAGCTGGGCGATGCGCATGGGGGCAGGCTCCCCGCTGCCGGTGAACGGATCGCGACGGTGGGGTGGAGGTGCGGCGACGACCCGGCGCTGCCGTCACAATGGTCCGGTGGACGACCTGATGCGCTGCCCGTGGGCCGGTGGTCCGGGCGTCATGCGGGACTACCACGACACCGAGTGGGGCGTCCGGGTCAGCGGCGAGGCGGCGTACCTCGAGCGGATGACCCTCGAGGCGTTCCAGTCCGGCCTGTCCTGGGCGGTCATCCTCAACAAGCGGCCGGGCTTCCGCGAGGCGTTCGCCGGTTTCGACGCCGAGGCGATCGCGGCGTACGACGACCTCGACGTGCAGCGTCTGATGACGGATGCGCGCATCGTGCGGAACCGCCGCAAGATCGAGGCCACCATCACCAACGCGCGCGCCACGCTCGACCTGCGCGAGCACGGGGGGCTCGAGGAGCTGGTTCTCGGCTTCGCGCCCGACGTCGAGCCGGCGCCCGCGAGCGCAGCTGAGTGGCTGGCCTCCTCACCCGAGTCGGTCGCGCTGGCGAAGGCGCTGAAGAAGCGCGGCTTCGTGTTCGTCGGCCCGACCACGATGTACGCCCTCATGCAGGCGATCGGGATCTTCGACCCGCACCTGACCACCTGCTTCCGTCGGGGCGCCGCGTGATCGCAGGGCTCGCCTGGCTGGTCGGCTTCCAGCTCGCGGGCTCCTTCATCTCCGAGTCCCTCGACCTGCCGGTGCCGGGCCAGGTCATCGGGATGCTGCTGTGCTTCGGGTGGCTGCGCCTTCGTCGTACGCCGGACGACGCCGCCATCGTCCGCACCTCGACCGCGCTGCTCGGCCACCTGCAGCTGCTGTTCGTCCCGGCCGGCGTCGGCGTCGTCGTCTACGTGCGCACCATCGGCGACCACGCGCTGCCGATCGCGCTCGCGATGGCCGTCTCGTGGTTCCTCGGGCTGGTCGTCGTCGGGTGGACCGCCGTCCTACTCGAGCGGCTCCTCGGCAAGACCCCCGACGACCTGCCTGCCGGGGCCCACGGCGACCTGCAGACCGGGGAGGCGTCGTGAACAACCCGGTCGACGTCCTCCACGACGTCCTCGCCTCACCACTCGGCCTGGTCGGCATCACCCTGGGCGGCTACCAGCTCGGCCGTGAGCTGCAGAGGCGCCTCGGCGGCCACGCGCTCGCCCAGCCCGTCCTGGTCGCCATCGCGACCGTCGCGATCGCGCTCCAGCTCCTCGACATCGACTACGACGTCTACAAGGACGCGGCCGTGGTCATCTCGGTCTGGCTCGGGCCGGCCACGGTGGCGCTCGCCGTACCGCTGCACCGGCAGGCCCACCGGCTGACCGGCTTCGTCATCCCGATGGTGGTCGCCCTGGTCGCCGGCGCGAGCGTGTCGATCGTGTCGGCCGCCCTGGTCGCCCGCTGGACCGGCGCCGACGAGCTGCTGCAGAAGAGCCTGGCCACCAAGGCCGCCACCACACCCGTCTCGCTCGCCATCACCGATCGTCTCGGCGGCATCGCGCCACTGGCGGCGGTCTTCGCCATCACCATCGGCATCTTCGGTGCGATCGCAGGGCCGGCCGTCCTCAACCTGGTCCGGATCCGCGACCGCCGCGCCCGCGGCCTCGCGGTCGGCGCGGTCTCGCACGGGATCGGCGCCTCCCGGATGCTGCGCGAGGACGACACCGAGGGAGCCTTCGCCGGCCTCTCGATGGGGCTCACCGCCCTGACGATCAGCGGACTGGTTCCGCTCTTCGCGCTCGTCCTCTGGTGACGCCCGACTAACCTCGCTCCATGCGAGTGCACGCGTTCGGTGACGACGCCCTGGGTGAGTACGACGCCGTCGGGCTGGTGGAGGCCCTCGACCGCGGTGCGGTGACGGCTGACGAGGTGGTCGAGGCGGCCATCTCGCGCGTGGAGAAGGTCGCCGGCGAGCTCAACCCGGTGGCGGTCTCCCTCTACGACCGCGCTCGCGCGCGGGCGCGCGAGCCGCACACCGGCTACTTCGCCGGCGTCCCGGCCCTGCTGAAGGACAACGTCGACCTCGGCGGCGTCCCGACCATGCAGGGCACCGACGCCTGGGAGGGTCGGCCGGCCAAGGCCGACGGTGACTGGGCGGAGATGTTCCTGGCGACCGGCCTGAACCCGATCGCCAAGAGCCGGCTCTCGGAGTACGGCTTCTCGGCCTCGTGCGAGCACCCCCGCCTGGGTCCGGTCCGTACGCCGTGGAACACCGACCACACCGCCGGGGCATCGAGCTCCGGCTCGGCCGCGCTCGTCGCTTCCGGCGCCGTCCCGATCGCCCACGCCAACGACGGTGGCGGCTCGATCCGCATCCCCGCATCGGTCAACGGCCTGGTCGGTCTCAAGCCGACCCGCAACCGCTTCGCCCAGGACAAGACCTTCCGCGACATGCCCGTGCGGATCGTCTCCGACGGCGTCGTCACCCGCACGGTCCGCGACACCGCGGCGTTCCTGCGCGAGTCCGAGCGGGCCTTCCGCAACGTCGAGCTCTCGCCCATCGGCGACCTGACCCGGCCGGGCAAGCGGCGCCTGCGGATCGCCCTGAACACTGCCGGCGTCCAGCACTCGGCCGACGCCGAGGTGACGGCGCTGACCGAGGACGTCGCCCGACTCCTCGAAGACCTCGGCCACACCGTCGAGGTCGTCGACCCGCCCGTCACCGAGCAGTTCGCCGACGACTTCCTCCTCTACTGGAGCGCCCTCGCGATGGCGATGCTCCGCGGCGGACGACTCCTGCACGGCCGCACCTTCGACAAGGCCAAGCACGACAACCTCACCCTCGGCCTGGACCGTCACGCCCGCCGCAACCTGCACAAGCTCCCGCGGGCGATCGCGCGGCTCCGGCGTACGACCGCGGAGTCGGCGCTGTTCCACCAGAAGTACGACGTCTCGCTGACCCCGACCCTGGCGATCCCCACTCCGCGGATCGGGTGGCTCGACCCGACGCAGGAGTTCGAGGTGATCATGGAGCGCCTGCTGCAGTGGGTGGCCTTCACGCCCCTGCAGAACGCGACCGGTGACCCGGCGATCTCCCTGCCGCTCGCGACGACCTCCACCGGCCTGCCGCAGGGGATGATGTTCGGCGCCGGCGCGGGTCAGGAGGCCACCTTGATCGAGCTGGCCTACGAGCTCGAGGAAGCCCGTCCTTTTGCCCGGATCACGGCCTGAACCCCAGGTAGGACCCCGGATTTTGCGGCTCGGATCGACGCCGGTAATGTTTCCCCGCGTTGCCCCCTTAGCTCAGTGGTAGAGCACTTCCATGGTAAGGAAGGGGTCGTCCGTTCAATCCGGACAGGGGGCTCTGAGATCAGGGCGCCGGCCGATCCGTCGGCCCGGCGCTCTTGTCTTGTGGCGGGGTAGCTCAGACGGTTAGAGCGCACGACTCATAATCGTGAGGTCTGGGGTTCGATCCCCCATCCCGCTACCAGCACTCTTCCCCGCAGCACCAACCAGAACCGAGGACTCCAGTGGCCAGCAAGAGCAGCGACGTTCGCCCCAAGATCACGCTCGCGTGCGTGGACTGCAAGGAGCGCAACTACATCACCAAGAAGAACCGCCGCAACGACCCCGACCGCATCGAGCTGTCGAAGTTCTGCCCCCGTTGCCGCAAGCACACCGCTCACCGCGAGCAGCGCTGATCTTCTTCTGAGATCTCTTTCGCAGAGGCCCGGTCCCGCCAGGGACCGGGCCTCTGTCGTTAGGGTCATCCGCGTGACCGAGCTCCTCTCCGACCACACCACGCTCCGCCTCGGCGGCCCGGCCCGTCGGTGGGTGCGCGCTCGCAACGCCGACGAGCTGATCGCGGCCGTCGACGAGGCCGACCAGGCCGGGGAGCCGGTCCTGGTGCTCGGCGGCGGCAGCAACCTGGTCGTGGCCGACGACGGCTTCGAGGGCACCGTGGTCCAGATGGTCGGCGGCGGGGTCCAGGCCGTGAACGAGCCGGGCGCCGTCGTGGTGACCGTCGGCGCGGGTGAGCCGTGGGACGTGTTCGTCGAGCACGCCGTGACCTCCGGATGGGTCGGTGTCGAGGCGCTGTCCGGCATCCCCGGAACGGTCGGTGCGACGCCGATCCAGAACGTCGGCGCCTACGGCCAGGAGGTCTCGCAGACCATCTCCTCGGTCCGTGTCTGGGACCGCAGGCTTCGCGGCATCCGCACCTTCGAGGCGGCGGACTGCGGCTTCGGCTACCGCCACTCCCGCTTCAAGGCAGACCGGTACGACGACGCGGGTGGGCGTCACGTCGTCCTCGACGTGACGTTCCGGCTCCCCGTGGGCGCCGACTCCGTCCCGATCGCGTACGCCGAGCTCGCCCGCACCCTCGGCGTCGAGGTGGGGCAGTCCGCGCCGCTCGCGGCCGTGCGCGAGGCGGTCCTCGGGCTGCGTGCCGGCAAGGGCATGGTCCTCGACCAGGCCGATCACGACACCTGGAGCGCCGGCTCGTTCTTCACCAACCCCGTGGTCGATCCGGCCAGCGTGCCGCAGGGCGCGCCGGCGTACGACCAGGGCGACGGCACCGTGAAGACCAGCGCCGCCTGGCTGATCGAGCACGCCGGATTCGCCAAGGGTCACGGCAACGAGCGGGTCTCGCTGTCCACCAAGCACACGCTCGCGCTGACCAACCGCGGCGGCGCGACGACCGAGGACCTGCTCGACCTCGCGCGCGAGGTCCGCGCCGGCGTGGAGAGGGCCTACGGCATCACCCTGGTCAACGAGCCGGTGATGCTGGGCTGCTCGCTCTGAGCCAGTCGTCGACACCCGCCAACGCCGAGGCCAGCACGTCGGAGGGCGCGCGGCTCGCGCGCAGCGACATCCGTGCGAGCTCTGCGAGCGTCTCGTCGCTCAGCTCGTGGGCCGCGCGCATCGTGGCGTACTGACCGGCCAGCCGCGACCCGAACAGCAGCGGGTCATCGGCCCCCAGGGCGACGGTCGCCCCCGCGGCGAGCAGTGCCGGGACGGGCACCGAGGTGAGGTCGGAGTAGACGCCGAGCGCCACGTTGGACGTCGGGCAGACCTCCAGCGCGACCCCGGCGGCCGCGATCTCGTCGAGCAGACGGGGGTCCTCGGCGGCTCGTACGCCGTGCCCGAGCCGTCCCGCATGGAGCCGGTGCAGGCAGGTGCGGATGTGCTCGGGGCCGCGCAGCTCGCCGCCGTGCGGGACCAGCATCAGCCCGGCCCGCTCCGCGATCGCGAACGCCGGTGCGAACGCGTCGGTCTCGCCCCGCCGCTCGTCGTTGGACAGCCCGAAGCCCATCACCCCACGGTCGGCGTACTGCGCGGCCAGGCGGGCCAGGGTGCGGGCGTCGAGGGGGTGACGGGTGCGGTTGGCCGCGATCACCACGCCGATCGAGAGCCCCGTCGCGCGGGACGCCTCGCGGACGGCGTCGAGCACGAGATCGGTGAACGCGGTGATGCCGCCGAACCGGGCGGCGTACCCGCTGGGGTCCACCTGGATCTCCAGGCGACGACTTCCGTCGGCGACGTCGTCCTCGGCCGTCTCCAGCACGAGGCGGCGTACGTCGGCCTCGGTGTGGATGACCGAACGGGCGACGTCGTAGAGGCGCTGGAAGCGGAACCAGCCCTTCTCGTCGGCGGCCGAGAGCTGCGGGGGCCACTCCGCGACCAGCGCGTCGGGCAGCGCCAGGCCCTCGCGCTCGGCGAGCTCGAGCAGGGTCGCGTGGCGCATCGATCCGGTGAAGTGCAGGTGCAGGTGGGCCTTCGGCAGCAGGCGCAGGTCCCGGCCAGTGGTCACGCGATCATCCTAGGGACCGCGATTGGTCGGCGTTGTGCACTGTGCGTAGACTCGCCCTTGGTGGTTTTCCACATGGTGAGTCGCGCCCTCAACCCGGCACGACCCATCGGATCTCCCCTGAAGGGCACTAGCTCAATTGGCAGAGCATCGGCCTCCAAAGCCGAGGGTTGGGGGTTCAAGTCCCTCGTGCCCTGCGAAGAGATGACGACGAAGCACTGGACGACGTAGGACGAGGAAGGGTGAAGGAGCGTGTCGGAGACCCCCGCGGTCCGCGCATCTGACGACCGGGGCGACAAGCCGGCCGCCAAGCGCACCGGGCCCATCACCTTCTACCGCCAGATCGTCGCCGAGCTGCGCAAGGTCGTCTGGCCGACGCGCGACGAGCTCACGACGTACTTCTTCGTCGTCCTGGCCTTCGTGCTGTTCATGATCGCGCTCGTCTCGCTGCTGGACCTCGGTCTGGGCAAGCTGGCGTTCGAGGTCTTCGGCGGCTCGAAGAGCACCAACCCGTAATTCACCCGCAACTGATGGAGCAAGACGTGTCGGAGCAGCACGACCCGGTCCTCGAGAACGACGAGGCCGCCACCGTCGAGGCAGAGGAGACCCCTGAGGTCGCCACGGATGCCGTCGACGAGGCGCCCGCCGCCGACGAGACCGAAGAGGTCGCTGCCGACGCCGAGCCCGTCGCCGTCGACCCGCTCGAGGCGTTCCGCGCCGAGCTGTGGGCCAAGCCGGGCGACTGGTACGTCGTGCACACCTACTCCGGCATGGAGAACCGGGTGAAGCAGAACCTCGAGAACCGCATCCACTCGCTCAACATGGAGGACTACATCCACGAGATCGTGGTCCCCACCGAGGAGGTCGCGGAGATCAAGAACGGCCAGCGCAAGATGGTCAAGCGCACCGTTCTCCCCGGTTACGTCCTGGTCCGCATGGACCTCACCGACGAGTCGTGGGGCTGTGTGCGCCACACCCCGTCGGTCACCGGCTTCGTGGGCCACTCCCACCAGCCGGTCCCGCTCAGCATGACCGAGGTCGAGAACATGCTCGCCCCGGCCGTCGTCGCGCTCGCCGAGGCCGAGGCCGAGGCCGCTGCGGCCACGAGCAGCGGTGGCACCGCGACCCCGACCGCGAAGAAGCCGATCGAGGTCGCCGACTTCGGTGTCGGCGACTCCGTCATGGTCGTCGACGGTCCGTTCGCCACGCTCCACGCGACCATCACCGAGATCAACGCCGAGGCGCAGCGCGTCAAGGCGCTGGTCGAGATCTTCGGCCGGGAGACCCCGGTCGAGCTCAGCTTCAGCCAGGTCCAGAAGGTCTGACCTTCCTCACCGGCTGAGTGGGTCGCACACCGCGGCCCTGCAGGTGGCAGAGACGTACGACGTACGTCTCGTCATGACCACGAGAAGAAAGAGAGAACAAGGGAATGCCTCCCAAGAAGAAGATCGCCGCGCTGGTCAAGGTGCAGCTGCAGGCCGGCTCGGCCACCCCGGCTCCGCCGGTCGGTACGGCCCTCGGTCCGCACGGCGTCAACATCATGGACTTCTGCAAGGCGTACAACGCCCAGACCGAGTCCATGCGCGGCAACGTGATCCCCGTTGAGATCACCATCTACGAAGACCGCTCGTTCGACTTCATCACCAAGACCCCGCCGGCCGCCGAGCTGATCAAGAAGGCCGCCGGCCTGGCCAAGGGTTCGTCGGTCCCGCACAAGGACAAGGTCGGCAAGCTGACCAAGGACCAGGTGCGCGAGATCGCCACGACCAAGCTGCCGGACCTCAACGCGAACGACATCGAGGCCGCCATGCTGATCATCGAGGGCACTGCCCGCTCGATGGGCGTCACGACCGACTGAATCCCCGTGGAAGGGCCGCGCTGGCCCGCTGACCACATCTCCTCACTGACTTAAAGGAACACATCATGCAGCGCAGCAAGACCTACCGCGCGGCGTCGGAGACGTTCGACAAGAACGAGCTCTACGCCCCGCTGGCCGCGATCAAGATCGCAAAGGGCTCCTCCAAGAAGAAGTTCGACGAGACCGTCGACGTCGTCATGCGTCTGGGCGTCGACCCGCGCAAGGCCGACCAGATGGTCCGTGGCACCGTCTCCCTGCCGCACGGCACGGGCAAGACCGTCCGCGTCCTCGTGCTGGCCAACGCCGAGAAGGCCGACGCCGCCCGTGAGGCCGGCGCCGACTTCGTCGGTGGCGACGAGCTCATCGACAAGATCGCCGGCGGCTGGCTCGACTTCGACGCCGTCGTCGCGACCCCGGACCTGATGGGCAAGGTCGGCAAGGTCGCCCGCGTCCTCGGTCCCCGCGGCCTCATGCCGAACCCGAAGACCGGCACCGTGACCCCGGACCCGGCCAAGGCCGTCCAGGACATCAAGGGCGGAAAGATCGAGTTCCGCGTCGACCGTCACTCGAACCTGCACTTCATCATCGGCAAGGCCTCGTTCTCCGAGCAGGCGCTCGCCGAGAACTACGCCGCTGCCCTCGAGGAGGTGCTGCGTCTCAAGCCGGCCAGCTCCAAGGGCCGTTACGTCAAGAAGGTCACCGTCTCCACGACCATGGGCCCCGGCGTCCAGGTCGACCCCAACCGCACGAAGAACGTGGCGGCTGAGGACGAGGCCTGATCACGCCCCCGCGGGCGAGCTTGCGAGTCCGCGGATCAGGGCGGGAGATCGAGTAGCGCCTGCGGCTGAGCATGCGAAGCCGCAACGCGCGTATCGAGATCCGTCTGATCCACGCACGAAGCCCCGGTCCCCACTCAGTGGGACCGGGGCTTCGTCGTACGCCGGTCAGGCGGTGAGCTTCTCCAGCGCAGCCAGCTCGGCGCACACGGCCACGCCCGCCATCGCGGTGACGACGTCGTCCAGCGTCGGGAACGTCGGAGCGAGGCGGATGTTGCGGTCGTCGGGGTCGTTGCCGTGGGGGAACGCCGAGCCGGCGGGGGTCAGGGCGATGCCTGCCTCCTTGGCGAGCTCGACGGTGCGCGACGCCGTGCCGTCCAGCACGTCGAGGTCCACGAAGTAGCCGCCGACCGGCTTGCTCCAGGTCGCGATGCCCAGACCCTCCAGCCGGGACGTCAGCGCGTCCTGGACGGCGGCGAACTTCGGCGCGATCAGCTCGCGGTGCTTGACCATGTGCGCCCGTACGCCGTCAGCGTCGCCGAAGAACTCGACGTGACGCAGCTGGTTGATCTTGTCCGGGCCGATCGCGGCGAAGCCGAGGCGCTGGAGGTACCAGGCGACGTTCTCCGGCGAGGCCGCCAAGCAGGCGACACCTGCGCCCGCGAAGGTGATCTTGGAGGTCGAGGCGAACATGATCGGGCGGTTCGGGTGACCCGAGACCGAGGCCAGGCCGAGCGCGTCGGCGGACTTCGTCTCGACCTCGGTGAGGTGGTGCACGGCGTAGGCGTTGTCCCAGAAGATCCGGAAGTCCGGCGCGGCCGTCGGCATCGCCATGAGCTCGGCCGCGACCTCCTGGGTGGTGACGGAGCCGGTCGGGTTGGCGTACGTCGGGACCAGCCACATGCCCTTGACGCTGGCGTCGTCGGCGACCAGCGCCTTGACCGCGGCGACATCGGGGCCGTCCTCGTGCATGGGAACGGTGACCATCTCGATGCCGAGCTCGGCAAGCATCGTGAAGTGCCGGTCGTAGCCCGGCACCGGGCAGACGAACTTGACGGTCTCCTCCTGGCCCCACGGGCGCGGGGAGTCGGGGCCGCCCTTCAGCAGCAGCCAGGTGATGACCTGGTACATCATCGACAGGCTCGAGTTGCCGCCGGCGACGACCTGGGCCGCGTCGACGCCCAACAGCTCGCCGAAGATCGCGCGCATCTGCGGCAGACCCTCGAGCCCGCCGTAGTTGCGCACGTCCGTGCCGTTGGCGTCCTTGACCGTGGAGGGCAGGGAGAGCAGGCCGTTGGAGAGGTCGAGCTGGTCGCTGCCGGGCTTGCCCCGGGTGAGATCCAGCTTCAGGCCCGTGGCCTGGAGGGCGGCATAGTCGGCCTGGGCGGCGGCCAGTCGCGCGGCGAGGTCTTCGGGGGAGGCCTGGGTCAGCGTGGTCACGGGTCCATCGTGCCAGCACCGGCGATTTGGTACGTCGTACGGGCGTCCGTAGTCTTGCCTCTTGAAACCAGAGACCGCTGGTCGTTCACTCCCGCTCCGGTGGGCGTGATCGAAGGTCCCGAGAGGGCGACCCGCGTAGGAATCGAAGCAGCGCCCGAGCGACACCGTCGCCCGAGTCCATGCCCCGAGGCCTACGCCCGGGGCATTCGTCATCTTAGGGCCGGGTAGGCAGGCGGTCTCGTCCGATCAAGGAGGAGACCCATGGCGCGGGCAGACAAGCAGGCCGCCGTCGCGGAGATCACTGACGAGTTCAGTGGTTCCGCTGGCGCTGTGCTGACCGAGTACCGCGGTCTCACCGTCAAGGAGCTGCAGGACCTTCGCCGCTCCCTCGGTGCGAACGCCAACTACGCCGTGGTCAAGAACACGCTCGCCAAGATCGCTGCCAAGGAGGCAGGGATCGACGGCTTCGACGACCTGCTGACCGGTCCGACCGCTATCGCCTTCATCAAGGGCGACGTGGTCGAGGCGGCCAAGGGTCTGCGTGACTTTGCCAAGGCCAACCCCGCCCTTGTCATCAAGGGTGGAGTTCTGGACGGCAACCTCCTCGACGCGAAGGAGATCGCCAAGCTGGCCGATCTCGAGTCGCGCGAGGTGCTCCTGGGCAAGATGGCCGGCGCGATGCTGGCCAGCCTCTCCCAGGCCGTCTACCTGCTCAACGCCCCGCTCGCCCAGGCTGCCCGGCTCGCCGGCGCCCTGGAGGCGAAGGCCCAGCAGGACCCCACGATCCTCGCAGGTGGTGCCGGTGCTCCGGCCGCTGCCGAGGAGACCCCGGCGCCTGCCGAGGAGGCCCCCGAGGCCCCCGAGGCTGCTGCCGAGTCCACCGACGCCTGATCCCAGGCCGACGTACCACACCACCTGAAACCGGTACGGGTCCCGCAGGGGCTCGGCCACAGAAACAAAGGAGACGCCATCATGGCGAAGCTCAGCACTGACGAGCTGCTCGACGCGTTCAAGGAGATGACGCTGATCGAGCTGTCCGAGTTCGTGAAGCAGTTCGAGGAGACCTTCGGCGTGACCGCCGCTGCTCCGGTCGCCGTTGCCGCTGCCCCGGCCGCCGGTGGCGCCGCTGGTGGCGAGGAGGCCGCTGCTCAGGACGAGTTCGACGTCGTCCTCGAGGCCGCTGGTGACAAGAAGATCAACGTCATCAAGGAGGTGCGCGCGCTCACCTCCCTCGGTCTCAAGGAGGCCAAGGACCTGGTCGAGGGTGCGCCGAAGGCCATCCTCGAGGGCGTCAACAAGGAGACGGCTGACAAGGCGAAGGAGGCCCTCGAGGCCGCCGGCGCCACCGTCACCCTCAAGTGACTGCCTGACTCGAACTGAGTCGCACTCGACGTGCGGGCTCCCTCCGGGGAGTCCGCACGTCTGCTTTTTGCCCCTTCTGAGCCTGCAATGGCCTCGATCGAGTCTCGGATAGCGACAACAGCGTGACGAGCACCACGGTTTACGCGTAACCTGCCGCACGGCCCCGCGTTGATTTGATGTGCACCGCCGGGTCGGCAAGTGCATGAGGTGCGAGCCTCCCGCCCACCAAGGCTCAGGTGGGTGACAACAGTTTTGAGAGAGGGCTGACATGGGCGTCGATGTCGCAGTGACGAACCTGACCAAGCAGTTCGGCAAGCAGCTGATCTGGAAGGGCGTCACGCTGACCCTGCCGGCCGGCGAGATCTCCGTGATGCTGGGCCCGTCGGGTACCGGTAAGTCCGTCTTCCTCAAGGCCCTCATCGGCCTGATCAAGCCCGACGAGGGCTCGATCGTCATCGAGGGCACCGACATCGCGTCCTGCTCCGAGAAGGAGCTCTACGAGGTCCGCAAGCTGTTCGGCGTGCTGTTCCAGGACGGCGCGATGTTCGGCTCGATGAACCTCTACGACAACGTCGCCTTCCCCCTGCGTGAGCACACCCGCAAGGGCGAGTCCGAGATCCGCGACATCGTCATGGAGAAGATGGACCTCGTCGGTCTGCTCGGCGCCGAGTTCAAGCTCCCCGGCGAGATCTCGGGTGGTATGCGCAAGCGTGCCGGCCTGGCCCGCGCCCTGGTCCTCGACCCGGAGATCCTGCTGATCGACGAGCCCGACTCCGGTCTGGACCCGGTCCGCACCTCGTTCATCAACCAGCTCTTCATCGACCTGAACGCGCAGATCGACGCGACGTTCCTGATCGTCACGCACGACATCCACTCGGTCCGGATCGTGCCCGACCAGATCGGTCTGCTCTACCACAAGCACCTGGCCATGTACGGCCCGCGCGAGATGCTGCTGTCCTCCGACGAGCCGGTCGTGCGCCAGTTCCTCAACGCGCAGACCGTCGGCCCGATCGGCATGTCCGAGGAGAAGGACGCCGACCAGCTGGCCGCCGAGAAGGACATGAACCTTCCGCCGCTGCCCCCGATCCCGCTGCAGCTCGAGCCGTCGAACGGCATCCCGCGCCGTTCGCAGCGCGAGCCGGGCGCCTGGTGCCGCGAGCACGGCATCATCCCGCCCCCGGGCTCCTTCACCGCTGAGGCCGAGCACGCCAGCGGCGCTCAGCAGTCGCACTGACGGTGTCATGTCACTGACGGCCGCTCGGGTCCTGAGGCCCGTCGGAACGGCGGGGAGTCTCTTCGCGTTCGCACTGGACGTCGGTCGGGGACTCTTCCGCCGTCCGTTCCAGACCCGTGAGTTCATCCAGCAGGCGTGGTTCATCGCGTCGGTCACGATCGTTCCCACGGCGCTGGTCGCCATCCCCTTCGGTGCGGTCATCGCACTGCAGGTCGGTGGCCTGATCAAGCAGTTCGGTGCGCAGTCGTTCACGGGTTCCGCGTCGGTTCTCGCGGTGATCCAGCAGGCGGCGCCGATCGGCACCGCACTGCTGATCGCCGGCGCCGGCGGCTCGGCGATCGCGGCCGACCTCGGCGCACGCAAGATCCGTGAAGAGCTCGACGCCATGATGGTGCTGGGCATCGACCCGATCCAGCGACTCGTCGTACCCCGCGTCCTGGCCTGCATCCTCGTCTCGGTCTTCCTCAACGGCATGGTCAGCGTCGTCGGCGTGGCCGGTGGCTACGTCTTCAACGTGATCCTGCAGGACGGCACCCCCGGTGCGTACCTCGCGAGCTTCACCGCGCTCGCGCAGCTTCCCGACGTGTGGATCGGCCTGATCAAGGCCGCCACGTTCGGTCTCATCGCAGCCGTGGTCGCCTCCTACAAGGGCATGACCGCCAAGGGCGGCCCGAAGGGCGTGGGCGACGCGGTCAACGAGTCGGTCGTCATCACCTTCCTGCTCCTCTTCGTCGTCAACTTCACCCTGAGCACGATCTACCTCCAGATCGTTCCGCCGAAGACGGGCTGAGCAGATGGCGAACATCAAGGCGATCTACGAGCGGCCCCTGGCCGGGCTCGACACCCTCGGCCACGAGCTGGCCTTCTACCTGCGCGTCCTGGTGAACGTGCCGCGTGCGGTGCAGCGCTTCCCGCGCGAGGTGCTGCGGATCCTGGCCGAGGTCACCCTCGGCTCCGGTGCGCTCGCCGTCATCGGCGGCACGGTCGGCGTCATCCTCGGCATGACGTTCTTCACCGGCGCCCAGGTCGGCCTGTCCGGCTACGCCGCGCTCAACCAGCTCGGCACTGCGGCGTTCGCCGGCTTCGTCTCGGCGTACTTCAACACCCGTGAGATCGCGCCGCTGGTCGCCGGCATCGCCCTGGCGGCGACCGTCGGCTGCGGATTCACCGCCCAGCTCGGCGCCATGCGCATCTCCGAGGAGATCGACGCCGTCGAGGTCATGGCGATCCCGTCGATGCAGTTCCTGGTCGCGACCCGCGTCTTCGGCGGCCTGATCGCGATCATCCCGCTCTACGTCGTCGGCCTGCTGTCGTCCTACGTCGCCAGCCAGCTGGTCGTGCAGTTCTACTACGGCCAGTCCAAGGGCACCTATCAGCACTACTTCAACACGTTCCTGCCACCGGGTGACGTGCTGTGGTCGTTCGGCAAGGTGCTGGTCTTCGCCGTCATCGTGATCCTGATCCACTGCTACCACGGCTACACCGCGAGCGGCGGCCCCGCCGGCGTGGGTGTGGCCGTCGGCCGCGCCGTCCGGACCAGCATCGTGGCGATCAACGTCGTCGACCTGCTGCTGTCGATGGCGATCTGGGGCGCGTCGACCACGGTCCGATTGGCAGGTTGACGACCATGCCCAAGCTGCTCTCCGCGCATCGCCTCCTCGGCATCCTCTTCATCTGCCTGCTGGTCGCTTCTGTCTGGCTGACCTACGCCATCTTCACCAAGCAGTTCTCCAGCTACGACCGCGTCACCCTGGAGACCTCCTCGATCGGGCTGCAGCTGCCGAACCGCGCCGACGTCAAGGTGCGCGGTGTGATCGTGGGCGAGGTCCTCAAGTCCCAGGCGCACGGCGAGCAGGGTGCGAGCATCACGCTCGGCCTCTACCCCGACAAGATCCACGAGGTGCCGGCCAACGTGACGGGCGCGATCGTCCCGAAGACGTTGTTCGGCGAGAAGTACGTCTCCCTGGAGATCCCGAAGACCGGCCCTGTCGGCACGATCGCGACGGGTGCGGTGATCACGAAGTCGCAGATGAGCGTCGAGGTCGAGCAGGTGCTCAACGACCTCTACCCGCTGCTGCGCACCGTGCGGCCCGCCGACCTGAACGCGACGCTGACCGCGATCTCCACCGCGCTGGAGGGCCGTGGCAACAAGCTCGGCGAGAACCTGTCGACGGTCGACGGCTACCTCAAGAAGCTCAACCCGGAGATCCCGGCGCTGCTGCAGGACCTCGACGAGAGCGGCAAGGTGTCGAACCTGTACGCCGACATCCTCCCGCAGGTCGCCACGATCCTGGACAACACGGTCAAGACGACGGGCACGCTGGAGGCCAAGGAGACGGTGCTGAACCACACGCTGCGCTCGATCGCCGCGTTCTCCGACACGGCGCGCGCCTTCCTGGCCGCCAACGCGGACAACTTGGCCGAGACCGGTCGTACCAGCACCCAGATCCTGCGCACGGTGGCGCCGTACTCCGCCACGATCCCGTGCATGTCGCAGACCATCGTCCGCGTGCAGGGACGTCTGGCGCAGGCGTTCCGGGGCTTCGAGCTGCACATCAAGCTCATCCCGCTGCCCAAGCAGCCGCATCCCTACACCGCTGCCGACCGCCCGCACCTCGGACACGCACCCGCGGCCAGCTGCCACGGACTGCCGAATCTCCCGTACACCTCGAGCAACCCCTACCCGCCGCTGCCGTTCATCGACGACGGAGTGCGTCGCGGCCAGAGCGGCAAGGGCAACGCGCAGCGTCCGGCCCCCGGCTTCGGCGTCGACCGGCCCGGCTACCAGGGCACGACGGCTGACGTCGCCGCGCTGCGGCATGTCCTGGCCGCGCAGTACGCCGCCGGCGGCGACGACCTCGCCCTGCTGCAGGCGGGCCCGATGGCCGCGGGAGGTGGTCGCTGATGCCACGCATGGGACTCGACAAGAAGACCACCGGCGACCTCGCGCGCTTGATGGCGTTCGTCCTCACGACCGGTCTGGCCACGAGCCTGCTCATCATCATCATCGGCAACCTCTCGTTCCAGAAGACCCACGAGTACAAGGCCGACTTCACCGATGCCGCGGGCGTGAACAAGGGTGACGACGTCCGCATCGCCGGCGTCAAGGTCGGCACGGTCAAGGACCTGGCGATCACCAAGGACAACCAGGCCGAGGTGACGTTCAAGGTCGACTCCGACATCCGCATCGACGACGCCAGCCACCTGCAGATCAAGTACCGCAACCTGCTCGGCCAGCGCTACATCGACCTCTACCAGCAGGGCAGCTCGCCGACCGTCGTACCTCCGGGTGGCACCGTCCCCGTCGCGCGCACCACGCCCGCGCTCAACCTGACCATGCTGTTCAACGGCTTCAAGCCGCTGTTCCAGGCGCTCTCGCCCGACGACGTCAACAAGCTGTCCTACGAGATCATCCAGGTGTTCCAGGGTGAGGGTGGCACGCTGCAGAGCCTGCTCGACAGCACCGCCTCGGTGACGCAGACGCTCGCCGACCGCGACACGGTCATCGGCCAGCTGCTCGACAACCTCTCGTTCGTGCTCAACCACGTGGCCGATCGCGACCACCAGCTCTCGCGCCTGATCACCAGCTTCAAGCGCCTGGTCACCGGCCTGAACCAGGATCGCGGCCCGATCCTCAACTCGTTGGACAGCATCTCGGCGCTGTCGGTCCAGACCGCCGGCCTGCTCCAGGGCATCCGGCAGCCGTTCGTCTCCGACATCCACCAGCTGCGCAGCGTGGCGACCACGCTGGACGCCGGCAAGTCCGAGATCGACCGGACGCTGCAGGTGCTCCCGATCAAGCTCACCAAGATCGGACGCACGGCGACGTACGGCTCGTGGTTCAACTTCTACCTGTGCCACTTCAAGGCGACGATTCGCGTCGGCAAGCACGTCCTCGCCAACCCGACCTATGCAACGGGTGCCGACCGTTGCTCGCTGGGATGAGGGGGAGACGATGAAGCCGTTCCGTGAACGCAACCCTGTGATCGTCGGTGCCCTGAGCATCCTGGTGCTCGTGCTCTGCCTCGTGGCGGCCCTGCGTGCTCAGGACCTGCCCCTGATCGGCGGCGGCGACACCTACTACGCCGACTTCACCGAAGCCGGTGGCCTGAAGGTCAACGACGAGGTCCGGATCGCCGGCGTCCGGGTCGGCAAGGTCGACTCGGTCAAGCTCGAGGGCGATAAGGTCCACGTCGGCTTCAAGATCAAGACCGATGCCAAGCTCGGCGACGAGACGCGTGCGGCGATCCAGGTCAAGACGATCCTCGGCTCGATGTACCTCGGGCTGGAGCCCGCGGGTGGCGGCGACCTGGGCAAGGGCACGACCATCCCCACGTCGAGGACCACGTCGCCGTACAACGTCGTCGACGCGTTCTCAGGTCTGGCCAAGAAGTCCGGGAGGATCGACACCGGACAGCTGGCGCGCTCGCTGACCACCCTCGCGGACCTGACCCGCAACACCCCGGCGTCCTTCCGCCGGGCGCTCAAGGGTGTCTCGGCCCTGTCGCGGGTCGTCGCGGCGCGTGACGCGCAGCTCAACACGCTGCTCAAGAGCGTCGACCGGGTCTCGACCGTGCTCGACTCGCGTGACCAGGACATCGTCGGCCTGATGCGTCAGTCCTCGACGCTGTTCACCGCGCTGCTGCAGCGCAAGGCCGCGATCCACAACCTGCTCAAGTCGACCGTGACGCTCAGCGTGCAGCTGACCGGCCTGGTCAAGGACTCCCGCGCCGACCTCAAGCCGGCGCTGACCCACCTGGCCAACGTGGTCGACGTGCTCAACAAGAACGACGACAACCTCGACAACTCGCTGCGGCTGATGGCGCCGTTCTACCGCGTCTTCGCCAGCACCCTGGGCAACGGTCCCTGGTTCGACACCTACGTCTACGACCTGCCACCCATCCCCGGGCTGAAGGGAGGCGTCTCATGAGCGCGACGATCCAGCGCTGGCTCCCGCTGGCCATCATCGGTGCACTGGTCGTGGCTGGTGCCTTCTACCTCTTCGGCAGCGGCAGCGGCGACAAGACCGTGACGGCGTACTTCCCGCGGGCGGTCTCGGTGTACGTCGGAAGCGACGTACGCGTCCTCGGCGTCGCCGTCGGCAAGGTGGAGAAGGTCGTGCCCGAGGGCACCGAGGTCAAGGTCGTCATGTCCTACGACAGCGACGTCAAGGTCCCCGCCGACGCGAAGGCGGTCATCGTCTCGCCCGCCGTCGTCGGCGACCGCTACGTCCAGCTCGCGCCGGCGTACCGGTACGGCAAGGTGATGGCGGACAACACCATCATCAAGGCCGACAACACCGCGATCCCGCTCGAGCTCGACCAGATCTACAGCAGCATCGACAAGCTAACGGTGGCGCTCGGCCCCAACGGCGCCAACCGCAGGGGCGCGCTGACCGACCTGCTCAACCAGACCGCGCGGAACTTCGGCGGACAGGGTGCGCAGTTCCACCAGACCATCGAGGACTTCAGCAAGTTCAGCTCGACGTTGAACGACAACAAGGACGAGCTGTTCCACTCGGCGACGAAGCTCAACTCGTTCATGACGACCCTGGCCGACAACGACGGCACCGTACGTCGCTTCAACAGCTCGCTCGGCAAGATCTCGACCCTGCTGGCGGGGGAGCGGCAGAACCTGACCGCCGCCCTGCACAACCTCGGTGAGGCGCTCGGTCAGGTCGGCAGCTTCGTGAAGTCGAACAAGGGTGTGCTGGGCCGCAACATCAAGGGTCTCAACCGCGTCTCGCAGGTGCTGGTCAAGCGCCGCGACCAGCTCGACGAGGTCCTGCGCGCCGCCCCGCTCGCGCTGACGAACCTCTACCACACCTACAACCCCAAGGCCGCCTCGCTCGACACCAACGCGAACATCGGCAACCTCGTCAACGAGCTCACCCAGAACCCGACGAACTTCCTGTGCGGTCTGGTGGCCTCGCAGGACCCGAGTGGCAGCGTGTGCAACACGATCAGGGGCCTCGGGCTCAAGCGCACCTCGCCGTTCGGGCAGGGCAGCTGGTACCAGCAGCCGTCGTACGACCCGACGCTCGGCGGGATGGTGGCCAACTGATGACTGCATCCTCACGGCGCCTGTGCGCGCTCGTCGGCCTCGTGGTCGGCGCGTTGCTGATGACCGGCTGCGGCTTCGACGTCTACCGACTGCCGCTCCCCGGTGGAGCGAGCGTCGGCGACAAGCCGATGACCGTCGACGCGAAGTTCCGCGACGTGCTGGACCTGGTTCCCCAGTCCGCGGTCAAGGTCAACGACGTGACGGTCGGCAAGATCACCAAGATCACGCGCGATGGCTACACCGCCGACGTGTCGATGAAGATCCGCAACGACGTCGACCTGCCCGCCAACGCCTGGGCGACGATCCGGCAGACCAGCCTGCTCGGCGAGAAGTTCGTCTCGCTCGACCCGCCGCCGACCGGCGAGACCGGTCGGCTCGAGAGCGGCGCGACCATCCCGCTGGACCGCACCGGCCGCAACCCGGAGGTCGAGGAGGTGCTCGGCGCGCTGAGCATGGTCCTCAACGGCGGCGGCATCGGCAAGCTCAAGATCATCACCAGCGAGCTGAACAAGACCCTCGCCGGTCGCGAGGACTCGGCCCGCTCCGTGCTGACCCAGGTCTCCCAGCTGATGAGCCAGATCAACGGCCGCAAGCAGCAGATCGTGAACGCGATCACCGGGATCAACCGCCTCGCGGTCGTCGCCCGCCAGCACATGGGCTCGATCGACCAGGCGCTGGAGAAGCTGCCCAGCGCGCTCGACTCGCTGAGTCGCCAGCGCACCGACCTGCGCCTGATGCTCAAGGCGCTGGCGCGGCTCGGCAACGTCGGCGTACGCGTGATCCAGGCGACCAAGGCCTCGACGATCGACTCCCTCCGGGCGCTGAACCCCGTGCTCACGAACATCTCGAACGCCGGCAGCGACTTCGTCAACGCGTTCAGCACGTTCCTGACCTACCCGTTCATCGACGAGTCCGTCGGGCGCGACCCGCAGGTCGCGCGCAACCTGCACATGGGCGACTACGTCAACCTGTCGGTCAACCTCGACCTCGACCTGAACAACCTCTCGTTGCCCGATGTCTTGTGCGTGCCGATCAGCCAGCTGCCCGACAGCCCGCTCGACCAGCTGATCAACATCAAGAACCTCTGCTCGGGCGCCCAGGCGGCGTTGCAGGGCTGCCTCAAGACCCCGCCCGACCAGGCCGCGTGCGCCGCGCTCCCGCAGCACCTGCTGCAGGAGATCTGCAACGCCTCGAGCCTGTTCTGCGCGGTCTCCGGCGGTTCCGGTACGTCGACCTCCCCCAACCCGATCAGCACGCTGCTGCAGCAGCTGGGCCTGGGCCGCACCGCGCCCGCGTTCGGTCGCCGTCAGGCCGCCCGCAACGCGGCCGACGAGGCGCGGTGGAGCAGGTTCGACGCGACGTACGGCGCTGACATGGCCAAGCTGATGGCGGCGCCCCTCGCGACGGAAGGAGCGCGCCCGTGATCACCAAGCGCACCAAGATGCAGCTCGTCGTGTTCGTCATCATCACGCTCGTGGGCGTGACCTACGTCGGCGCGCGATACGCCAAGCTCGACCGGTTGGTCCTGGACCGTTCCTACAGCGTCACGGCCCACTACAAGGAGTCCGGCGGCATCTTCACCGGCGCCGAGGTGACCTACCGCGGGGTCGACATCGGCCAGGTCAGCGACATGGTCCTCACCCACGACGGCGTCGACGTCAAGCTCGACATCGACAACAAGTGGGACAAGATCCCCAGCAACACCCTGGCGGTCGTGGGCAACCGCTCCGCCGTCGGTGAGCAGTACGTCGAGCTCCAGCCGCAGACCGACGACGGGCCCTACCTCGCCGACGGCAGCGAGATCGACCGCACCGAGGTCCCGATCGAGACCCAGAAGTTCCTCGGCGACATCGTCAGCACCGTCCACAGCGTCAACCGCAAGTCGCTCGCCACGACGGTCCGCGAGCTCGGCAAGGCGTTCGACGGCACCGGGCCCGACCTCGAGCGGATCATCGACACCGGCACCTCGTTCATCAAGTCCGCCGACGCGAACTTCGCGGTCACGCGTTCCTTGATCGAGCACAGCAACACCGTCCTGAACACCCAGGTGGACAGCGACTCCGCGCTGCGCGACTTCGCCAGCGGTCTGTCGGCGTTCAGCACCGCGCTCGCCGGACACGACGCCGACCTGCGCAAGGTGATCGGGCGCGGCGGGTTCGCCGCCGACCAGCTCAAGGCGTTCCTCGACGCCAACGGCGTCGACCTCGGGTCGCTGATCAAGAACGTCATGCTCACCAACCGCGTCGTGGTCAAGCACCTCAACGGCGTCAAGTGGGTCCTGGCGATCTACCCGTACGCCGTCGGTGCCGGCTACGTCGTCGTCGACAAGGAAGCCGACACCCACCAGTGGGACGCGCGCTTCGGCCTGGTCATCCCGCCGGTGTCCTTCGCGCTGTGCCACCAGGGCTACGGCGGCACGCGCCATCGCGGTCCGAACAACGGCGAGAACTGGCCGTTGAACACCGCCGCACGGTGCACCGAGCCGGTCACCAAGAGCGACCCCCGTGGCGAGCAGAACCTGCGTCGGGTGGCGCCCGACTACAGCAACCTGGCCCAGCGGACGGTTGCGTCGTACGACCCGAGCACGGGCAAGCTGACGTGGGGCGCGCCGCACGCCGATGGCTTGGCCTCGGCCGGTAGCGTGGCGCCTTCGACCCTCGGAAGGAACGCGTGGACGTGGCTGTACCTCCAACCGCTCATGGCTCGGCGGTAGGTTCGCCGGCTCTTCGGCGATTCATCCTCCTCGTCCTCCTGGGACTCCTCGTCGTGGCGCTGGTGGTCACCGTGGTCGAGATCGCCCGCAAGAGCAGCGGCGGCGACCCGCTCGACAAGGTCGACTCGCTGCACCATCCCGCCGCGAACGTCGCGCTCGACCGGGAGCAGGCGCTCGGCCGCGCCCAGGACGTGGCGACCAGGTTCAACACCTACAGCCCCGACATGCTCGACGCCTCCGGCGACATGCCGAAGTACGACGCGCTCTCGCAGGAGATGACCGCCAAGTTCGGCTCGGTCTTCCTCGACAACAGCCGGCTCGCGGCGGCCACCGTGAAGCAGACGCAGACCCGGCGCTCCGCGCACGTGTACGCCGCCGGGCTGTCCTCGATCGACGCCGACTCCGCTCAGGCGATCGTGGCCGGCACCGTCCGCCTCGCCTACCCGAACCCCAAGCGCAAGGGCGCGTGGATCGAGTTCGACCCGGTGCAGTTCCGCTACGTCGTCTCGATGGTCAAGCAGCACGGTCAGTGGCTGGTGGACGACATCGACGACGTCGACGACGGACTGCCGCCGTTCGGTGAGTCGGTCGGTCAGCAGGGGAGCCAGGGTCAGCAGGGCGGCCAGCAGCCGTCGCAGGCGCCCAGCCTGAGCGGTACGCCGAACGAGGGATCGCACTGATGGGCCTGAACCTCTACGACCTGCTCGACGTCGACGAGACCGCCGACGCCGCCGAGATCCGTGCAGCGTGGAAGTCCGCGATCGCAGATCTCGACCCCGGCGATCGCCGGTTCCGCGCCTACAACGACGCGGCCGGTGTCCTCCTCGACGCCGACAAGCGGGCGGCGTACGACGAGCAGCTCGCCGACGAGCGCGCCGCGGAGACGGACGACGAGCCGGACGCTGCCGAGGATGAGCCGGCGCCGGTCGCGCCGACCGAGGCGTCCGTCGAGACCCCGCCCGAGACCCAGGCCGAGACCGAGCCGGATGCGCTCAGCGATCCGGAGCCCGCACCGGATGCGGACGGCGAGCCGGTCGACGTACGGCCCGCACCGACGACGACTCCGCGCACCGGTCCGCCGGTGTGGTCGCTGGCGCTGGCCGGGATCGGCGCGGCCCTCGCGGTCGCGGCGGCGGCCTGGGCGATCCATGCTCCCGACGTGAAGCCGCGTGCCGAGCAGGCGGCGACCATCGCGGACACCGATCGGACGGCCGAGCAGTTCGTGGCGGACAAGATCGTGCCGGCGATGTCATACGACTACCGCACCCTCGACTCCGACCTGAAGAACCTGCAGCAGTACATGACCCCCGCGATGGCGGCCAAGCAGGCCAACCTGTGGAAGGCGCTGACCCCGGAGGCGAAGAAGGACCGGATCGTCGTCTCGCAGGGTGTCGTGACCGACGCACCGGCGACGGGCCTCACCCGGGCGAGTGCTGACGGCAAGCGGGCGCTCGTCGTCGCTTTCATCCGGCAGGACTTCAAGCAGCTCGCGAGCCCGAGCAGGACGCTCAACGTCTGGGCCAGCTTCTCGCTCGTCAAGGACAAGACCGGTCAGTGGCAGCTCGCGGACGTGTGCACCGAGCGCGACTGCAGCTGATCGTCGGCCTCACGGGCCGTGCTCGAGCCTGGGGATAATCGGCGGGGGTGCTTGACCTGAGCGCCTCCGGCGAGCATGCTCGGGGCAGCATCGTGAGTTGACACGGGGCCGGTGTTGTACCGCGCCCATGCCTCCGGTATCGTGGCGCTTTGCGCCTGCCCTCAAATGCGCATCTGCCTGTCCGGTGGCGGATGTTGTGGTGGGACGGCGTTTCGAAGAGCGAACCCGTCGAAGGACACCCCTCTTGGCCGCGCGTACCACTCCCGGTAAGTCCCGCATCTCTTTCGCGAAGATCAACGAACCTCTCGAGCTCCCGCAGCTCCTCGCCCTTCAGACCGACAGCTTTGACTGGCTGATCGGCAACGAGGCCCACTTGGAGCGCCTCGCCGCCCGTCGGGCTGCAGGCGAGGACGTGTCGGACAAGTCTGGTCTGACCGAGATCTTCGAGGAGATCTCCCCGATCGAGGACTTCTCCGAGACCATGTCTCTGTCCTTCGAGAACCCGGTCTTCTACGACCCCAAGTACACCGTGGACGAGTGCAAGGAGAAGGACCTCACCTACTCCGCTCCGCTCTACGTCTCGGCCGAGTTCACCAACAACGAGACCGGTGAGATCAAGGGCCAGACGGTCTTCATGGGCGACTTCCCGCTCATGACGCCCAAGGGCACCTTCGTCATCAACGGCACCGAGCGTGTCGTCGTCTCCCAGCTGGTCCGCTCGCCGGGCGTCTACTTCGAGCGCACCGCCGACAAGACGTCCGACAAGGACATCTTCACCGCCAAGCTCATCCCGAGCCGTGGCGCGTGGCTGGAGTTCGAGATCGACAAGCGCGACATGGTCGGCGTACGCCTCGACCGCAAGCGCAAGCAGAACGTCACCGTTCTCCTCAAGGCCCTCCAGGCCGTCGCCGAGGACACCGGCGAGGCCTACGACTACGAGGCCGTCATGGAGGAGCTCCGCCAGTTCGAGTCGATCCAGCTGACGGAGGAGAAGGACAACACGCAGGGTCCCGACGACGCGCTGCTGGACATCTACCGCAAGCTCCGTCCGGGCGAGCCGCCGACCCGCGAGGCCGCGCTGACGCTGTTGAAGAACTACTACTTCAACAACAAGCGCTACGACCTGGCCAAGGTCGGTCGCTACAAGATCAACAAGAAGCTCAGCCAGCACGAGGCCTTCGACCAGCAGACGCTGACGATCGCCGACATGGTCGCGACCATCAAGTACCTCGTGGGTCTCCACGACGGTCGGGTCGAGCTGACCGACAGCCAGGACGAGACGTTCGAGATCAACCCGGACGACATCGACCACTTCGGCAACCGTCGCATGCGCACGGTCGGTGAGCTCATCCAGAACCAGATGCGCACCGGTCTGGCTCGCATGGAGCGCGTCGTCCGCGAGCGGATGACCACCCAGGACGTCGAGGCGATCACGCCGCAGTCGCTGATCAACATCCGCCCCGTGGTCGCGGCGCTGAAGGAGTTCTTCGGAACCTCCCAGCTCTCGCAGTTCATGGACCAGACCAACCCGATCTCGGGCCTGACCCACAAGCGCCGCCTGTCCGCGCTGGGTCCGGGCGGTCTGTCCCGTGACCGCGCCGGCATGGAGGTCCGTGACGTCCACCCGTCGCACTACGGCCGCATGTGCCCGATCGAGACGCCTGAAGGCCCGAACATCGGCCTGATCGGCTCGCTCGCCTCCTACGGTCGGATCAACCCGTTCGGCTTCGTCGAGACGCCTTACCGCAAGGTCGAGAACGGCATCGTCACCGACAAGATCGACTACCTGACCGCCGACGACGAGGACCGCTACGTCATCGCGCAGGCCAACGCCGTGCTCGACGCCAAGGGCAAGTTCGTCGAGGCGAACGTCCTGGTGCGCCAGCGCCACGGCGAGGTCGGCGAGGTCGCGGCCGGCGACGTGGACTACATGGACGTCTCCCCGCGCCAGATGGTGTCGGTCGCGACGGCCCTGATCCCGTTCCTCGAGCACGACGACGCCAACCGTGCCCTCATGGGCGCGAACATGCAGCGTCAGGCCGTCCCGCTGATCCGCAGCGACAGCCCGATCGTCGGCACCGGCATCGAGTACCGCGCCGCCGTCGACGCGGGTGACGTCGTCACCTCCGACACCGCCGGTGTGGTCAAGGCGGTCTCCGCCGACGTCATCGAGACGATGAACGACGACGGCAGCTACTCCAGCTACCGCCTGCAGAAGTTCAGCCGCTCCAACCAGGGCACCTGCATCAACCAGCGTCCGCTGGTGAACGTGGGCGACCGCGTCGAGGTCGGCTCGCCGATCGCCGACGGTCCCTGCACCGACATGGCCGAGATGGCGCTGGGCACCAACCTGCTCGTCGCCTTCATGCCGTGGGAGGGCCACAACTACGAGGACGCGATCATCCTGTCGCAGCGCCTCGTGCAGGAGGACGTCCTCACCTCGATCCACATCGAGGAGCACGAGGTCGACGCCCGCGACACCAAGCTGGGTCCGGAGGAGATCACCCGGGACATCCCGAACGTCTCCGACGAGATGCTGGCCGACCTCGACGAGCGCGGCATCATCCGCATCGGTGCCGAGGTCAGCACCGGCGACATCCTGGTCGGCAAGGTCACGCCCAAGGGCGAGACCGAGCTGACCCCGGAGGAGCGCCTGCTCCGCGCGATCTTCGGTGAGAAGGCGCGCGAGGTGCGCGACACCTCCATGAAGGTCCCGCACGGCGAGTCCGGCACGGTCATCGGCGTCCGCGTCTTCGACCGTGAGGACGGCGACGAGCTGCCGCCGGGCGTGAACCAGCTGGTTCGCGTGTACGTCGCGCAGAAGCGCAAGATCTCCGTGGGTGACAAGCTCGCCGGTCGTCACGGCAACAAGGGCGTCATCGCCAAGATCCTGCCGATCGAGGACATGCCGTTCATGGACGACGGCACCCCCGTCGACGTGATCCTGAACCCGCTCGGTGTTCCGCGACGCATGAACATCGGTCAGATCCTCGAGCTCCACCTCGGTTGGCTCGGCAAGCAGGGCTGGCACCTCGGTGCCGACGTGCAGAACGAGGACTGGGCCAAGCGCCTCACCTCGATCGGCGCCGACAAGGCCGAGCCGAACACGAAGGTCGCCACGCCGGTCTTCGACGGTGCGCGCGAGGACGAGATCATCGGCATGCTCGGCCAGTCGCTCCCCAACCGTGACGGTGAGCGGATGGTCAAGGAGGACGGCAAGGCGCACCTGTTCGACGGTCGCTCCGGTGAGCCGTTCAAGGAGCCCGTGGCCGTCGGCTACATGTACATCCTCAAGCTCCACCACCTGGTCGACGACAAGATCCACGCGCGCTCGACCGGCCCGTACTCCATGATCACCCAGCAGCCGCTCGGCGGTAAGGCCCAGTTCGGTGGCCAGCGCTTCGGTGAGATGGAGGTCTGGGCGATGGAGGCGTACGGCGCCGCCTACGCCCTGCAGGAGCTGCTCACCATCAAGTCCGACGACGTGCCTGGTCGCGTCAAGGTCTACGAGGCCATCGTCAAGGGCGAGAACATCCCCGACTCGGGTATCCCGGAGTCGTTCAAGGTTCTCGTCAAGGAGATGCAGTCGCTCTGCCTGAACGTGGAGGTCCTCTCGCAGGACGGTTCCGCGATCGAGCTGCGCGATGCCGACGAGGACGTGTTCCGTGCGGCCGAGGAGCTGGGCATCGACCTCTCCCGCCGCGAGAACCTGTCCGTCGAAGAAGTCTGAGAAGAAGGAATCTAGATAACAGTGTTGGACGTCAACTTCTTCGACCAGCTTCAGATCGGCCTGGCCACCGCGGACGAGATTCGCGGTTGGAGCCACGGTGAGGTCAAGAAGCCGGAGACCATCAACTACCGCACGCTCAAGCCTGAGCGTGACGGCCTCTTCTGCGAGAAGATCTTCGGTCCCACCCGGGACTGGGAGTGCTACTGCGGCAAGTACAAGCGCGTGCGCTTCAAGGGCATCATCTGCGAGCGCTGCGGCGTCGAGGTGACCCGTTCGAAGGTCCGTCGTGAGCGCATGGGTCACATCGAGCTCGCTGCTCCCGTGACGCACATCTGGTACTTCAAGGGCGTTCCGTCGCGCTTGGGCTACCTGCTCGACCTCGCCCCGAAGGACCTCGAGAAGGTCATCTACTTCGCGGCGTACATGATCACCTCCGTCGACGAGGAGGCCCGTCACCGCGACCTGTCCTCCCTCGAGACCAAGGTCGGTCTGCAGCGCAAGTCCATCGAGGACCGCCTGGCGAACACCATCAACGACCGCTCCAAGAAGCTGGAGGAGGACCTCGCGGCCCTCGAGGCCGAGGGTGCCAAGTCCGACCAGAAGCGCAAGGTCAAGGACGGCGCCGAGCGGGAGATGAACCAGCTCCGCAAGCGCTTCGAGATCGAGCTGAACCGCCTCGACGAGGTCTGGGACACCTTCAAGAGCCTCAAGGTCCAGGACCTGATGGGCGACGAGGTGCTCTACCGCGAGATGAAGACGTGGTTCGGCAAGTACTTCGAGGGCTCGATGGGTGCTGCTGCGATCCAGAAGCGCCTGCAGGACTTCGACATCGCCCAGGAGGTCGAGAACCTGCGCGAGACCATTGCGACCGGCAAGGGTCAGCGCAAGGTGCGGGCGCTCAAGCGGCTCAAGGTCGTCGACGCGTTCCGCAAGACCGGCAACCAGCCGATCGGCATGGTCCTGGACGCCGTCCCGGTCATCCCGCCGGACCTGCGCCCGATGGTCCAGCTCGACGGTGGCCGCTTCGCGACCTCCGACCTCAACGACCTGTACCGCCGCGTGATCAACCGCAACAACCGGCTCAAGCGACTGCTCGACCTGGGTGCTCCGGAGATCATCGTCAACAACGAGAAGCGGATGCTCCAGGAGGCCGTCGACTCGCTGTTCGACAACGGCCGCCGCGGCCGTCCGGTGACCGGTCCGGGCAACCGCCCGCTCAAGTCGCTCTCCGACATGCTCAAGGGCAAGCAGGGTCGCTTCCGCCAGAACCTGCTCGGCAAGCGCGTCGACTACTCGGGTCGTTCGGTCATCGTCTCCGGTCCGCAGCTCAAGCTGCACCAGTGCGGTCTGCCCAAGCAGATGGCGATCGAGCTGTTCAAGCCGTTCGTCATGAAGCGCCTGGTCGACCTGAGCCACGCCCAGAACATCAAGTCCGCCAAGCGGATGGTCGAGCGTGGCGCGCGTCGCGAGGTGTGGGACGTCCTCGAAGAGGTCATCGCCGAGCACCCCGTGCTGCTCAACCGTGCGCCCACCCTGCACCGACTCGGCATCCAGGCGTTCGAGCCCCAGCTGGTCGAGGGCAAGGCCATCCAGCTGCACCCGCTCGTCTGCACCGCGTTCAACGCCGACTTCGATGGTGACCAGATGGCGGTCCACCTGCCGCTGTCCGCCGAGGCCCAGGCCGAGGCGCGGATCCTGATGCTGTCGACGAACAACATCCTCAAGCCGTCGGACGGCCGTCCGGTGACCATGCCTACCCAGGACATGATCATCGGCCTGTTCTTCCTGACGTCCGACCGGACCGACCAGCCCGGTGAGGGTCGTTCGTTCGGCTCGCAGGCCGAGGCGATCATGGCGTTCGACCGTGGCGAGATCACGCTGCAGAGCAAGGTCAACATCCGTTTCGACGACGCCATCGTCGACGGTGTCGAGCCGGGCGAGGTCACCACGTTCGAGACGACCCTGGGTCGCTCGATCTTCAACGACGCCCTGCCGGCGGACTACCCGTTCGTCAACTACCAGGTCGGCAAGAAGGAGCTCGGTGTCATCGTCAACGACCTGGCCGAGCGCTACAGCAAGGTCGAGGTCGCGGCGTCCCTGGACGCCCTGAAGGACAACGGCTTCTACTGGGCCACCCGCTCGGGCGTCACCGTCTCGATCGACGACGTCATCGTCGCGCCGAACAAGCCGGAGATCCTGGCCGTCTTCGAGGCCAAGGCCGCGAAGATCCAGAAGCAGTTCGAGCGTGGTCTGGTCACCGACGAGGAGCGCCGCCAGGAGCTCATCGAGATCTGGACCGAGGCGAGTGCCGAGGTCGGCAAGTCGATGCGTGCGGCGTACGCCGACAACTCGACCAACCCGATCTACATCCAGGTCAACTCGGGTGCCTCGGGTAACTTCAACCAGATCGGCCAGGTCGGCGCCATGCGTGGTCTGGTGGCCAACCCGAAGGGCGAGATCATCCCCCGCCCGATCAAGGCCAACTTCCGTGAGGGCCTCTCGGTCCTGGAGTACTTCATCTCCACCCACGGTGCTCGCAAGGGTCTTGCCGACACCGCGCTGCGTACCGCCGACTCGGGTTACCTGACCCGTCGTCTGGTGGACGTCTCGCAGGACGTCATCATCCGCGAGGAGGACTGTGGCACCGAGCGTGGTCTGCCCAAGACCATCGGCGTCACCGTCGACGGTGTCGTGGTCAAGGACGACAACGCCGAGACCGCGGCGTACGCCCGCTCGGCCGCCGTCGACATCGCCCACCCCAAGACCGGCGAGGTGCTGGTCCGGGCGGGTGACGACCTCGGTGACGTCGCGATCGCCGGGCTGCTCGAGGCCGGCATCGAGGAGGTCTCGGTCCGTTCGGTCCTGACCTGTGACGCCGCCACGGGCACCTGCGCCAAGTGCTACGGCCGCTCGCTGGCCACCGGCAAGCTGGTCGACATCGGTGAGGCGGTCGGCATCATCGCCGCCCAGTCCATCGGTGAGCCCGGCACGCAGCTGACCATGCGTACCTTCCACACCGGTGGTGTGGCGTCGGCCGACGACATCACGCAGGGTCTTCCCCGCGTCGTCGAGCTCTTCGAGGCTCGTACCCCGAAGGGCGTCTCCCCGATCTCCGAGGCCGCCGGCCGCGTTCAGATCGAGGACACCGACAAGGCCCGCAAGGTCCTCATCACCCCCGACGACGGCAGCGAGGTGCAGGAGTACGTCGTGTCCCGCCGCTCCAAGCTGCTCGTCGAGGACGGCGACCACGTCGAGGTCGGCCAGAAGCTCAACGCCGGTACCGAGGACCCGAAGGAGGTGCTTCGCATCCTGGGTGTTCGCCGGACGCAGCAGCACCTCGTCGACCAGGTCCAGGAGGTCTACCGGTCGCAGGGTGTGTCGATCCACGACAAGCACATCGAGATCATCGTGCGGCAGATGCTGCGCCGGATCACGGTGCTCGAGTCCGGTGACACCGGCCTGCTGCCGTCCGACCTCGTCGACCGCGGTCGCTTCGAGAAGGAGAACCGTCGCGTCGTCTCCGAGGGCGGCAAGCCGGCCTCGGGTCGTCCCGAGCTGATGGGTATCACCAAGGCCTCGCTCGCCACCGAGTCGTGGCTCTCGGCGGCCTCCTTCCAGGAGACCACCCGGGTGCTCACCGACGCGGCGATCAACGGTCGCTCCGACAGCCTTCGCGGCCTGAAGGAGAACGTGATCATCGGAAAGCTGATCCCGGCCGGTACCGGTCTGGAGCGCTACCGCAACATCCGCGTCGAGCCGACCGAGGAGGCCCGCCAGGCGGCGTACGCCGTCACGGGTTACGAGGCCTACGACTACGAGTTCGGTGGTGGCCAGGCTGTCGCGCTGGACGACTTCGACTTTGGTTCCTACCAGAACTGAAGCGATGTGACGTTCTGGTGCAAGAGCCAGATCGAGTAGCACCAAGGCCCTCGCGAGCTTGCTCGCGAGGGCCTTGTGCGTATCGAGATCCAGTCGCTCCCGAGCAGTCGCTGGTTTCGACACGCCCTCGCCTAGCGGCTCGGGCTACTCAACCAACGACCTGCGTGGCACCGTGGAAGCCATGGACCCGAAACAGCTGCTGACCGATGAGGAGATCGCCGCCATCGCGCCCGAGGGCTGGAGCGTCAAGGGAGACGCATTGGTGGCGACGTACGCCACCGGCAGCTTCGTGACCGGCCTGCGGCTGGTCAACGCGCTCGGCGAGGCCGCCGAGGCGGCCGACCACCACCCCGACCTGACGCTGACCTACCCGACCGTGAGCGTGCTGCTGACCAGCCACGACGCCGGTGGCATCACCCTGCGCGACATCGACCTGGCCCGGCGTACGGGCGCGCTCGCGGCGGAGCAGGGGATCGCCCTCGCGGACTGAGCCGGGTGTGATCCGGCGGGAGCGGGGTACGGGCGCGGGATGCCGCACGAACACGGAGGTGACCGCGATGGCTGACCACGAGGGCCCCAGGCCCCTGCCCGAGAACGCCGAGGTGGACAACACCGGGCGCGACTTCGACACCCGCAAGGGGATGTTCACCGACGAGCCGGGCTACGACGACGCGCCCGAGAGATACACCGTCGAGCAGGAGCCTCCGGGCTCGCAGAGGGCGGCGGTGGATCCCAGCGAGGCCAGCGTCGGCGACGTACCGCCGCCGATGGAGCGTGGGCGCTCGGAGCACCCGCCCGCCGACGGCGTGGGGTACGACGGCACGCCGGTCGACCAGATCCTGCGCGAGCGCGAGGAGCGCCTGGCCAACCGGCCGGACAACACCGAGGTCGACAACACCTGATCCGGTCTGCAACCGATCGCGGTCCGCGTGCATCAGACAGGACATGAAGAAGATCTCCGCTGTCATCGCCGGCGCCACGATCGCCGCCTCCGCCCTGCTGGTCCCGCTGACCGCCCAGGCGGGCGAGGCGGCCACGACGGTGCCGCAGTGCCGCAACGCGAACCTGCACGCCAGCTACCACTACGACGACTCGGGCATGAGCCACACCTACTGGAACCTGGTCCTCAAGAACGTCTCCGACCACGCCTGCCGCACCGGCGGCTTCGGCGGCCTGTCGTTCGTCGGCCACGGCGACGGCAGCCAGGTGGGTGCCGCGGCCGACCGCGAGGGGACCTCGCGGACGTACGTCGTCAAGCCCGGCCAGCGTCTGGTGAGCGCGGTGTCGCAGACCAGCACCGGTCCCTACGACAGCTCCGACTGCCGGCCGGTCCACGTCGACGGCTTCCGGGTCTACGTGCCGAACGCGACCCGGTCGCAGTTCATCGCGCACCCCGGCACGGCGTGCGCGAACACCCGGATCCACCTGCTCAGCCACCGGGCGTACGTGCGTCCGTGACGCTTTGAGAGGATGACGGCGTGACCGCGCCCACGCCCCAGACCACCGATGTCCTCGTGGTCGGGGCCGGGCCGGCGGGGTCCGGCGCCGCGGCCTGGTGCGCGCGGCTCGGACTCGACGTCGTGCTCGCCGATGCGGCGGTCTACCCGCGCGACAAGACCTGCGGCGACGGCCTCACGCCGCGCGCGATCAGCGAGCTGGAGAAGCTCGGGCTGCGCGACTGGGTGCGCTCGCACACCGTCAACCACGGCCTGCGCGCGCACGGCTTCGGGCAGACGCTGCACCTGCCGTGGCCCGGAGGCAGCCTGCCCGACTGGGGCAGCGCGATCCCGCGCACCGAGCTGGACGACCACCTGCGGACCACCGCCATCAAGGCCGGAGCCGTCGGCATCGACGGGGCCCGTGCCGTGGACGTCCGGCTGGAGTCCGGTCGCGTGGTCGCGGTGACCTTCGAGACCGGTGGCCGGGGCGGCGAGCGTTTCGACATCGCCTGCAAGCGACTGGTGGTGGCGGACGGCGTACGGTCACCGCTCGGGAAGCTGCTCGGACGCGAGTGGCACCGCGACACCGTCTACGGCGTCGCCGGCAGGACGTACGTCGCCTCGACCATGGCCGACGATCCGTGGATCTCCTCCCACCTCGAGCTCCGGGGCGAGGACGGCAAGATCCTGTCCGGCTACGGCTGGCTGTTCCCGCTCGGCTCGGCGGCCGGCGAGATGAACCTCGGTGTCGGCACGCTGGCCACCGCGAAGCGGCCGGCCGACATCGCGATCAAGCCCCTGATGAGCCTGTACGCCGACCAGCAGCGCGCCGCGTTCGGGCTCGGCGACGAGCTGCGGATGCCGACCTCGGCGCTGCTGCCGATGGGTGGCGCGGTGTCGAACGTCGCAGGCCCCAACTGGGCGCTGGTCGGTGACGCCGCCGCCTGCGTGAACCCGCTCAACGGCGAGGGCATCGACTACGGCCTGGAGACCGGTCGGCTGGTCGCCGAGGTGCTGGCCGAGGCCCGCCACGCGGCGCTGACCGACCTGTGGCCCGCCCTGCTGCGCGAGCACTATGGCGAGGCGTTCTCGATCGCGCGCCGGCTCGCGGGAGTGGTGACCGTGCCCAAGGTGCTCAACGCGCTCGGTCCGATCGGCATGCGCTCCGACCTCATGATGACGCTGGCCCTGCGCTGGATGGGCAACCTGGTCGACGACGAGGACCGCGACCGCGCCGCGCGCGTGTGGCGCTGGGCCGGTCGGCGATCGATCGCCCGCGACTCCCGCCCCCCGTTTGCCTAGGCTGGAGTGATGGCGCAGAAGGTGCAGCGGCTCGCGGCGTACGCCGTGATCGTGCGGGGCGAGGAGATCCTGCTGTCCCGGCTCGCGCCCAAGGTGACCCGCAACGAGCTGTGGTCGCTGCCCGGCGGTGGGGTCGACCACGGCGAGAACCCGCGGGACGCGGTGGTGCGCGAGATCTACGAGGAGACCGGGCTCTCCGCGACCGTCGGCGAGACGGCCCACGTGTTCTCCGCGCGCGCCGAGGACACCTGGCGGCAGGGCCGCCGCGTCGACCAGCACTCGGTGCGGCTCGTGTTCGAGGGCTGGGTCCCGGCCGACTCGCCGGCGCCGCGGGTCACCGAGGTCGACGGCTCGACCATGGACTCCGCGTGGCAGCCGATCGCGGCGGTCCTGGACGGGTCGCTGCCGACCGCGGCGGTCGTCGCGGAGGCGCTGGCGGCGTACAAGATCGAGCAGCGGCAGCGGGCGGCGGCGTACGCCTATGTCGAGCGTGACGGCGCGGTCCTGCTGACCCGGACCTCCGACCTCGCACCGAACCCCGGCACCTGGCACCTGCCCGGCGGCGGGATCGACCACGGAGAGTCGCCGACCGAGACGGTCGTGCGCGAGCTGTGGGAGGAGACCGGGCTGAAGGGCTCGGTCGACGGGCTCCTGACCGTGCTCGACCACCACTTCACCGGCACCGCGCCGAACGGTCGCGAGGAGGACTTCCACGCGATCGGGATCGTCTACCGCGCCTCCGTCGAGGACGGCGAGCCGCGGGTGATGGAGTCCGGCGGCACGACCGAGGCCGTGGCATGGGTGCCGCTCTCCTCGATCGCGGCCGGCGAGCTGCCCGTCTACCGCTCGGTGCGCGACGCGATCGCCGCGGCCCGAACATGACGGTCGTCGACCGGCTGCGCGAGGTCGTCGGGGAGGCACATGTCCTCACCGACCCCGACCTCCTCGCCGGTCACGTGACCGACTGGACCGGGCGCTGGACCGGATCCACCCCCGCCGTCGTACGTCCGGGGTCAGTGGACGAGGTCGCGGCGGTCATGGCCGTCTGCGCCGAGGAGGCGGTCCCCGTGCTGGCGCAGGGCGGCAACACGGGACTGGTCGGGGCAGTGCCGAGGGGAGAGGTGGTCGTCTCGTCCCGCCGGCTCACCGAGCTGCGGGTCGACGTGGAGGACCGGCTCCTGCGGGCCGGGGCCGGCGTGACCGTCGCCGACGGCCAGCGGGCCGCGACCGAGGCCGGACTGCACCTGGGGATCGATCTCGCGTCGCGCGCGTCCGCCACGCTCGGGGGAGTGGTCGCGACCAACGCGGGCGGTCTGCGGGTGGTGCGGCACGGCACGACGCGGCTGCAGCTGGCCGGTGTCGAGGCCGTCCTCGCCGACGGTTCCGTCGTACGTCGCACCGCCGGGCTGGTCAAGGACAACGTCGGCTACGACCTCGCCGGCCTCTTGTGCGGTTCGGAGGGCACGTTGGCCGTGATCACCGAGGTGGTGCTGCGGCTGACCGATCCGCCGGGTCCGGCGGAGGCGGTGCTGGCCGGCGTGGAGTCGGTCGAGGACGCGCAGGCGGTCCTGGCGGGTCTGCGGGCCGCGGGCTTGACGATCGAGGCGGCCGAGTACTTCCGTGCCGACGGGATGGCGCTGCTGGAGCAGCACGCGGGCCTGCGCACGCCGTTCGAGGCGTCCTGCGCGGCGTACGTGCTGGTGGAGGTTTCCGGGACGGAGGACGTCGCGACGGCGCTGAGCGGGCTGCCGATCGTCGACGCGACGATCGCCCCCGCCCCGGCGGAACGGCTGTGGGCCTATCGGGAGTCGATGTCGGAGGTCACGACCCGCGCCGCCGCCGACCTCGGGACGCCCGGGATCCGGTTGGACGTCTGTGTGCCGGTCTCGGGTCTCGCGGAGCTGGTGAGCGAGCTCGACCGGCTGCGCGTCCGGGCCTGTGTGTTCGGGCACCTGGCCGAGGGCAATGCGCACGTCGTCCTGATGGGGGTCGCGCCCGACGAGGCCGAGGCCGCCGAGCGTGCTGTGCTCGAGCTCGTCCTGCAGCTCGGTGGCTCGGTCAGCGCCGAGCACGGGATCGGGAGGGCCAAGACTGCCTGGCTCGAACGGCAGCGTGGTGCGGCCGACGTCGCGGCGCTGCGGGCCGTGAAGGGGGCGCTGGACCCGCGCGGCCGACTGGCGCCCGGGGTGATGTTCGCGGCAGGCCCACCGGTAGATTGACCGGGTGAACCCGCGCCAACGCCGACTCGTCATCCCGGTCGCGCTGGTGGCGCTCCTGCTCGTCGTGGTGATCGCGGCCCTGCTGAAGTGAGCACCACGCCCGACACCGTGCGCGCGGCCGTCCTGGACGCCGAGCGGCTGGTGCGGGCTGTCGTCTCGGGCCGCCGCCGCGGCTTCGAGGCCCCCGCCGGGCGGCGCGTCGAGCTGCGCTGGGTCGACCTCAAGGCCGGGCGGCACCTGCAGGTCGTGAGGTACGACGCCACCCAGGCCCACACCGCCAACTTCGGGCTCGGTGCCGAGGCGGAGGCCGCTGTCGACGGCCTGCTCGCCGAGCCGTTCGGCAACTGGCACGTCGAGTCGACCGACGCCACGCTGCAGCTGCGCTACACCAAGAAGGGTGAGGCCCTGGTGTCGCGCTCGGGCGGCGTCGAGGCCGCTCCGGTCCGCGCGCACGACCGCGACAAGGACCGGCTGCTGCCCGACGACGACCCGGTCTTCGCCGCCCTCGGCCTGGCCGGTCGCGATGGGCGGATCAAGCCGTCGCGGCAGGCGAAGTACAAGCAGGTCGAGGAGTTCCTCCGCCTGCTCGACGTCGCGCTGCGCGACGCGATCGCCGCCGGCGCCGTACGCCGACCGACCGCCGCCGATCCGCTGCGGGTCGTGGACCTCGGTTGCGGGAACGGCTACCTGACCTTCGCAGCCGCCCGCTACCTCGCCGGCGTCCGCGGCCTGCCGATCAGGATGATCGGCGTCGACGTGAAGCAGCAGTCGGCCGACCACAACGCCCGGTTGGCCACCGAGCTCGGGGTCGATGCCGAGTTCGTGGTGGGCACCATCGGCGAGGCCGCCGTGGAGTCACCGGACGTCGTGCTGGCGCTGCACGCGTGCGACACGGCGACCGACGAGGCGCTGGCGCGCTCGGTGGAGTGGGAGGTCCCGCTCGTGCTCGCCGCGCCCTGCTGCCACCACGACATCGCGGCCCAGTTGCGCAAGACGAGCCCGCCGCCGGCGTACGCCTCGCTGCTGCGCGACGGGATCCTGCGCGAGCGCTTCGCGGACACGCTCACCGACGCGTTGCGCGCCGAGCTGATGCGCTCGCGCGGCTACCGCGTCGAGGTCGTCCAGTTCGTCGACTCCCAGCACACGCCCCGCAACACGATGCTGCGTGCGCTGCGCACGGGCGCACCCGGCGACCTCGAGGAGTACGCCGGCCTGACGACCGCCTGGGGCATCCGCCCCCGCCTCGGGGAGCTGCTCGGGGTCGAGGCCTGATGGGCCGGCGGGAGCGGGCGGCCGCCGTGCTGCTGGCCCTGCCGTTCGCCGTCGGCGCGACCGTCGCGGCATCGGCCTCCGGGCCCGGCGGCGGTCACGAGCTGTGCGCCTTCCAGGACCCCGCCATCGACGAGGCGAGCGGGATCGTCGCCGTCGACGGGCTGCTGGTGACGATGAACGACTCCGGCGACACCGCACGCGCCTTCGCCGTGGATCCCGCCACCTGCCAGACCGTCGGCGTCACCCACTGGGACGCCAGCCCGACCGACGACGAGGGCCTGGCGCCGGGCGCGCACGGCACCGTCTGGGTCGGCGACATCGGCGACAACTTCCACTCGCGCACGACCGTCACGGTCACCGAGGTCCCGGTGGGTCGGGGCGATCGCACGGTCGCCGGATCGGCGTACACCTTGGTCTACCCGGACGGCCCGCACGACGCCGAGACGCTCCTGCGCGACCCCGTGGACGGGCGCCTGTACGTCGTGTCGAAGGACTGGATCGGCCGCCTGTACGCCGCCCCGAAACGACTCGGTCCCGGCGAGAACCGGCTGACGTTGGCGCACTCCGGGCTGCTGGGCCTGGCCACCGATGGTGCGTTCTTCCCCGACGGCAAGCACCTCGTGCTGCGCAACTACGGCCAGGCCGCCATCTACACCTGGCCCGCGCTGGACCGGGTGGCGACCTTCGACCTGCCCAAGCAGCAGCAGGGCGAGGGCATCGGCGTCGGAACGGACGGCCGGATCTACCTGTCCTCCGAGGGTGTCGGCGCGCCCGTGCTGCAGCTCGCGCTGTCGTCGGAGGTGAAGCAGGCGCTCGCGGGGAAGTCGTCCGTCGCGCCGGCCTCGGGCGACCCGATGCCGACCCGCGACACCGACGCCGCCTGGCCGTGGATCACCGGTGGCGCGGTGGCCCTGCTCGCGGCAGTCCTCGTGGGCGCGATCGCTTGGCGGCGCCGCTGACGGGTACCGGTCGCGGGTGGCCGGCCGTCTTCGTCGTACGACTCCGGCGGAGCCGGGGTGGACCCGTCGCCGCTGCGGACGCGGCTTCGTCTTCCTCGACCAGGACGGCGCCCGGCTCGGGCCCGCGGAGGCCGAGCGCTGCCGCGCCCTGGTGATCCCGCCCGCGTGGCGCGACGTGTGGATCTGCCCGCGGCCCAACGGCCACCTCCAGGCGGTCGGCGTCGACGACGCCGGGCGTCGGCAGTACCTCTATCACCCCGATTGGGTGGAGCGCCGCTCGGCGGAGAAGCACGAGCGGGTCCTGGGCTTCGGGCGCCGGCTGCCGCGGGTGCGTGCCCACGTCGCCGAGGACCTCGGCTCGGCCTCGCTCGACCGGGATGCCGCGTGCGCCCTGGCGGTGCGGATGATCGACCTGGGCTGCTTCCGCATCGGCAACGACGTGTACGCCGAGGCGAACGGCTCGTTCGGTCTCACCACCCTCGAGCGGGAGCACGTACGCCGGCACGGGCCGGTGCTGCACTTCGACTTCACGGGCAAGTCGGGGATCGAGCACCACGTCGAGATCGACGACCCCGCCGTGGTCGAGGTGGTCGAGCGGATGCGCCGGCGGCGTGCCGACGACCCGGGTCTCCTGGCCTTCCGGGAGGGGCGTGCGTGGCGCCGGCTCGTGCCGTCCGATGTGAACGACTACCTCCGTGCGGCCTCCGGCATGGAGGCCACGGCGAAGGACTTCCGCACCTGGCACGGCACCGTCCTCGCCGCGGCCGCGCTCGCCGAGGCCCCGGGTCCGGAGGCCAGCCAGGCGCGACGCCGACGCGCCGTGGCCGCCGCCATGCGCGAGGTCGCGGAGTTCCTCGGCAACACACCGGCGCTGGCGCGCTCGGCGTACGTCGATCCGCGGGTGGTCGACGCCTACGAGGAGGGCCGGACGATCGCGGCGGCGGTACGCCGGAGCCACCTCGATCCCGACACCAGGCGGCTCGCCTACGAGCGGGCCACGCTGCGGCTGCTCTCGGCCTGACGGGCCTCCTCGTGTCCGTCAGGTGATTTCACGTGACGACGACCGTCTCGATCCCTAAAGTTTCGCTGGAGGTTCCCTACATGACGGTTGAGACTGCTGCGGTCGAGCGGCGAAGCATGGATGCCGCGCGGCTCGTGGGCATCGCGGCGTACGTCGTCGCCCTGGTGCTCTGGATCAAGTTCTTCGGCCTTCCGAAGCAGTCGCTGCTGGTCGCGGCCTTCCTCGGCGCCGCCACCGTCGCCTGGGACGTACGCCGGCCCGCCCGCGAGCACCTGGACTTCCTGCGCGACTGGTGGCCGGTGTTCGCGCTGCTCACCTTCTACCTCATGAGTCGTGGGCTGTCGGACAACATCGGGCTGGTCAGCGTGCATCGCACCGAGCCGATCGACTTCGACCGGTGGCTCTTCGGCGGAACGCTGCCGACCGAGTGGCTGCAGGCCCACCTGTGCGGGGCGCCGTGCACGAAGGCGATCGCGCCGCGCTGGTACGACGTGCTCCTCACCTGCGTCTACTACACCCACTTCTTCGCCTCGCTCACCGTGGCGGTCCTGCTGTGGAAGCGCAGCCGGCCCGAGTGGGTCTGGTTCATGCGCCGCTACCTCACGGTGCTCGTCGTGACCGTGACGATCTACGTCCTCTACCCGATGGCCCCGCCGTGGATGGCGGCCCGCGACGGCCTGATCAGCTCCGACGTCTCGCGCATCACCTCGCGGGGCTTCTTCAACGTCGGTGCGGTGCACGCGGCCACGACCGGTCACCACCAGAGCCTCTCGGCCGTCGGCAACCAGGTCGCGGCGATGCCGTCGCTGCACACCGGCCTGACCGTGCTCATCGCGTGGTGGGGCATCAGCCGGCTGCGGTCGCCCTGGCGCTTCCTGCTGCTGGCCTATCCGCCGCTGATGGCGTTCATGCTCGTCTACTACGGCGAGCACTACGTGCTCGACGCCCTCGCGGCGGTGGTCATGGTCGCGCTCGTGATGGCCGGCTGGTCGCTGGTCGATCGTCTCCGCGCGAGCCGGGGTGGACCTCAGGCGCTCAGCGCCTGACCGAGGAACTCGAGCTGGTGCGGGACGACCCGACGCCAGTAGTCGCCGTTGTGCGCGCCGAGCGAGAACCCGCCGGCCGGTGTGTGGCCGGCCGGGAAGCCGGCACGGAAGTCCTTGGTGGCCGAGTAGAAGGGATCGCTCTCGCCGCAGTCGATCCTCAGCTGCGTCTGGCTGAGCTCGCCTTGCTTGCCGAAGAGCGAGCTCGCCGCGAAGTCTGCCTCGTCGTCGAACGCGCCGGGCGCGCTGTCGGCGTAGTGGTGCCAGAGTGCCGGGCTCATCGCGCCGATGCCCTTGACCATCGCTGGCCCCAGCTGGAGGGCGAAGTGCATCGCGCCGAAGCCGCCCATCGACCAGCCGAGGAGCGCGAGCCGCGCGGTGTCGAGGCCGCGCTCGGCGAGCAGCGGCAGCAGCTCGTGGGCGACCATCGCGCCGGCGTCCTCACCCGTCCGGCGACGGTGCCAGTAGGTGTCCCCGCCGTCGACGGCGGCGATCGCGAACGGCGGTACGCCGTGGGCGACCGCGTCGGCCAAGAACAGGTCGAGCGCCAGCTGACGGTGGTCCATGGCGTAGGTGTGGTCCTCGTAGCGGCCGTGCAGGGCAACGAGGACCGGTAGCCCGTCGGGCCCGTGTCCGGGTGGCAGGGCCAGTGACCAGCCGACCGTCGCGCCCAGGCGGAGCGCGGAGCGGAAGCTGCCGTTCAGCACCTTGCCACCGCGGACGTCCGGCACCCCGCCGGCGCGACCGTCGATCCCGAGGTGCCGGTAGACCCACGAACGCCCGGGCAGCGCCTCGGTCTCGACACCGACCGCGGCGAGCGTGCCGGCCCCGAAAACGGCGCCTCCCGCCGTCAGCAGCTGACGGCGGGAGAGCGACATGCCCGAAGGCTAGGGCAGATCAGAGCTGGCCGACGACGTAATCGATCGACTTGGTCAGCTGCTCGATGTCGGCCGGGTCGATGGCCGGGTACATCGCGATGCGCAGCTGGTTGCGGCCGAGCTTGCGGTAGGGCTCGGTGTCGACGATGCCGTTGGCGCGCAGCACCTTGGCGACCTGGGCCGCGTCGATGGTGTCGTCGAAGTCGATGGTGCCGATGACGAGCGAACGGTCCTCGGCGCGGGCGACGTACGGCGTCGTGTACGACGTCGTCTCGGCCCAGCCGTAGAGCGCGTTGGACGAGGCGGTGGTGCGCTCGACCATGCCCTTGATGCCGCCCTGGCTGTTCATCCAGTCGAGCTGCTCGGCCATCAGGAACAGCGTGGCGACCGACGGCGTGTTGTAGGTCTGGTTGAGGCGGCTGTTGTCGATCGCGGTCTTCAGGTCGAAGAACGGCGGGATGTAGCGGTCGGAGGCCTGGATGCGCTCCGCACGCTCGATCGCGGCGGGGGAGAAGAGACCGAACCAGATGCCGCCGTCGGAGGCGAAGCACTTCTGCGGCGCGAAGTAGTAGACGTCGGTCTGGGTGAGGTCGACCGGAAGGCCGCCGGCACCAGAGGTCGCGTCGATGAGGACCAGCGAGCCATCGTCGGCACCCGCGGGGCGCTCGATGGGGGCCATGACGGCGGTCGAGGTCTCGTTGTGCGCCCAGCCGTAGACGTCGACGCCGGCCTCGGCGACGGCCTCGGGACGCGAGCCCGGGTCGGAGGAGATGACCGACGGGGCGTCCAGCCACGGCGCGGCCTTGACCGAGCTGGCGAACTTGCTGGAGAACTCACCGAAGGTGAGGTGCTGCGACTTCTGCTCGATCAGGCCGAAGGCCGCGATGTCCCAGAACGCCGTGGCGCCGCCGTTGCCGAGCACGACCTCGTAGCCCTCGGGCAGGTCGAAGAGGTTCGCCAGGCCCTCACGCACACGGCCGACGGTGTTCTTCACCGGTGCCTGGCGGTGCGAGGTGCCCATCAGGGCGTCGCCGGTGGCGGCGAGCGCATCGAGGTGGCTGGTCTGGATCTTCGACGGACCAGCACCGAAACGGCCGTCCGCCGGCTTGAGCTCTGCGGGGATCTGGATCTCGGTCACGGGGTCAGTCTGTCAGCCGGAAAGTGGATGGGGAAAACCGGTCTGACGAGCGGACCGGGCGGGCATAAGGTCACCACCGAGCACTCGCTTCCCGAGAGGAATCACCATGGCTGCCACCCCCGGTCTTCAGCACCAGAACAGCCTGCGCACGACCTTCCGCATCATCGGTCCGATCCTCGCGGTCCTCGGCCTGGCGATCTGCGTGAGCGGCTTCGTGAAGTTCGTCCACCTGGGGGAGTCGTTCAGCGACGCATCGCCGCTCCCCGCCATGGGCATGTTCCTCGGTGGCTTCGTCATGTTCGGGATCGGCATGACTCTCGCCCGGCTCGGGTTCATGGGCGCCGGGGTCCGGTACGCCGCCGGCGAGCTCGCCCCGGTCGCCAAGGACAGCCTCGACTACATCAAGGGCGGTTCGGCTGGATCCGCCGGCGGCCCGTTCTGTCGCGGCTGCGGTACCCGCAACGACGCCGACGCGTCCTTCTGCGACAAGTGCGGGGCCTCGCTTGCCTGAGGACCTCGACCTCCGCGTCACCGGCTACGACCACCCCGACGCGACCGCGCTGATCGCCCGCGTCCAGCAGGAGTACGTCGACCGCTACGGCTCACCCGACGAGAGCGCGGTCGACCCGGCCGCCTTCCTTGCGCCGAACGGGCTGTTCATGGTCGGTTACGCCGCGGGTGCGCCGGTGGCGACCGGCGCCTGGCGGGTCTCGCCGGTCCGTGAGCTCGGCGGCACCAGTGCGGTCGAGATCAAGCGGATGTACGTCGTCCCGGAGGCCCGCGGGCAGGGCCTGTCGAGGCGTGTGCTGGCCGAGCTGGAGCGCACCGCTGCCGCGGCGGGTCACGACCTGACGGTGCTGAGCACCGGACCGAGGCAGCCCGAGGCGATCGCGCTGTACGAGACCGCGGGCTACGCGGCGATCCCTGGCTTCGGCCACTACGCCGATGAGCCGGGCCTGCGTGCTTTCGGCAAGAGGCTCTCGTAGCCGGACGTACCCGTTGTGACTGGTGCGACCGCTGTGACTCACGCGGCGGTCGGGCACGCCTCGCAGCGTGAACGGGTACGTCCGGCTACGGCCCGTTCCAGGGTCGACCTGACCAGCTCCGGCTCGAACATGACGTCCTCCCAGGAGAACCGCAGCACGAGCCAACCGCGGACGGCGAGCGCGTTGTAGCGCCGCGCATCCTTGCGAAGGTCGGCTCGCCCGCCGTGCCACTCGAACGAGTCGGCCTCCAGGACGATGCGGAGGTCCTCGTCCACGAGGTCGGGCCGGGCGAGGAAGATTCCGTCGTCACGGATGGCGACCTGCGGTCGGACCGTGAGGCCGGAGACCCCGAGAGCGATCGCCCGGAGGGCCGACTCGAAGGGATTGGCGCTGTCCGCCGTCGCGAGGTCCGCCACCCGTCGCATCCGGCCCCCTCCGGTGCCCCGCGCATCACGCACCATCGCCCGCAGGCGGCTGGGGGAGTAGCCGGACCTGAGCGCGGAGTCCGCGATGGCGAGCGACTCGTCGAAGGGCAGGTGCCGCAGGCAGTCCAGCAGGGTCCGATCCTGGCCAGTCACTCCGTCGACGATGTCGTCCGGCCCGAGGGTGAGCCGGCGCAGGTCGACGCCCGCCGTCCGCCGGGGGTCGACCTTCCGGTTCTTGGGGACCGTGACCTGCGGACGTTCCGGGATCGTCTTCACCGCCCACCCCCAGTGCAGGGCTGCGCTGGCCAGGCACAGCGTGCCGCTCAGCGCATGCGCTGCGACCCGGGCCTCGTCGGCCTGGGCGACCACGTAGCGGCCGCGCGCCGGACGCAGGACCAGGCCGGCCGCGACAGCGGCATCGACCTGACGGCGCGAGGTCGCCCGGATGAGCGCAGCGCGGGTCGCCACGCCTCCCCTCCGCACGAGCTCCTCCGCCACCAGCACCCGATCAGCCTGCAACAAAGTCCCGCTGGGTGCTCGTCGCTCTCCACAGGCCCGTACCCGGACGTACCCGTTGTGACTCGTGTGAACAACGAGGAAGGGGAGCCACCGGATCGGTGGCTCCCCTTCCTACGGGTACGTCTGGCTACGGGACTACTTGCCCCAGGCGTCGTTCCAGCCCTCGACCGCGGAGGCGGGGCGGGTGGCGGGACCGGTGTAGACCGCCGAGGGGCGGATCAGGCGGCCGGTCTTGACCTGCTCGAGGATGTGGGCCGACCAACCGCCGGTGCGGGCGCAGGTGAACATCGAGGTGAACAAGTGTGCCGGGATCTGCGCGAAGTCCAGGACGATGGCCGCCCAGAACTCGACGTTGGTCTCCAGGACGCGGTCGGGGCGACGCTCGCGCAGCTCGGCCAGTGCGGCCTGCTCGAGAGCCTCGGCGACCTGGTAGCGCTCGGCGCCCAGCTCGCGGGCCGTACGACGCAGCACGCGGGCACGCGGGTCCTCGGCACGGTAGACGCGGTGGCCGAAGCCCATCAGGCGCTCACCGGAGTCCATCAGGTCCTTGACGTACTTGCGCGCGTCGCCGGACTTCTCGACGTCCTCGATCATGCCGAGGACGCGGGACGGCGCCCCGCCGTGCAGCGGGCCGCTCATGGCGCCGATGGCGCCAGAGAGGGCGGCCGCGACGTCGGCACCGGTCGAGGTGATGACGCGAGCGGTGAACGTCGAGGCGTTCATGCCGTGCTCGGCGGCCGAGGACCAGTAGGCATCGATCGCGTGGGCGTGCTTGGGGTCGGCCTCGCCGCGCCAGCGGATGAGGAACTTCTCGGCGAGGGTCTGGCCCTTGTCGACCTCGCGCTGCGGGACGATCGGCTGGTGGATGTCGCGGGCCGACTGGCCGGCGTACGACAGCACCATGACGGCGGCGCGGGCGAGGTCCGCACGGACCTCCTCCGGCGTGGAGTCGTAGGTCTGCTTGAAGCCGAAGGCGGGCGCGAGCGCGGCGATCGCGGACTGCAGGTCGACGCGTACGTCGCCGGTGTGCACCGGCAGGTTGTACGCCTCGGCCGGAGGCAGGCCGGGGGTGTAGGTGCCGTCGATCAGCAGACCCCAGATGTTCTCGAACGGGACGCGCCCGACGAGGTCCTCGATGTCGACACCGCGGTAGCGCAGGGCCGAGCCTTCCTTGTCCGGCTCAGCGATCTGCGTCTCGAAGGCGACGACGCCTTCCAGTCCGTGGTGAACCTCGGTCATCGGGCGACTCCTTCGTCGGTGGACAGGTGCTGCTGCGCTCCGGGAGCTGGTGGCGCGGCAATCTTCGGCATTCTGCCGCACCCGCCGCCGACCGCCTAGGTTGGGCGGGTGAGTGAATCTGCGGAGTCCTTGTCGCCGGGCGCCAAGCTGGCAGCCCTGCGGAGGGAGTACGGCGACCGCGGGCTGGCTGAGGCCGACGCCGGGAGTGATCCGTGGGCCCTCTTCGGCCGCTGGTTCGGCGACGTCGTCGAGGCCGGTGTGCACGAGCCCAACGCGATGGTCGTCGCCACCGTCTCGCCCGACGGCCGCCCGTCCGCGCGGATGGTCCTGCTCAAGGGGTACGACGCGTCCGGCTTCCGGTTCTTCACCAACACGACCTCGCGCAAGGGCGAGGAGCTGGCCGCCCACCCGGAGTGTGCGCTGCTCTTCCCGTGGCACCCGGTCGAGCGGCAGGTCCGCGTCGAGGGCGTCGCGACGCTGCTCGACCAGGCCGAGGTGGCGGCGTACTTCTCGGCGCGGCCGCGTGGTGCCCAGCTCGGCGCCTGGGCCTCGCCGCAGTCGCAGGTGATCGGCGGGCGCGCCGAGCTCGAGCAGAGGTACGCCGACGCCGCCGCCCGCTTCACCGACGACGTGCCGGTGCCGGCGGGGTGGGGTGGCTACCGGGTCGCGCCGCGGGTCTTCGAGTTCTGGCAGGGCCGGCAGGGGCGCCTGCACGACCGGTTGCGCTACTCCTGGACCGGGACCGAGTGGGTCAGGGAGCGGCTCGCGCCGTGAAGCGTCGGGTCGTACTTCGGCCCGTCGCGGTGGGTCAGGGCGAAGATCAGGCCCGCGATCAGCACCAGCACCAGGATCGCGGCCAGCGCGATCTTCTGGACCTGGTCGGCCGTCAGTCCCTTGCTGCGGCGGCGGGTGCTGCGCACGCGCTCCTCTGACGGCTCGGTGGCCTCGTCGTCGGCGGCCTCGTCGTCCGTGGGCTCGTCCTCGGCCTGCTCGTCCTCGGTCGCCTCGTCGTCGGTGGTCGAGTCTTCCGAGACCTCGTCCTCGGTGGTCGAGTCCTCCGGGGCCTCATCCTCGGCGGCCGAGTCCTCTTCGGCGGCCTCGGCGGCGAAGACCTCGGACGTGGCGACGACGGGCGACGGCTCGGCCTCGACCGGGTCGGCGATGGCCTCCTCGATCGCCTCGCCGATGGGGTCGACGGGCGCGGGGCCCTCCACGACCGGAAGCTCGTCGGTGAGCGGGTCGCCGCCGTGCAGGGCCTTGGGGCTCCACCGGATCTCGGGCACCTCGTGGGAGGGGCGGGTCGGGTCGTCGGTGGCGGTCCAGTCGATCAACGGGCGCGAGTCGGACTGCGCGGAGTGGTCGGCGGGGTTCCAGGCGATCCGGGGCACGGCGTGGCCGGGGGAGAGGGCGCGGCGGAACTCCTCGTTGCGCTCCTCGCGGATCTGGTCGGCGCTGCGTGCGTCGCCGGCGAGGTCTCGAGCGGGTCGCTGCGCGGCCTGGTCGACCGCGGGCTCGGGGGCGGCCGCCGGCTCGGGCGTCGGGATGACGCGGTCGGCCGTGGCCGGCCAGCGGTCGATCGGCACGACCTGGAGCAGGGTGTCGAGGACCTTCGGCAGCGGCCGCTTGGCGGGGTCGACCTGCAGTGCTCGGGTGATCGCCTCGGCGGCGAACGCCGGGAAGCCGGGGTGGCGCTCCACGATCGGGAGGGGTACGCCGCGGGGGTCGAAGGCCGGTGCGTCGCCGGCCAGCAGCCGGTGCGCGAGCGAGGCGTAGGAGAAGGCGTCGGAGGCAGGCGTCGGCTCGCCGCCGGCCCGCAGCTCGGGGGCGGCGTACTTCTCGTCGTACGTCGCCGTGTCGGCCAGCCGCACGTTGTCGCCGTCGATGATGATGCTGTCCGGCCCGAAGGCGCCGTACGCCGAACCGGCGGCATGCATCGGAAAGAGGGCCTCGGAGACGGCGCGCAGGATCGCCAGCGAACGCTTGGCGGACAGCGCGTCGGTCCCGTCGTCGGCCTTGAGCTCGCGCAGCGTTCCCTGCTCCAACTTCAATCCCCGTTTCGGTGCGCGTCGTTGCACCCCGTCGCGCCCGACGGGGCCGGCACCCGAGCTGCCAGCGACTATCGTGACACGGTCCCGTCGTGGTCCAGACCGGTTCCCAAGGTTTGCCGGTTGCTCACGGGAAATCCATTTGTGAGTGAGTGCTCACTCATCTAAGGTGTGGGCATGGTCCGCGCCGCTCCGATGTCTCCCGACGAGCGCCGGGCGGCCCTCATCGGCGCCACCCTGCCGCTGTTGCACCGCCACGGCCGCAACGTCACCACCAAGCAGATCGCCGAGGCGGCGGGCGTCGCCGAGGGGACGATCTTCCGGGTCTTCGGCTCCAAGGACGAGCTGGTCGACGCGGCGGTGGAGGCCGGGATGGACATGACGCCCTTCCTGGCCGACCTCGAGATCGTCGATCGCGATCGTGAGCTGCGCGCGCGGCTGCTCGACGCCGTCGCCCTGCTCCAGATCCGGTTCGCGGGCATCTTCGCGTTGATGACCGCGGTCGGCATGGTCGGGCGGCCGCGGTCCCACCGCAGCGTCGAGGCCGACCGTCTTCGGGCCGAGCAGATCCTGGTCTCGCTCATCGAGCCCGACGTGGAGCGCCTCACCTGTCGGCCCGACGAGCTGGCACACCTGCTGCGCCTGCTCACCTTCTCCGGCACCCATCCCCACATCTCCGATGGGCGCCGCCTCACCCCGGAACAGATCGTCGACACCCTTCTCGACGGCGTCCTCAGAAAGGACAACGAGGAGTAATGCTGCTCCGTCTGATGCGTGACCACCTCAGGCCCTACAAGGGCTGGCTCGGTGCGATCGTCCTGCTCCAGCTCGTCGCCACCGGCGCGATGCTCTACCTGCCCAGCCTCAACGCCGACATCATCGACAAGGGCGTGGTCCGCGGCGACACGTCGTACGTCGTGCACACCGGTGCCCTGATGCTCGCGGTCTCGCTCGCCCAGGCGGTGTGCGCGGTCGCGGCGGCCTGGTTCGGCGCGCACGTCTCGATGGCCTTCGGCCGCGACGTACGCCGCAACGTGTTCGCCCAGGTGGGCCGGTTCTCGGCCCGCGAGGTGACCCTCATCGGTGCGCCGTCGCTGATCACCCGCGCGACCAACGACGTGCAGCAGGTGCAGATGCTGACCATGCTCACCTGCACGATGGCCGTGCAGATCCCGATCCTGATGGTCGGCTCGATCGCGATGGCCATGCACGTCGACCTCGCCATGTCGTGGCTGGTCGCCGTGGTCGTGCCGGTGCTCGCCGTGCTGATCGGCCTGGTCGTGAGCCGGATGGTGCCGTACTTCCGCCTGGTCCAGGAGCGTCTCGACGCGGTCAACAAGGTGCTGCGCGAGCAGATCACCGGCATCCGCGTGGTCCGGGCGTTCGTGCGCGAGCCGCTGGAGACCGAGCGCTTCGCGAAGGCCAACCAGGACCTCACGCACGTCTCGCTCAAGGCCGGCAACTGGATGGCGGCGATGTTCCCGATCGTCATGCTGGTGGCCAACGGCGCGAGCGTCGCGCTGATCTGGTTCGGCGGGCACAGCATCGCCGACGGGTCGATGCAGCCCGGCGCGCTGACCGCATTCCTCTCCTACCTCATGCAGATCGTCATGTCGGTGATGATGGGCACCTTCATGCTGATGCAGGTCCCGCGCTCGGCCGTGTGCGCCGACCGCATCACCGAGGTCCTCGACACCGACTCCTCCGTCGTGCCGTCGCAGAGCCCGGTCACCGAGCTCACGGTCCACGGTCACCTCGACCTCGAGGGCGTCTCGCTGACCTACCCGGGCGCCGAGCAGCCGGTGCTCCGCGACGTCAGCTTCAGCGCGCGGCCCGGCCAGACGGTGGCCGTGATCGGCTCGACGGGCGCCGGCAAGACCACGCTGATCAACCTGATCCCGCGCCTGCTCGACGCGACCGCGGGCTCGGTGAAGGTCGACGGGGTCGACGTACGCGACCTCGACGAGGAGGTCCTCTGGGCCACCCTCGGGCTGATCCCGCAGAAGGCGTTCCTGTTCACCGGGACCGTCGGCTCCAACCTGCGCCAGGGCCGGCCCGAGGCCACCGACGAGGAGCTGTGGGAGGCGCTGCGGATCGCGCAGGGCGAGGACTTCGTCCGCGCCATGCCCGAGCAGCTCGACACCCCGATCGCCCAGGGCGGCACCAACGTCTCCGGTGGCCAGCGCCAGCGGTTGGCGATCGCGCGAGCGCTCGTACGCCGCCCCGAGATCTACCTGTTCGACGACGCGTTCTCCGCGCTCGACCTGGCCACCGACGCGCGCCTGCGGGCCGCGCTCAAGCCGGTCACCGTCGACGCGACGGTGGTGATCGTCGCCCAGCGCATCGCCACGATCCGCGACGCCGACCTGATCCTGGTCCTCGACGACGGCGAGATCGTCGGCCGCGGCACGCACGACGAGCTGGTGGCCGGCAACCCGACGTACCAGGAGATCGCAGCCTCGCAGGGCATCGGCGAGAACGAGGAGGCCGTGGCATGAGCAAGGAGATGAAGACGACCGAGCGGGTCGTCGGCGGTCCGGGCGGCCCCGGCCGCGGCGGGCCGATGGGTGGCGTCGCGATGGGCCAGAAGGCCACCAACTTCAACGACTCGGCCAAGCGGCTCCTGCGCGAGCTCTCGCCGGAGCGGCCGATGCTGTACGCCGTCCTGCTGCTCGCCCTCGGCTCGACGATCCTGATGGCGCTCGGCCCGCGGCTGCTCGGCCACGCGACCGACAAGGTGTTCAACGGCTTCCTCGGCGGCTCGCTGCCGAAGGGTCTGACCAAGGAGCAGGTGGCGGCACACCTGGACGCGCAGGGTGACCACACCAGGGCCGACCTGATCCGGCACGCCGACCTGATCCCCGGCACCGGCATCGACTTCACGGCGGTCGGCCACGCGCTGCTCCTCGTGCTGGCGGTGTACGTCGTGGGCTCCCTGCTGGCCTGGCTGCAGGGACTCCTCGTCAACCGGGTGGTGCAGCGCTCGATCAGGCGCATGCGCACCGACGTCGAGGACAAGGTCAACCGGCTGCCGCTGTCCTACTTCGACCGCCAGCCGCGCGGTGAGCTGCTCAGCCGCATCACCAACGACATCGACAACCTGGCGCAGAGCATGCAGCAGACGATGAGCCAGATGCTCACGGCGCTGCTCTCGGTCGTCGCGGTCCTGTCGATGATGCTCTGGATCAGCTGGGAGCTGGCACTGCTCGCGCTGATCTCGGTGCCGATCTCGATGTTCGTGACCACCCGGATCATGAAGCGGTCGCAATCCCAGTTCATCAACCAGTGGCGCCAGACGGGCAAGCTCAACGCGCACGTGGAGGAGTCGATCTCCGGCCACGCCCTGGTGTCGGTCTTCGGTCGCCGTCAGGCCGTCGAGGAGGTCTTCGCCGAGCACAACGGCGAGCTGTACGAGTCGGCCTGGCGTGCACAGTTCGTCAGCGGCCTGATCATGCCGGTGATGATGCTGGTCGGGAACCTGAACTACGTCGTGATCGCCGTCGTGGGTGGCCTTCGCGTGGCGCACGGCTCGCTGTCGCTGGGCGACGTACAGGCCTTCATCCAGTACTCGCGCCAGTTCACCCAGCCGCTGACCCAGCTGGCCTCCATGGCGAACCTGCTCCAGTCCGGTGTCGCCTCGGCGGAGCGGGTCTACGAGCTGCTCGATGCCGAGGACCAGGTCCCGGACGTCGGTGGTTTCGATACCTCGCTCGCTGGCGCTCGCTCGTACTCAACCACCGGAGGGGGGCGCGTGGCCTTCGAGGACGTCTCGTTCTCCTACGACCCGGCCAAGCCGCTCATCGAGGACCTCTCGCTGGTCGCCGAGCCGGGCCAGATGGTCGCGATCGTGGGCCCGACGGGTGCCGGCAAGACCACGCTGGTCAACCTGATCATGCGGTTCTACGAGCTCAGCGGCGGCCGGATCACCCTCGACGACGTCGACATCACCGAGATGACGCGCGCCGACCTCCGCTCGCGCGTGGGCATGGTCCTGCAGGACACCTGGCTGTTCGAGGGGACGATCCGCGACAACATCCTCTACGGCCGCCCGGAGGCGACCGAGGAGGAGATGCTCGCTGCCGCGAGGGCGACGTACGTCGACCGCTTCGTCCACTCGCTGCCCGACGGCTACGACACCCTGCTCGAGGACGACGGGGCGAACCTGTCGGCCGGCGAGCGCCAGCTGATCACCATCGCGCGGGCGTTCCTGGCCCAGCCGGGACTGCTGATCCTCGACGAGGCGACCTCCTCGGTCGACACCCGCACGGAGCTGCTGCTCCAGCAGGCGATGGCGGCGCTGCGCACCGACCGGACCTCGTTCGTCATCGCGCACCGGCTCTCGACGATCCGCGACGCCGACCTCATCCTGGTGATGGAGGACGGCCGGATCGTGGAGCAGGGCTCGCACGCCGACCTGCTGGCGGCGGACGGGCCGTTCGCCCGCCTGCACGCCGCACAGTTCGCCGCCGCCGAGGTGGCGTGAGCCTCAGCAGTCGTACATGAAGCCCGCCCGGCGCCCGTCGGTCACCGCGATCTCGGTGACCTTCGAGGCGCCGGTCGGCTTCGCCCCGTCGATCTGGAACGAGAGGTAGACGTGGCTCGGGTCGCCGTCGGCCTCGACGTACACCTGCGAGGTCCCGGGCCAACCGTCGTGGGAGGGCTGGGAGAGGTCGCTGCCGTAGGCGTGCAGAAGGCTCCGGTACGTCGACCCCACCTCGATGCCGTTCGAGAGGTGCGGGCCGGGCGTCTTCACCGAGACCTGGGTGACGGTGTTCGCGCGGGTGTAGACGAAGTACTTCTTGCCGGTGCGGTCCGACCGCCAGTGGATCCGCTCGCCGGGGCAGAGGATCGCGCCCTTCGCGACCAGACCCGTGTGCAGCGCCTGGCGGATCGTGTCGCCGGCGTGCACGGCGCCCACGGATCCCGGTGCGATCACCAGGTCGTGGGAGGCGGACGGGGTCGACGCCGGGGTCGCGGTCGCGGTGGTGGTCGGGGTCGTCGTGACGGGGTCCTGGGCGTCGGCCGCGCCGTTCCCGCAGGCCGAGAGGGCGCTGACGAGGGTGACGGCGAGGAGTCCGACGCGGGCGGTCTTCGTGGTCTTCGAGAGGGGGTTCATGCCTGTGCAGATGCGCCGTAGTGCCCGGTGGTTGCAGGAATCAGACGACATTCCGCGGACTAGTCAGATAACGACCTGGTCACGATTCGCGCGATAGGTTGCGGGTGTGGATTCGCGTATGGAGGCGTTCAACGCCCTGCAGGCCGAGCTCGGCGTCCTCGTCGGGAGGACCCGGCGGGGCATCGCGGCACGGGCGCACCAGGTGCACCCGGAGCTGCAGGCCGGCTCGTACCTGATCCTCGGGCACGTCCAGGCGCACGGCCCCCTGCGCGCGACCACCGTCGGTGAGATCTTCGCCATCGACAAGGGCTCGGTGAGCCGGCACGTCCAGCAGCTGGTGGACCTCGGCCTGATGACGCGGGCGACCGACCCGCAGGACCGTCGCGCGCAGCTGCTCTCCGTCACGCCGGAGGGTGCTCGTCGCCTCGACGAGGTGCACGCCGCCCGCCGCGAGGGCGCCACCCAGAAGCTGGAGTCGTGGTCGGTCGAGGACATCGAGACCCTGGCCGCCGGACTCCATCGTTTCAACATCACCTTCGCCTGAGAGACTGGTCGCGTGAGCGACCTGATCGACACCACCGAGATGTACCTCCGGACCATCTTCGAGCTGATGGAGGAGGGCATCGTCCCGCTGCGCGCGCGCATCGCGGAGCGCCTTCACCAGAGCGGTCCGACGGTGTCGCAGACGGTCGCCCGGATGGAGCGCGACGGCCTGCTGACCGTCGAGGGCGACCGGCACCTCGAGCTCACCGACGAGGGCACTCGCCTGGCCACGCGGGTGATGCGCAAGCACCGCCTGGCCGAGCGCCTCCTCACCGACGTCATCGGCCTGGACTGGGAGCTGGTCCACGAGGAGGCGTGCCGCTGGGAGCACGTCATCTCCGAGAACGTCGAGCGCCGGCTGATGGAGCTCCTCGGCAACCCGACCCAGTCGCCCTACGGCAACCCGATCCCGGGCCTGACCGAGCTCGGCCAGAACGCCGAGGCCGACGCCTTCATGACCGACGTCGTCTCGCTGTCGAAGGCCGCCGGCCCCGAGTCGGGCCGCGCCCTCGTACGCCGCATCTCCGAGGAGATGCAGAAGGACGAGGCCCTGATGAGCGCCATGCGCCGCGTCGGCGCCCTCCCCGACAAGACCATCACCATCCAGGCCACCGCCGAGGGCGTGCTGGTCGGCTCCGGCGGCGAGACCGCCGAGATCTTCCCCGAGGCCGCCGACCACATCTTCGTGAAGGTTCTGTAGGCCGTCGTACCTGATCTTTTGGCCCTCAAATCGGCGATTTCGGGGCCAGAACATCAGGTACGACGGGCCTGAGGTTCGGTGAGAGCCCCGGTTGTTTGGCGTACGCCGTCCCGCAGCGCTCGCTCCTCCGGCGGCAATCGGTGCTAGTTTCCACGCGTCTCTCGGGCTGGTCATCTGCCGACGGGAGAACCCCATGCACCGCCTCCGCTGGATCACCGCCATCCTGCTCGCGACCGGGCTGTTGTCCGTGACCGCGACTCCGGCCACGGCCGAGGAGGCGTACTACTGCAGCAGCACCTGCGTCCACACCGACGCCCGTGGAGATGCGCCGGCGCGTGCCGACATCCTGCGCGTCCGGGTGGCGAACCTGGACCACGGCTTCAGCCTGCGGATGCGGATCCGTGCGCTGCCGCGTTCGGGGCACTTCGTCCTCGGCGCCGGCCTTGCCGGCTGGGGCTGGAACTACACCGTCGACCACAAGCCCGGCTCGACGGTGGTCCGGGCCAACGCGATCAGCGAGGTCGACGTGTATCCCAAGGTGCGCTGCAGGGGCGCGCACGTGCGCTGGGACCGCTCGACGGATGTGGTCACCGCCTTCTTCCCGTTGTGCGGTGGCAGCAAGGGCGATGGCTCCATCGTCGATGGCGTCGACTTCCGCAGCGGTGACGCGCACGACCGCTCCGGCAAGGTGTTCTACAAGCCGTTGGGGTGACGCCTCAGCCGAAGCGGACCCGGTTCCGCTCGATCTGCTTCTGACGCTCCTCCTCGCGGTTCTTCGGCGGGGCGGTCGTGACGAGATCCTCCAGCAGGTGCTGGGTGATGTGCGCGATCTCGGCGACGGCCCGGTCGAACACCTCCTGGTTGGCCTGGCTCGGCTTGACCGTCCCGCTGACCTTGCGGACGAACTGCAGGGCAGCGGCGGTGACCTCGTCGGACGTCGCCGGAGGCTCGAAGTTGTTCAGCGGCCTGATGTTGCGGCACATGCTCCGAGCCTACGACGTCACCTGGTGGGGGCCAGGTGCCAGAAGTGCGCACCCTCGCCGGTGGTGACCACGACCCGTCCGTCGCCGAGCGGTACGGCGCGCACCAGGTCGACGTCGTCGCCGTACTCCACCTGCGTCTTGTGCTTGACCAGCTTCCCGGAGCGCACCTCGAGCGAGGCCAGGTAGCCGACCCGGCTGGCGCCCCAGCGCTCGATGACGGTCAGCGCGGTGCGCGACTTCGCCTCCCAGGTGAAGCTGCGCGGGTCGTTGGCCGCGAGCGGGTCGGTGTTGTGGAAGTGCGCCTGCGCGATCCGGTGCAGGTGGCGCATGTCGGTCGTGTTGAACAGGCCGACCTGGGTGTTGCCGCCGGGGCCGACGCCCACGCCGATGAGGCGGTGCGGGCCGAGCGGGTGGAGGTACGCCGAGTAGCCGGGCAGCTTGACCTTCGCGATCAGCCGGGGCCGGGACGGCTTGGTCAGGTCGATGGCGAACATCGGGTCGGTGTTGCGGTAGGTCACCAGGATCGCCAGGTTGTCGAACCAGCGCGCCGACTCGAGCTCCTCGTTGCGGCCGATCCCGTCGACCCGGCCGATCTCGAACAGCTCCTCGCCGCGCTTCTTCATCGTGACCAAGGAGTTGAAGCTGCCGGTCTCCGACGTCGGGCCGACGGCCATCCGCAGCACGCCGTCCTTCTCGTCCATCGACCAGCGGTCGCGGATGCGGCCCTCGACCTCGCCCGAGGCGACGTGCACCGCCTTGTCGCCGTTGAGCGCGAAGTCGAAGAGGTAGCTGGTGCCGCCCTCGGGGCCGACGTACGGCCGGTCGGGCCGCAGCATGCCCGCCGCGAGGCACCGGTCGAAGCAGCCGTACGACGTCGGGCTGGCCACCAGGTAGAGGTGGTCGGTCGACTCGTAGGCGATGTCGGTCGCGCCGGCCAGGCCGATCGCGTTCACGTCGTTCGGCGTACCTGCCTCGAAGCCGACGACCGAGACGGTGTCCAGGCCGACCTTGGCGTCGGGGATGCCGACGTCGGTGCAGTCGAGCAGCTGCCGGTCGTCGCTGCCGTGGGCGATGATCGGCAACCAGTCCCTGATCGTGGAGTCGGCGACCACCTTGCGGTTGGCCTTGAGCGCGTCGCGCTCGGTGACGTCGCCGTGCGGCTGGGTGAAGTCGAGGTCCGGCAGGCCCGAGCTGAGCACCAGCCGGATCGCGTCGCCGTGCTGGCGGGCCGAGAGCAGGCTCGCGCTGTAGGTGACGTTGTCGGTCTGCTTCGGTGCCCTCGGGTCGCTGAGGTCGATCGTGGTGACCCGGGTGAACGGGACGTTCGTGTCGGACGAGTCCGCGCCGACCAGGACCAGCGTGTGGCCGGACAGCAGCATCTCGGGGGAGTCGATGCCCTGGATCGGCATCGAGGAGAGGCGGCGTACGTCGTGCCCGGAGACGTCGTAGAGCCAGAGCTCGTCGTCGTGCAGCTGGGCCAGGATCTTGCCGTCGGTCTTCACGGTGTCCGGCTCGTCCACCCCCGACTCCTGGGTGTTGGTGCCGGTCTTGCTGGACTGGCGGCCCTGGGTCTGGACGAGACCATCGAGAGACTTGGTGGCCGACTGGATGGAGTTGATGCTGTCGAGCAGCCCCGAGGTGTCGGTGTAACGACCAGCCTCAGGTGCGCTGGCCATCGCGTGCATCGGTGCGCGACGCATGCCGTCGTCGGCGTACATCATCGGCCCACCGCCCCACCCCCAGGCGGTGACGAGCTTGGCGGCGCGCTGGCGGTAGGTGCCGAGCAGGTCGTCGCAGGAGGTGGCGGCCTTGACGTCGGCCTGGAAGGCGGCGGCGTGGAGGTCGCCGTTGCCGCCGGACCCGCCGTTCCCGCCACCGGCGTTGATGCCGACGACGAGGGCGGCGGCGACGCCCGAGACGGCAGCCGCGGCGACCAGCGGACGGCCGATCGCGCGGCGCCGCCTGGCGCGGGCGGCGGCGGTGGACAGCGCCGTGGCCTCCGCCTCCGCCCGCAGCTCGGCACGCATCTCGGCGCGCATGTCGACCCGGTGGGCCTCGTGCAGGATCGCGTCGATCGGTACCGGCCCCACGGGCAGGTCGTCCCAGTTCTTCTCGAGGTCACTCATCACAGGCTCCGTACGTCGGCGAGGTGGTCGTCGTCCGCGAGCTGGGTCAGCGCGCGGGAGAGCCGGCTCTTCACGGTGCCGGCGGGGATGCCCAGCGCGGACGCGGTCTGCGCCTCGGAGAGCTGGGCGAAGTAGCGCAGGACGACGACGTCCCGGTTGGGCTTGGTCAGGCGGTCGAGCGCCCGGTGGACCGCGTCGGCGATGACGATCGCCTCGCTGGCGTCGGTGGTCGACCCGGAGGCGCTCTCGACCCCCTGGGGCAGGTCGCGCCGCCGCTTCCACCAGCCCGTTCGTCGCTCGTCGCGCAACGCGTTGACCAGCATCCGGTAGACGTAGGCGTCGCGGTTGTCGGCCCCGTTCACCCGCTCCCACGCGCCGTAGCACCGCACCAGCGTCTGCTGGGCGAGGTCCTCGGCCTCGTGCATGCCCGCGCCCAGGAACACGGCAGCACGGACGAGCGTGGGCCAGGCCGTCTCGGCGTACGCCGTGAAGGCGGTCTCGTCGTTGTCGTCCACGTCCCTATGACGGAGGTCCGGACCCTGAGGTTCCATCGTGCGCGCAACGGTGCCACGATCGGGGCATGGCTGCTGCCGATCGCGGATCGCGATCCTTCGACGTCGTCCTGTTCGGTGCCACCGGTTTCACCGGCGGCCTCACCGCCGAGTACCTCGCGGAGCACGCTCCCGCCGAGCTGCGCTGGGCGATCGCGGGCCGCTCGGAGACCAAGCTCCAGGACGTGCGCTCGAAGCTGGCGACCATCAACCCGGCGTGCGCCGACCTTCCCCTCCTGCTGGTCGACGCGACCGACGAGGTGCGCCTGACCGAGGTCGCCGCCTCCACCAAGGTGATCGCGACGACGGTCGGCCCCTACCTCCAGCACGGCGGCCCGCTCGTCGCCGCGTGCGCCGCCACCGGCACCGACTACGTCGACCTGACCGGCGAGCCCGAGTTCGTCGACAAGATGTACGTCGCCCACGACGCGACCGCCCGTGCCACTGGCGCCCGGCTGGTGCACACCTGCGGCTTCGACTCGATCCCGCACGACCTGGGCGCCTACTTCACCGTCCAGGCACTGGCCGAGGCCTGCGGCGGCGAGATCACCGACCCGGTCCGGATGCGCGGGGTCGCCCGCAGCAACGGCACGTTCTCCGGCGGCACCTTCCACTCCGCGATGACCGCGTTCTCGCGCGCGAAGCAGATGAGTGACGCGATGAAGGCCCGCAAGCGCATCGAGCCGCGCCCCGAGGGTCGGCGCTCGCGTGCCATCAACGGCAAGCCGGGCCGCGACCGCGCGCTCGGCTACTGGCTGCTGCCGCTGCCCACCATCGACCCGTTCGTGGTCGCCCGCAGCGGAGCCGCGCTGCCGGCGTACGGCCCGGACTTCGGGTACACCCACTTCGCCGGGACCAAGACGCTCCGGTACGCCGCCGGTGGTGCCGCCGGGGTCGGCATGCTGCTCGCCGGCGCGCAGGTGGCGCCCGTGCGCGAGTTCCTCAAGAAGAAGGTGCCCCAGGGGAGCGGCCCCGACGAGCGGCGCCGCGAGAAGACGTGGTTCACCGTCGACTTCGTCGCCTCGACCGCGCCGAAGTCAGGCGAGCCGGTGACGGTGCGCACGCAGGTCTCCGGCGGCGACCCCGGCTACACCGAGACGTCCAAGATGCTCGCCGAGTCGGCGATGTGCCTGGCCCTCGACGACCTGCCGGACACCTCCGGACAGGTCACCCCCGCGGTCGCGATGGGTGACGCTCTCCTCGGGCGCCTGCAGGCCGCCGGGATCGAGTTCCGGAGGGCCTGAGGCCTGACCCATCCGGGCGGAATCGCCCGTTGTGACTGGCCGGGGCCGGATCGGCGGAGCCGTCCGTGAGCCCGTGCGGCGCGGCCGTACCTCTGTCCATCGGCCGATCTTTGTGCCTAGGGTGGTCGGTGAGGAACGACCTCGGAGCGACTCCGACGTCCCCCTCATCAAGTGGTTGTCTCCATCTCGGGAAGGCAGGACCTCATGACAACTCTCATCTCCACGCTCTCGATCAACATCGACTGGGGCGGAATCTTCGGCGACAACCTGAAGACCGTCATCAGCTTCATCCCGAAGCTGGTCGTCTTCCTGGTGATCCTCTTCATCGGCTGGATCATCGCCAAGGCCGTAGCCAAGGGGCTGGCCATCGTGCTGACCAAGGTCGGCTTCACGAAGGTCCTCGACAAGGCCGGCGCCGACCAGGCGCTCGCGGCTGCGGAGATCAAGCCGATCGACCTGATCGCCAAGCTGGTCTACTACTTCGTGCTGCTGATCGCGCTGCAGCTGGCGCTCACGGCGTTCGGTCCGACCAACCCGGTCAGTCAGATCGTCGACGACATCGTCCACTGGCTGCCGAAGGCGTTCGTCGCGATCATCATCGTCGTCATCGCCGGTGCGGTCGCCAACGCGGTCAAGGACATCCTGGCCGCCTCGCTCGGTGGCGTCTCGTACGGCGCACTGCTCGCCAAGATCGTCGCGGGCTTCATCGTCGCCCTCGGCGTGATCGCCGCGCTCAACCAGGTCGGCATCGGCCTCTCGGTGACCCTGCCGGTCCTGATCGCCGTCCTCGGCACCATCAGCGGCATCCTGATCGTCGGCGTCGGTGGTGGCCTGATCGGCCCGATGGCGCGACGCTGGGACGGCTGGCTCGACTCGATCTCCGCCGAGTCCAAGCGGGCCGGCAACGCTGCTCCGGCGCACGCCGCTCCGACGGCCTCGACCGCCGTTCCGCCGGCCCCGCCGCAGGTCTGATCTGCCGCAAGCAGTTGTTGCTTTGAGGTTGTGAAGTGGAGCGAGGCCCATAGACCTCGCTCCGCTTCACAACCGGCGACCAGTGCCGAGGCGTAGGGCGCCCAGCGATAGGGCAGGCTGGAGGCATGTCGTTCCAACCTCTCGGCGTACCTTCCCTGCTCGACCCGCCGCTCCTCGCGGACGTCGCGCCGGGGGACCCCGCGGTGTGGGTGCTGCGGACCGACGAGGTCACCGAGGCCGAGCTCGACGCGGCCCGTGAGTGGCTCGACGCCGAGGAGCGCACGCAGGCCGGCTCCTACGTCCGCGCCGAGCTGCGTCGCCCGTACGAGATCGCCCACGCGGCGACCCGGCGGATCATCGCGACGGCGCTGCGCACCGAGCCCGGCGAGATCCGGTTCGGGCGCCACGACTGCCCGCGCTGCGGCGAGCCCCACGGCCGCCCGCGCATCGAGGGCAGCGACCTGGAGTTCTCCCTCAGCCACACGCCGGGACTGGTCCTGGTCGCGCTCGCGGACCGCCCGGTCGGCATCGACACCGAGCGCTGCCCCGACCCCGACGGTCTCGCCGGCCTGGTCGGCGTGCTCCACCCCGACGAGGCCGAGGAGGTCTCGGCCGCCCCCGACGACGCGCAGGCCGCGCAGCGGTTCACCCGCGCGTGGACCCGCACCGAGGCCTATCTCAAGGGCCTCGGCATCGGCCTGGGCCGCGAGCCGCAGGCCGACTACCTCGGTACCGGCACCGACCCGCAGCGCTTCATCGACGGCTGGCAGGTCCGCGACATCGAGGTCCCCGAGGGGTACGCCGCGGCGTACGCCGTCCACGTCGGCTGAGGTCTCGACACGCAGCTCGCGGCGCCTCGGCACCGCCGAGCGTGTGGTGCCCCAGGCAAGAGTCGAACTTGCGACCTTTCGCTTAGGAGGCGGCTGCTCTATCCACTGAGCTACTGGGGCTTGGCGGACATTGTGGCAGGTGGCACTGACGACGATGCGGCACGGGTTGGTCGGTTCCCGTACCGTTCATTCGACCGTTCTCGGACCATTCGCCCTGTGGCGCACGACGAGGCTGAAGAGATGACCCAGGATCCATCCGTACCCCCGCCGGGCCAGAGGGCCCGCCGTGTGGGGACCTCGGTCACCGGCTCGCGGCGTACGCGCGGCCGACGCAGGGCGTTCCAGCCGCGCAAGATCGTCGCCCGTGTGATCGTCGCGGCCCTCCTCACGCTCGCGCTCATCACCGGTGGCGGCGTGGTGCTGGCCTACAACCACTGGAACGGTCTGCTCAACCACAAGGACATCTCCGCCCAGCTGCACAACCGCCCCGCGAAGCTGAAGGCCGGCCCCCTCAACATCCTGGTGATGGGCTCGGACTCGCGCACGGGCAAGGGCGACAACATCGACGGCATGAAGAACATCGGGCAGCGGTCGGACACCACGATCCTGTTCCACCTCTCCGCCGACCGGAAGTTCGCCTACGGCATCTCCATCCCGCGCGACACCCTGGTGAACCGCCCGGCCTGCTACAAGTCCGACGGCACCGAGATCCCCGCCGCCTCCAACGTGATGTGGAACGACGCGTTCTCCGTCGGCGGCGCGGCGTGCACGGTCCAGCAGTTCGAGCAGCTCTCGGGGATCCGCGTCGACCACTACGTCGTGGTCGACTTCAACGGTTTCAAGAACATGGTCGACGCGCTCGACGGCGTCGAGGTCTGCATCCCGCAGGAGATCGACGACCCCGCCCACCACATCAAGCTGATGCCGGGCACCCGCGAGATCAAGGGCCAGCAGGCCCTGAGCTACGTCCGGGTCCGCTACACCGTCGGCAACGGCATGGACACGGGCCGGATCAAGCGCCAGCAGTCCTTCATGGCCTCGATGATCAAGAAGGCCGTCTCGGCCGGCATGGTCGCGCGCCCCGACCGGATGCTGAAGTTCGTCAACGCCCTCGCGGGCTCGCTCACCACCGACTTCAAGAACGTCGGCCAGATGGCCAGCGTCGCCGAGGCGGCCAAGGGCGTCGGCCTCAACGACATCAAGTTCGTCACCACGCCCTGGGAGCTCGCGCCCAGCGATCCCAACCGCCTGGCCTGGCTTCCCTCGGTCAAGCGCCTGTTCCGGCTGGCGGCCGAGGACGAGCCCCTGACCAAGGAGTTCCGCGAGCAGTCGATCAGTGCGGCCGAGAACCCCAGCGGCTCGGCCACCGCCACGCCGACCGGCAAGGCCACGAGCGGTACGACGGTCGAGCCGTCGGCGAGCAGCTCGGCGAGTCCGTCGGGTACGCCGAAGCCGGACCAGGGCCTGTCCCAGTCCGAGCGCCAGGCCGCCGGCCTCTGCACCTCCTAGGCTCGGACCTCATGAGCGAGGAGAAGCCCGAGGCCGACTGGCAGCGCAAGCGGCGCCTGGCCGAGGTGTTCGGCGACGTGCTGCCCGACGCCACGAGTGACGACCGTGAAGAGCCGGGCGAGCGCTCGGGCAGGGACCGCGAGTCCGCCTCGGAGCGCTGGCTGAAATCACAAGTGCCGCCTCACCACGGAGGGTGAGACGGCACTCGCAGGTGCTGCGTCGTGATCAGGCCTTGGTGGCCAGCGAGTCGCGGATCTGCGTGAGCAGCTCGAGCTCGGACGGGCCGGCGGCCTCCTCCGGGAAGAAGCGCTCCTTGGCCTTGGTGTAGGGCACCACGACGAGGAAGTAGACGACCGCCGCGAGCAGGACGAACGCGATGACGGCGTTGAGGAAGGCACCGAACGACTTCGGGTCGTTGGAGAAGTACTTGCTCGCCGAGTCGGGCATCTGCGCGGTGAGCCAGGCGACGAACGCGGTGACGACCGCACCGAAGGACGTGGCCATGATGACCGCGACGGCGAACTCGACGAGGTTGCCGCGCAGCAGGAAGTTCTTGAATCCGGACATGTTGTTTCCGCTCCTATTTACCGAGGTTCTTGGGGGACTAACGCGGGGAATCTACCGGTTCTGCCAGGCAAAGGTCACGAACGCGACCACCGCGGCGGCCGTGACCTGTTGCACCTCCTCGGACGGCACTCCGACCACCACGAGCCGCCCGGTGAGGCTCCCGCCACCGGTGCTGTCGCCGTCGGGAGGTACGGCGAGGACCTCCACGTGCTCGGCGATCGTGCTGGTCGAGCCGTGCTGCGGGTCGGTGGCGAGCAGGTCGATCCGGTCGCCGGGGGTCAGCAGCGCGGCCTGGCCGGGGTCGGAGATCCGCACGGGCAGCGCGGTCGTCCCGGACGCGGCATCGGCGAGCCTGGGCCCGACCAGTCGTGCCTCCGTGACCGGCTCGCCCCTGGTCAGCGGAGCCGCGAGGATCCGGCCGACCGGTGCCTGTGCGAGCCCGTCGGGGGTCGCGCCGGGCGGGAGATCGGTCGTCGTGAGGTCGCCCGGCTCCAGCTGCCTGCCGGCAGGCAGCTCGTGCGCTGCCACCGTCACCGCGGTCCGGGCCGGCGCCGGCGGGGCGACCGCGTGCACCGTCGCGCCCACCGCCACCGCGGCCAGCCCCGCGGCGAGGAGGCGGCGTCGGCGCAGGACCGCCCGGCGTACCGAGGTGGCGAGGCGCCCGAGGCGCTGACGAGGAGGGAGCGGGGTCCGAGGGTCCATGCGGCGGACGCTAGGCCGGGTCGCTCACCCCGGGAAGCCCCGCGCCGCCTTGTCCACAGGCACGCGCGGACGGGTCAGGCGGAGGGCGTCGAGGAGGCGGCGGGCTTGCTGTCGGAGCTCGACGCGCCCGACGAGGAAGCCGACGACGAGGAGGCAGCGGTGCTCGAGGGGGAGGAGGACGACTTGTTGTCGGTCTTGTAGAAACCCGACCCCTTGAACACCACGCCGACGGCGTTGAACACCTTGCGCAGCGTGCCCTCGCACTCGGGGCAGACGGTCAGCGAGTCGTCGGAGAACGACTGGACGATCTCGAAGAAGTGGCCGCAGTCGGCGCAGCGGTACTGGTAGGTCGGCATCTGTCCTCCTTCGGTCCGGGTGCGATTAGCACTCCCGGTTGTCGAGCGCCAACGATACGACACGGCAAGATGTTCCCCATCATGGTGGAGGGAACCCCGAACGATCGTTGGCCGCGCGCCTTCTACTGGACGGCGTACATCGCGCTCGCGCTCGTCGTGCTGCTGCTCGCCGGTCTGGTGACCGGCGTCGTCGTCGTACGCCGCAGCTGGCCGCAGACCGAGGGACATCTCAGGCTCGACGGGCTGGACGGAACGGTCCAGGTGATCCGCGACAGCCACGGCATCCCGCAGATCTACGCCGACACCACCCACGACCTGATGCTGGCGCAGGGTTACGTCTCGGCGCAGGAGCGCTTCTTCGAGATGGACGTACGCCGGCACGCGACCGCCGGCCGCCTCTCGGAGATGTTCGGCAAGGCCGGTCTGGAGACCGACCTGGTCACCCGCACGATGGGCTGGCGCCGGGTCGCCCGCCAGGAGCTGGCGCTGCTCGACCCCTCGACCCGTGACGCGTTGGACGCCTACGCGCAGGGCGTCAACGACTACCTCGCCGGCCGGCCGCTCTCGCGGATCTCCTTGGAGTACGCGCTGCTCGACGTCTCCGGACTGAACTACCACCCGGCCAAGTGGTCGGCCATCGACTCGATCTCCTGGCTCAAGGCGATGGCCTGGGACCTGCGCGGCAACCTCGACGACGAGATCGCCCGCGCGCTCAGCACCGCGGCGGTCGGGTCGGGGCGCGCGGCCGAGCTGTTCCCGGCGTACGACTTCGTCCACCATGCGCCGATCGTCGGCCGCGGCGTCACCCGACCGGTCAACACCGGACCCAAGCCCGACGGCATCGGCAGCAACGCGTGGGCCGTCTCCGGCGCGCTGACCGACAGCGGCAAGCCGATCCTGGCCAACGACCCGCACCTGGGCGTCTCGATGCCGGGGGTGTGGATGCAGGTCGGCCTGCACTGCCGGGTGGTCGACAACGACTGCAACCTCGACGTCGCGGGGTTCAGCTTCGCGGGCGTCCCCGGCGTGGTCATCGGCCACAACGCCCACATCGCCTGGGGATTCACCAACCTCGGGCCCGACGTCAGCGACCTGTACGTCGAGCGGGTGCATGGCGATCGCTGGCAGCACGGCGGCCGCAGCGAGAAGCTCGCTGTGCGGACCGAGACGATCAAGGTCCGTGGTGGCGACGACATCACCCTGCGGGTGCGCTCGACCGAGCACGGCCCGCTGCTCTCGGACCTGACCCGGCTCGACGCCACCAACAGCGAGGTCGACCTGACCGACGACGGTCTGCTGCAGAGCATCACCCGGGCCGGCCAGGCCGTGGCCACGAGCCTGCCCCGGGCCAAGGGGTGGTCGACCGGGGTGGCCCTGTCGTGGACCGCGCTCGAGCCGCGCCCCACCGCCGACGCCCTGCTGGCGCTGGACAGCGCCAGTGACTGGTCCTCGTTCCGCAAGGCGCTCTCCGGGTTCGCCGTACCGGGCCAGAACGTCGTGTACGCCGACACCGCCGGCCACATCGGCTACCAGGCGACCGGCCGCGTGCCGATCCGGCGCAACGGCGACTCGGGCCTGGTGCCGGTCGCGGGCTGGGACCCACGCAACGACTGGACCGGGCGCTTCATCCCCTTCCAGCAGCTGCCCCATGTCCTCGACCCGAGCTCGGGGATGATCGTCACCGCCAACCAGGCCGTCGTCGATCCGAGCGACTACCGCTACCACCTGGCCGACGACTGGGACCGCGGCTACCGCTCGACGCGCATCGCCGAGCGGCTCCGTGCCGCGAGCGCCAACGGGCAGAAGATCGGCGTCGCCACGATGGCCGCGATCCAGCTCGACGACATCAACCCGATGGCGAGGGTGCTGCAGCCCTACCTCGCCAGGATCCACCTGCCGGCCGGCTACTACTCCGACGGCCAGCGCCTGCTCGCCACGTGGAACGGCGGCCAGGCGGCCGAGAGCGCCGCGGCGGCGTACTTCAACGTGGTGTGGCGCGAGCTGCTGCACCGCACGTTCGCCGACGAGCTGCCCACGTCGCTGCAGCCCGACGGCGCGAGCCGCTGGTTCGACGTGGTGAGCGGGCTGCTGCAGCGGCCCGACGACCGGTTCTGGGACGACGTCACCACCGACAAGGTCGAGACGCGCGACGACATCCTGCGTGCCTCGATGATCGCCGCGCGCGACGACCTCACCCGGCTGGAGTCACCGGACGCCAGCCGGTGGTCCTGGGGTGGCATCCACCGGCTCGAGCTGAGGAGCTCGACGCTCGGCGAGTCGGGCATCGGCCTGGTCGAGCGGCTGTTCAACCGCGACGCCGGGGGAGTCGGCGGCGGTGGCTCGCTGGTCGACGCGACGTCGTGGGACGCACGGGACGGGTACGACGTCACGGTGGCCCCGTCGATGCGGATGATCGTGCCGATGGCCGATCTGGACGCCGCCCGCTGGATCAACCTCACCGGCGTCTCCGGGCATGCCTTCGACCCGCACTACGCCGACCAGACCAAGCTGTGGGTCAAGGGTCAGACGCTGCCGTGGCTGTTCACCGAGAAGGCGGTGAAGGGCGCCGGCAAGGACGTCCTGACGCTAGAACCGGACGACTCCTCGCGGTGACGCGGCGGCCGTCACCGGCCGGTCGTGCGGCTCCGCCGGCACGGGTACGCCGACCTCGTCGGCGTACAGCAGGACACAGGTGAAGGTGCCGACCGGCACGCGTGCCAGGGCGCGGTCGTAGGACCCACCGCCGCGTCCGAGCCGCATGCCGGTGGGGGAGACCGCGAGCCCGGGCACGAGCACGGCGTCGGCGGTCGCGACCGCGTCCACGCCGAGGCGGGGGCCGACGGGCTCGAGCAACCCGCGCCGGGCAGGGGCGAGCGAGGCAGGGCCGGAGTAGACGGCCCAGTCCAGGTCGTTGTCGGGCAGCAGCACCGGCAGGACCACCCGCTTGCCGGCGTCGACCAGCGCGTCCAGCAGCGCGGTGGTGCCGGGCTCGCTGCCGAGCGAGACGTAGCACGCGACGGTCGCGGACCGGCGTACCTCCGGGGCGTCCAGCAGCACCTCCGCCAGGGAGCGCGCGTCCGAGCCGACCTCGACCAGCGGCCGCCGGCGGCGCGCGGTGAGCAGCTGGTCGCGCGCGGCGACCTTCGCCGCCGGTTGTCCCTCGATCACCGGATCAGCCTACGATCGAGCGCATGACTGCAGCTCGCGTGGACGGCCTGGAGATGGCGCGGGCCAAGATGGCGGCGGCCGGGGTCGACCAGGTCGCCATCGACACCTTCGCCCACTACTACGGGCTGTTGGAGAGCGGCGAGACCGGGATGATCCGCGAGGACACCATCGACCCGATCGACATGGAGCGCCTGGCCGACGTGGTCGTCGCCGACGACGTCGCGGCCGACGCGATCGCCCACACGGCCGTCATCAAGCTCAACGGCGGCCTCGGCACCTCCATGGGCATGGACCGTGCCAAGTCGCTGCTCTGCATCGGCAAGGGCCTGTCGTTCCTCGACGTGATCGCGCGCCAGATCCTGCACCTGCGCACGACGTACGCCGCCCCGCTGCCGCTGCTCTTCATGAACTCGTTCCGCACCTCCGAGGACACCCTCGACGCGGTTGCGCGCTACGACGACCTCCCGGTCGAGGGCCTGCCGCTGGAGTTCCTCCAGAACAAGGTGCCCAAGCTGCTCGTCGACGACCTGGTCCCGGTCACCTACCCCAAGGACCCCACGCTCGAGTGGTGCCCGCCGGGACACGGCGACATCTACACCGCGCTGCGCGGCTCCGGCACCATCGACGCCCTGCTCGCGGCCGGGTTCCGCTACGCGTTCGTCTCCAACTCCGACAACCTCGGCGCGGTCCCCGACCCGCGGGTGGCCGGTTGGTTCGCGGCCAGTGGCGCTCCGTTCGCCATCGAGGCGGTGCGGCGTACGGCCTCGGACAAGAAGGGCGGCCACTTCGCTCGCCGCAAGTCCGACGGCCGCATCGTGCTGCGGGAGACCGCGCAGATCGCCGAGGAGGACAAGGCTGCTCACGCCGACCTCGAGCGCCACCGCTACACCTCGACCAACAACATCTGGTTCGACCTGCGGGCGATGAAGGCCGCGCTCGACGAGCGCGACGGCATCCTCGGACTTCCGATGATCCGCAACGTCAAGACGGTCGACCCTGCTGACGCGTCCACGCCGAAGGTGGTCCAGGTCGAGACCGCGATGGGTGCGGCGATCGAGGTCTTCGACGGGGCCACCCTGATCGAGGTCGGCCGGGACCGCTTCATCCCGGTCAAGACCACCAACGACCTCCTCATCCTCCGCAGCGACGTCTACGAGGTCGGCCCCGACTTCGCGCTCACCCAGGTCGCCGCCGACATCCCGTACGTCGACCTGGACAGCACGCACTACAAGCTGGTGCGCGACTTCGACCAGCGCTTCCCCGAGGGCGTCCCGTCGCTGCAGAAGGCCAGCTCGCTGACGGTCGAGGGCGACTGGACGTTCGGCAACGGCGTGCAGGTCGTCGGCGCGGTCGCGCTCGAGGGTGAGGGTGCCCGGCGTGTTCCCGCGGGCGAGGTCCTCGCCGGTCCGGACGCCTGAGATCCTCAGGCCATGAGCGAGCCGCGCCTGACCCACGTCGACGAGTCCGGCGCAGCCCGCATGGTCGACGTCTCCGAGAAGTCGGTGACCCATCGGGTCGCCGTGGCCACCGGCCGCGTGCTCACCACGCCCGAGGTCGTCGCGCTGCTCCGTGGTGAGGGTGTGCCCAAGGGCGACGCGCTCGCCGTCGCGCGCATCGCCGGGATCATGGGTGCGAAGCGGACGCCCGACCTGATCCCGCTGTGCCACCCGCTCGCCATCTCCGGCGTCGTCATGGACCTCGAGGTGGTCGACGAGGGCGTCGCGATCACCGCGACCGTCCGCACGACCGACCGCACCGGCGTCGAGATGGAGGCGCTGACCGCGGTCTCCGTCGCCGCGCTCACCGTGGTCGACATGGTCAAGGCCGTCGACAAGGCAGCCGTCATCTCCGACGTACGCGTCGAGACCAAGACGGGCGGCAAGTCGGGGGACTGGGCCCGATGAGCGGGTTGCCGGCCGCGGTCGTCGTCGCCTCCAACCGCGCAGCGGCCGGGGTGTACGCCGACGAGACCGGACCGCTCCTCGTCCAGGCGCTCGCCGAGCTGGGGTTCGTCGTCGACGAGGCCGTGGTGCGGCCGGACGGCCCGCCGGTCGGCAGCGCCATCTCCGCGGCGATCGCGGCGGGTGCCCGGGTCGTGCTGACCACGGGCGGCACCGGTCTCACGCCCACCGATCGCACGCCCGAGGTCACCCGTCCACTGCTGGACCGGGAGATCCCCGGCATCGCCGAGGCGATCCGTTCCGCCGGGGCGGCGAAGGGGGTCCCGACCGCGATGCTCTCGCGTGGGCTCGCCGGGGTCGCCGGCGACTGCCTGGTGGTGAACCTGCCCGGCTCGCGCGGCGGGGTGACGGACGCCCTCGAGGTGCTGCGGCCCGTGCTGGTGCACGCCGTCGAGCAGATCGTCGGGAGCGACCATTGCTCCCGGATGGTCACCTCGGTCCCCGGCCGCCGGTGGCCCAACCAGCTGATGTCCGGGGTCGATCCGACCGTCACCCTGCGCGAGCTGCGCTCCTCCGACGCACGCGCCTGGCGTGAGGCGCGCCGCCGCAACCGGATCTGGCTCGGGCCCTGGGACGCCACGGTCCCGCCCGGCGGCGACGGCCGACCGACAACGTTCCGTGCGCTGGTGCGCCGGCTCAAGAAGGCCGGCCGGCGCGGGACGACGTACCCCTTCGTCATCGAGGTCGACGGCACCTTCGCCGGCCAGATCAGCGTCAACAACATCGTGCGTGGCTCGGCACAGTTCGCCTCGGTGGGCTACTGGATCGACGAGAGGTACGCCGGTCGCGGGGTGATGCCGCGGGCCGTCGCGATGGTCGTCGACCACTGCTTCATCACCTGCGGGCTGCACCGCATCGAGATTTGCATCCGTCCTGAGAACGCCAACTCGCTGCGGGTCGTGGAGAAGCTCGGGCTGACCGAGGTCGGCTACGCCCCACGGTTCCTGCACATCGACGGCGAGTGGCGCGACCACCGGATCTTCGCGATCACCGCCGACGACGTGCCGCTCGGGCTGCTGGCCCGTCTGGACCGGGTGCTCGGGGACAACTAGCACGGGTGCTCGGGAACAAGTAACACGTCGTTCGCACGTCTCCCGCCCCGTTTTCTGCACTCTCACGTCGCCACGACAGCATGGAAGTGTCTCCGCGGACGTGGAAGACCCGCGAACGACGTGTTACTTGATCCCGGCCGAGCCCCAACCCACCAGTCACACAGGTCAATCTGTGACACACCGGTTGACTTCCGACCGGTCCTGCCCCGCCACTCATAACCTGCAGTTGTGGACATGAGCGCACTGATCTTCGTCGCCCTTGCTGCGGCATGGGCCGTGTACCTCGTCCCGAAGGCGCTCAAGCAGAGCGAGGACGCCGAGGCCACCCGCTCCGTGGAGAGCTTCTCCGACCGACTCCGGGTCCTCGACCCGCGCAAGGCCGTCGCCGCGACCGCCGAGGTCGTCGAGGCGCTCGCGCCGCGCACGCCCGCCTCCGTGGTCGACGAGGCCGCGCAGCGACCGTCCCGAGACCAGGACGAGGACGAGTACGTCGTCGAGCCGGTCCGGCTCACCCCGCTCCAGCTGCGTCTGCGCCGTCAGGCCGCGCGCCAGGCGGCCGCGCGCCGCCGCCGCGTCCTCGGCCTGCTGCTGCTCACCCTCGTCGCGACCGTCGCCCTCGCCGCCGGTGGTGTCATCGGCTGGGTCTTCCTGGTCGCCCCGGTCGCCCTCATCACCGCCTGGCTGGTCGCGTGCCGCCTGATGGTGAAGAAGGAGACCGCCGCCCGCACCCGAGTGGTGAAGAAGCGGCGTACGACCCTCGCCGACCAGGCCCTCGCCGACGAGGACGCCCCGGTGGTCGAGGAGGTCGCGCAGCGACCGTCCCGAGACCAGGAGGCTGCGGCCGACGAGGTCGGCGACAACACCGAGGAGATCCCCGCCGTCGGCGCCGCGTCGCCCTCGACCTGGGAGCCGGTCCCGATGACGCTCCCGACGTACGTCGCCAAGGCCACCGCCTCGCGCACGGTGCGCACCATCGACCTCGACTCCACCGGCGTGTGGAGCTCGGGCCGCAACGAGGGCGACTCCGAGCTCGCCCGCGAGGCCGAGGCCCAGCGTCGCAGCAGCAAGACGGAGGCCGAGCAGGCCGCCGAGCGCCGCGCGACCGGCTCCTGAGCCGCACCCGATCCACCCGAGGACCGTTCGGCCGATGGACATCGGCAGAACGGTCCTTGTGTTTGCCCTCACGGTGACGGAAGGTGGTAGTGCCGCCGCTCGGGCGGAGGCCGGGAGGTTCCCGGCCAGGCATGTCTCGGGAGTTGATCAGCATGACCCAGGAGAACTTCGGTTCGGACGAGCTCCAGCAGCAGACCGAGGGCGTGGAGTCCTCGTTCGGCGAGAGCCAGGAGCAGGGCGAGTCGTCCTACGGCGAGTCCAGCGACTCGGCTGAGGGCCAGTCCTACGGCGAGTCCAGCGACTCCGCCGAGGGCCAGTCGTCCTACGGCGAGCAGGGCTCGGAGCAGTCGTCGTACGGCGAGGCGGCTCCCCAGGAAGCCACGGAGCAGCAGTACGGCGAGACCGCCGAGGGCTCCTACGGCGAGCAGTCCGAGGCCGGCCAGGAGACGTTCGGCGACCAGGCCAGCGGCGAGTCCGCCGAGGGCGAGTCGTCGTTCTGACGAGCAGCTTCACGTGAGCGGCCGGGGCATCGCCCCGGCCGCTTCGCTGTTCGGCGGTCGGGCAGGTCGAGCAGCGTCCCGTCGCGAAACCACCCGACCCGGATTCGGACAGCCGAACATCAGGGTGCTAACTTTTTCCTGCTTGGGGGTGTGGCGCAGTTGGTAGCGCGTCTCGTTCGCAATGAGAAGGTCAGGGGTTCGAATCCCCTCACCTCCACCAAGAAAACACGCTCAGAAGGCCGGTCCCGCAAGGGCCGGCCTTCTGGCTTCTGTAGCCAACGCTGTAGCCACACGGTGAGAACTGTCGGCGGTGGGTGCCACCCTCTCCCCATGGCCCTGACCGACCGCGACTGCGCGATGCTCGAGCTGGAGCGCTCGTGGTTCCGCTACCCCGGCGCGCGGGAGACCGCCGTGCGTGAGCGGTTCGACATGTCCCTGCCTCGGTACCTCCAGGTGCTCGGGGCCCTGATCGACACCCCGGAGGCGCTGGCGTATGACGCGCAGCTGGTGCGGCGGCTGCGGCGGCGACGGGACGGGCACCGAGCGCGGTCGGCGCGGCGGGGTGGGTTCGTGGCGTGATTCCTCAGCGGATCCCGACAGCGCGTCGTACGGTGACGCGCATGATGTTCAAGACCCTTGCCGTGGCTGCGCTCACTCTGTCCTTGACGGCGTGCGGCACGAAGACGATCAGCGGTCACGACCTCGGCCTGCAGGTCAAGATCCACTACCTGAACATCGCGATCGACGGGGCAGCGACCGGGTTCGGGGCGGTATACGGCTCGTTGGACAGCGTTGAGTGCCCTGATTCGATCGAGCAGAAGCGCGGTGAGACGACGGAGTGTCACATGAACTGGAAGGACGGTCGGACCAGTGACGTGACGGTCACAATGACTGACGACTCGGGCGGCTACGCACTTGCCGAACACTGATGTGACCGACGGCCCGCGTCATCCGATGCGTCCGCAGCCGCAGCACTGTTGGGTGGACGTCACGCGCGCGTTCGGTGGACCGCACACCTATCCGGGCGTGTTGTTGGAGTGGCGTCGGCAGTCGGTGCAGCCGTACCGGTGGGAGGGGCTGGTGGCGTACGCCGAGGGGGATGCGCATGGGTGGCATCTGGTGACGCGGTGGATGGTGGCCGAGCATCTGCGGGGGCATCTAGCGACATCAGGGGCATCTAAGGCGCCAAGAGATGCTCCAGAACGCAGACGAATTCACCTCACGCGTGCATACTCGAGTCATGACGACGACGACCCCCACGAGCGACCAGCAGCGCGCCGAACTCGTCGGGAAGGGCGCCAACCTTCCTCAGGTAAGCGCGGCCCTTGCGGCCTTCAACGCCGCGCACGCACGGATCCCTCAGATGCGATCGTTCACCTTCGCGCCCGTCAAGTTCAGCACTTCCAGCAACGCCTGACGTGCCGAGTTGGGGTGACCTGCTCAACGAGCTGAATGCTCAGGCAGCGGCGAATAACGGCAACGTCGACGTCGATGGGATGCGGCAGAAGTACCTCACCGCCCTCCACGAGCACACCGGGCGGAGCGTGATTGCCTACTCGGCCAACATGTTCGCTAACCATCCGAACGTACAGATCAACCTGCAGGACATGCAGGGGATGATGGAGGTCTTCAGAGACCTGCCAGGCGACGAGCTCGACCTCATCCTCATGAGCCCTGGCGGCCAGGCCGAGGCAACGGATCGGATCGTCCGCTACCTGCGCACCAAGTTCAACCACATCCGGGTGTTCGTTCCGATGTACGCGATGTCGGCAGCGACGATGTGGTCGATGGCTGCGGACGAGATTGTGATGGGGAAGCACTCGCAGCTCGGGCCGATCGATCCACAACTGACCCTGCCTCCGGGGATCCCGATCCCTGCAGGGGCGCTCATCGATCAGTTCGAGACCGCGAAGAAGGAGTGCGCCGAGAAGCCTGAGGCCATCACGGCGTGGCTGCCCACCCTCCAGCAGTACCCGCCTGGCCTCCTCAACATCTGCGAGAACGCTGCGGCGCTGTCGAAAGCGCTGGTTTCGGAGTGGCTGCAGGCGTACATGTTCGTGGAGGACGAGGATCGCGTAGAGAAGGCCGAAGAGGTGGCCGAGTGGCTGGCGAACGACAAGCAGCACCTCTCACACAGCCGCGCGATCACTCGTGACGAGCTCGAGGAGAAGGGCTTGAAGGTCGTTCACCTCGAGGATGACGAGGAGCTCCAGGACCTGGCGCTGTCGATCCACCACGCAACCACCCACGCGTTCTCGGCTGGCGCCTTCAAGATCATTGAGAATCACCTGGGTCGCCGCTGGGTGCAGAACGGCGGCCAGATGGTGGTGCAGGGCCAGCCGCAGATGGTGATCCAGTAGGACTCGTTTCCAGAAATGGCGCGAAGCCGCCCCGCTCCTCCGATGGAGGAGCGGGGCGGCTTCGTTTTCGGCTCGCGCGGGGGCGGCCGAGCCGGGATCAGGCGCGGGGCTTGTTCGGGATCCCGAAGACGGCACCGATGCCGATCGCGGTGGCAGCGACCACGCCGCACCACTCCGAGCCGGTCACGGTCCCGTCGGTGAGTGCGGTGCCGAGCGCGCCGGCGAAGGTTGCGACACCGGCAGCGACGGCCTTGGCGTACGGGTTGATGCGGTTCATGGGTCAGTCCTCCATCTCGTAGGTGGCGTGGTGGCTGCAGTAGGCAGCGGTGCCGGGTGCGGCGTTGGGGCACTCGGGGAAGGTGCAGCTGGCCATGTCAGGCCACCTGGGCGGTGACGAGCAGGTGGTCGGAGTGCGGCAGGCCGGGCGGGTTGGGGCGCACGCGGACGTTGGTGAGTCGGATGCCCTTGGTGATCGCGAAGTCGATCTCGCCGTGGCCCGTGGAGGCGTGGGGTCGGACGATCTCGCCGCCGATCTTGTGGGCCAGCCAGGCGGGGGACCAGCGGCCGTGCGTGTCGGGGTTGGCGTTCCAGTCCGGGCCCATGATCGCGGGCCAGGCCATGCGCTTGACGGCTCGCGCGAGCCGCAGCATGTAGGCGCGGTAGGCCAGACGGCGGCGGATCGGGCCGGTGAAGTGGCGGCCACCCTTGCCAGGCACCCAGGCATGCACAGGGGCGTGGACGACGACATGGTTGATGCCGTTGAGCCGGGCCACCAGCGGCGGCTGGGAGCGACGTACGTCGCCGTTGCGGGCGAAGTAGGACGCCTTCATCGGGATCGTCCAGACCTTGCCGATGTGGACGCCGCCGCGGACCAGGATCGCCTGGTTCAGCTCGGCGTGCGTGCTGCCCTTGGTGACGAGGGCGTACCCGACCTTCGCGGCCTCGATCTTGAGGCGGGCCGCGTAGTCGGCGACCTCGGTGAGCATCATGGTGTCGAGCCGCTCGCGCTCGAAGCGAGCCAGGATCATCGCTACGTGCTCGCGCACCGGGTGGCCGTACTCGACGTTGTACCAACCGACCTTCATCGGATGACCTCCTGCGGGTGGAAGTGGACGGAGAGCGCGCCGACGAGGAGGCCGGCGAGCGCGGGTCGGCGGTGCGCGAAGTTCGTGATAGTCGGGAGCGGAGACCAGAGCGCGACGAGCTCGTAGGCGCAGCCGATGGTCACGGCGACCCGCTGCCAGGCAGGCGCGCGGTCGTTCACGACAGGATCACCTGGGCCTGGCCGGGGTTGGCGGCGAGGATCCGCTTCCCGCGGGTGGTGGACATGAGCCGCTTGGCGACCTGCTCGCACACGTCGAGCGGTGCGTTGATCTCGAAGTGCATCTCGTCCTTGCGTCCGTGGTAGTCGCCACCCCAGCGCACGACGTGGCGCAGCATCTTGAGCCCGAGCAGGGTGCGGATCTTCGCGGCGCGCGAGCTCGTCCAAGTGCCGACGCGGCCGAGCGGGTGACGCGTGGCGTTGAGGTCCATCGCGGTGCCACTGGAGTGGTTGCTCAGCGTCGTGGTGTAGCCGCGCACGGGCCGGTAGGCGTAGCCCCAGTCGTCGAGGACCTTGCCGAACAGGGGCACGATCGTCTCAGCCAGGCGCAGCGCGATGTAGGCGAGGATGAAGCCGGCCGAGCCATCGCGCAGCATGAGGGTGCTCGAGCCGGAGCGCGCGGGAATGATCCAGCGGTGGAGGTGCGGGCTGTCGGCCGCGAGCGCCGGCCAGCCGTTCTGCGAGGTGCTCATCTTCGATCTCCTGTGGGCATGACGAAAGCCCCCTGGCACCGGGTGGTGCGGGGCAGTTGGACCCGAGATGGTCAGTGGTGCTTGTGGCCGTGCGGGCGGTGCTTGCGGTGACCGGGCGCGTGGCCGGACTTCCCGGGGCCAGTGGGTCGCGGGGACCTGCTCGAGGTGCCGCCGCCGCTGTGCTTCGGCGACGGACCGCGGTGGGGATGGATGGTCACGATGCGGGGCGCCGGCACTTCGGTGATGAACCGGGCAGGGACGTGGATGCCGTGGGCGCGCAGGTAGGTGAGGAGCGCGTCCTGACGGTCCGCGAGCGCCTTGGTGTAGTCCAGGAGTAACCGCTGGTTCTGCGCGGCCGTACGCCGGTCCCGGGCGGCGTCGTGGTCGCTGTCTCGGACGGCTTGGATCAGGGATGCGATCTGGCGGTCGCGACGGTCCGAGGCGTGCTGCGTGGACACGACGGCCCAGCCGAGCAGGCCGAGCAGGATGCCGATGACGAGGATCGCGGATGCCGACCAGGCGGTCCAGGCTGCGACGATCTTGACTCGGCGGGTGTTCATTTCTGCGCCAGGATCGTGACGACGGTCCCTGCGAGGCCGGTCAGGGAAGTGAAGGCGGTCAGCCCGATGCCAAGCCAGATGGTCGTCATCCGCTCGCTGCGCTTGTCGGCCCGGCTCTCGAGAGTGGCCACGCGGCCGGCGAGGGCGTTGACCTCGGAGACCGATGCGAAGACGCGGTAGAGACCGTCGATCTTGGAGCCCACGCCGTTGATGTCGGATCGGACCTCGTTGGTGTCTTCCTTGGCATCGGCGCGGTTGGCGTCGAGCTTCTTCTCTACGTCGGAGCGCAGCTGGTCGATGCTGCGCTTGAGCTCCCAGCCGTTGGGTTCGGTCGCGGTCATGGTTCTGGGTTTCCCTCTCAGCTGAGCTTCACGACACCGCGGGCGCCGGGGCCGCCTGCGTTGCCTGGGTTCGCGCCCGAGCCACCGCCACCAGGCGGGTTGCCGGCGGTTCCGGCGCCTGAGCCGCTGTACGTCGCTGCGGCGCCGCCAAGCGGTGCGGCACCGGCGCCACCGGTCGTGGTCGAGCCGTTAGAGCCGGAGGTCTTGGTCGTGCCGACGCAGTTGGCCGCCAGTCCGCCAGTACCGACCGCGCCCAGACCGGTACCACCGCCGGTACCGCAGTCGGCCTTCCACAACACCGCGCCGTTGGAGTCGCGCACGACCTTGGAGACGGTGCCGGCAGTGCCCGCAGTGCTGACGGCGCCGCCGGCGCCGGGAGCGCCGACGGTGATCCAGAGGAGTTCGCCGGGCGTGACAGGGACGCTGGGTGCCTGCGCGTACGCGCCACCGCCACCGCCCTTGCCGGCGCCACCGGCCGCACCGCCTCCGCCACCACCTGAGCCGCCTTCGCCTTCGAAGTTGATCGAGGTGACGCCAGTCGGGACGTAGAACGGGCGGGTTCCGATCAGGTCCCATGTCGAGGGGATGGTGCTCGGCGCCAGAGACGTGGGGTTGACGATGTCACGGGAGGGTGCGAGCAGGTGCCGGTTGAGGAGCCGGATGATCTCGTGGCCGTACAGGGCGTGCCCGAGGTCGCTCTGGTGGAGACCGTCTCCGGCAGACACGTGGACGCCGGTGTCCCACACGCCGCTGGCCGACGGGTCGTAGACCAGGACTCGCTTGTCGGTGAACTGGTCGGCGGCGTCTTGGACGAGCTGGTTGTAGGTCGCGGCCTGCGCGGCGCTCATGCCGTAGGTCGTATAGGTCGCGGCCGGCAGGGGCCAGATCTTGTTGGTCACGATCCACGGCGGCGTTGTCGCGGGGAGCATGTGGCCGTTGTAGATCAGCACGTCGTTGGTCGCGCCGGCGTGCTCGATGGTGATCGCGTGCGTACCGGCGGGGATGCCGGTGACCGAGATGACCTTCTGGCAGAACTTGTAGTTGTTGTAGACGCCGGTGGCGAGGTGCTCGTTGTGGGTGGTGCCGGTGGCGACGGTGGTGCCGTCGACCTTGACGATGTACGCCGCGCCGGTGAGGGACTCGGCGGCCGAGTCGTGGGCGATGACGACGATGTCAACAGCCGGCTTGTCGGTCACGCTGATCGTGACCTTGTCGCCCGGCGTGGTGGTCTTCTTCGCGACACCAGCGAGGTAGCCGTCGGAGGAGTCGTCGGCCCATGTGCCGGTGTAGCTCGCTCCGGTCGCGGAGCCGTTGACCGTGGCGGCGCGGATCAGCTTGAGCAGCGCATCGACGGCGTTCCGGGCGCTGGTGAGGGCCTGTGTGCCGGTGCCGAGCTGGAGGAAGTCGTTGCCGACCAGATCGGTTGTGTAGAGCGCGGTGAGACGGTTTGTCAGCGCGGTCTGTGTGAGCGCCTGCGGGTTGTACTGGTTGTTCTGCCCTGCAGTGTTGCCTGAGCCTGCCCGCACCGAGGTGTAGGTGGCGGTGCCGTACGCTGCGGTGCAGATGTCGGCTGCACGGGCGCCGCCCATCGCCTTGTCGTTGAGCTTGTTCACTGCGCCGCATGCGGTCGCGACTCGCTCGGGCCAGGGTCGGTAGGTGTTGCAGCCGCGGGTGACGTCGGACTGGTCGTAGACGACGCAGGCGCCCGAGGAGTTGGAGTAGTTGTAGACCGGGACGCCGAGGAGCTCGGGCGGCACCTGGTCGATGTCGGTGACGCGTGGCTGGATGGGCGCGAGGGTCATGGTCGCCATCACCACCCACTCTTGGGCGTTGAACGTCATCGACTCGACGCGCTGGGCGTGGGTAGGTCCGTGGAAGACCGCGAGGCCGCGACACGTGCCGCCGGTTCCAGCAGCGCGGGTGGCCGCCATCGTCTGATCGATGGTGCAGCCGGTCGGCGCGGTGGCCATCTGCGCGTTCGAGAGTCCGGCAGAGACGTAGGCAAGGGTGACCGCGGCGCCCACGAACAGGTCATAGGGGCCCATGAGCAGCGAGCAGCCGGCCGGGGTGTGAGAGTTCGCGACGTCGGTCTGCGCCTGGAAGGTGAACTGCGGCCGGACGCCGAAACCGGAGGTGTTCGCGAACACCATGACCGCGCCGCAGAGCCCATCGCTGGCACCGGCGTTGAAGGTGAACGACAGGCCGTAGTCGCTGCTGACATCACCAGCGACCAGTCGGCGGGTGTAGATGTGCATGTACGGCTGGTTCGCGGTGTCGCCGATCTGGGAAACGTCGACCTTCGTCAGCCCGCTCGGGGTGTCGCAGGTGCCAGAGCTCTCCCCGATGAAGAACACCGCGAAGTCGCCCGCGACCGCACTCGAGGGGATGGTGACGACGATTGCGGACGATCCGTTGTTGACCACGGCCTGCGCTGAGGTACGCAGCGTGGGCGTGGTCTTGGCGACCGGCCGCTTGAGCATCGACCCGATCGACTGGATGACACCGCTCACGGGATGTCTCCGGCCACGACCCACACGTCAGTGGACTCGTGGTAGAGCATCGCCATCGAGTACTGGGCGCGGGTGGTGGTGCTGGTCGGATTGACGGTCACCCCGGACGCTGGAGCGAACTGCCACTTGCCGACGCCCTTCTGGTAGGCGTAGACGACCGAGCCGACCGCCGGACCGCCAGAGGCGAGCGTGGGAATCGTGAGGTTCGCATTGCTGGCCGAGTTCAGGGTCACGCAGCCACCGGCGTCCGATGCCGCGACCGTGGTTGCTGCAGTGACCGTGCGCGAGGAGATCGCGGTCGCCACCGGCCCCGTAGCCCCGGTGGGTCCCGTTGCCCCGGTGGCGCCGGTCGGCCCAACCAGGGACGTCGAGGCGCCCCATGCGCCCGAGGTCTTCGGCCCGTAGATCGTGTTCGCTGCCGTGTTGATGTAGAAGTCGCCATCTACACCGAGCCCGCTGGACGGCGTGCCCGATCCACTGCGGACCGTCTTCCCGTCGGCACCCGCGGCGCCGGTCGAGCCTGTGGCGCCGGTTGCTCCGGTGGCACCCGTGGGGCCTGTCGCACCAGTAGGTCCGGTCGCACCGGTCGCGCCCTTGATGTTGGCGCGCAGCGTCCACGTCGAGGTCGCCGTCTTCTCGTAGACGTCGTACGCCGCGATGTCGATGTACCAGTCGGTGACCACGCCGAGGCCGGTAGAGGGCGCGCCGGATCCCTGCCGCCATGCCGAAGAAGCGCCCGCCGGTCCGGTGGCACCGGTCGCGCCGGCCGGTCCAGTCGCCCCGGTGGCCCCGGTCGGACCGGTGGATCCCGTCGGGCCTGCCGGTCCGGTGGGTCCGGTGAGGCCCTTGATGTTGCCCTGCAGGGTCCACGTCGAGGTCGCCGTCTTGCGGTAGATGTCCCAGGTGGCCGTGTTCACGTACCCGTCGTCCACCGAGCCGAGCGCTGCAGCCGGTGCGGCGGTGCCCCAGCGCCACGGGATGTTGCCGTCGCTGGCCAGGGTCAGCTCGAAGACCCAATGAGTGTCGTCGGTCTTGACGTAGAGGTCGCTCGTGGCGGTGTTGAGGTACCAGTCGCCGGTGTCGCCCAGGGTTGTGGACGGCACGCCGACACCGGTCAACCATTCGGGCCGACCGGCTGCCTCGAGGTTGTCCATGTGGTTCTCGAAGTAGTTGATCCACTGGTTGACCTTGGACGCCCAGGAGTTCGCCCGGAGCAGGATCTTTGGGGGCTTCGGCAGCGGGGTGGGCATCAGGCGGCTCCTAGTCGAGACTCGTGATGGTGGCGGCGGACCCGTCGAGGACGTGCAGGCTCGTAGGACTGCTGTGCGAGGCCCAGAACGCGACCTGTGTCCCGGCTGCGAGCCACTTGGTGCGGGTGACGCACTGCCAGGTGCCGAGCGAGCTGGCGGCGTTGTGTCGGACCTGTGCGGCAACGTCGCCGTCGATCTCGATCCACGCACGCCGCTGGCCGGCGGCGTCGGCTTCCCAGCCGACGTTGAGCGTCATCACGTACCGGCCGTCAGCAGGGATGGTCCAGATGCCCGAGGCGGCGCCCATGCCGCCACGGAACGGACCTGGGCCGTCGAAGACCAGGATCGTGTCGGTCGAGGTGGCGAGGGGCCCCATGTCGGTGGCGCGGTACAGCTCGCCGTGGGGGGCGTCGGTGATCGGGGTCTTGCCGTGGACCTCGGTCACGGTCCACTGGCCGTGCTCGTCGCGGGTCGCGGTGACGGACTCGTTGGCGCCAGCGCGCACGGAGGCGACCAAGAGCTTGATGAGGGAGTGATGCACGGCAGCCTCGATGCCGCCCTCGGGGTCGCTGTCGTCGGAGACCGATGCGATCCACTCGGTGACGGGCCGGTTGTCGGCGGTGTCCCAGCAGGTCACGGTCATGCCCGCGGGGGCAGGTCCGCCAGCAGTGATGGCGACGGCGTCGAGGAGTGTGATCGTGTCCGCGTCGTCGTCGATGCCGGAGTAGCGCAGCAGCGTGTCCGCGAACGTCACGCCCTCGGCCCAGACCCGCAGCGTGCCGCCCTCGGCCGCGAAGTCCGCGACGTCGTCGACAGCCAGGACCGTCGCGCCGTCGGCCGTGGAGGTGACCGTGGAGGCCGATCGGACTTCGGTGTTGATCGCGGTGACGTGACCGCTGTAGGTGCCCGCCACGGTGCTCATGCGGCGTTCCACCTCTTGCCCTGGTTGCCGTGGTGCTTGTGCTCACCGTTGCGGCGGCGACGCTTGTGCCGTGGCTGCTGGGATGCCTTGCGGACCGCGCCCAGCGTGGCCGGGCCGCCGTCGCCGAGGGGCAGGGTGTACTGGTTGGCGCGGATCAGGAACACCCCGAGGCGCGGGTCGATGACCTTGACCAGGTCGTAGGGCTCGATCTGCGGGAACGGCAGGTGGTCCACGGTGACCTGCTGGCTGGTCCGCAGTTGCTCGTTGCGCTGCTTGATCGCGATCTTGAGCGCGATCAAGTGGTTCTTCACCTGGCCCGGCTTCTGGATGTCGATCAGCCACCGCGGCACGAAGCTGGAGCCGTTGCTGCGGCCCAGCGACTGCGCCGACCACGGGTGACGCTTCGGGAGCGCGATGTCGGCAGTGACCTGCTTCTTGTGCGCCTTCGGCTTCGGGCCGAGCACGATCCACCGGTTCTTGATCTCCGGCGCCTCGCGGTCCATCCGTACGGCCGACGCGAGCGACGTCCGGTCGATCGTCATCGCCGCCGAAGACGAGGCGCGCCGCATCACGCAGTGCCCGCGGCCGTCGTAGAAGATCTTGAACCCGACCGACTCGGCCAGCCGGCGGACCTGGACCCACACCAGATCCTCGCGGGTCACCGAGATCCGCTCCGGTGTCGTGGCCTTCAAGCCTTGGGGCAGATGAATCCGGTTCGGGTTCTCGCCCGCGAAGTTGACCAGCATGTCGGTGATGACGTCGACGACTCGCAGCTTGGCCCGCCATGTCTTCGCGCGAGGGAAGTTGCACAGCGCGAGCCGGTCCTTGGAGTCAGCCGAGATCGTGACCGTGGCGCCGTCGCGGTCGATGTCGACCACCGGCCCGGTGAACACCGGGCACTCGACCCACGACCACGGCTGCCCACCGACGCCGGCCACGAGGCGGGCGTCGATCACCTGGACCATCCGCTGCAGGTGGGGGAAGTCCCGTGCAGAGTTCGGCTCCCACCCGATCGACTGCGTCGGATCGAGCAAGGTGAGCGAGCAGGCGCTGATCGCATCACGCGAGGTGTCGATGATGACCTGGCCGTCGATGATCTCGGCGTGCAGCTCGCGGGTGACCTGCCGGTGATCCAGGGTCATCACCCGCACCGTGACCATGCGGGCATGGGTCGTGGTCATGCCCAGCTGCCACGCGACCCGCTCGTCATGACTCGCGAGGCCCGAGGGGACGAACATCAGGCGTACACCCCGACGTCGTAATACGCCGCGCCGTACCCGGTCTCGGCGGCGTCGTCGGTCTGGAAGAACCCGAACGAGACCGCGTGCTTGCGGTCGCGCAGGGCGGAGACCGAGTCGGAGGCGGGCGCTACAGAAAGGTCGCGCAGGTAGGCCGGGATCGACACGGTGCCCCAGACAAGCTGGACGGGCTGCTCGGGGTGCTTGCGGACCTCCTCGAGGATCTCGCGCGCATCGTCTACTGACTGGTAGTCCGGGTCGCGGTTGTCGATCGACAAGTCGAGAGAGTCCGCGGCGTAGCCACCGACGGCACCGATGATGTCGACGTCCTCGTAGGCATAGGGCAGGTTGTAGGTGACGCGCTTGGTGACCTGCTTGATCGCGTCCAGGGTGTCGCCGTCGAGAACGATCGATCCGTAGCCGGAGCGGATCCACATGCCCTTGACCTCGGGGGTCAGGGTGTCCGTGACCGACCACGGCGAGGAGTTGTCGTTCGTGACCGCCCGGACGCGGTACGTCAGCGTGGTATTCGGCGGCGCGGTCACGTCGACCCACTCCCACGTCAGGGCGTCGTACAGCGCGTCAGCCGGGTTGATCTCGTAGGGCAGCGTCTTGAAGTTGCCGCCCGCCTCGGAGCGCTGCACCTCGAAGTAGTCCGGGGTCGCCGAGCGGGTGAAGTGCAGCAGCACGTCGGGCGCCCCGACCGTGGGCTGGGAGGCGACGAGGCCGGACGGGATCGCCTCGGAGGCGTCGTGGTCGAGCAGCACGGTCTGCGTGGACGTGATCCACTGCGGGTCGCCGTAGGAGCCGACGCGGTCGGGCCGGTCGAGCACGGAGACCTCGAAGCGGTAGGAGACGTCCTCAGCGAGCACGGTCTTTCCGCGCCACTTCCGCGGCACCTTCGCCGTCAGGGTCGCGCCCTGCAATGCGGTGCCGGAATCCCACAGCACATCCGGCGTTGTCGCCGCCAGCACGCGGACCCGCCACCGAGTGTCGGCGGTGCCGGCCGGGGACAGGTGCGCGGTCACGGTGGGCGTGCTCGAGCGCGTCGTGCCGCCGGTCGGGCTGTCGACCGCGAGCGTCGGCTTCACGTCGCGGGTGATCTGCACCCACTCGGAGAAGTCGGATTCCGCGCCGTCGGTCGTTTTCACCGCGACCCGCCAGTAGCGCATCATGCCGTCAGCCAGGCCGGAGTAGGCACCGCCAGGGAGGTCGGTTCGCGCCGAGTCGAGCGCCGGGCCAGTGACGCCGCCCCACCCCGAGTCGTACAGCGGCGTGCCGAGCATGTCGTCGTCGATCTGGACCCGCATCTGCGCAAGGTCGTCCTGGTCGTCGACCTGGAAGACCGGCTTCGCGATCCCGACCACACCCTGCGGCGTCAACTGCGCCGGCGCCTCGGGCGAGAGGGTGTACTCAACCATCAGCGTCCACGACTCGTGACCAGAGTCGAAGCCGTAGAACGAGGACTGCGTCGCGGCGTTGTCGGTGAAGATCCGCCACCCGTAGTTCGCCTGACCGAGCACGATCGCCTGCGCGAGTGCCGTCACGTCGAGGTCGACCGCATCGCCGTCATCAAGAGCTGAGATCGACGTAGCGACCGCCGACCCGACCACGCCGGGCTGGTTGTTCCACGTCGCCCGCGCGACCCGCCACTGACTCCCGTCCGCGTTCAGGCCAAGAGCCTGGACCGACACCAGTTGCGGATCCCACGCACCACGCGCCGGACACGACAGCGTCGCCGAGAGAATGACGGCCGTCGAGGGCAGCCGATCGAGACCGTTGATCTGCACCAGGGTGCGGCGCAAGCTGTTCTGGATGACCGGGTACTTCGCGACATCGCGAGTGGTGTCCGGGTACGGCTGCACCACCCAGGTGTCGACCCCAGCATCAAGGATCAGTTCAGCCACGACTCACCCCACGAACTCATCGAAAGCGGACTGCTGGCCGTCCTCGTCGCTGGAGACTTCTCGCGCGATCGCGTGGATCTGCTGCTTGGCGCGACCTAGGTCCAGCTCGCCGCCAACGACCTTCACCTCGATCACGTGGCGCACGGTCCCGCCCATCGCACGGGAGCGTCCGACCGTGCCGCCGTCCGCGAGTCGGCCGGCGTTGATCGCCTTGAGCAGCGACCGGTGGCGGTCGGCCTGCCCGTAGCGGTTGGAGATGACCTCTTCGCCGTCAGCGAGCAGGTACGGGTGCCGGTCGGCGTAGGGCAGGCCGGTCTTCGGAATCGTGCCGCCGTCGGCCTTGCCGTTTCCCTTACCACCGTTCAGGTAAGCGCCCATCGCGCCGGAGCCCGAGACGTTGCCGGGCGCCTGACCGACGTGCTGCACCTTGATCGTCTGAATGATCGGGTGGCCCTCGATCAGGTTCCGCAGGACGTTGATCGAATCCTTCGCCTGCTGGTCCTGGACCGTGACCGGAATGACCTTCTTCGGCGGGATGTCAATGATGGCCTTGGCCAGCCGACGGGCTTCCGGAATGCCAACGCCCATCGCCTCGGCAGTCCTGATGAAGTCCTGCCGGGCCTCGTGCTGGCGCTTCGAGTTCGACCGCACAGCCTGAGACTGGTTCTGCCACGCTGCCGCCAGTTGCCCCAGCGCCTCGCGGTTCTTGAGCGCGGCATCGGAGTTGCCCTTGATGCCTGCGCTGTTGCTGTCGGCCTGCTTCTTGGCGGCCTTGAGCGCCTCGCGATAGTTCGTCTCTGCGTCGAACGCACCGAGCGCCTCCTGGGCGCTTTGCTTCATCGCCGAACCGAGGCCGTTCATCGCAGTCGCAAGGCCGCGCGAAGACCCCTTGGCGCCGTTCTCCTGTGCTTCGAGATCGGCGATGGCGTGCTTTGCAGCGTCGATCTTGGCCTTGAGTCCGCTTCGACCCTCGCCAAGCACGTCGGAGAATGAGTCGTTCACGGCGTCGAGCGGGTGATGGGCGATGACGCCTAGGCCGCCGAAGAAACCGCCACCGTGACCAGCAAGGTGCTGCCAGTCGTTGTAGTGGCTCTCCATGTCGGCCAAGTGGGCCTTCATGCCCTCAAGGTTTTGCGCCGCCGCTGCCGACGCGAAGGCGTTCTGCGAAGTCGCGGAACCCGACTGGCCGGCCGCGTACTGGAGCCCCATCGCGGCAAGGGTCGGGCCGAGAAGCTTACCCTTAAGGCCGCCACCAGCGCCGCCTGCAGCGCCAGCAGCTGCGGCCTCCTCGCCCGTGAGGACTGCCTGAATGCCGAGCGCCTTCATCGAGCCGGTGGCGAGCTTGGTGGCGATATTGAGCGCCGACATCGCGGTGACGGCGGCCATGATCGGGGTGCCGAGCGGGGAGTCGGCAATCTTGGCGATCGCGTCCGCGAATGCCGTGACCGCCTTCAGGACCGGGCCACCCATCGGGGCGGCGGCGCGCATGATCGCGATCACCGCTTTGGCGATCGCGCCGAGAGCTTGCGAAACCTGCGGGCCGGTCTGCTCGATATAGGAAACGAAGTCCTGGAAGCCCTGGGTCTTGGAGAGATTCGTGGCCCACAGGTCGAACGAGTGCGCGGCGTTGATGAGCCAGTTGTTGAATCCGTCGTTGAGCGGCTGGAACGCCATCCAGACCTGCGACAAGCCGTGGGCCAGCGACCCGACGACCTTGCCCATCGCCGCCATGGCCTTCGGCGCCTCGGTGTCGATGAACTGCCAGAACTCGCGCCACTGAGGGCCGGCCAGTGCCTTCGCGCCCTGGGCGACCAGGTTCCCGCCAGCGGTGCCGACGTCGTGGAAGATCTTCTCGATCGTCGGGGCGAGCGGGACAAGCTCGTGCATCGCCTTCGTTAGACCGGGGAACCAGCCCGAGGCCGCCGACTGCTGGATCTGGCCCAGCAGCGGGCGGAACTTCTGGAACTCGATCACGAACTGGCGCGCGGCGGGAACAAGGTGCTCCATCGCCTGATGCGCGGCCTCGAGGTTCGCTGAGGTCGGCTCGAGTGCGGCCTTGTTCATCACCTTCGCGGCATCGACAACGCCATGGAAAGCGACGATCAGTGACCCGCCAGCCACAGCGGCCATGCCCATGTCGTTCGTCAGACCGCCCAGGCCCGCGATCCCGACACCGCCGATCGGGATCAGGCCAGGACCGAACGCGCCGACGGCGGCAGCCAGGATGCCCAGGCGCCCCGAATAGCGGTCGAGGTCGCCGGACGCCTTGCGAGCCGACTGCCCGGTCTTGTCGATGTCCTTCGCCAGCCGGTCCTGCGAGCGCGAGGTCTGGACCGAGTGCCCAGACAGGTTCTTGAGCTCGTGATCGAGCAGCTTCACCGCGGCCGCGTCCTCGAGCACCTTCTCGGCGAAGTTGCCCTCGACGTCAAGGCGGACCGCTTCTCGGCGAACACTCACGGGAGCCTCCTGGCGGGTTTACGGTTGAGCGCATGGCGAACATCCGCGAGTGGACGCGCTGGGCATGGAGCGACGGACCGATTCCGCCCTCGAAGGACTCCATGAAGACGCCGATGAGTGCCACGGCACGGCTCGGCGCGGCACTGATCGGCGCCGTTGTCGGCTTCGTTGGGCTCGTGCTGGGCAGCGGCGGCGCGTCCGTTGTTGGCGGCTGGCTGCTACTCCTCGGCGGCGTGTTCGCCGTCGTGAATCTCGCGCTCGCCGGCTGGCGGCTCATGCGGGATGGGTGACGCGTCGACCTTCGTCGTGAACGCGTCCCAGGGCATCAGATCCTCATCGGCCACGCCGATGGTCACGCCGTCGTTATGGGCGTAGGGATGTTCGGGCGATCGCTTCTCGCCCCAATTGGTGAAGGTGCCGTCATGGAATGCGGCCTTGCGGTGCAGGTCGTCGTACGCCGCCTGAGCAGCCGCGGCCTCCATCGTGCGGTAGCAGATCAGCCGGTAGGCGTAGCGGTTCGGCCTCGGGTCCGAGCACTCGGAGATCGGTCGGCCGCAGTCTGAGCAGGTCTCGCGCTTCCGTGCCCAGCGTGCGATCCGCAGGCGCCGTTCAATCGGTCGCAGCGAATCGAACTCTGTCAGCGTCAGCCCGAGGCTCTCGGAGACTCCTAGATCTCGCTCGACGTCCTCGCGGTCGAGGAGCGCAGCCATTTTGGGTCCAGCACGTCCTCGGTGTTGAGGTCGTAGGCGGTGCGCCAGAGCCGGTCGAAGTGCCCGGCACGCAGGCGCTTGAGTCGACGAACGAGACCGTCTGCTGGCTGGGTAACCGTGCGGATCTCAGGATCCTCGGGGTCGACGAATAGGAGGAGCGCCCGGCCGAATGCCGTCACGTCGACGGCGTACTCGGCGTCATCGGGATGCACGATGGTCGCCGGCTCGCCCGGAGCGCCCGCCTCAGGGTTCGGGATCCGGCGGGCCGGATGCGCCGCTACGAGCTCGCGGAACTCGGTGTGGCCGATCGGCTGGAGCTCCCACGCCTCTGCGCGATCAGCAGCCTCGGCCTCGAAGTCGTCGTACGCCTGACGAGCAGCCTCGACGGCCTCGGCGAGCACGACGTCCTCTCCGTCGCCATAGCGCAGCGCCGTCGCCTGCTCGGCCTTCGCTTCGGCCAGCTTGACCTCGGCGAGCACGCGGTCGCGGACCAGAGCGTTGAGGCGCTCGAGGTCGCCATCGGCATAGATGATCACGGTGGCCATGAGGGGTTCTCCTTCGACAGAACGACAGATCGACAGCGAATGGCCCGCGAGGGCCTGGGACCGAGGCGGGCGACTGTCGAACCCGCCCGCCTCGGCGTTGGGATCAGCCCAGGGCCTTGTTCAGGGCCGGGGCGCCGGTGATGGCGTACGTGCACTTCGCGGCGGCTTCGGCCGCGGCTCCGTCGCCGACCTTGGTCGGGAGCGAGGGTCCGAACTCGACCGGGTAGACGTCGACGAACTGGCCGGCGGTGATCGTCGTAGCGCGCGGCACGCCCTGGCGACGCATCAGGAATCCGGTGATCGTGCCCGAGGTGTTGAGGAACTTCTCGTACGCCTTCTTGCCATCCGAGCCCGCGGCTGCCTGCGGGGCGAACTGGTAGAACATGTCGCCGCCGCTGTACGTCGTGTCGCCGACGAACTGGAAGATGCGGCCATCGCCGTACCGCTTGTTCTGGCTCACGAGCTCGGTCGACTGATCGGGCGCCGGGCCATTCTCAGCGAAGGCGATGCGGGTGATGTCCAGGGCGGATGCCGCGATCGCCTCCGTGGCGAGCGGGGTCGTGTAGTCCGCGAAGGTGGGCACAAAGACCCAGTTCTCGCGCTCGTAGACCTTGGTCGGGTCGGGGCGAAGCGTGTCAGCCATTGGCGTTCTCCTTCTCGGGGTCGGCCAGCTGGCCGCTTGCGGGGTGGCTCGACAGGGACTCGTGGTGCTTCACGGGAAGCGGGTCACTGGTGACGGGGTCGCTCGCGAGCTCGTCGAGGACCGTGTAGTTGCCGTGAGGCAGGGCGGCGGCATGCACGGACAGTTCGTGGCCGGTGTCCTCGTCGCGGACGCGGTACCTGCCGAACTCGTCGGGCTCAGGAGTGCCGTCGATGGCATCAAGGCGGGTCGCCAACTCCGGGGCAGACTCGGCGGCGGCGGCGACGTCAGCGCCGAACTCGGCGGCATCGACATCGAGACGAACGGGCTCGTTCGCCGGCTTAGAAGTGCTCTTGCTGGGCATGGCGGGATCTCCCTTGCGGGTAGGCGAAGCGGGGCGGATGCGGCGAGTGCCGCGATGGATCAGAAGGTCCAGTCGTCGACAGCGGTGTAGCCGAGCGCGTCGGCGTGAAGCTCCTCGGACTCGATCTCGAAGTCGAACGGTCCGAAGTCGCCGGGAAGGATCTGTGACTCCAGCGCGGCACGAACGCGGCGCCGGATCTCGCGCAGACTGGTCACGGACTCGGCGCAGTACCGCGTGCCGAGACGACCGAGCGGAAACGAGACCTCGCCAGATGCGCGACGGTTATCGCTGTAGCGCCGAGACAGATCGATCGCGACGTAGCGTGCCGGACGAGTGCCGGGCTTGTCGCCGCGACTCGTGCCAGGAATCTCGTCGTAGTCGTAGGCCACTACCGGGCCAGCAGTGAGATCAGCGAGGGCGGCAGCGATGACCGTCTTGACTGCGGCGGCGTAATGCTCGTCACTCACCAAAGCACCCCGTCGATAGCGCTTCGGATCTGCCACGCGAGTTCCGCGGCGGCCTTGTCGCCAGCAGCCGCCAAGTCGCGGTTCGGCGGACCGTGGCGGAAGCCCGCACCGACTGGTTCGCCTCGTTGGTCGGCGGTGATGCCGAACTCGGCACTGGTCGGGGTCAGCATCTCGCCAGTGATGCGCTTGTAGAAGTTCTTGCCGTGCGGCCCTGAGGCAGCCTGAGCGTGCCTGCGCGCGACCTGCGTGCCCAGCTTCTGGGCGTCGTTGAGGGCGCTCGTGACACTGCGCTGCATCTTGGCGGCGGCGTCCTCGAGGTCGTGCTGCAGGTCGTCCAGGGTGTCGGTGACGATGATGCGCACGCTCACCACTCCTCAGGACGGTCGACGGCGTCAACGGGGACTCGGCGTGCGGTTGCCTGGTCCTGCCAGTCGGCCTCGACGATCCGCCAGACGGTGCCGGCGCTCTCGCCCGCGATGACCTCGATGAGGTCGCCGTCCATCAGGTCGGTCGTGTCGTACGGCAGGCTCGCTGTGCGGTCAGAGCGGTTGAACTCGGTGGTTCGCTCGCTGCGGGCCGTGATCGATGCGGCACCGCGGGCGTTGCCCGAGATACGCACCGGGAGATCGGTGTGGGTGACGTCCCACGTGTTGACGTCCATGCCGTCGGCGCCGGTCGTGCGGGTGGCCGAGCGTCGGCGGATGGTGCAGATGGAGGTCATGCGGGCGCGGGCCTCGGCGCGGAGGAAGGGAAGTTCGACGGCGATCGCGTCGGCTACGAAGCTCATCGTCCCCACCAGTCGACGCTGTTGGGCCAGCACCAGCTCCCGGGCGGCCGAACCGGCCAGCGTACAGCGTCCGGCTCGAATCCGGGTCGGATCGAGGATGACTCGGCATTGCCGCTCGGGGTGAGCAGGCTCCACCATTCATCCGTGATGTCATCGGCCGAAGACGGGTTGTCGAACCGGCGGGTGACTGAACCGTCATCGACCGCGACGGTGATGCTGGATTCATTCGTCCCGCGACGCCGTAGCTTCTCAGCAACAGCCTCGGCCTCGACGTACTTGACAGCGTCCTGGTTGAGGGCGCTCACGTCGCCAAGGCGGTGGACGATGGCGAGTTCGATGCCGACGAGCCACCAGTTGGCTTGGGTGGCCTCGGCGGCCAAGAGGGGGCGGCCAAGCGCGGTCTCTACGTCAGATTCGGTAGCGACAGGCATGACCGCCTCCTCTTAGGCTTCTGGTTCAGATCAGACGGCGTCGGTGTAGGCGACGAACGCCTTGGAGGCGTTGTCGCTGCACACGAAGCCGTAGTACGCCTCGACGAGCAGGAGGACGAGGTTCTCCTGGAACGCCGAGTGGGTCACGCCGGCCTCGTCCACGTAGGACGCGGTGTCGGAGACCTTGATCGTGATGTCCATGCCGACGCCGAAGGCCGCCTGGCTCCAGTCTCCGCCGATCGCGCGGAGCTTGGTGTCGGTCGTCGGCGACTGCGCGACGACGGCGGCCGGGCTGGTGCCGCCAGTCAGGGCGGATCCGTCGGCGCGGAGGGGGCCGGTTGCGACGCCCGTGGTACCGAGAGTGACGGTGTACGGGCCGCCAGCCGAGCCGGCGACGGTGGCGTTGGCGAACGGGCCACCGAGCGTCCGTACGGCGGTCTGCACGGCGCTGGACGCGGCGTTGTAAGCGATGGGCGCGGAGGTGGCGCCGTTGCCCGAGATGGTGAACGTGCCACCAGTCGGGGTCCCCGTGATGGTGATGACCTGCACCAGGTTGCCGCTGCGTCGGTACGAGCCCGAGACGCCGCGGTTGTAGTACGCCGGGAAACCGATGAGGTTGCCACCAGCGAGCCCAGCCTGGGTACCGTCGACCCACAGGGGACGACCCTGGGTGTCGGTGGTCATCTTGAGGGTCGGGCGCAGGCGCGGGTCGGCCGCGAATCCGGTGAAGTCGAACCCGCTGTCGGTGACCGCCTTCTCGCCCGAGACCAGGTCGGCGTACATGCCGCCGGCGTTCTGGGCGGCGGTGCCCAGCTCGACGCTGGTCACGCCACGCTTGAGGTAGTCGGCGAACGGCCCGGCACCCCCGGTCCGCAGGTCCTTGCCGTGGATCGCGGCGTAGTCGAAGGCCCGGGCGATGGCGGTGGGCAGATCCTGGCGCAGCTGGTCGTAGAGACCAGCGGCGTTGCTCATCGCGACCTCCTGGGAGACCGGGACGAGCAGGGCGACCTTCTTGCCGGTCATGGTCTTGACGCTCACGGCGCCGTTGCCGACCGGCTTGACGCCGCCCTCGGAGACCCAGCCAGCGGCGGGGACGTCCATCGATACCGGGATCGCAGTGTTGGCGGTGATGGAGAGCGGCACCCGACGGGCGAGGCTCATGACGGCCGAGGACTCGATGGCCTGGTCGAAGATCGGCCCGGTTACGGTCGGCGGAAGGAGGGTCGGGTTGACACTCGAGAGGTTGGTAGCCATGTGAAATCTGACTCCTTAGTCAGGTCAGCCTCGGCCGCTGAGTTGCGCGCCGAGGAAGTTGGCGAAGTCCGTCTCCGGTGATCCGGTGGCGGGGTTGCCCTTTGCTCCCTGGGAGAGGTCGGGCTTGGGTCCGGTTGATGTCCGGGCAGCGAGCGCTGTCGCCTGTCGCTCGACGGTCTCCAGGTCGGAGCCGGTGAGGAACAGGTCGGCGTCCTCGTCCGAGATGCCGTGCTTGGCTGCGACCCGGAGGCGCATGGCTTCGGTCGTGGCCTTCGCGGCTTCGGCCTGAGCGTCTGCTGCCGCCTTCTGCGCCTTCTCCAGGTCGGAGAGGTTCGCCGCGGCGATGTCATCGAGCTGCTTCTGCAGTGCGGCTGCCGACTTCTCGGCCGCGGCGCGAGCTTCGCGCTCGGCCTTGAGTGCCTTCTCGCCGTTCTCGCCGAGAGGCTTGTCGGTGACCTCGCCGGCCTGGTCGGGCGGCTGCTGGGCGGTCGTGTCGGTGACGTCTTCGGACATGTCGGGCTCCTCCATCGCGGAGTGATTTCCCGACGACCTCGCGTCGTCGGGTGGTTTAGGTGCGGACGTAGCCCGCTGCGACGAGCGCTGCTATGGCGTCATCGCGGGTCTTGGCCGCCTTGTAGATCGCGGCAGGAGTGGGGCGGCCGGCGCGGGTCAACACGAGACCGGAGTCGCGCACTCCGCCCTTCCTGAGGCGGGCGTTGACGACGCGGCCGAAGTCGGCGCCATCGAGGATCGCCTGTCGGTCGGCTTTAGGCAGGTCCGTGACCTGGCCGGCCTTCATCAGCTCGATCGGGTCTTGGGCTAGCCGGTCATTGGCAATCGTGGTCGGCAGCATCACGCAGTCGCACCCGGGGTGCCGCTCGAATCCGGTCGAGTAGCGGTACACGCGGCCCGCCAGAACGGCGCAGCGCGAGCAGGAGGGCAGGTTGAGGAAGCGGACGTAGCCAACGTCCGGGATGACAGCCGTGGCGACCGATTCGGCGGTCCTCGCGGCGTCCTGGACCAGTGAGGAGACCAGGCGGTCGAACTCGTAGTCGGTGGCGATCTGTTCGGCCATCGCCGTGAGCGATTGCAACGAGGTCGTGAAGGCTGCGGAGTTCAGCAGGGCTTGAGCTTCCTGTTGGATCTCCTGCTCCAGCAGCATCCGCGCGACCGCGATCGGCGCTCGCGTGGCTGCGGTGATCTGGTGGGTCGCGATGACCCGCGAGACGGCCGTCGCGCCCTGCCCGCGGGCCTTCCGCGCCTCGCGTACTGCCCGTGTGGCGAGCAGGGCGGACCACAGGTAGTGCTTACGGGCCGCTGGGGGCGGCGTGGCGGTCTGGGCCACCGCCTACGCCCCTTACAGCCCGGCCGCGCGAGTCGTGACGCCCGCGCTGGTCTGTCCCTGCAGCTCGCTCATTACGGCCTTGGTGACCGGGTCGAGGGCTTCGGCGTCGAAGTAGGCGCGTTCCTTGGCCTTGCGGGCCTCGGACCAGCCGAGCTCGTCCCAGTAGCCCTCGCGGGACAGCACGCCGGCAGCGCGGCGCTTCGCCAAGGCGTCTTCTCGCTGGGACACGGTTGGTGTTGCTGGGTCGAACCAGTCGACACGGACCTGGTTGGCTTCCAGGATGCGTCCGGTGGAGAACCGCATCGCCAGCGCGCCCATCCAGCCCAGCGTCATGCCGACCTCGAGGTTCTGTGCTTCGACCGAACGGATCAGCCCGGCCTCGTCCGCGCGTATCGAGCCCTCGGTCGGCGGGTTCGTGGGCAGGAGGCCGAAGTAGCGGGCCGGGAAAGCGGTGGTGATCGCGGCCTGCGTGCCGTAGATCTCCAAGGCGGTCTGGAAGTTCTTGAGGTCGGCCGCGGTAAGCTGGCCGACCTTGCCTTGAGGATCCGTGATCGTGTGGATCGCGTCGAAGTACGCCTCGAACTGGGGGATCGGCTTTCCGTCCTCGTCGACGAAGTCCCCCTTGGCGACACCGGCCATCCACATGCGCGGGATGCCGTGTGCCTCCTGCGCGAACTGCAGGTTCGTCAGGGACCGAGCTGCTGCGTCGACCAGCGGGATCACGTCGTTCATCTGGGACTCGCCGCGCCAAGAGCCGGACAGGCGTCGATTGAGGTGCATCACGACAGGGACGACGCCCATCTTGTGGTCGTCGCGGTCAACCTCGTACCAACGGCCGTCCTCGCCGCGCTCGACCCAGATGGTGGAGTTAGGCAGGTAGAGCGTGACGTTCGTCGGCCCATAACCAGTAATGGTCTGCCCGTAGAACCGAGCCGCAGCGGTGATCTGCTCCAGGCGGTAGTCGATCTCGGCGACCATCTCGCGGGGCGATTCGACCCGGACGAGCGGGAGTTCGCGGTTCGCCTCGTTGGCGCCGACCGACATGAAGGCTCGGCCGTAGATCATCCGGTCGCGGTTGAACATCGCCACGTGTGCGTCGAGGTTCGATGCGTCCCAGATGGCACGCAATTGCGGGTCCGCGGTCTCTTCGCCGGGCAGGATGAGCGCACGGACCTGCTGGCGGTCATTGGTCGTATCGACGACGGTGCGGCACCAGTTGGCGATGACCACGAAGCGACGCATCGAGGGAGGAATCGCCATGCCGAGCTGCTCGAGCCGCTGCTGGCCGAGGTAGTAGCGCAGCAGCAGTTCGTCGCTCAGCGCGCGGTCGTCGAGTCGACGCTTGAGGCGGTCGATCACTTCGACCTCGAAGGGCGTCAGCGCCATGTGCGTTGCCCTCCTTTGGGTCAGCGAGGCAGTCGGAAGTAGGTCTGTGTCGTCAGCTCGGGCCAACCGGCCGCCGTCACGTCTCCACACGCCTCGTGAGCGAGGATCGAGGGGATCGCCATGTCGATCTTGCGACCGTCGCCGGGCTTGGCGAGGACGTAGCGCCCGCCGGGACGATGGGACCGCCTGGCGGCTGAGACATGGAGTGCGGTCGTCTGGCAGTCGTCGTGGGCGAACTCGGTCCCCGCCTTGCCGATGTCGGTCAGGAGCCGTTCGGCCGCCGAGTGCATTTGCGGGATGCGGCGGGTGTACCAGCGGATGACGACCTTCTCGCCGTACTTCTCGGCCCAGGCGTCCATCTCGGACTCCCAGTAGGGCGGGTCGCCATACATCCGGGCCACGTTCCAGCGGTCCATGATGTGCGCGAGTCCGGCGTCGACCTCGACCCGCGGAACCTGGCCGTTGGTCTTCGCCGGATCCCAGATCATCGGGCGGCCGTCGGGGAACTTCGGGGTGAATTGGTAGCCGTCGCGAGTTTCGCAGCGGAAGCCCGTCCAGTCGTCGGTGTCCGAGCCATCGAAGCCGACCACGATCTGCGTACCAGGCCCCACCTCGCGCGGCTCGGTCAGCGCGTTCCACTTCGAAACCGAGCACCACGCGTCAGTGCCGGAGACGATGCGGTTGCCGAAGAAGCGCTCGGCCTGCGCCGGGTCGTTCTCGCCGATCTCCTCGGCCTCGGCAAGGATCGCGGAGATGTTGACGTGCGGGGAGTCGGCGTAGACCATCTCGACGATCTGCCGGCGCTCAGCCTTCACGGACCAGTTGAGCTTGGGCGGAGGAGGCTCGTAGAACTTGAAGACGTCCTTGGCGCGCGACTCATGAGTGCGTTGCGCGACCGACTTCTCCGACGGGTCGTAGCAGTTGGTGGTCTCCATCGACCGGCCACCCATGCCCGCAAGGCCGCGCCGCATCGTCTCCGCGACCCGAACCATCTTGTTCTGCTCGGTGTAGAGCTGCGTCTCGTCTTGCAGCGCGAAGGTGATTGGGTTGCCCAGGCGAGAGAGTGCGGATGAGGTGACGGCGTCGATCCGGCCCTCGTTGGGCAGGCGGATGAACTCCTCGCCCACTCGCATCAGACCCGAGAGGTACGGCCCGCGAGCCATCGCCTGCAGGGGGCGCCAGACGTTGTCGACCTGATCCTGGGAGGTGGCGAGCAGCTGAATCAGCGGGGTCGGCCAGGGCATCCCCATCGGCTCGCCTGGTTCGTAGGTGTACGACCAGCCGCAGTGGCAGCCGTGGTCGGAGCAGCGGTAGAACTCACCGCCCTCGGCCCAGCCGCAGAACAGCACCGGGCCCACGGCCTCGCCGCAGGTGATGACTGCGGCGAACGGACCCTTGCCCTTCTTCTGCGCGTCGATAACCTGCGTGCGGCGGTTCTCGAACGCAGCGGCCCGGGTCGGGTAGCCCTCGTCATCGAACGGCTCGACGCCGGGCTTCACTCGGTAGTGGTTGACGGTGACCCAGAGCTGCCAGTCGTAGTGGCGCCACGGCGTGCCCTTGCGGAAGCCGTCCGGGATGATGCAGTGCCGCTCATGCCAGGCGGGAACGATCCACAGGGTCGGGAAGTCGACCGTGTAGCCGCTACGCGCCTCCACGGTTCAACCGCGATCGGATGTCGGTCACGCCAGCGTCGCGGCTTGGAGCGGGTGCGGCGTTGTCGTCTTCGGCGTCGCCCGTGATCAAGATCCGGGCTCGGAGTAGTGAGTCCGGCGTCAGGAACAGGGTCGCCATCATCGAGTTCACGCTCTTGCGGTCCTCGGTGCGCGCCTTCGGCTGCTCGGCCTCCACGAACATGCGAGCGACCAGCGCCACGTAGTCCAGCGAGAACGACTCGTCCCAGATGAGCGCTTGCGGGAGTGTCCACCAGCGGCGCCAGACCTCGAGCTCGCGCGACGACGGCTCGGGCGACGGCCACTCAGGAGCCGGCTTGCAGCGGCCGGCTGCCGAGATCTTCGTCCACGCAGGGTCAGACTTGCGCGACCTGCGGAGGGCATTCGGGTCAGGCGGGGGACCTGAGTTGGCGCGCGCTCCACCCTTGGGCATGACTGCCTCCTGATCGCGGCATCGCGCCGCATCTGGTTACGCCAGGGCATCGCGCCAAGGCGTCACGTCACAGCCCGAGAAGGGGGCTGCATGGTTATGCATCACACGGGACGGTCGCGACCTTCTGAACCCGGCGGACCCCTCGGGCGCCTTACCCGCGGTCCCTAGATCGGTCCGCAGGTGGCCCCTCCCCCTGGGGTCATGCGCCGGAATGCATGATCATGCATGCGACGGGTGGGGACACATGGTCCGCCCCGCGGTCGCGTAGTCACATGCCGGGCATTCGGGTCCGTGGTAGATGGTGCGGTCGTCGTCGCAGTGACCGAGAGTCCAAGCCTTGGGGTCTAGATCATTTCCGCAACGCCAGCAGGTCGCACGCTCGCCAGTGTTGAGTCGGCGCTGCCAGTCCGCACGGAGTTGGTCGTGCGCGGCGTCGTAGCCACGCTGTTGTCGGGTGCCGCGTGCACGTTCGCGTTGACGCCTGTGCTCCAAGCATCGCGGCTCGGCCTGTAACGCCGGGCACCCAGGCTCGGCGCAGACCTTCACGCCCGCCGGCCCATCTCATCCAGCACCGCATCAATCCGTCTGTGCGCGAGATCCCATCGCGAAGGGCTGCTGACCCCGAGCACGTGCGGCTGTCGCTTGGCGTAGGCGCAGAGGTTGCCGAGCGCTTCGATCAGCTCGGCGCGTGTGGTCTCGTCGGTGACCCGGATCGTCTCGGCCATGGGCTACCCCCTGGAACGACGAAGGCCAGCACCTCGGCTGGCCCTTGGGGACGCTTCGCACCGCGAAACTGTGACAAGGGTAGCGCGTCGTTACGACACTTGCTCGACCTTCGCTGGTCGTGTCGCGGTCAGCAGGTCGAACACGTCACCGAACCGGTAGCGCGCACGGCCGATCTTGACGTCAGCGACGACGATGCGCTGCTGCTCCAGGTCGTAGACGTGGTCGCGCTTGTAGCGGTAGATCGGCTCCAGGTCGCCACGGTTGGCCCACTGTCGCACGCGGTCATAGACCTTGGCGACGCTCGGCTCGCTGTCACTCAGCGCCACCACGGCCTCGGCGATCCGCTTCGGCGTTGCCACCCACCCGCTTGCCTCCTCGAGGATCACCGCCAGCGAGTCTCGTGCGAACGTCGTGGCCCCACAGTCGCGGCACGAGGCGAGCTTGTCGCCGGGCACGACGCGCATCTCGCCGGCCGTGCAGATCCTGCATGCGCCCGCGTACCAGCCGGGGATCACGGTCCGAGTGAGTTCCCGCAGCGCTGCGTAATGGCGGGTGGTGTCGCGGACGAACTGGCCGGCCCACTCCAGGCAGGCGATCGTGGTCAGGTGCTCGGCGAGGCTGGCGCAGAGCGCGGCCACGGTCGCGGCTTCAGTGTCGGCCTGCTCGGGAGGCTGGTACTGCGGCCGGTCGTCATGGAGCGCCCTGGCCCATGTCGCGAGGTCATTGGCGGCCAAGGAGAGCGCGTGGTCGATGACGCTGCCGGAGACCTCGCCGCGCTTGATGAGCCACGTCCCTCGGCCACCGAGCGAGCCGTTGGGCCGGGCGGGCTTTCGCTGTCGGGCGAGGTTGCCGAAGTGGACCACGATGCCGCGATGACCCAGCGCTTCGGACGCGGCGTAGGTGCAGAGCTCGCACAACCCGAGTCCGTTGGTGGTCGTGGCGTGGCATGACAGGCAGTTCACTCGTGACTTCCTTCGCTGTGTCGGTCGGGGACGAAGCTGCCTGACACCACGACGAGGGCATGGTCGGTGCAGACGGGTTGGCCGGCGCGGTTGATCCCGGCGCCGGGGTGGGTGCAGGCGGGCATGACGCACTCGGGGGTCATCGACCGACTCCGAACGCGAGAGGCTGCTGTCGCGGGTCTTCGAGTTGGCGCAGGACGAGCGTGACTCTGCCGTCGTCGTCTGGGTCCTCGGTGTCGCCGTCGTGGATCAGCAGGTATGGCGGGGTCATCGAGGCGACCTGTTCAGCGTCGCTGGCCCAGGCGGCGGGGTGACGGTGGCAGTAGTGCTCACCCGAGACGGTTCCGGCGCTCAGCAGGCCGAGCATCCCTCGATCGCGTGCCTGATGCCATCCGGCGTCGATGGCGTTCTCGACCTCGACCTCGATGCCGTCGACATCCCAGCCGGAGTAGTCGCTCTCGTCGCACACGGTCGCTCCGCAGCCGTGCCAGTCACAGACCACCGTGAAGCAGTCGACGCGCTTGACGCTCATGACGTCCCCTCCCGCCGCTCGATCCGGCATCCCGCGGCGCTGTGTACGACCACCTCGGCGGGGTCCATGGCGGTCGCGTCGGTGCCACAGGCGCAGGAGCGGAGGGCGGCGCGGAGGGCCAGCCCTCGGCTTCCATCTGTGGCGAGCAGGCTGCCCGTCGCGAGCCACTCGTCGGCCAGCGCCTCGACCTTCGCCAGCACGGTGCGGAGTCGGGCGTTGTCGGCCTCAGCGGTGGCGAGGGCGTCCTGTGCCCGGTTCTCCGACTCCAGGCACCGCTTGAACATGCCCTCCCACTCGTCCCGCTCAGCCTCAGCGGCGTCCAGGGCGTCGAGCAGAGCGATGATGCGTTCGCTTCTGGTGTCGGTCCCGTGCCAAGACTCGGCAGATTCCCGCCAATCGGCTCGCTGTTCCGGCGTGATCGGCTCACTCATGCGCCCTCCCTCGGGTCGAGCCGGTCAGCGCGGGCACGGAGCCACTCGCGGGTCACGACAGCGCGCTCAGGACCGCGACGGACCCACTCAGCCATGTAGTCGTCTGCTGCCTCTCGCAGGCCCTCAGCCTTGAGCGCGTCCGAGACGGCGGCGACCACGGCGCGGGCTTGCTTGCGGTAGTTGTCACGGGCCTCGTCGCGCAGAATCGGCCATGTCCTCGACGTGCTGATCTGATCGGCGGCACACAACGCTTCAGCGGCCCTCTCGACCAGCGCCTCGTGGTCAGCCACGGTCGGCCTCCTGGTCCTTCCGGTAGGGGTTGTCAATGCAGCGGACAAACAGGGAGACGCACTCGTCGCCGTGGTCGCGGCCCTCGTCCCACGCAGCGGCCTGCATCTTCCGCACCGCACCGTCGATGGACGCCTGCACGTTCGCTGACCACGCGGCGTGTGCCTGCGCCAGTTGCTTACGGTGGTGGGCGGCGATCACGGCGGCAAGGTGGGCGTCCTGAGCGTTGCGGAGGGTGAACACTTCCTCGCGGTCGAACGTGTAGACGAACCCGCAGTCGAACGTGACCACCAAGTCCCTGCTGATCTTGTAGTCGCAGTGGTGCTTGGCGATCAGCGCTGCCAGGGCGTCGGTGTCGGCGCTCATGCCGTCCCCCCGAGCGCGGCGATAATGCCTGCGCGCCACTCGTCGGGCGGCCACTGCTCGCGGACGCCAAGGTCGGCCAGCGCCAGCCCGGCCTCGACCAGCGCGGTCAGGCGACGGTTCTCGGCCTCGGTGTACTCGATACGGCCGTTGAGCCAGTCCTCGTTCTTCTCAGCCTGGATGCGAAGACCTTCGGACCGGACGAACCTCTCCGAGAGTGCGTCACGCTCAGTGGACCGTTCCGCCCACATGGCCTCGGCCTTCTCGGCCCGCCGCTCAGCGGCGTGGGCCTGCTTGAGAGCAGCCGCCCATGCGTCATGCCGGGAGTCCCGATCGGCGGTCAGCCTCGCGATCTCAGCCTCAGCGGTGGCGAGCGCGTCCTGTGCCCGGTTCTCCGACTCCAGACACCGCTGGAACTTGGCCTCAGCGGCGTCGGCACGCATGGCGGCGACGGTGTGGCATCCACAGCATGTGCGAGCTGCAACACGCGCCTGCTCCTGCGCCTCGTCCCGATCGGCCTCCACGGCCGCGAGCCGGGCCTCAGCAGCGTCGAGCGCGTCCAGCAGGGCAAGGATGCGGCCGTCTTGCGGCGGGCACCGGTCTGCGGCTGCCTTCTCGCGCCACTCGGCCCGCTGCTCCTCGGTCAGCTCGACCGTCCCCGCGACACGGCCCTCGCACTTCTTGCACGCCCGGCAGTTGTGGGGGTGGCAGCGGTCGCTCATCGGTAGTGCCGCCCGTCGCGGTGACGACCGCCGCAGTCGATGCACTCGACCTGCTCGGCCTTCGCGTTCTCGTCGGCAACGGCCTTGCGACGGGCGCGGTTGCTCTTGCTGCCGTAGGAATTGGGCTTGCTCATCGGTTCTCCTCGGTGGTGGTGTCGTGCGGGCTGGGCAGCAGCTCGCGGATGGGCTGCGGGTGTACGCGTGGCAGTGGCGGCTTGGGGACCTTGGGTGGCGGCGTTCGCTGCGCGCGTTTGGCGGTGGCGGCCTCGAGCTGGTCGGCGGCGCACCCGGCGCAGCGCCCCGCCCACTGGCCGGCGTGCTGCTGGCACTCGTCGTCGCGCTTCGGCGGCACTGGGCGGTTCTCCGTCGGCTGCCAGGTCCACCCCTCAGCCATGAGTCCGCCGATGTACTCGTGCGCGCGGATGGCGGGGTCCGTTGCCCCGAAGGCACGGAAGCGGTTAGCGAGGGCGTTGACCGCGCGGTCGCGTGCTTCGTCAGCGTTCACAGCGGCTGGTCCGTCATGCCGGGTGCGTTGCAGTGAGCGCAGTAGGCGAGCGTGGTGGCGTTGGCGAGCAGCATCGGTTCGCGCTCGTGCCAGTTGATGATCTCGGTGCCGGTCTGGGCTGCTGCGAGCACCTGGCGGCGGTACTGCGCGGTCACGCGGCAGCCGTGGTGGCCGTGGATCGGGCAACGGACCGTGTGCGCGTCGTACTCCCAGCCGTATCCGTCGCGGCTGTAGCAGTTGATGCACCACCACGTCGCCGGTCGAGCGGGGCGGGCGTGGTCGATGTAGTTGCTGCGCTCGATGTTGTGGCGCTCGCAGAGGAGGCGGAGGTTGTCGCTGGTGTCGGGCCCGCCTGCCGACCACGGCGTGATGTGGTCGAGGTGCAGCATGCCGTCGTGAGGCTCGACGTCACCGCAGAGCTTGCAGCGTCCACCGTCGCGCAGCCAGATTGCCAGCCGGACGTAGCCGGGGATCTCCGCGCGCTCGCCGGTGCGGATTACGGGGTGCCTGTCGCCGGCGACCGTAGGGAGCCCGGCGGCCAGCACTTCGCCGACGCTGATCCACGACTCGTTCGCCGTATGCGCGCCCGCGTCTACTACCTCGTGGTTCACATCCGGCCGCAAGTTGGTTCTAAGTCCGTCCGTCCGTCCGTCCGTGTTGAAGTTCGACTTCAAGTCACCTTGCAAGTTCACTTGGGCTCCTTCCAGCAACCGCACTCGGAACCGTGGTTGGCGATGCACCTGGACTTGCGGCCACCTCGCGACTGCGCCTCACGCTTGGCCTCAGACGTGCTCGTCAGCTCCTGGCGCTCGGCATAGTTGACGATCAGCCAGTCAGCGGTGCGCGCCTGCCACAGCCGGTACTTGCACAGCAGGGCGGCCGTCGCCGGCGTCCCGTGGACGAACGGGAGCGCAGCCTTCGGGATGCGTCCGTCGGTGCCGTGGCCGCCCGAGTAGCCGAGCGAGACGGTGTAGGAGAACGCTGCCTGCCAGCGCTTGGGCGAGGGGTCGGCCAGGAGGTCGAGGATCTTGTCGTGCGACCCGATGTTGCTGTCGAGCCGGACCCATGGGAGTGCCATCAGCCCCTCCGCCCGCACCTTGCTCGGTGCGCTTGTGCTTCCAGGTCGACCACTGGCCGGTTGGTGTGGTCCAGCCGCCAACCGCATGTACAGAGCGCTCGCCAGCCGTGCTCGGAGGGCGCGACGGTGATGCGTGGGAGGGCGTTCATGCGGCATCACCGCCGCCGTCGATCAGGTCGAACAGCCCGGCGTCGTCGCCCGTGGCGCGTACGGCGGCCACGGGGTCGCGGCGGCGGTCGATGCGCTGCCGGATGAGGGGCAGGTAGTCGGCCTCGCGCTCGATCCCGATCACGTTGAACCCTTCGAGGAGGCACGCCCCGACGGTGGTGCCCGAGCCGGCGAACGGCTCCAGGACGGTCCCGCCTGGCGGGGTGACGAGCCGTACCAGCCAGCGCATGAGGTCGAGGGGCTTCACGGTGGGGTGCGCGATGCCGTCGACCTTGACGCGCTCCGACTGGTCGGCCTTGGCGACGTAGCGGAACGGAGGTAGGTGGTCACCGTGGGTCGGGCAGTCGATGTCAGCCTCGACGCCGGTCCCGAAGCAGCACTCGGCGCAGTGAGTCATCCCGTGCCCGTCGTTGCCGCGCCCGGGACAGGGCGGGCATGCACAGTCAGTCGCCAGCGCCTCGCGGATGCGCTTCCTGTCGGCGCCGTCGATGGTCGGTCCGTTCAGCACGGCTTCGACTCGCGCCCGCACGGCGCACCCGGCCCGCTCTTCGGGCGAGTCTGGCTTGGGGACGTAGAAGAACCGGGACGCGCCGCCGGTGTCGCCGTAGCCGCGTTCGCCCTCGGCGGATCCGTAGGCACCGAGGATCCCGGCGTCCTTCGGGTTGCGGGCGTGGTGTGCGGCGAGGACTCCGCTGCTGAGCTCTCCGGTCTGCTGGTCGAGCTCGGCCGCCTGCGACTCGTCGAGGACGACGTTCGCCGGCCAGCGGCCCAGCGACTCGGCTTTCTCGACGTTCGCGCGCTTGCGTTCGCGGTGAGCGGAGACGGCGGCCGCGTCGTCCATCCACGGGCGGTTCCAGCCCTCGTGGGTGAACTTCACGGACCCGGCTTCGGCGCCGCCGCCGAGGCTGTCGCCCGTCTCGACCCGGCAGGCGTCGATGTTGAGCGCGCCCGTGCCGTGCGCGAGGACGTTGGCCGCGACGGTCCCGGCGAGGGGCTTGCGGGCGACAACGATCGGCTCGAACGCGGGCTTGAGCGCAGTGCCCCAGCCCTGCCAGGCAGCAGCAGCAGCAGTGACGGGATCACCCTTGGGCGTGCGCTCGTAGTTCGGGCCACCCATCGAGCCGTTGTCGGACGCGACCGAGCCCGCCCGGCCGCGCCAGTGACCCTCGCCCTTGTCGATCGCCTTGGACACGTCCATCGACTTCGGGAACCCGGAGCCGTAGAGCCATGCGATCGAGTCGCGGATCTCGAACCCGGCGTCCTCGACGGCCGACGCGAGACGATGCCATGTCCGGGAGCCGCCGAACGCGAGCATGTGGCCGCCCGGCTTGAGGACGCGCAGGCACTCGGTGGCCCACTGTTCGCACCACTGCTGGAACGAGAGCATCGCGGCGGCGTGCTTCCCGCCGAGGGACGAGGTGCCGCCGTAGCGCACGGTTGACCGGCCGAACGGGTTGTCTGGCGTCTGGATCTCGCCGCGGAACGGCTGCCGGGTGTCACCGCCGAACGAGTCCCACTCCTTGCCCATGAACTCCAGGCCGTACGGCGGGTCTGTGCAAACCGCGTCAACCGAGCAGTCGGGCAGCTCGGCGAGCACGTCGAGGCAGTCGCCGTGGTACAGCGTGACCTGGTCGTCGGCGCAGTAGGGCGTCACCACAGCCCTCCTTCCTTCTCTGCAGGCGTGAGGTAGACGTCGATCTCCTCAGCGATCTGCGTCCACAACCTGATCTCCTTGGCGGTCGGTCGGTGGCACTCGCAGCCACATCCGCCGCAGTTGACGTGGTCGGCGGGCTTCGGCGTCCCGAACGCGGTGTACGTCTTGCAGGCCGCGCGCATGGGCAGGTCCGGCGTCCAGGCGAGGCGTGCGCGGGCGTGATCGCGCAGATCAGTCAGCTCGCTCATTGCCGGTACTCCTCTCCGTGGCAGACGTCGTCATCGGCCTTGAATCGCTCTCCGTTGGCGCCGGGCGTGAAGCAGCAATGGCCCTCGTGTCCGAGTGCGTAGGTGTTGGACCAGCACGGGCAGGACTCGCTCATGCCACCCGCTCCATCTCGCGCCGGTAGTCCCGCGTACGCCCGTCTGCGGCGTTGTACTCGTCAGCGATCTCGCGGCGGCGTTGGGCGACCTGCGTGGGCTCGTCGCGGAAGCGGTCGCCGTGCTTGGTCCACCAGTCGCCCGTGTTGCCGTAGCGCTCGGTGAGGAGTCGTTGCAGCAGCGGGGACATGCGGAGGGCATAGGCGGCGATCTCGTCCTCGGGGCTGAGGTAGCGCTGTACGCCGTTGACGGTGACCCAGCGTCCTCCGGTGAGCTTGTCGGCTTCGGTGGGGACGATGCAGGTGTCGATGTGGCAGGAGTTGCAGATGCCGTCGTGGAGCTTGAGTCGGCGTCCGCAGATCCCGCAAGGCTTCTTTGGTGCCGCCTTGTCGCGCTGGCAGTTCTGGCAGTGTCGCGAGGCGGCGCGGGTGGCTTTCCCGCAACCGAGGCACGGGTTTCCGCGGCCACCGTTGGAGTACTTGGCGTTGTAGGTCAGGCATGCCTGTCGGCAGGGTTCGCACGCGGGTTGCTTGGCGCGAACGTGTGCCCGGTAGCCGCGGTAGGTGCCGTGGCGTTCGTCGGCGGGGTCGGTGATGTCCTTGCAGATGGTCATGCAGCACCGACCAACGCTTCGGCGACGCACGCCCCGAGGTCACGCGCGGCGGGCGGCGTGACGGCGTTCCCGGCGAGCTTGACGCGCTCGCGGCGGGTGCCGTCCCACTGGTAGTCGGCGGGGAAAGCCATGCCAGCGGCGACCTCGTGAGGCTCAAGCATGCGGAACAGGCAGTCGTCGACCTGCGCCTCGGCGGCTTCGAGGTCGCCGGGCGAGAGGACGGACTGGTGCCCGGCCGTGGTGAGGGTGCGCATGGCCTCGTGGATGGGCGTGCTCATCTCGGCGCCGCCGCCGTTGTTCCGCATCAGGAGCGCGTAGCGGTCGTGCGTCGTCAGGGTGCCGATGGGCTGGTCGATGGGCTTCGACGACTCGGCGTTGCCGTAGTAGGGCGTGAGGAGGTAGTCGTTGTTGCCCTCGGCGGTGAGGGTGCGGAGCTCGCGGTCGACGGGGCGCGCGCTGTTCGCGACGTGGGTGTCGGTGCCGCCCATCAGCGAGACGTGCAGCGGCGAGATCAGCGCCTTGCTGGTGTCGTTGGCCGTGAGCGTCGACAGCGGGTCCTCGAGCGACCGGGGGCGGTACTCGAAGCGGCGATCGAGCAGGAACGACGGGTACGCGAGACCGGTCTCGTTGCGGGTGGTCTGCGTGCGGCCGGGCAGGCCGAGGGGACGGGCGTGCTTGCCGTCGCGGCCCTCGACGGGGATCGCGAGCGCCTTCGTCTCGGCGGTGTGCAGCACCCGGAGGTACTCCTCCATCGGCCACGCGCGGTAGTAGGCGTTCGGGTCGCCGTAGTTGCGGTGCTTGGGGTCAGCGGCGTCGTACTGGTTGCCGCCTGCCTCGATGTGGAACGGGGACCAGTAGCGGGCGATCCCGGCAGCGATGCGGCGGCGGGTCTTGTCGGCGAGCGGCTTGTCCCGGTCCCCGATCCGCTTCCCGGCGATCGACCAGTCGATCGCGGCAGCGGCGGGCAACCAACCGGGCTCCACGGTGGTGCCGCAGGCGGCGTGGACGTAGACGTACGCCTGGCGGTAGCGGCCCACCGTGCGGCCGTTCTTCCACGCCTGCTGGGCCTCGATGACGGTGTCGCACTTCGGGCAGTAGGCGCGCGGGCGGAGGGCGGGCTCGAGGTCGGGCTCGCGGTCGCCGGCGAGCCAGCAGACGACGTAGATCCGGTCCCGCGACTGCGGCGCGGGGAGGCCGTTGGCCTGGGCGTGCATGCTGTTGAGCGACACGACGCGGAACCGGTAGCCGAGCGCGAGCAGTTGCTGCCGCCACAGGGTCCAGGGCTCGCGGTACTTGGCCTGGGTGGCGATGTCGACGACGTTCTCGATGATCATCGCCCGGTAGCGGTGGTGCTCGGCGAACTTGAGGACGTCGAACATCAGCAGCCGAGACCGCAGCGCGGCGTCGTCGCAGAGCAGGTCGTCGTCGAATAGCCCGGCTTCGACCGCGACACGGGTGTACTTGTCGCCGCCGGCCTGCGACCACTTCGTGCACTCCGGCGAGGCCCACAGGACGTCGGTGCGCGGGAAGAAGCGCGGGTCTTCCTGGTGGAGGTCGGCCTGAGCGTGGTCGGCGTCGGGGTGGTTGTGGTTGTGGACGTCGACGGCGAGCTGCCAGTGGTTCGCGGCGATCTTGATCTCGAAGCCGGGCACGGACATGAGGCCGGTCGACGAGCCACCGCCTCCACAAAAGAGGTCGGTCACGGTCAGCATGTCGCGTCTCCGTCGAACATCGCCACGGCGTCGTCGTGGTCGTCCTCGGGCGCGAGGTCGGGCCGCGCGATCACTGGTCGCCGCCCGTGATGCGTGCGACCTCGGCCTCGATCTCGGCCTTGCGCTCGGTCGTCGCAGTGCGCCACTCGGCACGCAGGTACTCAGCGCGAGGCATCGGCTGCACGGTGATCGGGACGCGCTTGCCACGGGTCGCGGTCAGGTTGACGGTCAGGGGCTTCTCGTCGGGCAGGTGTGACATGTGCGAGACGCGGATGCCGCCGACCTTGTCGCGGCCGAACGTGATCGACGGGTCGCCGTACAGCGTCACGCCACGGCCCGGCCAGATGGTCGCGTCGTCACCCCATCCGGCGACCAGGAGCCGCAGCACGGTCAGCGGGGGACGCCAGAACCGGGATTCGCCGGCAAGCTGGATGTCGTACTTCTGCTCAGCGGTGCCGGTCTTGACGCCGGTCACGAGGAAAGTGCGGGGACTTCCGATGAAGTCCTCGTAGTTGAGTTGGTCCGAGCGGGGCTCGGTGGTGATCTTCACAGGGTCAGCTCCACGTCGAAGGGGTCGGGGGAGCGCTCGGTCATGGGCAGACCAGTGACGCGCTCGAGGTAGGTAGAGGTCATCGCTTCGGCGTTCTTCTCGAAGGCGATGAGGGCGGCGGTGATCGCGTCCTGCCAGTCGGGGTCGGGGTAGACGCGCTTGACCCACAGGTGCATCCCGCCCGAGAAGGAGATGTAGTCGCACCACTTGCGGCCGGAGACGAGCAGCCCGGCTTGGAGTTGCGCCATGTTCTCCTCAGGCACGCCGGACTCCGAGAGCACCGTCTCGACCTGCTTGCGCTGCTTGCGGGACTTGACCTCGATCAGCCCGTCATCGCCGACCAGGCCGTCGGGGGAGTAGCCGAGACGCCAGCCAGATTCCTCGCGGACCATGAACCCGACCTCGCGAACGGGGGCGAAGTGCTCGGCATAGACCTCGCGGGCACGGGGCTCGTCGTCGATGCCGCGCTGCATGTCGAAGGACACGTATCCGCGCTCGGTGTAGGCCGTGATCCGTTCGCCGACCAGGGAGGCGGTCAGGCCACGGGACTTCTCGTTGTCGGCGATCCTGAGTGTCGGGGTCAGGAGTGTGCCGACGACAGAGGCGGTGACGATGCCGCGTCGCAGCTCGAACCACTTCTCGGATCGCTGCTCGATCACGGGGTACTCGGTCAGCGTCATCGCGGGTGCACCTCGATCTCAGTGTCGGCGTCGACCTCGATCGACAGGACGCGCTTGCCGGGAAGGGGCCAGTCGGCGAGGAGGCGACCGGTGATGGTGACCTCCCGGCGCTCGCGGATGTGGGCGTCGGGCAGGGAGTCGGCTCGCCTCTTCATGCCACACCCCAATCGGCATCAGCGCTGCGGTCGTCTGCGATGGCGGCCATGAGTTCGCGGGCGGCCTCGACGTCGGCGTGTGACCAGCAGTAGTCGTCCAGACCGGGCACGCCCTCGTCCAGGCAGCCCCGGACGCGGCAGGTGTCGTACTGCGCGTCACGGGCAGCCTCCAGGCGCGTAGGACCCATAGACCCGTCGGCGGCAAGGGCCTCGCCGAACTCGTTGCGCTTCATCGGAGACCTCGGGCGATCTCGAAGCCGATACCGACGATCAGCACGAAGCCGACCAGCAGGCAGATCAGGCAGGCGCGCACGGCGGCCTCGTTGCGGGGGGTCATGCGTTCACCGGCTTGCCGTGGATGTCGACCTCGAACAGCACTTCGGCCGAGCGCGCCTTGCACTTCGGCGTCGGTCCACTGATCGGCCGGAGCTCGTTCGCTAGCACGGCAACGGCAACAAACCGGGTCGCCTCGGCGAAGTAGGCGCGCGCCATGCTTGGGCAGGGCGAGAAGTGCAGCCCGCCGCCGCACGCGTCCGTGTCCTGCCAGTCAGGCGCGACCAGTTTGGATCCGGGCGAATAGTCGAATCCGCGCGACGTGGTCCAGTTGTCGTTGACCGCCTTGTAGACCGTGACTAGCCCGGCGTCGCTGGTCTCGAGACCGTGATGCTCAATCCAGTTCGCGGCGGTCGCATTGACCTGGGTTACGTCGATGACGACGCCGCCCTTGACCGTTGCGTAGCCGGAGTGCAGATGGATCGCGACATGCGGTGTTGCCACGACGCTGCTGGACTCCAGCGCCTCGACGCTGCTGGACCCCCGCGCCACGACGCTGCTGGACTCCCACGCCTCGACGCTGCTGGACTCCCACGCCACGACGCGGCTGGACCCCCGCGCCACGACGCTGCTGGACCCCCGCGCCACGACGCTGCTGGACTCCCACGCCACGACGCTGCTGGACCCCAGCGCCACGACGCGGCTGGACCCCCACGCCACGACGCTGCTGGACCCCAGCGCCACGACGCTGCTGGACCCCCGCGCCACGACGCTGCTGGACTCCCACGCCACGACGCTGCTGGACCCCAGCGCCACGACGCTGCTGGACCCCCGCGCCACGACGCTGCTGGACTCCCACGCCACGACGCTGCTGGACCCCAGCGCCACGACGCGGCTGGACCCCCACGCCTCGACGCGGCTGGACCCCCGCGCCACGACGCTGCTGGACCCCCGCGCCACGACGCGGCTGGACCCCCGCGCCACGACGCTGCTGGACCCCCACGCCTCGACGCGGCTGGACCCCCGCGCCACGACGCTGCTGGACCCCCGCGCCACGACGCGGCTGGACCCCCGCGCCACGACGCTGCTGGACCCCCACGCCACGACGCGGCTGGACCCCCACGCCACGACGCGGACATTCGGTCGCTGGCCATCGACGGTCAGCCAGATGCCCTCCGCCGAACGGATCTCGATCACGGAGACGCGCGGATTGGCGAGCGCGTCGGTCAGCTCCTGCTGGTTGCGGACGATCATCGGACACCCCGCTTCGGGAACGCGACGACGACATCAGGGTCGGCGAGCGTCGGCCACACAGCCTTGCCCGCCAACGCCACATGGAGACGCTTGAGCTCGGACTCACACAGGTCGACGTAGGCGCGCTCGCAGGTGATCTCGTTGCGCAGGTCGAGGTTCTCGTTGATCCGCTGGGCGAGTGCGCGAGTCAGCGCGGCGTTGTCGCTCGACGTCTGGGTGGCCCGCTGTCCCGCGTTGTCACACTGGATCAACGCCTTCGCGAGGTCGACACGGGCCTTCCAGCGGTCGATGACGGCACGGTGCCACGGGTAGCCCATGAGCAGGGCGGTGGCGATGAGGGTGACGAGAATCGGTGTCACGTCGTATCCTTTCGGCGAGTTCGACCTCGCTCCGGTGCTTGCAGGCTTGGAGAGCGGGGTCGTTTCTTGTTGGTGCCGCCGCCCGGCTGGCCTTCCCCAAGTCCGGCCGGGCGACGGTTGCTAGGCGGCGCGCAACTCCCGCGTCTGGATGGCGTCGGACCCTTGGAGTGAGTGATGGGTTGGGTAGGTCATGCCGATGCGAAGAGGTCGGCGTCGGCATTCGGAAGGTCCCCAGCAGCGACAGCAGCGCCGATGGTCGCGTGCTTCAGGAGGATCGGGAGCCACGCGTCGTACTGCGGCTTGAAGCCCTTGAAGTAGGCCGTCTGGGCAGCTCGGACGTTGCCGAACCTGACCTCGTTCATCTCGATCAGGTCGTTGCGACCGACGAAACGCCACGCCTTGCGCTGGCCGCGACCAAGGGTCACGACGTAGTCGAGCAGCGGCTCAACCTCGAGCGACAGGTCGTCGGCGCCGTTGGCGAGGTCGGCGAGGATGTGGTCGGCACGGTTGCCGTCAGACTCGTCGGCCCGCTTCACCATCTGCCGGATCAGGTCGTCGGCATCGAGGACCAGCGCGCCCGAGTCGACCAGCGGTCGAGCCTGCGCCACGACCTGTTCGGTCGCCTCGCGTCGGGTGATGCCTTCCCGGCCGGCGTCGGCGACGACCGCGCGGTAGAGGCGGGTGATGTACTCATTCATGGATGGACTCCCATTCATCAGCGAGCGCGGCAAGCCCTTCGGCCACCTGTCGCATGCGGTCGGGCGTGACGTAGCCGCGATTCGTGGGAGGCACGGCCTGCTGGCCGATCTCCCATTGGTCGCGCGCGGTGTCGCGCTGGTTGGGGTGCTGGAACGCGAGCAGGAAGATGAGAGAGCTGGCGAGGGTCCGCGAGTTCTCCTCGGCGTTCTGCTGCTCACCAGAACGCTCGGGCTTGGGGACGGGCGTCGGCCGGGTGTAGCGCTTGCCGTCGATGCCGGTCACCGTGGCGATCGGCGCGGGGACGGGTCGCAGAGGCTCGGGGCGCTCGCAGGTCGGGGCAGGCTCAACCGCCGTGGGCTCGGGCTGAGCCTGCTCCTGGCCCCGCGCCTCGGCTTCCCCTTCCGAGGGCGCGGGATCCTCAGGTGTGTCACCTGACACAGGTGCTGACTCGAGGTCGCGGGCGACCGTCTTGAAGGACGCGCCGACGACCGGAGCGATAGCCCTGGTCGACATGCCCGCGGCGGTCAGCTCGCGGACAACCTCGCGCCGAACCTCGACACCGAGCCGTTGCAGCGAGCCTCCGAAGCGGTCGGCGACGTACTCGCCGGGGGAGCGGTAGCCGAGGGCGAGGTCGTCGCGCTTCTCGAGCGCCTCGCGGATCATCGGCATGACGGCCGCGTAGTTGTCGGCGATCGCGTCGAGGCGGAGGTTGATCCGTTCGGCGCGGCGCTCGGCTGCGGATGCGTCGAGGATCTCGCCGGTCTCGGTGTTGACGAGACTCATGACGCGCGCCTCGCGTCAGTCGCAGTGAAGAGAATCGCCATCGCCTCGGCGAGCGGGACTGCCTCGACCTGTACGCCTATGGCCTCGAGATCAGCGCGGGTCGCGGTTGGGTGCTCGCGCATGAGGAAGACGGCGATCGCAGACATGCCGTGGATGTCGACGCCGCTCGGATGCTCGCGGATGATCTGCACCGCGGCCTCGCGCTCGGACCAGAACCACTCGCCAGACACTCGGATGCTCGCGAACCGCTGGTGCAGCTCGCGCTCGACCTTGCGATCACCGGGAATCCAGCCGATGAGGTCGGCGTCGGCGTCGAAGGGCAGATCGTCAGGGCGCTGCCCGTTCCGCGTCACGGTGGTCATGCGTCCAGCCGGGTCGGCCGAGTAGCCGATCTTCATGTAGGGGCCGGACTCGGCGAAGTAGACGCTCATGCGTCCCCCAGCCCGTCGAACCACGCCTTGAGGTCGGCGGGGTCGTAGAGGGTGATCCCAACCGCTCGCCCCTTGGCGTCGAACTTGGTGTTCTTGGCCCGCAGTGCGCCGGCTTCCTGGGCGGCCTTGAGGAGGTCGGGGGAGACGCCGAGAGCGGTGGCCGCTTGGCGGCGGTTGAGAGCGATCCTGGGCAGCGACGATGCCGACTTGGTGGCGCGGGTCATGAAGCCACCGCGGACGAGTCGGGCGGGATGAAGGTAGAGATCGGGACCCCGAGGTAGACCGAGGCGGCGACGATCTCCGGGATCGTGAAGTCCACCTTGCCGCTCAGCCGCTTGCCGAGCGATGTGGGCGTCATGTCGAGTGCCGCCGCGAGTTCTGCCTGGGTCCGGCGCTTCCGGGCAAGTTCGGCCCTGACCGCATCGGCGGTGTACGTCGGTAGTTCCATGCCTGTATTAGAAACCATACGACGAGGGCCTGTCAACGAACTCATACGCGAGTCTAGAAATTCATACGAGATTGGATTAGCGTGTACGCCATGACCCCGATGGAGTACGGCCAGCGCGTCCAAGACGCACTGCGCGTGTTGATCGAAGATCGGTTCGCGGACCGCGAATCACCCGTGCGGAGTCGGGCCGCACTTTCTAAGGCGCTTGGGCATGGCGAGGCTCGTCAGTACGTCGCCGGGCGATTCGCGCCACAAGGCAAGGACGGCAAGGTCCGAGACCTGACCGTCCCTGACTTGATCGAATTCGCGCGCGCCTTGGGCCTGGATGGCGCTGGCCTCCTGCTGCGCGCTCAACAGGTAGTCGAAAGCGAGGAGGGCGCCCGGGTGATCGCGTTCCCAGTTCTGTCGGGCACGCCTCCTATTGTCACCGACGAGGAGCTGATCGGGCAGCCCAGCGTGGCCGAACCGCCACGCGTCAACGTTGAGGGCAATGAGGATCCAGGGGACTAATGAGCGGCCCGTACAGGCTTCTGGCGGCAATGCCCGAGATCCGGCTGCACTGGACCGACAACCAGGACGTGCTGGTCGGACGACGGGCGCGATGGTTCCCGATCCAGCAGGTCATCGCGATCGACAGGCGCCTGCGCCGGCTGCTGGCTAGATGCTCGCTCGCGCACGAACTCGGACATGTCGTGCACGGTGACACCTGTGGCACCGAGGGAGACTTGTACGACCTCCGCCGCGAACTGCGCGCCGACGAGTTCGCCGCCCGGTTGCTGCTGCCCAGTCTCGACGAGATCGCGCGCACGGTGGTCGTGACCTCGGGCGATGGCCACGCTGCCCGTGAGTTGAACGTGACCCTGGATCTCTACCGGACCCGACTCGACACCTTCACTCCCGATGAGCGTCACGAGGTAGAGCGTCAGGTCGTCACGGCTGCAGGGGAGTGGGGCGCGTGAGGGCGGGCTTTCTCGATTCTGCCGCCGCGCGGGAGGGCGTCACCTAGGGGCCGACCACCGAGCTGCAGGCGCTCGGCGACCAGCTCGAGCGCCTCCATCGCCCGATCGGTCCGCACGTGCTGGTAGCCGCGAGTCGTCAGGACATCTGAGTGGCCCATGATCGCCACGATGACCGCCGGGTCGACGCCGCACTCGAGCAGCAACGTCGCCGTGGTGTGCCGGGCCTCGTGGATCGAGAAGAGGCGGCCGGCCGGGTGCTGCACGTCGGCGGCCTGCTGCAGTCCGCGCCACTCCTCGTCGTCGACCTTGTAGTTCGTCGGGGTGCCGTCGAGGTTCGGCCAGACCAGGCCGTGCGGGTTGTCGGGGATGAGCTCGGCCGAGACGTCGCGCCAGATCGTCAGAGCCTCGTGGAACACGGGGATGATCGGGATGACGCGATACCCGGCCTTCGACTTGGGGCGCACCAGGTGCATCGCCCCGTGCAGCTGGCGGGTCTCGTAGCCGTCGGGGACACGGAAGCCCGACGAGCGGTCGCGGGCGGCGCGGTAGGGGAGCGCCTTTAGTTGCCACTCGATGGTCATCGTCCGCGCGTCGAGGTCGATGGCCTCCCATGTCATGCCGAGGCTCTCGGCCTGGCGGACGCCCTGCAGCAGTGCGGCGAGGAAGCGGGAGCCATGGTGGAGCTCGCCGGCCCAGGGGAGCAGCGCGAGGGCCTGCCCGACGGTCATCGCGTCGCGGTCGCTGACCGCGCGCACGGGCGCCTTCATCTGGAACAGCCGGTTCTGGATCGGGTGTCCCTCGAGTGACGCGGCCTTGAGCATCGTCATCAGCACCGACTGCGTGCGGAGCTCGGTCGACGACGACCGCCCGGCGGCGCGTTGGGCCTGGGCGACGGCGCGGATGTCGCCAGGGGTCAGCGCGGATAGCCGCTTGTGCCCGATGGCTGGGATCACCCACAGGTGCAGGGACGAGCGGCTGGTGGCGTAAGAGCTAGGCCGCATGGTGCGCTCGACCTGGGGGAGCCACTCCTCGGCCCACTGCTTCACGGTGGTGCGCGGGCTCACCTCGGAGGTGCCATGGGTGTCGATCTGAGCGCGCCTGTCGCGCAGCCGGCGCTTGCATTCGGCCTGAGTCTTGGCCGACACGGTGACGCGGCGCCGCTTGCCGTCTGCGGTCCACCCGGCCTCGACGGTCCCGATCCACATGCCATCGCTCGCGCGCCGGTAGATGGAGCCTGTTCCCGGCTCTCTCCGCGTACCCATGCCGTCCACTGTAGCCAACGCTGTAGCCAAGAGAAACCCCGCCCTCCTCCGCGTATCCCCGCGTAACAGGCGGTGATCCGCCGACCGATCAGCCTGTACGCGGCCATTCTATCCCTTCGCAATGAGAAGGTCAGGGGTTCGAATCCCCTCACCTCCACCAGCACCAGAAGGCCGGTCCGCCAGGACCGGCCTTCTGCTTTGTCGGCGGACTGAAGAACGCCCGTCAGTCCCGACTCCTCAGTCCTCGGGGAGGGCGGCGAACGCCTTCTTGGTGTCGCGGTACCACCCCATCCCGGCGATGGGCCGCTTCCAGCGGCCCTTCATCTCCTCGCGCGCAGGCACGTGGGCGGCGTCGCCGGCGTCGGCCAGCTCCTTGAGGTGCTTGTCCTGGGCCTTGATCACCTCGTCGGCGGTGGCGCCGCGGTGGGCGTGGTCGCAGGGGCCGCCGAGCTGGCGGCAGGTCATGGTCTTCATCGTCGTGCTCCTCGTCGGTCGGGCTCTCAGCCTCGTTCATTGTTCCGACGAAGCGGACGGCCCGGTTGTGACACGGGCCGGCTGTCAGGCGCGATCGGGCCAGAGCGTGATCCCGGTCGTCGGCGCACCGGCGTCGATGCGGCGTACCTCCCGGGTCCCGTCGGCGTCGGCCTCCAGCCGCACCGAGGTGATGGTGCCGCCGAGGTCGGAGACGTGCGCCCAGCCGCGGTCGGTGTCGATCGCGAGGCCGATGGCCTCGCGCAGCCCGTCGACCAGGATCTCCGGCGCGGCACCGTGGGCACCGGCGGCAGGGATCGGCGCGCGGTTCAGCGTGTTGCCGGCAGGCGCGGCCCCTCGGTCGGTCCAGAAGAGCCAGCCGTTCACGACCTCGAGGTCGATGGGCTCGGGCAGCCCCTGCCACAGCGTCTCGATGTCGTCGCGGTCGGCCGGGTCCACGGGCACGTCCAGCGAGCACCGAAAGATCCGCCCACGGCCGCCCTTCGCCGGCCCCTTCTGGGTCCAGTACAGGTGTGAGCCGTCGACGGCGACCCCGACGCACTGACCGTCGATGCCCTCGGCCGGGTCGCGCACGACCAGGTCGGTCAGCTCGCTGCCGTCCAACCGGACGCGGCTGACCCGGGACCCCTCACGGTCGCCCCAGTACAGCCACTCCCCGTCGGACGCGAGCTGCTTGCCGGTGGTGATCGCACCGACCGGCACGATCTCGCGCAGGTTGCCGCCGTCCAGGTCGATGGCGTGCACGCCGCCGTTGCGGTGGGTGTAGTCGGCCGTCCTCTCGCTGGGCTCCTCGCCCGGCGTGTACGTCGGGCGCCCCATCGTCGTCCAGTACGCCGATCCGCCGCGGATCACGATGCCGTCGGGTCGTGCCCCCGCATCCGCGAGGAACGTCGACACGGTGCCCGTGTCCAGGTCGATCCGCGCGATCGTGTCGTGGCGGATCGCCAGCGCCAGGATCTGTCCGAGCTCGCCGGCCACCTCAGGCGACCGTTCCGCTCGCCCGCAGCTCCGCGATCGCGGCGTCGGAGTAGCCGAGGGAGGCGAGCACCTCGTCGGTGTGCTGACCCACGGCCGGTGGCAGCCGCGCCGGCACGGTGACGGCGTCGGCGAGCTGGAACGGCACCGCGATCGTGCTGACCCGCTCGTCCTCGGCGAAGCCCACCACCAGGTCGTTCGCGCGCATCTGCTCGTCGTGCGGGATGTCCTCGGGTGTCGCGACGATGTCGAAGACGATGCCGTTCTCGCCCAGCACCTGCTCCCAGTGGGCCCGCTCGTGCCGGCCGAAGGCCTCGTCGAGCGCGGCGATCAGCACCTGGGCGTTGCGCAGCCGGTCGGGCTTGGTGGCGAACCGCGGGTCCTCGAGCAGGTCGGGCCGCTCGATGCAGCGGGCCAGCACCGGCCAGTGCCGGTCCTCGTTGAGGAGCGTCAGCAGCAGCCACTTCGCGTCCGCGCAGCGGTAGTGCACGCTCAGCGCGTTGAAGTGCTGCACGCGCGGCGGCCGCGGGATGAACTCGCCGCCGCACAGCGCGGCCGTGGCCATGTAGGAGTTGGCCCAGAGACCGTTGGCGTGCAGCGACGAGGACACCTTCGTGCCCTTGCCGGTGCGCTCGCGCTGGTACAGCGCGGTCGCGATGCCGGCGTACAACGTCATTGCCGAGGGGTGGTCGCCCTGGCCGACGACGGCGCGGGCGGGGGTGGCGTCGGCCGACGGCCGGACGGTGTCCATCATCCCCGAGCGGGCCCAGTACGACGTCGCGTCGAACCCCGGCTTCGCGGCCTCGGCACCCGCCTCGCCGTACCCGGTGAACGAGCCGTAGATCAGCCGCTCGTTGAGGGCCATCAGCGTGGTGTCGTCGATGCGCAGCTTATCGCGCACGCGCAGCGGGTAGTTCGTGACGAACACGTCGGCCTCCGCGACCAGCCGGTGGAGCAGCGCCTGGCCCCCGGCCGAGCCGAGGTCGACGGCCAGCCCGCGCTTGCCGCGGTTGTCCAGGATCCAGGCGTAGTCGTGCTCGCAGACCGGGTTGCCCGGCAGCTTCGGGAGCTGGCGGTAGGGATCGCCCGCTCCCGGCGGCTCGATCTTGATGACGTCGGCGCCGAGGTCGGCCAGGATCGTGGTGGCTGCCGGTGCCGCGATGTAGCTGCCGCAGTCGATGACCTTGAGCCCGCTGAACAGCGCGTCGGGCCGGGACTCGCTCACGCCTGCTCCTCGTAGTCGTAGAAGCCATGACCCGACTTCTCGCCGAGCCGTCCCTGGGCCAGGTAGCTGCGCACCAGCTCGCGCGGGCTCTCCGGGAGGCCCTCGCGGTGGGCGGCGTAGTTCTCCTCGATGTCGAGCACCACGTCGAGCCCGACCCGGTCCATCTTGCGGAAGGGACCCTCCTTCTGGCCGGTCACGTTCGCGTAGAGCGCGTCGACCTCCTGCGGGGTGGCGACGCCCTCGGCCACGACCATCAGCGCCTCCCGCTTGATGGCCGCCCAGATCCGGTTGTAGATGAAGCCGCGCGACTCCTTGCGGGCCCGGAACGGCGTGAGGCCGTAGCGGGGGAGCGCGGACTGGAGCTTCTCGAAGACGGCCTCGCTGGTGTGCCCGCACGTCATCAGCTCGCACGCCCGCGCGGCCGGCGGCATGAAGAAGTGCAGGTTGACCACCCGCTCGGGACGGGTGACCTCGTCGATCACCTGGCTGGAGGGGTACGACGAGGAGTTGGTCGCCAGGATCGCGTCCTCGGGTGCCAGCTTGTCGAGCTGGCCGAAGATCGGCACCTTGATCTCGAGGCGCTCGGGCAGCGACTCGACGACCAGCCAGGCGTCGGCGACCGCCATCGCTAGGTCGTCGGTGAAGTCGACGGTGGCCGCGGTGCTGCCCGGGATCGAGGCCAGCACGTGGGGCAGCTGCTCCTCGATGTACGCCGCGGCGTCGGCCCGCTGCCCCGCGTCGAGGTCGCAGACGCGGACCGTGCCGCCGGCGGTGGCGAACATCAGCGCGATCCGCCGGCCGAGCGTGCCGGCGCCGATGACCGCGATCGGGCGCCCGCTCTCCTGAGCCGTCACAGCCCCATGTCCTTCGCGATGATGGTCTTCATGACCTCGGTCGTGCCGCCGTAGATGCGGTTGACGCGGTTGTCGGCGTACAGCCGGGCGATGGGGTACTCGTTGATGAAGCCGTAGCCGCCGTGCAGCTGCAGGCAGCGGTCGATGACGCGGTGGGCGACCTCAGTGCAGAAGACCTTGGCCGACGCGGCCTCGGCGGGGGTCAGCTCGCCGGCGTCGAGCGCCTCGAGCGCGCGGTCGGCGACGGCCTGGGCGGCATCGACCTCGGCCTTGCAAGCGGCCAGCTCGAACTTGGTGTTCTGGAAGGAGGCGACCGGCTTGCCGAAGATGACGCGCTGCTGGACGTAGTCGGTCGCGAAGCGCACGGCCGCGGCGGCCTGCGCGTACGCGCCGTGCGCGATGCCCCAGCGCTCGGACGGCAGGTTGCGCCCGAGGTAGGAGAAGCCCATGTTCTCCTCGCCGAGGAGGTCCTCGGCGGGGATCCGGACGTCGCTGAAGGCGAGCTCAGCGGTGTCGGAGGTGCGCAGGCCGAGCTTGTCGAGCTTGCGACCGACGGTGTAGCCGGGGGAGTGCGTGTTGACCGCGAACAGCGAGATACCGAAGCGACGATCGTCGTCCTTGGGCGGGCTGGTCCGCGCGCAGACGATGACGCGGTCGGCGTGGACGCCGCCGGTGATGAAGGTCTTGGCGCCGTTGAGGACGTACTCGTCGCCGTCCTTCTTGGCGGTCGTGCGCATGCCCGCGAGGTCGGAGCCGGCGCCCGGCTCGGTCATCGCCAGGGCCCACATCTCCTCGCCGGCCACGAAGTTCGGCAGGTAGCGCTGCTTCTGCTCCTCGGTCGCGAGCATCTTGATGTAGGGCAGCGCCAGCAGCACGTGCACGCCGGAGCCGCCGAAGGAGACGGCCGCGCGCGAGGTCTCCTCGTACTGGATCGCGGTGAACTTGTGGCTCTCGAGCCCGGCGCCGCCGTACTCCTCGGGGACGCTGATGCCGAACAGCCCGAGCTCGGCGAGCTTGCCGTACAGCTCGCGCGGAACGATGCCCGCCTGGAACCACTCGTCGTAGTGGGGCACGACCTCGGCCTCGATGAACGAGCGAAGCGTCTGGCGGAACGACTCGTGGTCCTCGTCGAAGACGGTGCGTTGCATGGTTCCTCCTGGTTCGAGACGGTCTCTCGGTCAGGTCTACCACCGTCGATGAAACGTTTTCAAGAGTGTTGCATTTACGTGACGTATGGCCTAACGTTGCGCAGTATGAGACGTGCGTCACATACTCCGTTGGACGGCCCGGCGGCGATCCTGCCGGCCTCGTCTGTTGTGATGGCACCTCGAGGAGGCAAGGAGGAGTCCGATGAGCAGAACACCGCTGTCCCGGATGCTCGCCGACCCCGACCCCGACTCGAGGCCGGACGCGCTGGGCGCCTTCCGGCTCGCCCGTCGCCGCTTCCTCGCCGGCGATCGGGTCGAGATGCAGGAGCTCGCGAGCGACCTCGGCGTCAGCCGGGCGACCGTCTTCCGCTGGGTGGGCTCGCGCGACGACCTGCTCGTGGAGATCGTCTGGTCGATCTCGGAGCCGACGTTCCGCGACGCGATCGCAGCGACCAAGCACCTCGAGGGTGGGCGGCGCGTGGCCGCGGTGATGGGCGCCTTCGCCGAGGCCTCGATCGCCTCGCCGCCGTTCATGGCCTTCGTGCAGCGCGAGCCGGAGCGCACGCTGCGCCTGCTCACCACCAAGGCGACCTGGTTCCAGGGCCGGTTGATCGCGCTCATCGAGGAGCTGATCCGCTCCGAGGTCGAGGCCGGGCACCTCGATCCGCCGCTGCCGCTGCACGACCTGGCCTACATCACGACGCGCATGACCGAGACGTTCGTGTACGCCGATGTGGTGGCTGGCGAGACGCCCGACCCGGACAAGGTCCGGCAGGTCGTCGGCGCCCTCCTGCGCGACTGACGCTCACGGCCGTGCGCGGCCCGCTCTCGGGCGGGGGTGCGTGATGGGGCTGCGCGACCTCTACAACCAGGTCGAGAAGGTCATCACGCCGATCGCGACCGAGATCATCGGCGCCGAGGAGTTCGCCAAGGCGGTCTCCGTCGTCACGGCGGCGAACAAGAAGCTGCGCAGCGAGGCCGAGAAGCTGCAGGCCCGGGCCTGGCATGCCGTCAACCTGCCCGCCGGCACCGATCTGCAACGAGTCAAGCAGCAGGTCGGCTCCCTCGATCGCGAGGTCCGGCTGCTCTCCCTGGAGCTGCAGCAGGCACGGAAGGAGGCGAAGCGTCGTGGCAATGCCCGGCCTGAGCACGATTGACCGCGTCCGCAAGGAGGTCGAGCGCAACGCCCTGCGAGCACGCAACGGCATCCGGATGGCGACCGGCATCCAGCGCACCGACGTGGGGCTCAGTCCCAAGGACGTCGTGTGGAGCCACGGACGCACCCAGCTGTGGCACTACCGCAGCGACCGGGTGTCCCTGCGTCCGCCGCTGCTGATCATCTACAGCCTGTTCAACAAGAGCTACATCCTCGACCTGCGGCCCGGCAACAGCGTGATCGAGCAGCTGATCGCGGCGGGCTTCGACGTCTACATGCTCGACTGGGGCGTCCCCGACGAGCGCGATGCCGCCAACCAGCTCGAGGACTACGTCGACTCCTACATCCCGGCGGCCATCGACCGGGTCTGCGAGATCTCCGGCAGCGACAGCATCAACCTGCTCGGCTACTGCTTCGGAGGGGTGCTGTCGGTGCTGCACGCCGCGCACCACCTGGACTCGCCCCTGCGCAGCCTGACCGTGCTGACCACGCCGGCCGACCTCCAGCACCTCGGCCCGATGACGGACGTGATGGCGCGCTCCGACCTCGACGACGTGCTGGGCACGGACGGCCTGGTGCCGCCGTCGGTGATCCTGCAGGGATTCCGGTCGCTCACGCCCATGGGCGAGATCACCGGACGGGTCGACCTGCTCGAGAAGCTCTGGAGCGACGACTACGTCACGGCGTACCAGGCCATGACGGGATGGGGCAACGACCAGGTGCCGCTGCCCGGCGGCGTCGCCCGGCAGTTCAAGCAGATGGTCGCGGACAACGCGTTCGTCAACGACCGGGTCGTCATCGGCGGCGACCGGGTCAGCCTCGGGGACATCCGGGTGCCGTTCATGCACATCCTCGGCCTGCGCGACCACATCATCCCGCCCGCGGCGGCCACGCCCCTCCTCGGGCTGATCGGCTCCGAGGACAAGGACGAGCTCCAGCTCGACGCGGGCCACGTCGGCCTCATGGTCGGCCGCACCGCCGCGAAGAACACGCTCCCCGTCGTCGTCGATTTCCTCAAGAAGCGAAGCGAGGCCACCTCATGACCATCCAGGACTTCGGAACGGCGTACGTCGGACCGCTCAGCGACCTGTTCGCGCGGCTGCCCGAGAGCGACCTGACCTTCATCAAGGAGGACGTGTCGCCGGAGGCAGTCGCCGGTTGGCCGGGCGCCGCCGGCTGGCGCTGGGTGCACGTCGAGGACGACGGCACCGTCACCGGCCTGGCCGCGCTGCTGCCGCTGACCGGCTGGTCCGACCACGTCGCCGAGCTGCGGCTCGTCGTCGACCCCGCGACCCGGGGGCGCGGCATCGGCCGGCTCCTCGCGCAGCACGCGGTGGCGCACGGCATCCGCAGCGGGCTGCTCAAGGTGGTCGTCGAGGTGCCCGCCGCGCAGGACCGCATCACCGAGATGTTCCTGGGCCTCGGCTTCACGGGGGAGGCGCTGCTGCGCGACCACTTCCGCGACCGGTCCGGCCAGGTGCAGGACCTGATCATGCTCGCGCTGCTCGCCGAGCAGACGTTCGACGCGATGAGCGCGGTCGGCCTCGCCGACGTGCTGGGAGGAGAGTGACATGGGAGTTCTGGACAAGTTCGGCCTCGACGGCAAGGTCGCCGTCGTCACCGGAGCCTCGAGTGGGCTGGGCGTGAGCTTCGCTCTCGCCCTCGCCGAGGCGGGCGCCGACGTGGCGCTGGGTGCGCGGCGCGAGGAGAAGCTCGCCGACACCGTCGCCAAGGTGGAGGCGCTCGGCCGCAAGGCGGTCGCCGTACGCACCGACGTGACCAACCCGGAGGACTGCCAGCGGCTGGTCGACACGGCGATGGAGACGTTCGGCCGGGTCGACATCCTGGTCAACAACGCGGGCGTCGGCACCGCCGTACCTGCCACCCGGGAGACACCGGAGCAGTTCCGCTCGGTGGTCGAGCTCAACCTCAACGCCTGCTACTGGATGGCCCAGGCCTGTGGCCGGGTGATGAAGCCCGGCAGCTCGATCATCAACATCAGCAGCGTCCTCGGCCTCACCACGATGGGGCTGCCGCAGGCGGCGTACGCCTCCAGCAAGGCCGGCGTCATCGGCCTCACCCGTGACCTGGCTCAGCAGTGGACGCCGCGCAAGGGCATCCGCGTCAACGCCATCGCGCCTGGCTACTTCGCCTCCGAGATGACCGATGTCTTCGAGGGCGAGTACGTCGAGAAGACGGTCGTGCCGCGGACGCTGATGGGTCGCCTCGGCGACCACGACGAGCTCTCGGCAGCGCTGCTCTTCCTCGCCAGCGACGCCGGTGGCTACTGCACCGGCATCACCCTGCCCGTCGAGGGCGGGATCCTCACCACCTGATCTGGAGCTCCGATGACCAATCTTGCTGAGAACCTCAGCCGCACGGCGGCGACCTTCCCCGACCACCCGGCGCTCCGCCTGGGTGGGACGACGCTGAACTACCAGCAGCTCGAGGACCTGGCGGCCCGCGCCGCGGGGCGGATGGCGGCGCTCGGCATCGGCGCCGGTGACCGGGTCGGGCTGATGCTTCCGAACACCCTCGAGTTCCCCGTGCTCTTCTACGGCGCGCTGCGACTCGGCGCCATCGCCGTGCCGATGAACCCGCTCCTCAAGGGTCGCGAGATCGCCCACTACACCGGCGACTCCGGCATGAGCCTGCTCTGGGCGCACGACTCGGTGGCCGACGAGGACCTCGCCGAGGCGGCCGACGGGTGTCGGGTGGAGCGCGCCGGCGGACCCCTGCTCGACTCCCTCGCGTCGGAGTCCGCGGTGGAGGTGGCCGCCAAGGAGCCCGGCGACACGGCCGTCATCCTCTACACGTCCGGCACCACCGGTACGCCGAAGGGGGCCGAGCTCACCCACGGCAGCCTCGACAGCAACCTGCGTTGCTGCGTCGACGACCTGATGTCGATCGGCGAGACCGACGTGATCATGGGCTGCCTGCCGCTCTTCCACGTCTTCGGGCTCACCTGCGGCCTCAACGCAGCGGTGGCCGCGGGAGCGCTGCTGGTCCTGATCCCGCGCTTCGACCCGCAGGCCGTGCTCGACTCGATCACGGCCAACAAGGTGACCGTCTTCGAGGGCGTGCCGACGATGTACACGGCGCTGGCCTCGCTGCCGACCGCGACCCCGGAGAAGGTCGCGAGCCTGCGGCTGTGCTCCTCGGGAGGTGCCGCGCTGCCGGGCGAGATCCTGCGCGCGTTCGAGGCGACGTACGGCGCCAAGATCCTCGAGGGCTACGGGTTGTCCGAGACGTCCCCGGTGGCCAGCTTCAACCGCAAGGAGCGGGCGAAGGTCGGCTCGATCGGCGTACCGATCCCCGGGGTCGAGTTCAAGCTGGTCGCGGACGACGGCTCGCCGACCCCGGCTGGCGAGGTCGGGGAGATCTGCATCCGCGGGCACAACGTGATGAAGGGCTACTGGAACCGGCCCGAGGCGACCGCGGACGCGATCGACGGCGAGGGCTGGTTCCACACCGGCGACATGGCGACCGTCGACGACGACGGCTTCTACTACGTCGTCGACCGCAAGAAGGAGCTCATCATCCGCGGTGGCTTCAACGTCTACCCGCGGGAGATCGAGGAGGTGCTCTACGAGCACCCCGCCGTCCGTGAGGCGGCCGTGATCGGCGTACCCCACCCGACCCACGGCGAGGAGGTCGGCGCCGCCGTCGCCCTCGTCCCGGGCGAGGACGTGACCACCGACGAGCTGCGCGACTACGTGAAGGCCAGGGTCGCGCCCTACAAGTACCCGCGCTTGGTGTGGCTGCTCGAGGAGCTGCCCAAGGGCGCCACCGGGAAGATCCTCAAGCGCGAGATCCGACCGCCCGCACTCGAAGAGAAGAGGTAGTTGTCATGACCGCAGTTCCAGCTCAGGCCGCGGCTCGGCCAGGGTGGTTGAAGCGAGAGCTCGACCACTACCCGAAGCCCGCAGTCCGCTACACCTCTCTCGGGGTCGTCGTCGCAGCAACGGTGGTGCTCTACTACCAGCTGTACCTCACCGGGGGCGTGGCGATCCATGTCATGGCCTACCTCCACATGGGCTTCGCGACGTTCGTCTACCTCAACGTCGCGGCGCTGGTCCTGGCCGGCATCGCGGCCGAGGCCGCGCACGTCGTGGACAAGTACGGACGTGCGAACGTCATCTCGATCGGCATGTTCGTGGTCTCGGCGCTGTGCGTCTTCGGCATCCCGAACGCGCACGGCAAGGTCTCGTTCACGATCATGTTCATCCTGCTCAACGTGTGCGAGGGCGTGATCCTGGTGGCCACGCCCGCCGTCGTGCGCGACTTCAGCCCGCAGGTGGGCCGTGCGTCGGCGATGGGCTTCTGGACCATGGGTCCGGTGCTCGGCAGCGTCGTGGTGACCGCCGTGGTCAGCGCTGGCTCCGACACGGAGACCTGGCAGCACAAGTTCGTCGTGTCCGGCATCGTCGGCTTCGTCGTCGGTGTGATCACGCTCTTCGGTCTCAAGGAGCTGCCGCCGTCGATCCGCGACCAGGTCGTGGTCGACGCCCGTGACCGTGCGCTGGTCGAGGCCCGCATGCGTGGCATCGACGTCGAGGCCAGCCTGAAGCACCCGATCAGGCAGATGCTGAAGCCCGACATCCTGCTCTCCGGTCTGGCGATCAGCCTGTTCCTGGTCTTCTACATCGTGCTGGTGGCCTTCGGCCCGACGTACTTCCAGATCGTCTTCAACTACAAGGAGCAGGACGCCAACCGTGTGCTCATCGCCGCCTGGGTGGCCAACGCTGCCGCGCTCGTCCTGTTCGGCTTCATCTCCGACAAGCTGGGCGTGCGCAAGCCGTTCATGCTCGTCGGTGGAGTGCTCTCCACCGTCTTCATGATCCTGTTCGCGATGGAGGCGACCCACTTCGGCACGAAGTCGCTGCCGTTCGGCGGTACGCCGCTCTTCGGCCGGCTCGCCTTCCTCGCCGCGGGCACGATGCTCTTCGCGGGAATGGCCTACGTCAGCTGGATGGCCAGCTACACCGAGACGGTGGAGCGTCGCAACCCGGCGCTGACGGCCACCGGCCTGGCCGTGTGGGGCATGCTCATCCGTGGCCTGTTCGCGATCGCGGTCCTGATCATGCCGGCCATCATCAACACGGCCACGCCGATCATCGACAACCCCGGCGGGCTCACCCTCGACGGCGGTCGCGGTCACACGGTCGGTGTCATGGTCAACGGCCTGGACAAGCGACTCACCCCGGAGCAGAACCAGCAGGTCGAGCTGGTCCTCGGCGCATCGACCGGCGCGCTCCCGACCCTGGCCGCCGAGCAGAACAAGAACGTGGCGCTCGTGCTCGGAGCCGCACAGGGCAAGGTGCCCACGCTGACCGCGGACCAGAACAAGAGCGTGGCGCTGGTGCTCGCGGCCGCCCAGGGCAAGCTCCCCGACCTCAGTGCCGCGCAGAACAAGGGTGTCTCGACCGTGCTCGCCGCGGCGCAGGGGAAGATCCCGGACCTGAACGCGGCCGAGAACAAGGCTGTCGCTGCGGTCATTGCTGACAAGAAGGCGGCCGCGGACCCCGCGATCGCCAGGCTGCTGAAGGACCCGAAGGTCGCCGCGACGCTGGCGGCGGTCAAGGCCGCAATGGGCGACGCCACCGTCGCCAAGACCGTGGGCACCGTCGAGCAGGCCACCAAGGACGCCGTCGTCGGCAAGACGGTCGGTGCGGTGTCGGCCGCGATGGCCGACCCGAAGGTCGCGGGCACCGTCGAGGAGGTCTCCAAGGCGATGACCGACGAGAAGGTCGCCGGCAACGTGGAGTACGTCGCGAAGAACGCCCCGATCGTGGTTCCGGCGCTGGCCAAGGCGCCGAAGCAGTGGCAGAACTACTGGTGGCTCTGCGTCGGTGGCGCGGTCATCTTCCTGCCGATGATCTGGCTGATGGCCGGCTACTGGGACCCGCGCAAGGCCAAGCAGGCACTGCGCGAGCACGACGCGGCCGTCGCCGCGGAGCTGGCCAAGGTCAAGGCCTGAGCACTCGCACCACCCTGCAGAAGGACGGTGGGCCCTCCCCTCGGGAGGGCCCACCGCTGCGTCCCAGGCGTTCCTCCGGGCCGCGTCACCGGCTCGGTGGGAACCCCTCGAACAACTAATACAACGCAAGTGCTTGACGTACCACGCACTGATGAGGCATGCTTGGTATATCAAGCAGTTGCGAGATCGGGGAAGCAGATGAACCAGGCGGACAGCGCCGAGATCCTCGCGGACCTCGGCAAGTACCTGAGGGCCCAGCGCGAGATCGCGCAGGTCTCCCTCCGTGCCTTCGCCCGGGCGATCAACGTCTCCGACTCCTACCTGAGCCAGGTCGAGCGCGGGATGTACCAGCCCTCGCCGGACGTCCTCAAGGCGATCGCCGAGGGACTGGGCATGGCTCCGGACCAGCTCTTCCGCAAGGCCGGCTGGCTGCCGGCCGCGGGTGGGACCACCGGCAAGTACGCCGGGGTCCTCGATGCGATCGCCGGGGACGAGGCGCTCTCCCAGGCGCAGAAGTCCGCCCTGATCGCGACCTACAAGGCGATGGCCGGCTCCTGATCCTGCCGTCCCGCAGCACGCCTCGATCGCCCCCGCGGTCGGAGGCTCTGCTGACCGCGCCATCGCAACCCATCACCGAGCATCACCGACCGAGAGGAACCACCATGAGCACGTACCGCGAGATCACCACCCAGATCGCGGACCAGTGGGTCGCCGCCCTCAAGTCCGCCGAGGAGACCGTCGTGAAGCTGTCCGAGAACGCCCAGCGCGTCGCGGACGCCATCCCGACCCCGACCCTGCCGACGCTGCCGAACCTGCCGGCCGTCAGCGAGCCCTTCGCCAAGCTCAACGAGGCCCTCGCCGAGCGCCTCCCCAAGCCCAGCGAGATCGTCGAGGCGAACTTCGACTTCACCAACCGCCTGCTGGCCGCCCAGCGCGACCTGACCCTGCGGGTCCTCGAGGTCGCCTCGGCCTCCGCGGACAAGGCTGCCGAGAAGGCCGCCCCCGCGCCGAAGGCCGCCACGAAGGCCTGACCTCCGCAACGGCCGAACGGGGCCGCTCCCTCAGGGGAGCGGCCCCGTTCGTGCGTGGAGGTGGGCTCGTCGAGACCGGAGCGGCTCAGGCGGCGAGCGGCCACACCCGGCCGGCAGTGCCGGCGTACGGCGCCCACGCGCCCTCGGTCTGGTGCACGCGGTCGAGGATGACCGCGAGCGCGTCCGGGTGGACGCCGAGACCGCAGTGGCTGGCGCGGACCTCGACGTTCTCGGCCTGCGGTCGGTCGATGTCGACGCAGGTGCGCCATGGCACCACGCCGTCGGTGCACGAGTAGAGCGAGGTCGCCGGGACCTCCAGCGGGGCGCGGTCCTCCTCGCGGTCGCCGGCGTCGAACGCGTCGGTGTGCAGGCGGCGCAGCGCGTGGTAGAGGTTCCCGACCGTGGTCAGCCCGGGGGAGTCCGAGCTGGAGAGCCGGTACGGCGAGCCCAGCGTGATCACCTGGCGCACCTGGTCGGGGTGCTGGCGGGCGAGCTCGCGGGCGAAGATGCCGCCGAGGCTATGCCCGATCACGGTGACGGGCCGGCCGGTGTCGGCGTACAACCGCTCGAGCCGGCGCTGGGCGCCCCGCCACAGGAACCGGGTGGGCCCGATGTTCGGGCCGAGTCGCCAGCCGCGGGCGCGGAAGCCGTGGGTGCGCAGGACGGTGCGCAGCGCGATCGTGCTCGCGTCGTCGGCCAGGAAGCCGGGGAGCACGAGCACCCCGTGGCCGTCGCCGGCCTCGGTCGGGAGCAGGCGCGGCCACTTCAGCCAGAACGCCGCGAAGTCGGCGCCGGTACGGATGCCCTCGGTGCGCCAGAGCAGCTCGCTGGGGCGGCGGTACGGCTCGGGAAATTCCTTGCTGGTCATGGCTTGCTCTCTCGGCCAGAAGATGTGACGTTGTTAACATACAAACCGCCCGGTCGGGATGTCCATGATTTCGGCGATTCCGGCTCGATCGTGCGCACTGCGCACAGGAGGTGCTGCCATGCGCCAGCTCACCGGTGTCGACGCGTCGTTCCTCCACCTCGAGGACGGTCGCCTGACCGGTCACGTCGGTGGCCTGATCGTGCTCGACCCGAGCACGGCCGACCACCCGATCAACGTCGACACCATCAAGGAGCATGTCGCGGCGCGGCTGCCGGTGCTGGCGCCGCTGCGCTGGAGGCTCGCCGAGGTCCCCCTCGGCATCGACCTGCCCTACTGGTACGACGACCACGACGTCGACCTGGACTTCCACATCCGCGGCATCGGCCTGCCGGCGCCCGGTAGCGACGAGCAGCTCGTCGACCAGGTGAGCCGCATCCACGCCCGTCCGCTCGACCGCGCCCACCCGCTGTGGGAGCTCTACGTCATCGAGGGCCTCGCCGGTGGCAAGGTCGCGATCTACACCAAGCTCCACCACGCCGCGATCGACGGCAAGGCCGGCATGGCGATCCTGACCACGCTGCTCTCGCCCGAGCAGCAGGCGACCGTGCCGACGCCGCCGAGCCCGATGCCGCCGTCGGAGTCGAGGCCCAGCCAGATGGAGATGCTGACCCGCGGCTACCTCGGCGTGCTCGGTCACCCGGGCCGCGCGGCGTCGGTGATGGTCAAGAGCGTCGCCGAGTGGAGCAAGTCGATGCCCGCGCTGACCGGGGTCGCCACCCGCAGCCTGACCAAGTCGCCGGTGGCGCCGCGGCTCTCCTTCAACGTCAGCGCGACCGCGCGGCGCAACTGGGCGTTCGGCAGCGTGTCCCTCAGCGACATCAAGAAGGTCAAGGACGCGCACGGCTGCACCATCAACGACATCGTGATGGCGCTGTCCACCGGCGCGCTGCGCAGCTGGCTGATCGACCACCACGAGCTGCCCGACCGGCCGATCCGGGCGATGGTCCCGGTGTCGACCCGTCCCGCCGACGCGGGCGCCGACGCCGGCAACCAGGTCTCCGCGATGGTCGCCGACCTGCCGACGAACCTCGCCGACCCGCTCGAGCGGCTCGGCGCGATCCGGCAGACGATGAAGCAGGCCAAGGAGGACTTCGCCGCCGTACCCGCGAGCCTGCTGCAGGACTACGCACAGTTCGCGGCCCCGGCGGCCGCCGAGCTCGTCGCCCGCACTGCGGCCTCCCTCAAGCTGGCCGAGCGCGTGGCGGTGCCGTTCAACGTGGTGATCTCCAACGTGCCCGGGCCGCGTGAGCCGCTCTACTACGCCGGCGCGCTGATGGAGGCCAACTACCCGGTCTCGATGATCAGCGACGGGCTCGGGCTCAACATCACCGTGCAGAGCTATCGCGACAGCATCGACTTCGGCCTGATCAGCTGCCCCGAGCTGATCCCCGACCTCCCCGTGATCATCGACCACCTCAAGACCGAGCTCGCCGAGCTCACCGCGCTCGCGGTCTGAACCAGGAGCACCCTCCATGTCCTTCAACCTCGCCACCATGCTCACCCAGTCGGCCGCGACGTACGCCGACAAGGCCATGCTCCGCTTCGGCGACCGCTCGTTCGCCTACGCCGAGGTCGACGACCTCTCCGGCCGGGTCGCGACCTCGCTGGAGGCGCTCGGCCTGACCCGCGGCGACAAGGTGGCCGTGCAGCTGCCGAACGTGCCCCAGTTCGTCTTCGCGTACTTCGGCATCCTCAAGGCCGGCATGACGATGGTGCCGATCAACCCGCTGCTGACCGCGCCGGAGGTGAGCTACCACCTGCAGGACAGCGACGCCCGAATGCTGATCAGCCACGAGGCGCTCGCCCAGGCCAGCATCGACGGTGCGCGCGACGCGGGTGGTGTGCCGGTCTACCTGGTCGGCGCCGATGGGCCGTCGGCCGTCGACGAGGCCCGCGACTTCGAGGAGCTGCTCAAGACCAGCGACGCCGGCATCCAGCGGGCGATGTCGTCCGACGACACCGCCGTGCTGCTCTACACCAGCGGCACGACCGGGCGGCCCAAGGGCGCCGAGCTGACGCACTTCCAGCTCTACATGAACTGCACGGTCGCCGGCGAGCTGTTCGGCGTACGTCCCGACGACGTGTCGCTGGGCGTGCTGCCCCTCTTCCACGTCTTCGGGCTCTCCAGCGTGCTCAACATCGTGGTGCGCTTCGGCGCGACGCTGGTGCTGGTGCCGCGCTTCGACGCCAACGCCGCCCTGGACGCGATCGCGCAGCACGGGGTGACGCTCTTCTCGGGTGTGCCGACGATGTTCATCGCGCTGGTGCAGGCCGACCTCGCCGGCCGCGACGTGTCCTCGCTGCGGGCGGCCTGCTCGGGCGGCGCGTCGATGCCGGGTGAGGTCATCCGCGCCTTCGAGGAGAAGTTCGACGGTGTCGTCGTCCTCGAGGGCTACGGCCTGTCGGAGTCCGCGAGCACCGCGACGTTCAACATCAGCGCCGAGGAGCGCAAGGTGATGTCGGTCGGAAAGCCGATCTGGGGCGTGGAGTTCAAGGTCCTCGGCGAGTCGGGCGAGGAGCTCGGCACCGGTCCGGACGCCCGCGGCGAGATCGCGATCCGCGGTCACAACATCATGAAGGGCTACTACAAGCGACCCGACGCCACGGCCGAGGTCATGCAGGACGGATGGTTCCGCACCGGTGACATCGGCTACCGCGACGAGGACGGTTTCTACTTCATCGTCGACCGGCTCAAGGACCTCATCATCCGCGGCGGCTACAACGTCTACCCGCGCGAGGTCGAGGAGATCCTCTACGAGCACGCCGATGTGGTCGAGGCGGCCGTCGTCGGCCGGCCCGATGAGCGGCTCGGCGAGGAGGTCGTGGCGTACGTCGTCCTGCGCGCCGACTCGACCGCGGACGCCGACGAGCTGACCGCCCACTGCAAGGAGCGGCTCGCGGCGTACAAGTACCCGCGCTCGATCGTCGTCCGCGACGAGCTGCCCAAGGGCCCCAGCGGCAAGATCCTCAAGCGCGAGCTGCGCGACGCGGGCTGACGCGCCGGGGTCGATCAGCGGGCGGCCCGGATCGTCGCGGCGATGAGCGTGCGGGTGTCGGCCGGGTCGATGACGTCGTCGATCTCGAACACCCGCGCCGCGTTGAGCGCCTTGGCGTGCTTGCGGAAGGCCGCCGTGTGCTCGACGACGGCCGCCTCGCGCTCGTGCTCGGGGAGGGCGGCGAGCTCCTTGGCCATGCCGAGGCGTACGGCGCCCTCCAGGCCCATCGGTCCGAGGTGGGCATCGGGCCAGGCCACGGTGAGCAGCGGCCGGTGCGTGCTGCCGCCGAGCATCGCCTGGGCGCCGAGACCGTAGCCGCGGCGCAGCACCACGCCGACCAGGGGAGTGGTAAGGCGGGCGCCGGCGGTGACCATCCGTGACGCGTGGCGCACCAGGCCGGTGCGCTCGGCGTCGGGGCCGACCATGAAGCCGGGGGTGTCCACGAGGCTGACGACCGGCAGGCCCCAGCGCTGGCACAGCTCGAGGAAGTCGGCCGCCTTGGCGGACGCGTCCGCGGTCAGCGCCCCACCCATGTGGGTGGACTGGTTGGCCACGATGCCGACGGCCAGGCCGTCGATCCGGGCGAGGGCGGTGACCAGCTCGGGAGCCCAGCCGGCGCGCAGCCACACCACGGTGTCGTGGTCGCACAGCGCCTCCACGACCGGCCGCACGTCGAACGCCTCGCGGTCGTTCTCGGGCAGCACCGTGCGCAGCGCTCCTTGGTCATCGGAGGTCGAGCCTGCCCCGGTGGTCGAGCCTGTCGAGACCCGCTCGGCGAGCAGGCCGAGGATCCGGCGTACGACGTCGACCGCCTCGGCCTCGTCCTCGACGAGCACGTCGATCACGCCGTTGGCGGCCTGCTCGTCGGCCGGACCGATGTCCTCGGGCGCGAACTGCCCCAGGCCGCCGCCGGCGATCATCGCCGGGCCGGCCATGCCGAGGTTGGCGTCGGGGGTCGCGATGCGGAGGTCGGCGGTGCCGGCGATGACCGCGTTGCCCGCGAAGCACCGGCCGGAGACGACCGCGATCCGCGGCGCCTCCAGGCCGGCCCACAGTGCGAACGACGCGACGTCGAGGCCCGAGACCACCGGCAGGTCGGTGTCGCCGGGTCGGCCGCCGCCGCCCTCGGTGAAGAACACCGCGGGCAGCCGCATCCGGCCGATCAGCTCGGCCAGCCGGTCGGTCTTGTGGTGGCCCCGGAAGCCCTGGGTGCCGGCCATGACGAGGTAGTCGTAGGACATCACCGCGCAGGGATGACCCTCGACGGTGGCCGTGCCGCCGACGATGCCGTCGGCGGGCGCCTCGAGCACCAGCTCGGCGAGCGGGCGGCGCTGCTCCTGCGCGGCGGTGACGAACCGGCCGTACTCGACGAAGCTGCCCGGATCGACGAGGTCGGCGATGTTCTCCCGCGCGGTACGCCGGCCGCGGGCGTGCCAGCGCTCGACCTTCTCCGGCCGCGCGGCGTCGGTGGTGAGGAAGCCGCGGGCGAGGACCTCGGTGAGGCCCTCGGCGGGCGCGCTGTATGCGGTCGGGTCGGTCGGGTCGGTCGGGTCAGCCACGGGACCGAGCATGCCCGACGATCTCGCCCACCACGGCGGGCCACAGGTCGCGCGGGAGGTCGTGTCCCATGCCGGGGTAGGTGACCAGCCGGGAGCCGGGCACCGCGGCGGCGGTCGCCGTACCGCCCTCGAGCTGCACCAGCGGGTCGTCCTCGCCGTGCAGGACGAGCGTCGGCACGGTCAGCTCGGCGAGCCGCTCGACGCGGCTGCCCGAGACGTGGATCGCCGCCAGCTGGCGGGCGACGCCGGCCGGGTCGTTGGCGCGCCGGAACGCCTCGCGGCCGCGGGCACGCAGGCCCGCGGTGTCCAGCGGGTAGCCGGGCGAGCCGATCACGGAGTAGACCGCGACCGACCGCTCTGCCGCCTCGTCCTCGGTGGTGGGCGGCGGGCTGAGCAGGGCGGTCATCGCCTCGGGCCGAGGCGCGCCGATCGCCGGTGCGGGGGTGGACATGATCGAGGTCAGCGAGGCGGTCCGGTCGGGGTGCCGCAGCGCGATCTCCTGCGCGATCATCCCGCCCATCGAGGCGCCGACGACGTGCGCGCGATCGACCCCGAGCGCGTCGAGCAGGGCCACGGTGTCGTCGGCCATGTCGGCGAGGAGGTAGGGCGCCTGGGTGATCGGCCTGCCGACGAACAGCGGCGACAGGTCGGGCACGCCCGCGGCGTCGAGGTGGGTGGAGAGGCCGATGTCGCGGTTGTCGAAGCGCACGACGTGGAAGCCCTGCTCGGCGAGCTGCAGGCAGAACTCGTCGGCCCACCCGATCATCTGGGTGGCCAGCCCCATCACCAGCACCAGCGTCGGGTCGTCGGGCGACCCGAACGTCTCGTAGGCGAGGGTCACCTCCCCGCAGGCGGCGTGCTGGACGGTGGTCGGAGCGCTGTCGGTCACGGGACGTCTTCCTTCTGGGGGGCGATGTGGTGCAGGATACAAACCGCGCGGTCGGAATGTCTATGCTGGCCGGGTCCGGACGAGGCGAGAGGCGGTGGCGGGTGTGGTGACGCTGGAGGAGCAGCTGGTCGACGTACGACGCCGTCAGCAGCGCGTGCGGCCGGCCGACACCACCGCCGACGTCGCCTACCCGGCAGGTGAGATCTCGCTGCCGGCCCACGTCGAGCACTGGGCGCGCGAGCGGCCCGAGCGCACCGCGATCGCCTTCGCCGGCGCCGAGATCTCGTACGCCGACCTGGCCGGCCAGGTGGCCGCGCTCTCCGGCTGGCTCCAGGAGGGAGAGGTGCGGCCGGGCGACCGCGTCGCGGTCTTCCTGCCGAACTCCCCGCAGTTCGTGGTCGCGTTCCTCGCGATCCTGCGGGCCGGCGCTGTGCACGTGCCGGTCAACCCGATGTTCCGCTCGGCCGAGCTCACCCACGAGCTGACCGACTGCGGGGCGCGCGTCGTGATCACCCTCGACACGCTGCTGCCGCTGGTCGCGCAGGTCGTCGGCGCGGTCGACGTCGACCGCTGCCTGGTGACCGCCGCCACCGAGCTGGCCGCCGTGGGGGGCGAGCCGGCGCTCACGCCGGTGGCCGGCGTCGAGGTCACCGCCTGGCGCGACGCGATCGCCCACCCTCCGGGCGCCGACCGCTCCGGCGACCTGGACGCCCTGGCGGCGCTCAACTACACCAGCGGCACGACCGGGCTGCCCAAGGGCTGCGAGCACACCCAGCGGCACATGCTCTACACCGCGGCGTCCACGATCGGCGCGACCGGCTTCGCGGGCACCGACGACTACGCCTCGCTCTGCTACCTGCCGATCTTCTGGATCGCGGGGGAGGACCTCGGCATCCTCAACCCGATCGTCGCCGGCGGCACCTCGGTGCTGATGGCGCGCTGGGACGCCGGCGAGGCGTTGCGCCTGCTCGAGCGTCATCGCGTGGGCGTCATGGTCGGCACCGTCGAGAACTACCTCGAGCTGCTCGCGCGCGACGAGATCGCGACCACCGACCTCAGCGGGCTGCGGCTGCCGATGGCCATCTCGTTCGTGCAGGTGCTCACCCCTGAGGTCCGGGCGGCCTGGCGCGAGACGGTCGGTGCGCACTCGGTGCTGCGGGAGGCGGCGTACGGCATGACCGAGACGCACACCTTCGACGTGACGCCGTACGGCTTCGACGGGGGCGATGCCGATCTCCGAGCGGAGCCGATCTTCTGCGGCCTGCCGGTGCCGGGCACCGACGTCGCGGTGGTCGAGCCCGGCACGCTCGACCCCGTGTCGCTCGGCGAGGTCGGCGAGATCGTGGTGCGCAGCCCGTCGCTGCTGACGGGCTACTGGCAGCGGCCCGACGCCACGGCCGACCAGCTGCACGACGGCTGGCTGATGACCGGTGACAACGGCCGTCTCGACGCCGACGGCTGCCTGCACTTCCTGGGCCGCGCCAAGGACATGATCAAGGTCAACGGCATGAGCGTCTTCCCGGCCGAGGTCGAGATGCTGCTCGCCGGCCACCCGGACGTCGACGTCGCCGCCGTCGTACCCGCCGATGACGCGGCGCGCGGCCAGTGCCCCGTCGCCTTCGTCCGGCTGCACGAGGGTGCCGCGATCGACGCGCCCGGCCTCGAGGCGTGGGCGGTCGACGCGATGGCGCGCTACAAGGTGCCGCGGGTCGTCCTGGTGGACGACTTCCCGATGACCGACACCGGCAAGATCCGCAAGGTGGAGCTGGTCGAGCGCGCGCAGCGCCTCGGCTCCTGACGAGATGAGCACGATGAGCGAGAGAGACGGAGAAGCAGTGGACAACGGATGGCAGGGACGCACAGCGGTCGTGACCGGCGCCGCCGGCGGCATCGGCAAGGCACTGGCCGCGCGGCTGGTCGCGGAGGGTCTGCAGGTCGTCGTCAACGACCTGGACCCCGCCGCGACGCAGGCTGCCGCCGCGGAGATCGGCGCGTACGCCGTCTCCGGCGACTGCGCCTCCGAGGCCGGCGTCACCGCGCTGATCGAGGCCGCCCGCGCCCACCTCGGCCGGATCGACGTGTACGTCGCCAACGCCGGGATCGCCCGGGGTGTCGGCCTCGAGGCGACCGATGACGAGTGGGCCGCCAGCTGGGAGGTCAACACGATGGCGCACGTCCGCGCGGCCCGGCTGCTCGTGCCCGAGTGGATCGAGGGCGACGGCGGCCGGTTCGTCGTCACCGCCTCCGCCGCCGGCCTGCTGACGGCGCTCGGCACGGCGTCGTACTCCGCCACCAAGCACGCCGCCGTGGCGTTCGCCGAGTGGCTGTCGGCGACCTACCGCCACCGGGGCATGGTCGTGCAGGCGATCTGCCCGCAGGGTGTCCAGACCGCGATGCTCGAGCAGACCGGCCCGGCACGCGACATCATCGCTGCCGACGGCGCGCTCACGCCGGAGCAGGTGGCCGAGGTGACCTGGCACGCGTTCCAGGACGACCGCTTCCTGATCCTGCCGCACCCCGAGGCGGCGCAGTACTACCGCGACCGCGCGGAAAACACCGACCGCTGGCTCCGCGGCATGAACAAGTTGCAGCGCTGGATGGAGTCCCAGGAGGTGGCCCGGTGAAGGCGTGGCGCGTGGCCGAGCTCGGCGAGCCGGCCAAGGTGATGGAGCTCGTCGAGGTGGATGCCCCCGAGCCGGGCTCGAGCCAGATGGTGGTGCGCGTGCTCGCGTCGCCGGCCAACTTCCCCGACGCGCTGATGTGCCGCGGGCTCTACCAGGTCCGGCCGGACCTGCCCTTCACCCCGGGCGTCGAGCTGTGCGGCGAGGTCGTCGCACTCGGCGACGGTGTGACCGGCTTCGCCGTGGGCGACCGGGTGCTGGGCAGTGGCGTGATGCCGTACGGCGGCTTCGCCGAGCTCGCCCTGATGGACGCCGCCACCACGTTCCCGGCGCCGCCCCAGCTCGATGACGCACAGGCCGCCAGCCTCTACATCGGCTACCAGACCGGGTGGTTCGGCCTGCACCGCCGGGCGCACCTGCAGGCCGGCGAGACGCTGCTCGTGCACGCCGCCGCGGGTGGCGTCGGCAGCGCCGCGATCCAGCTCGGCAAGGCCGCCGGCGCCCGCGTGATCGGCGTCGTCGGCGGGCCCGACAAGGCCGAGGTCGCGCGCCAGCTCGGCGCCGACGTCGTCATCGACCGCCACACCCAGGACTTCGTCGAGGTCGTCAAGGCCGAGACGGGTGGCCGTGGCGCCGACGTCGTCTACGACCCGGTCGGCGGCGAGACCTACGCCCGCTCGACCAAGTGCATCGCGTTCGAGGGCCGGATCCTGGTCGTCGGCTTCGCCGGCGGCGAGATCCAGTCGGCCGCGCTCAACCACGCGCTGATCAAGAACTACTCGATCGTCGGCCTCCACTGGGGCCTCTACAACACCTACGACCCCGCGGCCGTCCAGGAGTGCCATGCTGCCCTGACCGAGCTCGCCGCCCAGGGCCTCATCGCGCCACTGGTCAGCGAGCGGCTGCCGCTCGCCGACGTCGCCTCCGGCGTCCAGCGGCTCGCCGACGGCGTCACCGTCGGCCGGGTCGTCCTCGACGCCTCCCTCTCCTGACATCCCGCACCCGAGCCAAGGACCCCGATGACCACCAGCACCCAGATCCGCCTCGCCGCCTACCCGGTGGGCGAGCCCGGCGACGACGCCTTCGAGACCGCCACCGTCGAGCTGCCCGAGCTCGCCGACGGCGAGGTCCTGCTGCGCACGATCTACCTCTCGCTCGACCCCTACATGCGCGGCCGGATGAGCACCGCCAAGTCGTACGCCGACCCCGTCGCGCTCGGCGACGTGATGATCGGCGCGACCGTCTGCGAGGTCGTCGAGTCGCGCTCGCCCCAGCGCGCGGTCGGCGACATCGTGCTCGCGTTCACCGGCTGGCAGACCCACGCGATCGTCGACGGCCGCCACACCCGCAAGCTCGACCCCACCGCGGCGCCGGTGTCGACCGCCGTCGGCGTGCTGGGCATGCCCGGCTTCACGGCGTATGGCGGCCTCCTCGAGATCGGTCGCCCGCAGGCCGGCGAGACCGTCGTCGTCGCCGCCGCGACCGGGCCCGTGGGCTCGGCCGTCGGCCAGATCGCGAAGGTCAAGGGCGCGCGTGCCGTCGGCATCGCCGGCGGCCCGGAGAAGTGCCGGTCGCTGATCGAGGACCTCGGCTTCGACGCCGCCGTCGACCACCGCTCGCCGACCTTCGTGAAGGACCTCGAGGCGGCGACGCCGGACGGCATCGACGTGTACTTCGAGAACGTCGGCGGTCACGTCACCGAGGCCGTCGTACGCCGGCTCAACCGCTTCGCCCGCGTGCCGGTCTGCGGCGTCGTCGCCTGGTACAACGCCACCGAGGCGCCGACGGGGCCCGACCAGCTCCCGGCGTTCCTGCGCCGGATCCTGACGCTGAGCCTGACCGTGCGCGGCTTCATCCAGGACGAGTTCGTCCCCACCCACCACGAGGCGTTCCTGCGCGACATGGCGGGCTGGATCGCCGACGGCTCCGTGCGCTACCAGGAGGACGTCGTCGACGGGCTCGAGAACGCTCCCGCTGCCTTCCGCGGCCTGCTGCGCGGTTACTACCTCGGCAAGCTGCTGATCCGGGTGGGGGAGGACCCGACCCGCCAGGCGTGACATACCAGCCGCCCGGTTTGTCGTAGGCTTGGCGGACCACGCACCAGGAGGGTCGATGACGCAGCAGGGGGAGCGACGCATCGGACGACCACCGGTGATGGTCGACGGCCTGACGGTCCGGGAGCGGCTCCTCGAGGTCGCGCGCGACCTCTTCGCCGAGCGCGGCTTCGACCGGACCTCGGTCCAGGACGTCGTGGCGACCGCGGGCGTCACCAAGGGCGCGATGTACCACTACTTCGCCTCCAAGGACGACCTGCTCGCCGAGATCTACGGCCGCGTGCTGCGGATGCAGACCTCGCGCCTCGAGGCGTTCGTCGAGTCCGACGACCCCGTGGTCGACAAGGTGGCCGGCGCCGCCGCCGACGTCGTCATCACCACCATCGAGAACCTCCCCAGCACCACGATCTTCTTCCGCTCGCTGCACCAGCTCAACCCGGAGCAGGAGCGGGAGGTGCGCGACCAGCGCCGGCGCTACCACGACATGTTCCGCGACATGGTCATCGCCGGACAGGAGTCGGGCGCCTTCCGCAAGGACGTCCGCGCCGACCTCGTCGTCGACTACTTCTTCGGAGCCGTCCACCACCTCCCCATGTGGTGGCGCGCCGAGCGCGGGCTCGAGCCCGACGAGGTCGGTCGCGAGTTCTCGACGCTGCTGATGGACGCCCTCGCGGTCCGCTGACCGCGGTCCCCAGCCCCCGGTCGGTCGGTGCCTAGCCTGGGGGCATGGGCGATGACGGCAAGCAGGGCAAGGACAAGGGGTACGTCGAGGCCGGCAAGGCCTTCGAGCGCGACATGACCTACCTCCCCGACCGGATCACGGCCGGGGGTCGCCCGCCGCGCGACCAGCCCGCCGACGTACCCCTCTGGCCGGTCGAGCCCGGCCGCTACCGGCTGATCGCGGCCAAGGCCTGTCCGTGGGCCAACCGCGCGATCATCGTCCGCCAGCTGCTCGGGCTCGAGGACGTCCTCTCCTGGGGTGCGCCGGGCCCGACGCACGACGAGCGCAGCTGGACCTTCGACCTCGACCCCGGCGGCGTCGACCCCGTCCTGGGCATCCACTTCCTGCGCGACGCCTACAACGCGCGCGTCCCCGACTACCCGCGCGGCGTGACGGTCCCGGCGATCGTCGAGGTCGAGTCCGGCAAGGTCGTCACCAACGACTTCCCGTGGATCACCCACGACCTCTTCTTCGAGTGGCGCGAGCACCACCGGGAGGACGCGCCCGACCTGTGGCCGGCCGAGTGCCGCGAGGAGATGGAGGACGTCATGCAGCGCGTCTTCACCGAGGTCAACAACGGCGTCTACCGCTGCGGCTTCGCCGGCTCGCAGGAGGCGTACGACGCGGCGTACGACCGTCTCTTCGCCGCGCTCGACTGGCTCGAGGAGCGTCTCGGCAGCCGCCGCTACCTGATGGGCGAGGCCATCACCGAGGCCGACGTACGCCTCTTCACGACCCTGGCGCGCTTCGACGCGGTCTACCGCGGCCACTTCAAGTGCAACCGCAACAAGCTGACCGAGATGCCGCACCTCTGGGGCTACGCGCGCGACCTGTTCCAGACGCCCGGCTTCGGCGACAACACCGACTTCGACCAGATCAAGGCGCACTACTACCTCGTGCACAAGGACATCAACCCGACCGGGATCGTCCCCCAGGGACCCGATCCGGCCGTCTGGCAGGAGCCTCATGGCCGGCGCTGACGACTGACACGCCGCGTCGAGCAGTTTCTTGACTCATTCAAGAAAAGTGCTTTGATGGAGAGGTGCCCACCGACGTCGACCTCGAGCTGATGCTCCGCAGCGCGGACCTCCGGGTCACGCGTCCGAGGGTCGCCGTCCTGCGGGCCGTCCATCGTCACCCGCACGCCGACACCGACTCGGTCATCGGCGCGGTGCGTGGTGAGCTGGCGGACGTCTCCCATCAGGCGGTGTACGACGTCCTCAAGGCGCTCACGGGTGCGGGCCTGCTCCGCCGGATCCAGCCCGCCAACCTGGTCGCGCGCTACGAGGCGCGCGTCGGCGACAACCACCACCACGTCGTGTGCCGCAGCTGCGGCGACATCGCCGACGTGGACTGCGCGGTCGGGCACACGCCGTGCCTGACCGCCGACGACGACCACGGCTACGTCATCGACGAGGCCGAGGTCTTCTACTGGGGCACCTGCCCCTCGTGTTCTGCAACTGCTTGATCCCCCACCGAAAGGAACAGCGAATGTCCGAGGCCTCTGAAGGCACGTGCCCCGTGGCGCACGACAGCGTCGCCGCGCAGGGAAGCGAGAGCGAGAACCCCGCGCTCGACTCCCCGACGGCCAAGCCCCACGGTCCGCGCACGAACAAGGACTGGTGGCCCAACCAGCTCGACCTGTCGGTGCTGCACGCCCACTCGACCGCCGCCAACCCGCTCGGTGCCGACTTCGACTACGCCGAGGAGGTAAAGAGCCTCGACTTCGACGCGCTCAAGGCCGATGTCGCCGCCGTCCTGCGTGACTCGCAGGACTGGTGGCCCGCCGACCACGGCCACTACGGCGGCCTGATGATCCGGCTGTCCTGGCACGCCGCCGGCACCTACCGCATCTACGACGGGCGCGGTGGCGCGGGCGAGGGCCAGCAGCGCTTCGCCCCGCTCAACTCCTGGCCCGACAACGGCAACCTCGACAAGGCCCGCCGCCTGCTCTGGCCGGTCAAGCAGAAGTACGGCCAGAAGATCTCCTGGGCCGACCTGCTGGTCCTCGCCGGCAACGTCGCGCTGGAGGACATGGGGTTCGAGACCTTCGGCTTCGCCTTCGGTCGCGCCGACACCTGGGAGCCCGAGGAGGTCAACTGGGGCACCGAGGACACCTGGCTGGGCGACGAGCGCTACAGCGGCGAGCGGGACCTCGCGAACCCGCTCAGCGCGGTCCAGATGGGCCTGATCTACGTCAACCCCGAGGGCCCCAACGGCAACCCCGACCCCCTGGCCTCGGCCCGCGACATCCGCGAGACGTTCGCCCGGATGGCGATGAACGACGAGGAGACCGTCGCCCTCATCGCCGGCGGCCACACCTTCGGCAAGGCCCACGGTGCGGGCGACCCCGAGCTGGTCGGTCCCGAGCCCGAGGCCGCGCCGCTCGAGGCCCAAGGCCTCGGCTGGCTCTCCTCGCACGGCTCCGGCAAGGGTGACGACACCATCACCTCGGGCCTCGAGGTCATCTGGACCGACACCCCGAACCAGTGGGACAACCGGTTCTTCGAGATCCTCTTCGGCTACGAGTGGGAGCTCTCCAAGTCGCCGGCCGGCGCCAACCAGTGGGTGGCCAAGGACGCTGAGGAGATCATCCCCGGCCCCGCCGCCGACTCGCCGAAGCGCAAGCCGATGATGCTGACCTCCGACCTCGCGCTGCGGTTCGACCCGGAGTACGAGAAGATCTCGCGCCGCTTCCTGGAGAACCCCGACGAGTTCGCACAGGCCTTCGCCAAGGCGTGGTTCAAGCTGCTCCACCGCGACATGGGTCCGGTCTCGCGCTACCTCGGCCCGTGGGTGCCCGAGCCGCAGCTCTGGCAGGACCCGGTCCCGGCCCACGAGGGCGAGCTGGTCTCGGCCGAGCAGGTGGCCTCGCTGAAGCAGGCGGTGCTGGCCTCCGGCCTGTCCGTCCAGGACCTCGTCCGTACGGCGTGGGCATCGGCCGCGACGTTCCGCTCGACCGACAAGCGCGGTGGCGCCAACGGTGCTCGTCTGCGTCTCGAGCCCCAGCGCAGCTGGGAGGTCAACGCCGGCACCGCCGAGGTCATCGAGAAGCTCGACCAGCTCCGCGCCGGGTCCGGCACGAACATCTCGCTGGCCGACCTGATCGTCCTCGCCGGCACGGCCGCGGTCGAGAAGGCGGCCGCCGATGCCGGCGTACCGATCGAGGTGCCGTTCCACGCCGGTCGCACCGACGCCAGCGAGGAGCAGACCGACGTCGACTCCTTCAAGGTGCTCGAGCCCCGCGGCGACGGGTTCCGCAACTACGTCCGCCCGGACGAGAAGCTGCCGGTCGAGACGCTGCTGCTGGAGCGGGCCTACCTGCTCGACCTCACCGCACCGGAGATGACCGTCCTGCTCGGCGGCATGCGCGCCCTGGGCGCCACGGTCGGTGACTCCAAGCACGGCGTGCTGACCGACCGCGTGGGCGTCCTGTCCACCGACTTCTTCTCCAACCTGCTCGCCCCGGGCACGGTCGTGAAGGCGTCGGAGGGCGAGGCCAACGTGTACGAGATCCGCGACGGCGCCACGGGTTCGGTGAAGTGGACCGCGACCGCCAACGACCTGATCTTCGGCTCCAACTCGCAGCTGCGAGCGCTGGCCGAGGTCTACGCGTCGGCCGACGCGGGCGAGAAGTTCGTCCAGGACTTCGCCGCCGCGTGGGTCAAGGTCATGGACAACGACCGGTTCGACCTGCGCTGATCGCTCTCGTCTCACTGAGAGTGACCTCTGGGTCACTCTCAGTGAGACGTGGCGCTTTTTAGGCCAGCTCGGTGATCAGCTCTTCGACCCGAGTCCGGATCTCGTCCCGGATCGGGCGGACCGCCTCGATGCCCTGGCCGGCGGGGTCGTCGGCCGACCAGTCGAGGTAGCGCTTGCCGGGGAAGTACGGGCACTCGTCGCCGCAGCCCATGGTGATCACGACGTCGGACGCCTCGACGGCCGACGCGGTCAACACCTTCGGCTGCTCGCCGGCGATGTCGATGCCGACCTCGGCCATCGCCGCGACAGCGACCGGGTTGATCGCGTTCCCCGGCTTCGAGCCCGCGGACAGCACCGAGATCCGGTCGCCGGCCAGGTGCTGCAGGAAGCCCGCGGCCATCTGCGAGCGGCCGGCGTTGTGGACGCACACGAACAGCACGATCGGCCGGGTCATGCCTTCTTCTCCTCGGGGTGCAGGAAGCGGATGAGCAGGAAGCCGAGGACGCCGCCGATGAGCTGCATGCCGACGAACGGCAGCACGCTGGCGGGTGCGATCCCCGCGAAGGTGTCGCTGAACATCCGCGCGATGGTCACGGCCGGGTTGGCGAAGGACGTCGAGGACGTGAACCAGTACGCCGCCGCGATGTAGCCGGCGACGGCGGCCGCGATCGACTCCAGGTTCGTACGCCGCAGCGCCCCGTGGATGACCAGCAGCAGGCCGACGGTCGCGATCACCTCGGCGAACAGGTGGGCGCCGCTGGCGCGGTGGGTCGTCGACCAGCCCACGGCCGGCAGCGAGAACATCAGGTTGGCGCTGATCGCGCCGAGCACTCCGCCGACGACCTGGGCGACGACCAGCGCGACGCCCTCGAGCAGCCAGACGCGGCCGATGGCGACCTCGACCATCGTCACGACCGGGTTGAACGCCGCCGAGACGGACCCGAAGGCGATGATCAGCGCGAGCAGCGCGCCTGCGGTGGCCAGCGAGTTCTCCAGCAGCTGCAGCCCCACGTCGCCGGGGGAGAGGCGCGTGGCCATCACGCCCGAGCCGATCACCGCGGCGACCAGGAAGCCGGTCCCGAGGAGCTCGGCCACGGCACGGCGTACGAGGTAGGTCATGCGCCGAGGAGTGCGGCGACGTCGGCGAGGGCGTCGCGGCGTACGCCGTAGTAGACCCAGGTGCCGCGCTTGCTCCGGTCCAGCAGGCCCGCCTCGTGCAGCACCTTGAGGTGGTGGCTGATGGTGGGCTGGGAGAGGTCGAAGGCCTCGTTGAGGTCGCACACGCACGCCTCGCCGCCCTCGTGCGCCGCGACCAGCGAGAGCAGCCGCAGCCGCACCGGGTCGGCGATCGCCTTGAGCAGCGGTGCGAAGCGCTCGGCCTGCTCCTGGGTCAGCGGGGTCGCCGTGAGCGGCGAGCAGCAGGCGACCTCCTGCACGGGCGTGAGCGGCAATGACTTCGACACGCGTCGATATTGACAGAGGTCGATATCAAGCGCAAGGTGAACATCGACAACCATCGATATCTAAGGGGGTGCCCCATGGACGACTGCTGCGAGCCGGGCTGCTGCTGAGCGCCACCGAGCCCGGGCGGCTGCATGACTCGCGGTCGCCCGGGTACCGACCCGGCATGAGCAACTCGAGCATCTGGGCCACGGTCGTGTTCGCGATCTTCGCGTTCGGATTCATCGGCGTGCTGCTCGGTGGGTCGTTCATCTTGGACAAGCGCCGCTCCGAGGACGTCGAGCACGACGTCCCGGATCGCATCCAGGAGGCCGCCGAGCGCAGCGCCGACCGGCACGACTGATCAGCCGGCGGTCGCCAGACCCTCAAGACGTACGCCGAGCACCGCCGCCTGGGTGCGGTGCTGGAGACCGAGCTTGGCCAGGATGGCCGTGATGTGGTTCTTCACCGTCTTCTCGGCGAGCTGGAGCTCGGCGGCGATCTCGCGGTTGGTCAGGCCCTCGCCGATGAGGCGGAAGATGCGCCCCTGCTGCGGGGTGAGCTGCGGCACCGTGCTGAGCGAGCGGTGGTGCGACTCCAGGTGCTCGAGCACCTTGGCCGCCACGCTCGGGTCGACCGTCGCGCTGCCCTCGGCGACCAGGCGGACCGCGCTGACCAGCGCCGCGCCGTGGATGCCCTTGAGCAGGTAGCCGGCGATGCCCTGCAGGATCGCCGTCGCGATCGCCTCGCGGTCGTCGTCGGTCGTCAGGATCATGGTGTGGATGTCGGGGAACCGGACCATCGCGGCGCGGCACATCTCGATGCCGCTGCCGTCGCCCAGGTGCGCCTCGCTGACCACGACGTCGGGCCGTAGTCGGAGGATCGCGGGCAGGGCAGCGGCGCAGGTCGCTGCCTCGCCGACCACCTCGACGTCGTGCATCGGCTCGAGCAGGCTCGCCACTCCGCGGCGGACGACCTCGTGGGCGTCCACCAGGAAGACGCGGATCGGGGTGGTGGTCACACGCCGATTCTCGGGGCAGGCGGGGCCCGATCACAGGGGTACGCCGCAGGTCTGACCGCACGACTTCGCGGCACCACCCGTTGGGACTAGTCGGCCCCGGGACTCAGACCCAGCGCGCGAACCAGATGCGGTGCAACCAGGCGGAGTGGGTGAGCAGCTGGTTGGTGTAGACCGGCCAGAAGACCGCGAAGCAGACGACCGCCAGGATCACGTAGGCGCCGCCCACCACCACCCCGGTCGTACGCCGGGCCGAGGGTGCTCGGCTGGGGCCGATCAGGTGTCCGATGGTCAGCGTCAGCGCCAGGACGACGAACGGCAGCGTGTTGATCGCGTAGAAGATGAAGATCGGCCGGTCGTCGTACATCAGCCATGGCAGCCAGGTGCTCAGCGTGCCGACGACGGCGACGCCGAAGCGCCAGTCACGCGCGCCGATCCACATCGCGACCGCGAACAGCAGCGCCAGGCAGCCGCCCCACCAGATGACCGGGTTGCCGAGCAGGATGACCTGCCGGATGCAGGAGCTGTCCGACGGGGCCTCGCAGCCGTCGGTCCCCGGCTTGATGTCGTTGGTGACGGCCACGCCGACCGGGCGGTTGAGCAGCAGCCAGCCGGAGGGCTTGGACTCGTAGAAGTGCGTCGCGCAGTTCAGGAACTTGCTGTGGAACGTGTAGACGTCGCGGTGGTAGTACCAGAGCGAGCGCAGGGAGCGGATCGCTCCCTCCACCCCTCCCGGGCGCTTCTGGCCGTCGGCCAGCGCGGTGGGCCACTTCCGGCTCGGGTCGAGGTCGTAGTCGACGAACTCGTGCTTCTTGGTGTCGCAGTGACCACCGCCGGTGAACTGCGTGTACTGCGTGGAGCTCAGGTGCTTCTCGTACTCGCCGGCGTGCGCGAGCCATCCGCCCCACGACGCGATGTAGACCAGCACGGCCACGACCACGAGGTGCACGAACGCCCCGACGCCGTCCACGAAGACGCCCTTGAGCCATGCGTGCGGCAGCCGCAGCGAGCGTCGTACGCCGATGCTCCACCACACGCACAGCACGCCGAAGGAGGCGAGGGCGTACACCGCGTCCCACTTGGAGCCGCAGGACAGGCCGAAGCAGATGCCGGAGACCAGCAGCCATGGCCGGAACCAGACGCGCTGGCGGCGCGCCACCCGGGCCCGGTGCCAGTCGCGATCCGCGATCATCGCGGCCATGGCGGAGAGCAGCCAGAACGCCACGAAGATGTCGAGCAGCGCCAGCCGCGACAGCACGAACTCGAGCCCGTCGACCATCAGCAGGGTGCCGGCGATGCAGCCGAGCACGGTCGAGTCGGTCATCCGGCGGACCATGCGCGCGATGATCAGCACCATCAGCGCGCCCACGACGGCCGAGGCGATCCGCCAGCCGAACGGGTCGAAGCCCCAGAGCTTCTCGCCGATCGCGATCATCCACTTGCCGACGTCCGGGTGGACCGCCAGCGACGGGTCGCCGGTGAAGAGCTTGTCGTGGTGCCCGGCCAGGATGTCGGCGTTGATGTCGGTGCTCGGGACGCCGTCGTTGTCGGCGTTGTAGGTCTGGATGTAGCCGTTCTTGAGCAGCGACCAGGCGTCCTTGGCGTAGTACGTCTCGTCGAACGCGAACACCTTCGGCGTACCGAGGTGCCACAGCCGCAGCCCGAACGCGAGCAGCGCCAGGCCGATCGGCGCCAGCCACCCGACGGCCCGCTCGCTGCGCCGCAGCGACGAGAGCGGGTTGATCGCCCGCCTCTTCGCCGGCGGTACCGACAACCCGTCCATCACGGGACGCAACACTACGGGGGCGCTCCTGCGACAATCCGGCACATGCTGGTTCTTGCCGGAACGCCCATCGGCCGTCCGAGTGACGCATCCCCGCGTCTCGCCGAGGAGCTCGCCGGGGCCGACGTGATCGCGGCCGAGGACACCCGGCGCCTGCGGCGCCTCGCCAACGACCTCGGCATCGAGCTCACCGCGCGCATCGTCAGCTACTTCGAGGGCAACGAGACGGCGCGTACGCCGCAGCTCGTCGAGGCCCTCGAGGCGGGCGAGCGGGTGGTGCTGGTGACCGACGCCGGCATGCCGAGCGTCTCCGACCCGGGCTACCGGCTGGTCGCCGCGGCCGTCGAGAAGGACCTCCCGATCACCGCGGTCCCCGGGCCGTCGGCGGTCCTCACCGCACTCGCCGTCAGCGGCCTGCCCGTGGACCGGTTCTGCTTCGAGGGCTTCCTGCCGCGCAAGGCGGGGGAGCGGTCGCGCCGCCTGGCCGACCTCGCGGGCGAGCAGCGCACGATGGTCTTCTTCGAGGCGCCCCATCGCACCGCCGCCGCGCTCACCGCGCTCGCCGAGGCGTTCGGCGCAGACCGGCGGGCGGCGGTCTGCCGCGAGCTGACCAAGACCTACGAGGAGGTACGCCGGGGAACGCTCGCCGGTCTCGCGCAGTGGGCCGCCGACGGCGTCAAGGGCGAGGTCACCGTCGTGGTGCAGGGCGCGGACACCGCCGCGAACAGCGTCGCCACCGACCCCGATAGCCTCAAGGTGGCGGTCGCCGCGCTCGAGGCCGAGGGCCTGCGGCGCAAAGACGCGATCGCCGAGGTGGCGGTCCGGGCCGGGCTGCCGAAGCGAGAGGTCTACCAGGTGGTGCACGTTGACTGAGCAGCTCACGATCCAGGTCGAGCGCGACGGACTCGTCTTCGACGTCTTCGACTCCGGTCCGCGCGACGGCGAGCCCATCGTGCTGTTGCACGGCTTCCCGGAGCGCTCGACGTGCTGGGGCGCCGTCGTACCCCTCCTCAACGCCGCCGGCTACCGCACCCTGGCGATGGACCAGCGCGGGTACTCCCCGCGAGCGCGTCCCCGGGGCCGCAAGCCCTACCGCGTCACCGAGCTCGCGCTCGACGTCGTGGCGATGCTCGACCAGGTGCTCGGCAAGAACGAGCGGGCGCACGTCGTCGGCCACGACTGGGGTGCCGTCGTCGGGTGGACGCTGGCCTCGCTGCACTCCGAGCGCGTGGTGACCTACACGGCCGTCTCGGTGCCGCACCCCGGCGCCTTCGCCAAGGCGATGGTGCGCTCGAGCCAGGGCCTGAAGTCCTGGTACATGGCCTACTTCAACATCCCCGGCCTGCCCGAGTACGTCACCCGTCGCTTCCCCAAGGTGATGGACCACCAGCTGCGCGCCAGCGGCATGACCGACGAGGGTGTCGCCCGGTTCCGGCGCGAGATCGTCGAGGACGGTGCGCTGCCGACCGCGCTGAGCTGGTACCGCGCGCTGCCGCTCAACGACCCGCGCGACGCGTTCACCCCCGCCAAGGTCCCGACCACCTTCGTCTGGAGCAGCGCCGACGTCGCGCTGGGGCGCTGGGGTGCCGAGCACACCGAGGCGTACGTCGACGCCGACTACCACTTCGTGGCGCTCGAGGGGCTCAGCCACTGGCTGCCCACCGAGGCCCCCGACGTCCTCGCGGACGCGATCCTGTCGCGCGTCGGCGGCTGAGCCGTGGCGGACAAGCGGGACGAAGGGCGTCCGCCGGCCCCTGAGCCGCTGCCGCACCCGGTGGTCGACAACCACTGCCACATGGACCTCTCGCGCGGCGGTCCGCGCGGTGACGCACCGACCCCGGTCGAGCAGGCCCTGGCCGAGGCGGCCGCCGTCGGCGTACCCCGCATCGTGCAGATCGGCTGCGAGCTGCGTGGCGCGCGCTGGGCGGTCGACGTCGCCGAGCGCTTCCCGCAGGTCATCGCCGGCGTCGCGCTGCACCCCAACGAGGCGCCGGTGCTGGCCGAGCGGGGCGAGCTCGAGGCGGCGTACGCCGAGATCGAGCGCCTCGCCCAGGCCCACGACAAGGTCCGGGCCGTGGGCGAGACCGGGCTGGACGCCTTCCGCACCGGCGAGGACGGGCGCAAGGTCCAGCGCGAGAGCTTCGAGTGGCACATCGACCTGGCCAAGCGCCTCGACAAGACCCTGGTCATCCACGACCGCGACACCCACGACGAGGTCCTGGAGGTGCTCGACGCGGTCGGTACGCCGGACCGCTGGGTGATGCACTGCTTCTCAGGCGACGCCGCGTTCGCCGCGGCGTGCCTGGAGCGCGGCGCCTTCCTGTCCTTCTCCGGCACCATCACCTTCGGCAACGCCGAGCCCCAGCGTGAGGCCCTCCGGCTCGCGCCGCAGGACCGGATCCTGGTCGAGACCGACGCTCCCTTCCTGACGCCGACGCCCTACCGCGGTCGCGACAACGCGTCGTACCTCATCCCGCTCACCATGCGTCGCATGGCCGAGGAGCGCGGCGAGGACCTCGCCGCGCTGTGTGCGGCGGTCGATGGCAACACCGAGGCCGCGTTCGGCGGTAGCTGGTAGCTGTTGCAAGCATCCAGCAAGCGCGCTGGGTGTGACCCGTGTGACCCGTGGGGCCGAATGAGCGCGAGTAGCACCACTCAGACGCCGAAAATGCTTGCAATAGTTTGCAATCCGGGCCGTCAGCCGCTGGAGTAGACCACTGAAGGCCGGGATCGGGAACAGATCCGGCCAGCAGCCCCGCGGCGCGGAACATGCGTCCAGCGGCAACACTCCTCTCGGGCGGGTGGCTGGTCGCCCGAGGCCCGGGGAGCACGACGGCTGGAGCCCCGTGAGTTCGAACAGCAGCATCCTTGGCAAGACCACCACCCTCTTCTCGCGCCTCACCTCGAGCCGCCTGGCCCTGGCCGTGACCGCCGCTGTCGTGCTGGTCGCCCTGGCCGGCACGACGTTCGGTTACCGCGCGATGACCACCTCCGTGACCCTGTCCGTCGATGGCAAGGAGCGCACGGTCCGCGTCTTCGGTGACAAGGTCTCCGACGTGCTCGCGGCCGAGAACATCAAGCTCGGCTCCCGCGACCTCGTGCAGCCTGCTGCTGACGAGTCGATCGACGACGGCACCAAGATCGCCGTCCTCTACTCCAAGCCGATCGAGCTCACCGTGGACGGCAAGACGTCCACCCACTACGTCACCGCGACCTCCGTCGAGGGCGCTCTCGAGCAGATCGGCACCGTCTACCGCGACGCGCGCCTCTCGATGAGCCGTGGCATGACCCTCGACCGTGACGGCGCCTCCATCAAGGTGCTCACCCCCAAGACGCTGCGCGTCCAGGTCGGGTCGGCCAAGCGCAAGAAGGTCGACGTCCCGGCGATCACCGTCGCCGACGCCCTCACCTCGATGCACGTCAAGTACGACAAGAACGACATCGTCAAGCCGGGCCTGAAGAAGAAGGTCCACGACGGCATGAGGATCACCTTCACCAAGGTGACCACCAAGACCGTGAAGGTCGACGACGAGTCGTACGCCGCCGCTGCGATCCGCAAGGACGACAGCTCGGCGTTCCAGGGCACCGAGACCGTGGTCCGCGAGGGCAAGCCCGGTACCCGTGACGCGACGTACAAGGTCATCTCGCACAACGGCCACGTCTTCAAGCGGATCCTGATCAAGGCGAACGTGACCCGCGAGGCCGTCGCCGAGATCGTCAAGGTCGGCACCAAGGCGCCCGTCGTCGCGAACGCCGGCATGTGGGACCGCATCGCGGCCTGCGAGTCGGGCGGCAACTGGCACATCAACACCGGCAACGGCTACTACGGCGGCCTGCAGTTCGACATCGGCACCTGGCTGAGCAACGGTGGCGGCCAGTTCGCCCCCCGTGCCGACCTGGCGAGCCGGGAGCAGCAGATCACCGTGGCGAACCGCGTGTACGCCGCCCGCGGCCTGTCGCCGTGGGGCTGCCGTGGCGCTGCCTGATCGCTCCAGCGAATCCAAGAACCATGCGGGTCGGCCCTAGGCTGACCCGCATGGTTCGTCTGCTGGGTCCTGCGGAGGTCCGCGACCTGGCGGCCCGCTTCGACATCCGGCCCACCAAGCAGCGGGGCCAGAACTTCGTCATCGATGCCAACACGGTCCGGCGGATCGTGCGGGAGTCGGGAGTGACCGAGGGCGAGGTCGTCCTCGAGGTCGGTCCCGGTCTCGGGTCGCTGACGCTGGCCCTCCTCGAGGTGGGCGCGAGCGTCACGGCGATCGAGCTCGACACGGCCCTGGCCGACGCGCTGCCCGGCACTATCGCCGACTTCGGCCCCGACGTGGCCGACCAGCTGCTCGTCGTCAACGCCGATGCGCTCAAGGTGACCGAGGTGCCGGGTCCGCCGCCGACCGCCCTCGTCGCGAACCTGCCCTACAACGTCTCGGTGCCGGTCCTGCTGCACCTGATGGCGCTGCTGCCGTCGCTGCGCCACGGGCTGGTCATGGTCCAGTCCGAGGTCGCCGACCGTCTCGCGGCCCCTCCGGGGTCCAAGACGTACGGCGTCCCGTCGGCCAAGGCCGCTTGGTACGCCGACGTACGCCGTGCCGGCGCGATCGGCCGCAACGTCTTCTGGCCGGCGCCCAACGTCGACAGCGGGCTGGTCGCCTGGACCCACCACGCGCCGCCGACGACCGCCGTCTCCCGCGAGCAGGTCTTCGCGGTGATCGACGCGTCGTTCGCCCATCGCCGCAAGGCCCTGCGCGGGTCGCTGCGCGACCTCGCCGGCTCCTCCGAGGCCGCCGAAGCGGCGCTCACCAGGGCCGGCATCGACCCGCTCGCCCGGGGCGAGTCGCTCGGCATCGACGAGTTCGTCGCGCTCACGGAGGCGATCGCCGAGGTGACCGCATGACCGCCGCCCACGTGGAGGAGCCGGAGCCGAGCGTCACGGTCCGCGCGCCCGCCAAGATCAACCTCCAGCTCTCGGTCGGCGCTCCGCGGCCGGACGGGTTCCACCCGCTCGCGACGGTCTACCAAGCGGTCGCGCTGTACGACGACGTGACCGTCACCGAGGCCGAGGACTGGTCGGTCCGGCTGGCCGAGCACGTCGACGGCGTACCGGACGGCGACGCCAACATCGCGATCCGCGCTGGCAAGGCGCTGACCGCCCACCACGACACCCAGCTGGCCGCCGAGATCGTGATCGCCAAGGGCATCCCGGTCGCCGGGGGCATGGCCGGCGGCTCTGCCGACGCGGCGGCGACGCTGGTCGCGCTCGATCGGCTCTGGGACCTGGAGACCTCCGACGAGGATCTGCTGGCCATCGCCGCCACCCTCGGCAGCGACGTGCCCTTCGCGCTCCTCGGCGGCACCGCCACCGGCCTCGGCCGTGGTGAGGTCGTCGCCCCCGTCGAGGACACCACCCAGTGCTGGTGGGTCGCGGTCTTCTCCGACGAGGGCCTGTCGACGCCGCTGGTCTACGGCAGGTACGACGAGGTCGCCCCCGACGCGACCGACCCCGCTCTCTCGCAGGCGCTGCTGGACGCGCTCGCGGCCGGCGACGTCGCCAAGGTCGCGGCGGCGCTGGGCAACGACCTCTGGGCACCCGCCCTCGGGCTGCGCCCCGACCTCGCGGCCACGCAGGAGGCGTTGCGGGCGACCGGCGCGCTCGGCGTGCTGCTGTCGGGGTCGGGCCCGACCATGCTGGGTCTCTACGACAACGGGTTCTCGGCGCGCGCCGCGCAGGCCGAGCTGAACGAGAAGGGTCTCGAGTGCGCGATCGCCACCGGTCCGGTGGCAGGGGCGCACGAGGTCATCTATGGCTAATCTCCTGAACCTCGAGAAGGTCTCCAAGTCGTACGGCGTACGTCCGCTGCTCACCGACGTGAGCCTCGGTGTCGCCGCCGGCGAGCGGATCGGCATCGTCGGCCGCAACGGCGGCGGCAAGACCACGCTGCTCGAGGTGATGACCGGCCTGGAGGAGCCCGACAGCGGTCGCGTCTCGATGAACCGCGGGCTGCTCATCGGCTACCTCCACCAGGGCGACGGCCTGCACGACGACCACTCCGTCCGCGAGGCCGTGCTGCGCGGCAAGGCCGACCACGAGTGGGCGGCCGAGCAGGGAACCCGCGAGGTCGTGGAGGTGCTCCTCGCCGGCCTCGACCTCGATCGCGTCGTCGACGGTCTGTCCGGTGGCGAGCGCCGCCGCTGCTCGCTCGCAGCGCTGCTGCTCGACGAGTGGGACCTGATGGTGCTGGACGAGCCCACCAACCACCTCGACGTCGAGGCCGTGGCCTGGCTCGCGAAGCACATGCGCAACCGGCCGTCCGCCCTGATCGTGGTGACCCACGACCGGTGGTTCCTCGACGAGGTCGTCGAGACCACGTGGGAGGTCCACGACGGCGAGGTCGACTCCTTCGAGGGCGGCTACGCGGCGTACGTCCTGGCCAAGGCCGAGCGGTCCCGCCAGGCCTCGGCCTCCGAGGCCCGCCGCCAGAACCTGATGAAGAAGGAGCTGGCCTGGCTCCGTCGCGGCGCCCCGGCCCGCACCTCCAAGCCCAAGTTCCGCATCGACGCCGCCAACCAGCTGATCGAGGACGTGCCGCCGCCGCGCGACCGCTTCGAGCTGCAGAAGTTCGCGACCCAGCGGTTGGGCAAGGATGTCATCGACATCGAGGACGTCGAACTGACCCGCGGTGACAAGCAGCTGCTCTCGCACGCCACCTGGCGGCTCGGCCCGGGTGACCGGGTCGGCATCGTCGGCGTCAACGGCGCCGGCAAGTCCTCGGTGCTCAAGCTGATGTCCGGCGAGCTCACCCCGAGTGCCGGTCGCGTACGCCGCGGCCGCACCATCGCGCTGCGCCAGCTGGCGCAGTCGGCGCGTGAGGACCTCCCGCCGGACGCCCGGGTGCTCGGCACCGTCGAAGGCATCCGTCGGGTCACCAAGACCGCCGACGGCGAGATCTCGGCGACCTCGATGCTGGAGCGCTTCGGCTTCACCGGCGACCGGCTCACCGCTCGTGTCGCGGACCTGTCCGGTGGGGAGCGCCGCCGGTTCGAGCTGCTCCGCTCGCTGCTCGACGAGCCCAACGTGCTGCTCCTCGACGAGCCCACCAACGACCTCGACATCGAGACCCTCAACGTCCTCGAGGACTTCCTCGACGGCTGGCCCGGCACGCTCATCGTGGTCTCCCACGACCGCTACTTCCTCGAGCGTGTCACCGACACCGTGTGGGGCCTGATGGGTGACGGCCAGATCCGCCACCTGCCCCGAGGCGTCGACGAGTACCTCGAGCGGCGGGCCGCCGGGGTCAACGCGGCGCCGTACGCCGCGACCTCCGCCAGCAACACCTCGTCGGCCCGGCCCGAGCCCGCCGCGGCCGCGCCCGCCGTGGCGACCAAGGCCAAGGCCGGTGGCGCCGAGGAGCGCAACGCCCGCAAGGCGGTGGCCCGGATCGAGAAGCAGCTCGCCCGGATCACCGAGGAGCAGGCGACGCTCGAGGCCGCGATGGCCACCCATGCGCAGGACCACCAGAGGCTGGCCGAGCTGGCCAAGCGTGCCGGTGAGCTCGCGGAGCAGCGCGAAGAGCTCGAGCTCGAGTGGCTCGAGGCCGCAGAGGTCCTCGGCTAGGACTGCGCGGCGTAGCGCGTGAGCAGGCCGCGCAGCAGGTCGGCGAGCGCCTCGCGCTCGGCAGGGGACAGGTCGGCGAGCAGGGCCGCCTCGGCCTCGAGCAGCGCGGCGAAGGCGCCGTCGACGGCCTGCTTGCCCTCGGGCGTGAGTCGCACCAGCACGCCGCGACGGTCGGCCGGGTCGGGGTGGCGCTCGACCAGGCCGCGCTGGGTGAGCCGGTCGACGCGGTTGGTCATGGTCCCCGAGGTCACCAGCGTCTCGCGCAGCAGCCGCCCGGGCGACAGCTCGTAGGGTGCGCCCGCGCGGCGGAGCGCGGCGAGCACGTCGAACTCCCAGCCCTCGATCTCATGGGCGGTGAACGCCGTACGCCGCTCGCGGTCGAGGTGGTGCGCGAGCCGGGAGATCCGGCTGAACACCGCGACGGGGGAGAGGTCGAGGTCCGAGCGCTCACGCGCCCACGCCTCGATCAGCTCGTCGACCTCGTCCCGCATGCTCGTCACTTTACGCGAGCGACAAAGAATCTTGACGTCGAGACATGCGGTCGACGTACGGTGCCTCCATGCGACTGCACCACGTCCAGGTCTCCTGCCCGCCCGGAGGAGAGGACGCGGCGCGTGCCTTCTACGGCGCCGGCCTCGGCATGACCGAGGTGCCCAAGCCCGAGGAGCTCGCCCGGCGCGGCGGCGCCTGGTTCCGGTCGTACGACGCCGCGGGCGACGTCACGGCCGAGCTCCACGTCGGGGTGGAGGATCCGATGGCCCCGGCGGCCAAGGCGCACCCGGCGCTGCAGCTCGACGACGTGGCCGAGCTGGAGGAGGTCGCGGCCCGCCTCGAGGAGCAGGGCTTCGCGATCGACTGGAGCCAGCGGCACAACGCCGACGGGCTCGAGCGGTTCCACACCTTCGACGGTGCGGGGAACCGCGTCGAGATCCTGACAGTCACCGGTAACCAGACCGGGGACCTGCGGCGGATGAGCGAACCCGAGATGTAGCTCATCCTTCTGCCGTCCCGTCGTCCCCCCCAGGCACGTCGGAACGGCACCCGCAGGTGCCCCGAGTCTGTTAGCCGACGGCCACCAGGCCCCCGATCTCCCGAGGCAACGGGTCATGCCCGGCCTCGGCAGCCTCCTCGCGGCACAGGTCGACGAACGCCGCGATGACGGCGGCGGCGTACGACTTGCCCGCAAGCTCTGCGATCTCCACGAGTCGTGTGGAGTACGGCGACCACGGGTCGCCCATCACCAGCGCGAGCTGGTGGCGCCACTCGACGATGGTCCCCCGGGACGCGACGTCGGCCAGCTCCTCGGCCGAGTCGAGCACGGGCACCGCCCAGGTGCGGTCGACGCCCTGGACCATCAGTGCCTGCGCTGCACGCAGCGAGGCCCAGGTGATCCGTTCGGCGCCCTGCTCGGTCATCGGGTCGGCGGCGAGCCGGTCCCGAAGGTCCGAGGCGACCATCCGGCGGATGGCACGGGTGGCCAGCGGCAGACCGGCGTGGCTCTCCAACGGAGCGCCGTGCCGGTGCTGCAGCTTGGCCAGCCGCTTGCCCCCCAGGAGGTCGGACAGGTCAGCCAGGGCCGCGTGGTCGAGGACGTCGTCGAAGATCGCCAACCCGAAGAGGTTGGCCGTCGCCGCGCACGCCGGAACGGAGTGCATGCCGTCGTTGGCCTCGATGAAGTCCAGGAGCCGCTCCCAGGCGTCCAGGTCCTCACTCGGCACGATTACGGTGCGGTCGAGCGCCTCGAGGATGACCTCGAGGGATCTCTGATGGCCCGGCGCCACCCTCCGCCGCCGGGTGACCACCTGCTCGCGCAGTGCGGTGGCCCTCCGGGCCATCGCGCGCGGTCGCAGGTCGATGACGCGGAGGTTCGAGGTGCCGCGGTGCGTCACTTCGAGCTCCTTTCGCCGTTGGCCCTGGCGGGCCAGTCACCTACCAAGACGTGCGTTGTCGCGGAACATCACGCGGTTTTCGGGAAATCTCGAAAAAAGTTGGGAAATGGCAGACTCGGTAGGACACGACCACGAACTGGGGGCATTTCCGATGTCGTACGACGCGACCACCACGCCTGAGGAGCAGCTGCTCCTGCGTGTGCGCGCCGGCGACAACGACGCCTACCAGCAGCTCTACAGCGACCACGTCGACGACGCGGCCAAGCTCGCGCGCATCCTCGTCGGCAACGACAACGCCGACGAGCTGGTCTCGGAGTCCTTCGCGCGGGTGCTCGCGTCCCTGCGCAACGGTGGCGGTCCGACCGAGAACTTCCGGTCCTACCTCCACGTCACGATCCGCAACGGCTACCGCGACTCGCTGCGCGGCACCCAGGAGGCCCCGGTCTCCGACCAGCCCTGGCTCCTCGACGAGACCGAACCGGCGGTCGACGAGATGGTCGAGGGCCTCGACGAGAGCGTCGCGGTCGACGCGCTCGCCACGCTGCCCGAGCGGTGGCGGCAGGTCCTGTGGCACGTCGAGGTCGAGGGTCGCAAGCCGGCCGAGGTCGCTGAGCTGCTCGACATCGCCCCGCGCACCGTCTCCTCCCTGGCGCACCGCGCCCGCGAGGGCCTCAAGCGGGCCTACCTCGATCTCCACACCGGCCCTGAGCCGACCGCCGAGGAGTGCCGCTGGGTGCACGCGCGCATGAGCCAGTCGGCTCGCGGCGACCTCAGCGACCGCGCCCAGGCCAAGCTCGACCGGCACCTGGACACCTGCGACGACTGCGCCGCCGCGTTCCTGGTGGTGGGCCAGCTCAACAGCAAGCTCGCGGCGTACGTCCTGCCGATCGTCCTCCTCGGTGTGGTCTCCAGTGGCAAGGTCGCCGCCTGGCTCGGCGCGGCCGCTGGTGGCGCAGCGGTGGTCGGTGGAACCGCGGGCGCGGCCGGTGGCAGCTCGGGTGGTGCCGCCTCCGGCTCGAGCGGCTTCGGTGGTCCGGTCGTCGGCGGCGTGGCCGCTGCTGCGGCGATCGTCGCCGTCGTCGCCGGTGCGTTCGCGCTGACCAACCAGCACCAGGGGCACTCCGCGGCTCCCGACGCCACGCCCGCCCGCACGGTGAGCAAGGCGAAGACCGACGCGGCAGCGCCCGCCAAGGTCGCGCCGCGCGTGACGCCGCCTGCGCCGCCGGCGCCTGCGCCGGCCCCTGCGCCGGCACCTGCCGTCGTCGTGCCGACCTCGGCCGCGCCGACGCCGACGCCCACTCCCACCCCGACGCCCACTCCGACGCCGACGCCGACGCCGACCCCGACGCCCACGCCGACTCCCGCGTGCGGGCCGTGCACGGTGCTGACATCGGTGACCTCGTCGCAGCAGGGCAGCTCGGGCAAGTGGACCGCGAACCTGACGGTCACCACGTCCGGCGGCGACCCCCGCGACATCAAGCTGCAGTTCTCCCTCAACCGCCGCCTCGACGTCACCTCGATCTCAGGCGCGGGGTGGAGCTGCGTCGACCCGACGGGTGCGGCCCCCAGCCACCTCAACGGCAGCGCCACGATCGTGACCTGCACGTTCAGCTATGCCGGCACGGCCCCGCCGGTGCTCACCGTCCAGGCCGACGACGTCGACCCCAGCCCGGCGCCGAGCTCGCTGCCCTACTGGGCCAAGGTGACCTCCGGCGCCGACAGCAACGCGCTGCACTCCAGCTGAGGGCGTCCGACGGATCACACCCCGGTGCCATGGACCGGACTAGTTACCGACCAGTAACGTTCGTGGCATGAGCGCTCTGCACCAGCTTTGGAAGACCACCACCGGCGTACCGGTCGTCGGCGACACGCTCGGCAAGAAGGTCTTCTCCTTCATGTTCAGCCAGAAGGCGCCGTACTTCGCCTCCATCCACGCCACCGTGCGTGAGTGCCGCCCCAACCACGCCGAGGTCCGGATCCCGGCTCGTCGCTCGGTGAAGAACCACATCGGCACCATCCACGCGATCGCGCTGTGCAACGGCGCCGAGATGGCGATGGGCGCGCTCGCCGAGACGACCGTCCCGGCCGACAAGCGCTGGATCCCCAAGGGCATGGACATCCGCTACACGGCCAAGGCCGACGGCCCGTACGTCACGGTGGTCGCCGAGACCGATGCCGAGCAGTGGCAGGTCGAGGGCGACCTCGACGTACGTGTCAAGGCGCTGACCGTCGAGGACAAGGTCTGCTTCGAGGGCGTCATCAAGCTGTGGGTGAGCAACAAGCCGACGAAGGCCTGAACCCCTCGTCAGTACGTCGTGTTCGCACCGAGTGCGCTGAAGAACTGCTCGATCGCCGAGCGGTGCTCGGCCCAGTCGGTGCCACACACGCCGAGTGCGCGCAGCGCGTAGTCACCGGCGCGATAGCCGAGGGCCTCGCCCTCGACGCCGCTGGCGGAGTGGAGCTCCACGACGCTGAGCTGTGACTGTGCCTCCGCGGCACCCTTGTTGACGTGGTTGGCGAACATCCGCTGGGTCGGGGTGCTGATGGTCAGCTTCATCTTCAGGCTGCGGCCGGCGTCCGCGGCGTAGTCCGAGGCGATCTGGTCGGAGTCGGGCGCCTTCCTCGTCCCCAGCCCCGAGGGCTGGTTGAGGGTCACGGTGCAGCGCGAGGTGCCGATCTGCCACTGGAGGGTGCCCGTCTCCGTCCGCAGCTGGTGCCAGTCGGCGGGAACCTCCCGGGGGACCGACCAGGTCAGGTCCTTCGGCGGTACGCCGGCGACGAGCTTGGCCGTCAGCCCGGTGTCGTCGCCCGTCGTGCTCGTGCTCTCGCCGCCGGGCCCGCTCGGGCTGCTCGGGCTCTTCGAGAGGGCCGAGCCGCCGCCGCTGCCGCAGGCGGCACAGGAGAGGGCGAGCAATGCGGCAGCAAGGGTCCCGAGAGTCATGCGCATGGCTGGATTGTGGCCCACGGCTCGCTTAGGTGGCGAGCACCGTGTCGCCGTACTCTTTTCTGGCTATGACTGCCGCGCCGACCGAGACCACCCGGACCTACCAGGTCCGCACCTATGGCTGCCAGATGAATGTGCACGACTCCGAGCGGATCGGCGGGCTGCTCGAGGACGCCGGCTACACCGCGGTCCCCGAGGGGGAGCAGGCGGACGTCGTCGTGTTCAACACCTGCGCGGTGCGCGAGAACGCCGACAACAAGCTGTACGGCAACCTCGGCCACCTGGCGCCGGTGAAGGCCGGCAAGCCGGGCATGCAGATCGCCGTCGGTGGCTGCATGGCGCAGAAGGACCGCGACACGGTGACCCAGCGGGCGCCGTGGGTGGACGTCGTCTTCGGCACCCACAACATCGGCTCGCTGCCGGCGCTGCTCGAGCGCGCGCGGGTCCAGGAGGAGGCGCAGGTCGAGATCCTCGAGTCGCTCGAGATCTTCCCGTCGACGCTGCCGACCAAGCGCGACTCGGCGTACGCCGCGTGGGTGTCGATCTCGGTGGGGTGCAACAACACCTGCACCTTCTGCATCGTCCCGTCGCTGCGCGGCAAGGAGAAGGACCGTCGCCCGGGCGACATCCTGGCCGAGGTGCGTGCGCTGGTCGCCGAGGGCGTCACCGAGGTGACGCTGCTCGGCCAGAACGTCAACGCGTACGGCGTGGAGTTCGGCGACCGTCAGGCGTTCTCCAAGCTGCTGCGCGCGTGTGGGGAGATCGAGGGCCTGGAGCGGATCCGCTTCACCTCGCCGCACCCCGCGGAGTTCACCGACGACGTGATCGAGGCGATGGCCGAGGTCCCGACCGTGATGCCGTCGCTGCACATGCCGCTGCAGTCGGGCTCCTCCAGGCTCCTCAAGGAGATGCGGCGGTCCTACCGCCAGGAGAAGTTCCTCGGCATCGTGGCGAAGGTCAAGGCCGCCATCCCGGATGCCGCGATCACCACCGACATCATCGTCGGCTTCCCCGGCGAGACCGAGGAGGACTTCCTCGAGACGCTGAAGGTCGTGCGTGAGGCGCGCTTCTCGGGTGCGTTCACCTTCCAGTACTCCAAGCGACCCGGCACCCCGGCCGCGACGCTGCCCGACCAGATCTCGCCAGAGGTCGTCGCCGACCGCTACCGCCGGCTGGTCGAGGTGCAGAACCGGATCAGCCTCGAGGAGAACCAGGCCCAGGAGGGCCGCACGCTCGAGGTGCTGGTCTCCCAGGGCGAGGGCCGCCGCGACACCGACACCGGCCGCATGTCCGGCCGGGCGCCGGACAACCGGCTGGTCCACTTCAACGTCGACGGCGTCGACGTGCGCCCCGGCGACATGGTCACCGTGACGATCACCCGCGGCGCTCCGCACTACCTCGAGGCCGACGGCGCCGTCCTGTCCGTACGCCGCACCCGCTCGGGCGATGCCTGGGAGGCCCGCCAGGGGGTTTCGACAGGCTCAACCACCGGATCCGGTGGCGGTGTCGGCCTGGGCATGCCGATGGTCGGCGTACCGGCTCCGCTGCCGGACGCTCCCGCCTGCTCGTGACCGCGGACCTATTGGGGCGCCTCTGATCCGTGTGGTCACAATGACGCCCCGATCAGCTCATGCGTCCGCTCTGCATCAATAGGTCCGCACGCCTGTGGAGGAGCGCCGCATGGTGGTCCGATCGGACGGCACACTCATTCGCGTGGACTTCGACCGTCGGCACCGCCAGGCACTCGAGGACGCCGTGCAGGCGGCGGCTCAGTGTGGCGGTGTCGTCTGCCGGGGGAGCGCGGCGCTCATCCATGGTTGGCAGCTCCTCGTGTTGCCTCCGAGGCCCCAGATCACGATCCCCAAGAACAAGCGGACCGCGCGGCTGCCGCTCTCGGACGTCGAGCTGCGCAAGCTGAACCTGTCGCCCGACCAGGTCGTCGACGGTGTCACCACGCGTGGTCGGACCCTCGTCGACTGTCTGCGCTACTACCCGCCACGAGAAGGCCTCTGTGTCGCCGACTCGGCGCTCCGCGCCGGATTCCATCCTGTCGACCTGGCCGAGCTCGCGGCGTCAGCCAGGGGTCCGAATGCCCGCCGGGTCAAGCTGATCGCTCGTGTCGCCGACGGCCGGGCGGCGAATGCGTTCGAGTCGGCGACGAGGGCGATCACGTTGTCGGTGCCTGGTCTGAAGGCGGTCCCACAGGTCCCGCTCTACGCGGACGCGCTGTTCCTCGGGCGGCCGGACCTCGTCGACGAGACCCTCCGCATCGTGATCGAGGCGGACTCCGCCGAGTTCCACGCGACGGTCGGAGGGATCAATCGTGATTCACGCCGCTACGACACCTTCACCGTCCATGGCTGGCTCGTTCTTCGCTTCACCTGGGCGCAGGTCGTTCACGACCCGGACTGGGTCCGCAGCACGATTTCCCGTGCCGTCGCGATGCGCCGATCCGAGCTCGGGCTGCCGGAAGTGCGGACCTGTTGGGGCGGTTGGGGCTGGCGAGCAGCGTGATCCAGCAGACTGCTCACGCTGGTCCCGTGAGCCCCAATAGGTCCGCTAGAAGCCGAAGGAGCTGAGCGCGGGAACCGCGCCCCAACGCTCCAGCACCCACAGCTCGTGGGGCACCAGCGGATCCGGCAGGCCCGCCAGCGGCCACCAGCGCAGGTCCGCGCACTTGGTGGGCTCGACGATGTGCGGCTCACCCGTCCAGGAGGCGGCGGTGAAGAAGAAGTCGACGCGCTCGTCGATGTCGTGACCGGCGGCGGTCCGCTGCATCGCGGTCACGAACTCGAGCGCCACGTCGGTGACACCGAGCTCCTCGGTGGCCTCCCGCGCCGCCGCTGCCACCGCCGTCTCGCCGCGCTCGATGTGGCCCGCCGCGGCAGACGCCCAGTGGTCGTCCCTGTAGCCGGTGTTCTGGCGCAGCTGCAGCAGCACCTCGGGGCCGGCAGGACCCGACCGCGTCAGCAGGACGTACGCCGCCGGCACGATCGAAAAACGAGTCACCCCGGAGACGGGATCGGTGATCGCCATCTCCGGGGCTCGCTCGCTACCGGCTGCTCAGAGGTTGCCGAGGGCGTCCTTGGCCTTGTCGGCCCCACCCTCGATCTGGTCGGAGAACTTGCCGCCGGTCTTGTCGTCGGCGAGGTCGGCCGCCTTGTCGATGGCACCGTCCAGCTTGCCGTCAGCAGCGGCGTCGGTCAGCTTGTCCTTGGCGTCGTCGAGAAAACCCACGAGATACCCCCATGCCTTGTCGGCCCCGGTTGGGCCGGATCATCCGCAGCCTACAAAATGGGCGGGTGCCCGACCAGCGTCCCATCGTCGCCATCGTGGGACCGACGGCGAGCGGCAAGACCGCCCTGTCCGTCGACCTCGCCGAACGCCTCGACGGAGAGATCATCAACACCGACGCGATGGCGCTCTACCGCGGCATGGACATCGGTACGGCGAAGCCGACCCCCGCCGAGCGGCGCGACGTGCCGCACCACCTGATCGACACGCTCACCGTGCGCGAGCCGGCGAACGTGGCCGCCTTCCAGGGCTGGGCGCGCGACCTGATCTCCGAGGTACGCGGTCGTGACCGGACGCCGATCCTCGTCGGCGGCTCGGCCCTCTACACCCGGGCGATCGTGGACCGGTTCGACTTCCCCGGCACCGATGCGACGGTTCGTGCCCGGCTCGAGGACGAGCTCGAGGCCGACGGCCCGGCACCGCTCCACGCCCGTCTCACGGCGCTCGACCCGGTCAGCGCCGAGCGGATCGAGCCGTTCAACGGCCGCCGCATCGTCCGTGCGCTCGAGGTCATCGAGCTCACCGGCATGCCGTTCAGCGCGCGCCTGCCGGTGCAGGAGCACGCCGACCCGAACACGCTCCAGATCGGCGTGCACATCGAGCGGGAGCTCCTCGCCGAGCGCATCGCGCAGCGGGTGCACCGGATGTTCGACGAGGGCCTGGTCGCCGAGGTCGAACGGCTCCTCGACGAGGGCCTGGCCGAGGGCAGGACCGCGAGCATGGCCATCGGCTACCGCCAGGTCCTCCTCCACCTCCAGGGCGAGCTCACCCTGGACGAGGCGGTCGACCGCACCATCACCGCGACCCGCAAGTTCGCGCGGCGCCAGATGGCCTGGTGGAAGGACGACGTACGCATCGCCTGGGTGCAGTGGGACGATCCGCGGCGCCTCGACAACGCGTTCGCCGCCGTGCAGGCCCACGCCCTACGCTGGAACTCGTGAGCTACCCCTTCCTCAAGGGTCACGGCACGCACAACGACTTCGTGCTGCTGCCCGACCACGACGGCACCCTCCACGGTGAGCTGTCGGACGAGCGCGTCGCCGCGCTGTGCGACCGCCGCGGCGGCATCGGCGGGGACGGGGTGCTCCGCGTCATCAGGACCGCCGCGATCGGTGAAGCCGGCGCCGGCCAGGACGCCGAGTGGTTCATGGACTACCGCAACGCCGACGGCTCGATCGCCGAGATGTGCGGCAACGGCGTCCGCGTCTTCGGGCGCCACCTCGCCGACGCCGGCCTGGCCGACCCGAGCAGCCCGGTCCCGATCGCGACCCGTGACGGCATCAAGACCCTGACGTACGCCGACGGCGGCGACATCACCGTCGACATGGGGACCCCCGAGATCCTCGACGAGACCCGGGTCGGGGTGAGCGTCGAGGGCCAGCACGAGACCTGGTCGGCGCTGCACGTCGACATGGGCAACCCGCACGCCGTGGCCTTCCTCGACGAGGGTGAGGACCTCGAGGTCGTCGGCTCGCTGACCGACCAGCCGACGTACGACCCGATCGCGTTCCCGCACGGCGTGAACATCGAGTTCGTCGTACGCCGGGGCCCGGACCACGTCGCGATGCGGGTGCACGAGCGCGGCTCGGGGGAGACCCAGTCGTGCGGGACCGGTGCCTGCGCGGTGATGGTCGCGGCCGCGCTGGCCGACGACCCGACCGGAGGGGTGCGCGATCGTGCCTACCGCGTCGACCTGCCCGGTGGAACGCTGAGCATCACCTGGACCGCCGACGACCGCATCCTGATGACCGGCCCTGCCGTCGTCGTGGCCGAGGGCACCACCGACCTCTGACCGACCCGGATCGTGACACCACCAGTGTCACGGTCGCGTCGATTGCCCTAGAGTCCGAACCATGGAACTCACCGGATCCTCCGCCATCGTCACCGGCGGCGCTTCGGGCATCGGCGCCGCGTGCGCCCGCGCCCTCGCCGCCCACGGTGCCACCGTCGTCATCGCCGACCTGAACGCCGAGAAGGGCGAGGCCCTCGCGGCCGAGATCAAGGGCGTCTTCGCCCAGGTCGACGTGACCAACACCGAGCAGATCACCGCTGCCGTCGAGCAGGCCGCGCAGATCGCGCCGCTCAAGGCGTGCGTGAACTCCGCCGGCATCGGCTGGGCTCAGCGCACCATCGGCAAGGACGGCCAGATCGAGTCGGCGCACTCGCTGGACGCCTTCAAGAAGGTCGTCGAGATCAACCTGATCGGCTCCTTCGACATGACCCGCCAGGCCGCGACCGTGATGAGCCGCAACGAGGCCGACGAGGACGGCTGCCGTGGCGCCATCGTCAACCTCGCCTCCGTGGCCGCGTTCGACGGCCAGATCGGTCAGGCGTCGTACTCGGCCTCCAAGGGCGGCGTCGTCGGCATGACCCTGCCGATCGCCCGCGACCTGTCCGCCGCCGGCGTACGCGTCAACTGCATCGCGCCCGGCCTGATCGACACCCCGATCTACGACGCCTTCCCCGACCCGGAGGCGTTCAAGGCCAACCTGGGCCAGAACGTGCTGTTCCCCAAGCGCCTCGGCACCGGCGCCGAGCTCGCCTCGATGGTGCTCGAGTGCATCACCAACTCGTACATGAACGGCGAGGTCATCCGCGTCGACGGCGGCATCCGGATGCCCCCGAAGTAGTTCTCCTCGGTGGTTGAGCAGCCGCGAGCGCCAGCGAGCGGCGTGTCGAAACCACGACGAAGGGCCCCGCCGACGGCGGGGCCCTTCGCTTTCCGGAGGTCGAGCTTGCCGAGACCTACTGCCCGGCGACCGCGTCCAACCAGCCCTGACCGTCGGGGGAGCCGACGCCGGTGACGTCGTCGTAGCCCGGGCGGGTGTGGATGGTGATCAGGTCACCGCGGTCGAACCAACGGGCGGAGTAGACGTAGCCGTTGCCCGCGTCGATGCCGTTGACGTAGTCGGTGCGGACCGCGCCGGGGTACGTCGCGTCCGAGGACCCGTCGACGTCGTACGCCGCACCGGCGGCGGCGTACAGCGTCGGGTTGGCCAGGCCGAGCGGGTGCCCGGCCTTCTGCACCGCGAGGGCCAGCATGCCGGCGTACAGCGGCGAGGCGAGCGAGGTGCCGCCGATGCGGTACTCGCTGTACCTCGACGTGCCGTCGGGGAACAGCTGGGTCTGGCCGACCCGCATGCCGGTGGTCGGGTCGCCGAGTGCGGAGACGTCCGGGACCGAGCGCATCGGGGCGCCGCCGTAGGTCTGCGAGATCTCGGACGGCACGACGCCGGCCTGGTAGGACGGCTGCGCGAACAGGCGGGACGTGCCGCCACCCGAGCCGTACTGGTACTTGGCCGGGTTCCAGGTGCCATCGGCGGCCAGGGTGCTCTTGGCGGTCTCCCAGCCGGTCTCGAAGATCCGGCTGTTGTCGGCCGAGACGCCCATCGACGTACCACCGACGGCGGTGACGAACGGGCTGGAGGCCGGCCAGTCCGGCGACGGCGCGGCACCCGCGACGCCAGCGGTCTCGTCACCGTTGTCGCCGCTGGAGAAGAGCAGCGAGATGCCCTCGGCGGCGGCCTGGACCTGGGTGTCGAGCTGCGGCTTGATGTAGCCGGTCGGCAGGGACTCGCCGCCGTAGCCGTAGGAGTTGCTGATGATGTCGGCGTAGTGGTTGTCCACGACCTTGTTCATCAGCGCGTCCATGTCGCGGTAGTTGTTGTTGGCGCCGATGTAGACGATGTCCGCACCCGGGGCCATCGTGTGGACGGCCTCGATGTCGAGGGTCTCCTCACCGGCCCAGCCGGCGGGGTCCTGCTTGTTGTTGATCGGCATGTTCTTCGAGCCGGGCGTGATCACCTGGCGGAAGTGGCCCTTGAGCGAGGGCAGCCCGTGCGCGGCCGAGTAGGTCTCGACGTCGCTGGCGATGGTCGGCGAGGCGTAGGCGTCGATCACGCCGATCGTGACGCCGTGACCGTCGTTGCCCGAGGCGATCGCGCCGCTCATGCCGTAGGCGCCCTGGAGCTGAGCGCCGGCGTACCCGCAGGGCGCGAAGGCCGACGGCGAGGCCGGAAGGGCGGTGCCGTCGGGGGTCGGGGTGTTCTGGACGGTCTTCTCGCCCCAGTACGCCGAGCACGGCTGTGCGTTGACGAACGCCGGAGCCGGCGGGGTGACCTGGTCGCGGTGGACCAGCGTCTGCGACTCGTCCAGACCGACGACGGCCTGGACGTCACCCGCGGCAGCCGGGACGCTCAGCGCGCTCGTGTTGCTCCGGATGGTGCGGCCCTCGACCTTGTAGTCGGCGAACGAGGTCGAGAAGGCGGCGGCCGCCTGAGCGGCGGTGCCGGTGGCCTCGACGTACTTGTTGTTCGTCGGGACGCTGCCCACGGCGAAGCCCTGGCTCTTGAGCCAGGTCTGGACCTGGGAGACCGAGGCGCTCGACGGCGAGAACCGGGAGCGGAACTGCGCGGGTGTGAGGAACTTGCCGTAGTCGGCCGATCCGGGCGTGGAGACCGAGACGGCCAGCGCCTGTGCGGCCGCCGGGTCGCGCCACGGCAGGTAGACGCGGAACGTCACCTGCTCGGATCCGGGTGTGGACGAGACGCGATGGGCGGGGGTGGCCCACGCTGGGACGCTGCCGGCGAGGGTGTGCCGGGAGGCGGCTTCGGCGCTGCCGGGGAGACCGGCGACACCGAGGGCGAGAGCAGCGGCTCCTGAGGCGACCGCTGCGACAGCTCGGGTACGAGCACTTGCCATGAGAAAGGGGTCCTTCCGAGAGACGGACGCTGGGGAACGGTCCGATATCCGGAAGTTACGCCTCTCGACTTGATCGGTCGAGGGGTTCGGTGGGCAAAACCGGGAAGCCTTCCTGCGTGCGGGTGGTTAGCCTTGGGGAAGCCCATGACTGAACCTGCCCCCGACACCGACCCGAACTTCACCCTCGACGCCGAGCTCTCCGCCACCGAGGCGTGGGAGCCGCTGGACCCCGAGGACCTCGACGACCCCTGGGAGAGCGGGTACGCCGACCCGACGACCGGTGCACTCGACCTGGTCGAGCGCCACGAGCTGCGCCGTACCGCCGGTCTGCGCACCGAGCTCGAGGACATCACCGAGGTCGAGTACCGCCAGCTGCGGCTCGAGCGCGTCATCCTCGTCGGTGTCTGGACCGAGGGCACCCAGCAGGACGTCGACAACGCGATGGCCGAGCTGGCACTGCTCGCCGAGACCGCGGGCTCCGAGGTCCTCGACGCGATCTACCAGCGGCGGCAGTCGCCGGACCCCGCGACGTACATCGGGCGCGGCAAGGTCGAGGGACTGGCCGAGATCGTCAAGGCCAGTGGCGCCGACACGGTCATCTGCGACGGCGAGCTCGCGCCCTCCCAGCTGAGGAACCTCGAGGACCGGGTCAAGGTCAAGGTCGTCGACCGGACCGCGCTGATCCTCGACATCTTCGCCCAGCACGCCAAGTCCAAGGAGGGCCAGGCGCAGGTCGAGCTCGCCCAGCTGCAGTACATGAAGCAGCGCCTTCGCGGCTGGGGTGGCAACCTGTCCCGCCAGGCCGGTGGCCGGGTCGGCGCCGACGGCGGCGGCATCGGTGGCCGTGGCCCCGGTGAGACCAAGATCGAGACCGACCGTCGTCGGATCAACGACCGGATTGCCAAGCTGCGCCGCGAGCTCAAGGAGATGAAGGGGACCCGCGACGTCAAGCGCCAGGAGCGCCGTCGCAACGAGATCCCCTCCGTCGCGATCGCGGGCTACACCAACGCCGGCAAGTCCTCGCTGCTCAACCGGCTCACCGGTGCCGGCGTGCTCGTCGAGGACTCGCTGTTCGCCACGCTCGACCCGACGACCCGTCGCACGTCCACGCAGGACGGCCGGGTCTACACGATGTCGGACACCGTCGGCTTCGTCCGCCACCTGCCGCACCAGCTGGTCGAGGCGTTCCGGAGCACGCTCGAGGAGGTCGCTGCCGCCGACCTGATCGTGCACGTCGTCGACGGCTCCCACCCCGATCCCGAAGGCCAGCTCTCCGCCGTGCGTGAGGTGCTCGCCGACATCGGCGCCTCCGAGGTCCGAGAGCTCGTGGTGATCAACAAGATCGACGCCGCGGACCCGCTCGTCGTGGGGCGCCTGCTGCGCAACGAGAAGCACTCGGTGGCCGTCTCCGCACGCACCGGCGAGGGCATCGAGGCCGCGATCCGAGCGGTCGAGGCCGACCTGCCCCGCCCGGGCGTCGCCTTCGACGTGCTCATCCCGTACTCCCGCGGCGACCTGATCGACCGCATCCACCGCGACGGCGAGATCAGCTCGCTCGAGCACACCGGGGACGGCACCCACGTCGTCGGGCTCGCCTCCGAGGCACTCGCGGGGGACCTCTCGGCGTACGCCATCTGAGAAATACGTGGTTTGCTGCAACCAACCGCGGGCACACCGCATCTGTTGGGTGTCAGCACCATCGGTCCGCGCCGCGGGCCCTGTTCTCGAGAAGGTCCCACGAAATGTCACTTCGCCGTGTCCTGACCGCGCTCCTCGCGCTCGTCACCCTCGTCCTCGGCCTGGCCGCCGTCGCCGGCTCCGCCCAGGCGGTCACCTGGACCCAGGTCGACAAGCGCTGTGCGAGCAACACCAGCGGCCAGGTGTGCGTCGCGACCTACACGAGCAGCTACGGCTTCCGCGAGACCGTGCAGCTGGTGCCCGCCTCGGGCCACTGGCTGAAGATCACGTCCGTCGCCTCCAGCCAGTACAACGCGGGCGGCCTGGTCTGCGACGACACCTACAGCGGCAACGGCTGCCCCGCGAAGGTGACGTCGGCGTACACCAAGACCTGGACCGTCCAGGACGGCCGCACCATGGTGGTGTCCGCGCTGGTCAAGAGCGACACGACCCAGCTGACGGTGGCCGCCGGTTGGAGCGAGTGGGCCAAGCGCGGCATCAAGTGCACGACGTTCACGCAGGGCAAGGCGTGCGTCTCGGTGTGGGCGCAGGCCCGGTGGAACGGCATCTACTTCCGCTCCCGCGGCTCGCTGACCCCGGCCTCGGGTCGGACCATCGCGCCGGAGGACACCCGCATCGCGATCCACTACACGGTGCCGCCGTCGACGACCGTCAAGTACATCACCAAGACCACTGACTTCGACGGCAAGGCGCGTGGCTCCGCCTGGAGCGCCGCCGGCAGTGCGCTGAAGTTGATCAGCAACACGAGCTGCGACCACCTCGGTGGCCTCTTCCACTACCGCGCCGGCGGTGTCGTGAAGGCGCTCAACCTCTCCACCTCGGCCTGCTGAGTTTTCCGATTCTGCTCCGAGACCGGGTGGATGAGCCGATCATCTATCCGTGTCTCGGAGCAGGATCCTCATCGGTGCCGTCGTCGTCCTGGCGATGCTCGGCATCGCCGCGCCCATCTGGGCGCACGCCCGCCACGGCAACGCGTGCGGCACCTACCGCGCCGCTGAGCACTCGCGGGCGGCGCTGGTGACCGGGAGCGGCCGCAAGGTCCTCGTCATCGGTGACTCGTACGCCGCGGGCTGGCTGGCCTCTCCGGCCCAGAGCTGGCCGACCCGCCTGGAGGGCCGGGTCGCGGTGGACGGCTTCCCGGGGTCGGGCTTCAGCACCCAGGCAGGTGTGTGTCGTGGCGTCGACTTCGCGACCCGCGCCGGCCGGGACCTGCGGCGCGAGGGCGGGCACGCGCTCGTGGTGGTCCAGGGCGGCCTGAACGACCACGACGTGTCCGACACCGCGGTCGAGGCCGGCTTCGGTCGGCTGCTCGCCGCCACGAAGGGCCACGAGCTGGTCGTCGTCGGGCCGCCACCGGCTCCGTCGCGGGCGGCATCGGCCGCGCGGGTCGACGTACTCCTCGAGCGGCTGTGCGCCGCCGCGGGCGTCCCCTACGTCTCCACGATCGGGCTGCACCTGCCCTACCTGCCGGACCGCCTGCACCTCACGCCGGACGGCCACCGGATGTTCGGCGACGCCGTCGCGCTCGCCCTGGCATGAACCCTGTGGAGGAGCCGCCCGACTCGTCGGTCGGCTCCTCTAAGGTTCTCGGGTGTCATCAGCCGAGCAGCCTCCTGTCCGCGCCACCCTCGCGGCGGCGGTCGAGGCGCTCGGAGGTCAGCCCCGTGAGGGCCAGGCACAGATGGCAGAGGCCGTCGGCCAGGCGCTGAGCGGTCACCAGCACCTGCTCGTCCAGGCCGGCACCGGCACCGGCAAGTCGCTCGGCTACCTCGTGCCAAGCCTGCTCCACGACGACCGCGTCGTCATCGCGACGGCGACCCTCGCCCTGCAGCACCAGCTCGTCGAGCGCGACCTCCCGCGCCTGGTCGAGGCCGTCGGCAAGCTGCCCGGCGTCGACGCGTCGTACGCCGTCCTCAAGGGCCGCTCCAACTACGCCTGCCTGCACCGCATCCGCGAGGGCGCACCGGACGACCAGGGTGAGCTGATCCAGGCCGAGGACGCCCTCGGCGCGCTCGGCAAGAAGGTGCTCGAGCTGCGCGAGTGGGCCGAGTCCGAGTCGTCCGACGGCGGCACGGGGGAGCGCGACAACGCCCCGCGCCACACCGATCGCGAGTGGAAGCAGGTCAGCGTCAGCGCCCGCGAGTGCCTCGGGGCCGCGCGCTGCGCGTTCGGCCAGGAGTGCTTCGCCGAGCGCGCCAAGGAGAAGGCGCAGAAGTCGCACCTCGTCGTGACCAACCACTCCCTGCTCGCCATCGATGCGATCGAGGGCATCCCGATGCTGCCGGAGTATGACGCCGTGGTGGTCGACGAGGCCCACGAGCTCGTCGCACGGGTGACCCAGGCGGCCACCGCCGAGCTGTGGGTCGCTGAGGTCGAGCGGTCGGCGCGGCGCGCCGTACGACATGTCCAGGGCGACCAGGCGCACGACCTCGCCGACGCCGCCGACACGCTGCGGGCGGCCGTCAACGACACCGACGCCGGCCGGATCGAGACGCTCCCGGCCGACCTGGCCGACGCGCTGGCGCTGGTCCGCGACTCAGCGCGGGCGTGCATCTCGGCCTTCCCCAAGCAGGAGTCCGGCTCCGAGCCCGACGCGGCCTTCGCGCAGGCCAAGGCCGGTGTGCAGGACGTCTTCGCGGTCGCCGAGCGGATGGCTGCCAACTCCGAGCACGACGTGCTGTGGCTGAGCGAGGGCACCGACCGGCTGCCCCCACGACTCGCGATCGCGCCGCTCCAGGTGTGGGGCCAGCTGCGCGACAAGCTGCTCGCCGAGAAGACGGCCGTCCTCACCTCCGCCACCCTCACCCTCGGCGGCGACTTCAACGCCATCGCGACCTCCGTCGGTCTCAAGCCGACCGAGCGCATCGCGCCCGGCACCCCCACCGAGAAGACCGAGAAGGATCGCGAGCCGTGGGTCGGTGTCGACGTCGGCAGCCCGTTCGACTACGGCAAGCAGGGGATCCTGTACGTCGCCCGCCACCTGCCGCCCCCCGGACGCGACGGTCTCGGCCCCGCGCAGCTCGACGAGATCGTCGACCTCATCGACGCGGCCGACGGGCGCACGCTCGGCCTGTTCTCCTCGCGGCGTGCCGCCGAGGCCGCGGCCGAGCACGTCCGGATCAAGCTGCCGCACCTGACCACGCTGGCGCAGGGCGACGCCCAGCTGCCCGAGCTGGCGCGGCAGTTCGTCGACGATCCGCACACCTGCCTGTTCGGCACCCTCGGCCTGTGGCAGGGGCTCGACGTACCCGGTGACACCTGCCAGCTGGTGATCATCGACCGGATCCCGTTCCCGAGGCCCGACGACCCGCTCATGAGCGCCCGCGCCCAGGCGGCCGACAAGGCCGGCGGCAACGGCTTCATGCAGGTCTCCGCGACCCACTCGGCGCTGCTGCTCGCGCAGGGCGCCGGGCGGTTGATCCGCACCCACACCGACCGTGGTGTCGTCGCGGTGCTCGACCCACGGCTGTCGACCGCCCGCTACGGCAGCTTTTTGAAGGCGAGCCTGCCGCCGATGTGGTCGACGACAGACCCGCAGGTGGCCCGCCAGGCGTTGAAGCGGCTCAGCTCGCGATGACCTGCACCGACGCACCGGGGTTGTCGTCGGTGGAGGTGCCCATGCAGGTGTGGTCGAAGCCGAGGTACTGCCAGCAGTTGTAGCCGACGCCCGCGTTCACGATCGTGAGCTGGACCCAGGCGACCGAGGCCTTGGTGAACGGGAGCGTGGTGGTCGCGCCGAGTGCCGGGTTCACCCGCTTGGTGTGGCCGTCGGTGGTGTGCACGACGATCGTGTCGAGCACCCAGTGACCCGGGTTGGCGTGGAACGTGACGCTGAGCTGGGAGGCGCTCGCCGCCGGCGTGACCTGGTACGTCGCCGACGACTGGTGCGCCAGGCTCGGCTTCCAGGTCGCCTTGTTGCCGAGCAGCTGCGGCAGGCTCGTCGTACCGGTCAGCGGTGCGGGCTTGTAGGCGCCGCCCTCTCGGTAGTGCTGGCCCGGGTGCAGGTTGGCGACGGCGAAGTTGCGCAGCTGGTTGCCGAACGTCGTACCGACCTCGTTGAGTGCGGTGCGGATCGCCACGATGGAGTAGCGGCGGCCGACCGCGAGCTGCCACATCCGCTTGACCAGCTTGGGCATGATGCCCTGCTTGGCGCCGTATCTCTCGGTGAGGAAGCGGAAGAAGATCCACGTGCCGTACTGGTGCCCGTCGCTGTTGAACAGGTCGAGCGCCTGGCCGGGGCGGCCCATCGGGCCGAGCCTGAGGTACTGACGGTTGTCGTTGATGGTGGTGTAGAGCTGGTCCTCGGCCCACGTAGCCGTGGCCTCCATGAACCACTGGTCCTCGTCGATGTCGTAGGCGAACTGCACCGCGTGGAAGTACTCATGGGCCGCGGTCACCTCGAGGTTCTGCTCGGGGGTGTGCGCGGGGAACTTCGTCTTGGAGTAGTTGTTGTCCAGCACGCAGTAGGCGTAGACCGCGTAGTGCTTGGAACCGTCGTTGTCGTCGTTCAGCTTGGGGTCGTCGGTGGTGCAGAAGCCGTAGACGCCGTTGTCGCCGACGTCGGCGAGGTAGATGTCGCGGCGCGAGTCACCGCCGCGCCCGCCGTCACCGCGCGGCGAGCGGTAGCCCGCCCGCTGGTAGACGCGGTCGATCCGGGAGAGCTGCTTGAGGTCGAACTCGACGACGTCCGGGATGCCGTTGTGCGCCCGACCGCTCCAGGTCCCACCGCGGCCGTCGTCCTCGCGAGGTACGCCGTTGCGTGCGTCCTGGGACTTCTTGACGTAGTGGATGCAGATCCGGCTCGTGCAGAGCTTGTGCTGCTTGGCACCGCTCTTCCAGCACACGCCGTCGGCCTTGGAGCAGGTCGAGGGCTGCGAGGGCCGGGCGAAGTAGCGCTCCGCGACCGCGCGCTGGGCCGGCGGCAGGCTGTTCTTGGTGACGGCCAGGTTGCGCAGCGCCATGGTCAGGTCCGGGTGACCGTTGCTGCCGTTGCCGGCCAGGATCTGCTGCACCGACTGCAGCGCCGCCTGGGCGTGCAGCAGCGCCCGGCTGAGGCCGTTCGCCCCCGGGGAGGGCGGTGTCGTTCCGGCGTACGCCGATGGCGTGGTGAGCGTGAGGCCCAGCGCGATCAGCAGTGCAAGGGTCAGGGTCCGGGTCCGAGACATGCACTCGAGCCTAAGCGGTCGTCCGCCGGACCGGCGAACGACCGCTCCCGTCTCAGCTCTTGTACGCCGTCGCGACCAGGCTGTCGGCGGTGTTGTCGTCGTAGCTGTGGCTCGACCAGCAGCTGTACTGCAGCTGGTTCGGGTTCGGCTGGTCCCAGCAGGAGAAGCGCGTCGAGGTGTTGAGGAGCTCGACCTCGACGTTCTTCACGAGCTGGTAGCCGAACTTGATGCTGACGGTCGCGTTGCCGCTGGCGTCCAGCTTGATCAACCGCATGGCGTGCGACCCGGAGCGGTAGTTGGTCCACAGCGTCGCCGCCGCGCCCCGCGCCCGGTTGGGCAGGTCGAAGTGCAGCCGCGGGCGCCAGCTGCTGGCCATGCCGCGGATGGTGCTCAGCCGGATGGCGACGTAGCTGAGGTGCTTCAGGGTGCCGTGGACCTTGACCACCTTCTTGCCGGGCCCCACGCGGGTGCTCACGGCGACCGGTGCGCTCGGGTAGTGGTTGGCCGCAGCCTCACGGAAGAACTTCGTGGGGTGGCGGGCCGCGAGGGCGAAGCCGCTGAACACCTTGGAGAGGCTGGTGCCGCGCGACGCGAGCACGGCCGAGATCGCCTGGGTGGAGTACATGTCCTGCGCGGCCGGGTTGGCCGCCTTGTTCGCGTCCATGTGCTGCCACAGGTTCAACATCACCACGGGCAGTGCGTTGTTGGCATCCATCTGCGGAGCGACGCGCTCGGTGAGGTAGCGGAAGAAGATCCAGGTGCCGTACCAGTGGCTGTTGTTGACGTCCATGGGCAGGCCCGGGTTGGAGATCGGGCTGTAGCGCAGGTACTGCAGGTTGTCGTTGACGTCGGTGTAGAGCTGGTCCTCGGCCCAGGTGGCCGTCGCCTCCTTGATCCAGTCGTCCTCACCGATGTCGTAGGAGAACTGGACGGCGTGGAAGAACTCGTGCGCGGCGGTGACCTGGACGTTCTCCATGGGCGTGTTCGTCGGGAACTCGGCCTGGGAGAAGTTGTTGTCGAGCACGCAGTACGCCGACACCGCGTAGTCGGTCATGTCCGGGTCGTCGCTGGTGCAGTAGCCGTAGGTGCTCGGGCCGAGGTTGGCCAGGTAGATGTCGGTCCACCCGTTGGGGCCATGGTTGGTGCTGCCGGAGTCATCGAGCGGCATGCGGTAGCCGGCCGCGGCGTAGACGGAGCGGACGTGCACCACGATGGCCAGGACCATGTCGACGTAGTCGGGCGTGGTGTTGGCGTCGGGGCCGTCCTGTGCGCTGACGCCGTTGGTCGGGTCCTCCGCCGCGGTGACGTAGTGGACGCAGATGCGGTCAGGGGTGGAGCAGACGTAGTGCGCGTTCGTGCGGTACACCGGGTCGCCGGAGCCGTCGCTGGTCGCGCTCGGGCGGGCGAAGAGGCGGTCGGCCTGGACCTGCTGGTCCTTGCTCAGCGACCGGTAGGCGACGCGCAGGTCCGACAGCACGATCGAGGCGTCCGTCGTCCGTTGGATGGCGCGGGCCTCGCGACGGGTGCCGTGGAACAGCGTCTCGGCCCGCTCGAGAGCGGCGGTGGCCTGTGCGTGGGAAGGCAGAGCGCGCCCGTGGCCGGGCGCGGCTGGCGGGGCAGGCGTGGCGGTCGCACTGAGCGGGCTCGCGAACGCGGTGCCGAGGACGAGGACGAGGACGCCGGCGTACGACCTGGCGCGGGTGCTGAGCATGCGCGCCAGACTAGGTGCGGAGCGCGGATTTCCCGCGCTCCGCGGCCTAGTGGACTAGACCTTCCGCAGCACCGCGGTGACCTTGCCCAGGATCGTGGCGTGGGTGCCGTCGATCGGTTCGAAGGCAGGGTTGTGCGGCAGCAGCCAGACCTTGCCGTCCTTGCGGCTCAGGGTCTTGACCGTGGCCTCGCCGTCGATCATCGCGGCGACGATCTCGCCGTTCTCGGCGGTGTTCTGCTGGCGGATCACGACGTAGTCGCCGTTGCAGATCGCGGCCTCGATCATCGACTCGCCGCTGACCTCGAGCAGGAACAGCTGGCCGTCGCCGACGAGCTGCTTGGGCAGCGGGAAGACGTCCTCGACGCGTTCCTCGGCCAGGATCGGGCCACCGGCGGCGATGCGGCCGACGAGCGGGACGTTGCTCGGCGTCGGCGCGGCGTCGTTGATGCCGGTCTCGTCGAAGCTCGACTCGGCGTCGTCGGTCGGGCCCGCGCCGGTGAGGGGCTTGCGCTTCTGGAGGCTCTCGGGCAGGAACACCTCGATCGCGCGGGGCAGGTGCGGGTCGCGGCGTACGAAGCCCTTGGCCTCGAGGGCACGCAGCTGGTGGGCGACGCTGGAGGTGCTGGTCAGGCCGACGGCCTCGCCGATCTCGCGCATGGAGGGCGGATAGCCGCGGGAGTCGATGGCCTTCTTGATCGTGGTCAGGATGCGCTGCTGGCGCGGGGTCAGGCCGGAGCCGTCCGGGGGACCGTCGGGGAGCTCGCTGACCGGGCGGATCGCCTTCTTCGTCATGCCTCCGACCGTAACCCCGATCACTCCCGTGATCAAACAGGTGTTCGAGGTGGGCGTGTCGCGGCGGCGTACGACACGCCGTCGAACAAGTTTGCGATGAAATGCACGGGATTGTTCGAATGGGTGTTCTAACATCGTCCATGTGTTCGATCGAACGTCTGATCGAGATACGGACAGGACCTTCACCGAGGGTTGTGTCGGTGCCTTCCGCTTGACTCTGATCGAACACGGACCAGACCCACTTCCCCGGAGGTCACGATGAGCACCATCAGCTTCAGCCCCACCTACGACTACCGCCCGCAGCTGCGCCTCACGCGCCGCGGCCGGCTGGTCGTCCTCGCCCTCGCGCTGATCGCGATCTTCGCGATCGGCCTGGCGGTCGCCTCGGCCTCCGCCGGTGGCGCCCACGCGGGCGACGCTGACGTGCACGTCGTGACCGTCCACCCCGGCGACACCCTGTGGGACATCGCCGGCACGGCCGCGGGGTCGGTCGGCGTCACGACGGGCGAGATGGTCCAGCGCATCACCGACCTCAACGACGTCACCGACGGCATGGTGTACGCCGGCCAGGACCTCCGGGTCCCGAACAACTAGGACTCCGCGCCCCGGACGGCGCGGTTCACAACTGAATACAGACTTCGCCTGCCGCCTCGACCCCGGCAGGCGTTGGGGAAGACGAGAGCCCGGTCCAGATTTCCCCTGGACCGGGCTCTCGCGGTTTTTCCACAGGGGCAGGCCGACGCTGTTGATCGCCGGGTGGTCGCGTGTGAGCGTCGGGCGGTGGACGAGGACGAGCTGGCGCGCCTGCTGCGCTGGCAGGGCGGGGTGATCGCGCGGCGTCAGCTGATCGCCGTGGGCGCCGCGCCTCACGACATCGCGCGGCTCGTACGTCGCCGCGTGCTGACGCCGCTCGGTCGAGCCGTCTATCTCGACCACAGCGGGCCGCTATCCCGGGACCAGCGGGAGTGGGCGGCGGTGCTCGCGCTCTGGCCGGCCGCGCTCGCTGGGCGATCGGCGCTCGGATGGGACGACGGAGGGATCGTCGAGGTCGCGGTCGACTGGAGCCGGCGGGTGGCCGCACCTTCCGGCGTACGTCTGTCGCGGGTCGTCGATCTCGCGGCGCGGGTGTCGCCCAATGCGCCGCCGCGGCTCCTGCCCGAGGAGGCCGTGCTGGACCTCGCGTCAGACGCATTGCGCGCGGGGGATGCCGCTGAGGCGTTTGCGATCCTGGCCCGCGGTCGGGATCGGGCGCCGGTCGGGAGGATGCGCTCGGCCCTCCGGCGCCGCTCGCGGGTCGCGGGTCGCGCGCTGTTGGACGCGATGCTCGACGATGTCGCCGGCGGGACCCACTCCGTGCTGGAGCGGGGCTTCGTGACCGAGGTGCTGCGCCCGCACGGCCTGCCGGTGGGCGAGCGTCAGGCGGCGTACGTTCACGACGGCCGTCGGGGTCGCCACGACCTGCGGTACGACGACCTCGGGCTGGTCGTGCAGCTCGACGGCTACGCCTGGCACGGCTCCGCCCGGGCCCGCGACGCTGATGCCGGTCAGGACCTGTCGACCCTCGCACGGTCCGGCGACGTGACGGTCCGGCTCACCTACGGACAGGTGTTCCGCACGCCCTGCGTGACGGCGGCACGGCTGGGTGGGGTGTTCGTGTCGAGGGGTTGGAACGGCGAAGCGGCGCGGTGTCCGCGCTGTGGCTGAACAACGGGGAGGATCTGGTGCACCTGGTGGCTCAGATCCTCCCGGACGGTGTTGTCCACAGGCGGACATCGGCCCGGTGGCGCGACCACGCCTCCCGGCGTAGGTTCCGAGTACCTCATTCTCGGGAGGCTCCATGAAGTCCTTGGTCGCTGCGCTTGCCCTGCTGCTGTCGCTCACGCTCGCCGGGTGCGGTGGCGGGTCGGATCCTGTTGACCCGCCGTCGTCGCCGACCAGCGCTCCGCAGTCGCCGCCAACGACCGGGCCTGTCGCGCCCACGCCGCCGGTCGGGACGTACGACCGGACCAAGGCCGGTGTCATCAAGTTCGCGAAGTACTACTGGACTGTCGTCGACTACGCCCAGAAGACCGGCGACACGACGACGCTCAGGACGCTCGAGTACCACTGCGCTTCGTGCAAGGCCGGTCGCGAATGGATCGAGAAGATCTATCGTCGTCATGGGTCGATCGACGGTGGAGGTCACAGGGTCGTTGGCAGCTCGATCCCGTACTTCCGGGCGACGGGAGCCGGTGTCGTCCTGCGGATGAGGACGACCACCCAGGTGGTGGCGAACGCTGGGGACATGTCACGGAAGTGGCGCGGCGGCGCCGACACGATCTCCATGGCCATCAACGAGCATGCCGCTGTGTGGCGGGTGACGGATTGGCGCGTGCTGTGAGCGTCGCCGCGTTGCTGAGCGCCTTGATCCTCTTCTCGGGTACCAGCGTCGATCCCGGCCACGCGGGCTTCTTGGTCACCGGCAACCACGCGCACCACGGCCAACCGGGGGTACCGGCGTCTGGGCCCTCTCAGCCGCACGACGGGAGTCAGAATGTCGTTGCGACCTACTACCCCTGCGACAAGTTCTGCGAGGTGCAGTGCGCCCCGGGCCAGACGCCGGTTTACGCGAACCTGTCGGTGATCGGCTACGGCGATCTCGGGACGCCGGCACAGACCTGTCTGGGCCACAAGACGGTCCTGACGGCGGCCGCGGTGGCGAACGCGTTCCGGCGGATCGGCGTACCGACGCCTGCGTTGCACATCCAGCCCGTGAAGGGCCGGACCCTGGTGAACTTCAGGACCAACTTCTACGCGACCGGGGGAGCAGCGTACACGCGGACGCTGACCTTGCTCGGTCAGCGCGTGCAGCTCCGTATCAGCGTCGAGGAGTACGACTTCCGCTTCGGCGACGGTGCTGACCTGGTCAGCGCGCAGCCGGGTGGGAAGTACCCGCGGCTGGTCAACACCCACGAGTACCTCCGCAAGGGTGTGGTGCATCCGAGCCTGAGCACGACGTGGCAGGCGCGCTACCGCGTGGGCGGCGGCGCATGGCAGGACGTCGTGGGCACCGTCACGGCGACCGGGCCACCCCAGCGTCTCGAGGTCACCACGGCGACACCGGTCCTGGTGGACCCGTACGACCACGCCTACTAGCGACTAGCGAGAGGAGCGCTTCCCGCCGGGAGGCAGCGAGGGGTCGCGCTTGGGGCGCGGCTCGGGGGCGTGGGTGAGCCCGAGGGCGCGTGAGAGCCGGACGACCAGCATCAGCCCGAGGAACAGGCACGCGACGGCACCGAGGGCGGCGAGCAGCAGCAGGAACCAGGCCCCGCCCGAGCCGCGTCGGGCCGAGGCGCCGAAGTCGATGGCGGCGTACACGAGGTAGCCCCAGGCCACGACGCAGCCCGTGATGGCGACCGCGAGGGCCAAGAAGACAGGCCGCAGCTGCCGCTTCGGCCGCGCCCCGGCCCGTTTTCCACCCGCCACGAGGGCAATTGTGACGGATCGACCCCAGCCCCGACAGGGGGCGACACGCCGCGTCGAGATCCGACCGGGCTCGGGCTGCAACGCCCTGACCTGCGCAAACGTCACCCGCACCAGTGGTCACAGAAATGAGTGGGTGACCGGCCTTGCCAGCGCTTGTACCGACGTCGTACGGTTACCACTACATCTAGTAGTTACAACGGTGTAGTTCTCCACATCTAGTTCACAGGACGAGCGTGGAGTTGCACAGGTCACTGCGGGATATCCACAGGCAGAAGCGGTCGCTCCACCGTTTCTCCACAGCTCCGGAGAGGAGGACCACGGCGATGCACTGCCCGTACTGCAAGCACAACGACACCAAGGTCCTCGACTCCCGGGTCGCCGACGACGGCACCTCGATCCGCCGCCGTCGCGTCTGCCAGGACTGCGAGAAGCGCTTCACCACGGTGGAGCAGATGCAGCTGACCGTGCTCAAGCGCAGCGGCACCAGTGAGCCGTTCAACCGTGACAAGGCCGTGGCCGGCGTACGCAAGGCGTGCAAGGGCCGTCCGGTCGACGAGGACGCGCTCGCGCGCCTGGGCCAGGAGGTCGAGCACCAGCTCCGCCTCGCCGGCAGTCCCGAGATCGCAGCACACGAGGTGGGTCTGGCGATCCTCGCTCCTCTGCGTGCGCTCGACGAGGTCGCCTACCTCCGCTTCGCGAGCGTCTACCGGAGCTTCGAGTCGGCCGCCGACTTCGAGTCCGAGATCGCCCTTCTTCGCGCCGAGCGCGAGCTTCAGCCCCTTCCGGGCTGACCCAAGACCGCCCGGGCAGCCAGTGGGGAAGCTGCCTGCCCGGGCAACCAGCAGAGAACAAAGATGAAGTACGCCGGAATCCGCAGCCCGAGGGGGAACAGGAAGCACATGACCGAGACGGTGAGCAGCAAGGCAACCGGCCTGAAGATCGAGAGGATCTTCAGCACCGAGGGCGTCCACCCCTACGACGAGATCACCTGGGAGCGACGCGACGTCGTCCAGACCAACTGGAAGACCGGCGAGACCGTCTTCGAGCAGCGGGGTGTCGAGTTCCCCGACTTCTGGAGCGTCAACGCCTCCACGATCGTCACCACGAAGTACTTCCGCGGAGCTGTCGGTACGCCGCAGCGCGAGTCCGGCCTCAAGCAGCTGATCGACCGCGTCGTCGGCCAGTACGTCAAGGGCGGCATCGACCACGGCTACTTCGCGACCGAGGCCGACGCCGAGATCTTCGAGCACGAGCTCACCTGGCTGCTGGTCAACCAGTACTTCTCGTTCAACTCCCCGGTGTGGTTCAACGTCGGCACGACCGCTCCCCAGCAGGTCTCCGCGTGCTTCATCCTCTCCGTCGACGACTCGATGGACTCGATCCTCAACTGGTACAAGGAGGAGGGCTTCATCTTCAAGGGCGGCTCCGGCGCCGGCCTGAACCTCTCCCGCCTGCGCTCCTCCAAGGAGCTGCTCAAGTCCGGCGGCACCGCCTCCGGCCCGGTCTCCTTCATGCGTGGTGCCGACGCCTCCGCCGGCACCATCAAGTCCGGTGGCGCCACGCGTCGCGCGGCCAAGATGGTCGTCCTGGACGTCGACCACCCGGACATCGAGGAGTTCGTCGAGACCAAGTGGCGCGAGGAAGACAAGATCCGCGCCCTGCGCGACGCCGGCTTCGACATGGACCTCGGCGGCAAGGACATCACCTCGGTCCAGTACCAGAACGCCAACAACTCGGTCCGCGTCTCCGACGAGTTCATGCGTGCGGTCGAGGAGGGCAAGGAGTTCGGTCTCCGCGCCCGCTCCACCGGCGAGGTCATCGAGACCGTCGACGCCCGCAGCCTGTTCCGCAAGATCAGCGAGGCCGCCTGGGCCTGCGCCGACCCGGGCCTGCAGTACGACGACACGATCAACGACTGGCACACCAACCCCGAGACCGGGCGCATCACCGCGTCCAACCCCTGCTCGGAGTACATGTCGCTCGACAACTCCTCGTGCAACCTCGCGTCGCTGAACCTGCTCAAGTTCCTCAAGGAGGACGACACCTTCGACGCCCCGCTGTTCGCGAAGGCCGTCGAGTTCATCATCACCGCGATGGACATCTCCATCTGCTTCGCGGACTTCCCGACCGAGCCGATCGGCGTCACCACCCGTGACTACCGCCAGCTCGGCATCGGCTATGCCAACCTCGGCGCGCTGCTGATGGCGATGGGCCTGGGCTACGACTCCGACGGTGGACGCTCGATGGCCGCCACGATCACCTCGCTGATGACGGGTACGTCGTACCGCCGCTCGGCCGAGCTCGCCGCGATCGTCGGCCCGTACGCCGGCTACGCCCGCAACTCCGAGGCGCACAACCGGGTCATGCGCAAGCACCAGGCCGCGAACGACCAGGTCCGCACGCTGCACATCGCCGACGCCCAGGTGCACAAGCTGGCGACCGAGGAGTGGGGCAAGGTCGTCGAGCTGGGCAAGACCAACGGCTTCCGCAACGCGCAGGCCTCGGTGCTCGCGCCCACGGGCACCATCGGCTTCATGATGGACTGCGACACGACCGGCATCGAGCCGGACTTCTCGCTGGTCAAGTTCAAGAAGCTGGTCGGTGGCGGCTCGATGCAGATCGTCAACCAGACGATCCCGCGGGCCCTGAAGAAGCTCGGCTACGACGAGGAGAAGGTCGAGGCGATCGTCGAGTACATCGCCGAGCACGGCCACGTCATCGACGCCCCGGGCCTGAAGACCGAGCACTACGAGGTCTTCGACACCGCCATGGGTGCGCGGTCCCTGAAGCCGATGGGCCACGTCAACATGATGGCGGCCTGCCAGCCGTTCCTCTCCGGCGCGATCTCCAAGACGGTCAACCTGCCCGAGACTGCGACGATCGAGGAGATCGAGCAGATCTACATGGAGTCGTGGAAGCTCGGTCTCAAGGCGACCGCGATCTACCGCGACAACTGCAAGGTCGGCCAGCCGCTGGCCGACGGCGGCGGCAAGGCCAAGAAGGACGCGGCCGACAAGGCGGAGGCCGAGGCCAAGGTCGTCGAGAAGGTTGTCGAGAAGGTCGTCTACGCCCCGACCCGCAAGCGCCTGCCGAAGTCGCGCGTCTCGCGCACCACGTCGTTCACCGTCGCCGGTGCCGAGGGCTACATGACCTCCGGTGCCCACGAGGACGGCACGCTCGGCGAGGTCTTCCTCAAGCTCGGCAAGCAGGGCTCGACGCTGGCCGGCGTGATGGACGCCTTCTCGATCGCCACGTCGATCGGTCTCCAGTACGGCGTACCGCTCGAGACGTACGTCGCGAAGTTCACCAACCTTCGCTTCGAGCCCGCCGGCCTCACCGACGACGCCGACATCCGGATGGCGCAGTCGATCATGGACTACATCTTCCGCCGCCTCGCCCTGGACTACCTGTCCTTCGAGGAGCGGTCGATGCTCGGCATCTACTCCGCCGAGGAGCGCCAGCGCCACCTCGAGACCGGCTCCTACGAGCCCATCGAGGAGACCGGCAACGCCTCCGAGCTCGTCGAGCACGCCCCGACCGCCAAGGGCTCGCCCGTGGTCGAGGACGTCGTCGACGCCGACGAGGACCCGCTCGCCGGCGCCCCCGTGGTCGAGGCCCGCACCTCCGCCGAGCTGCTGGAGAAGATCACCGGCCACGCCGTCGACTCCCCGCTCTGCATGACCTGCGGCACCAAGATGCGCCCCGCCGGCTCCTGCTACGTCTGCGAGGGCTGCGGCTCCACCTCCGGCTGCAGCTGAGCCATAACGAAGTACGCCGAAGGGGCGGTCACCCGGCTGGATGGCTGCCCCTTCGACGTCATCGTGTGGATTTGTGGTCAGCTGGTGGCCGTAGATCCACCCGGTGTCTGAATCAGGCGCAGCCGGCTTCGTTGAACGCCTCGAAGCGCAGAGCGAGCCGATCGGGATCGGGTCTGTCGCTGCGCCGACTCGGCACCCAGAGCGGTCGACGATCCATCTCTTGAAGCCCGTACTTCAGCATCGGGCCGTCGACTTCAGTCAGGACCTGCTCATTGATCCTCACGATGTAGTCGGGTGAGATCCCCAGGATGTTCTCGTCGTACGCCGCGTGGTGGATCTTGCACAGGGTCAGGCCGTTGGTCACGACGGGGAGACCGTCTTCGTCGGTGTCCGCAGTGATGTGGGCAGCGTCGAGCAGGCGGACCTTCTTGAGAACGCACACGGCGCATCGCTCCTGATAAGCCGTGAGCACGCGGGCCCGAAACTCGGGCTGATGCATCCGTGCTCGGACCACGCGGTCCACGTACTGGCGTTGAACATCCGTGAGGTGGGCCGGGTCGGGAAGGAATCGCAGGCTCTGGTCCAGCGCGAGCAGGAACCGGCGGTGTTCGGGCTCTTCCTTGACCACGTAGACCGGCATGACCGGAACGAAGTGGCCGCCAGCGATCTTGCGCAGCATCACGATGGGTAGCTGCAGTCGCATCGCTTCCCGCAGCTTGGCATTGGAGCCTCCCCGCGGATCTTGGCCTGGTGGCCGGCGCTCGTACGAATAGCGGTAGAGCGACGCACCGTGGTCGCCGTCGTCGTACTCGCTGTCCGGATCGCTGACGATCGTGAGAGTCGCGGCGTAGGCCTGCGGATTCCAGATGCCCTTCGAGGTATCGATGATGCGCTCGGGTCCCCACCCGAAGTCGACACGACTAAGCCACTCGCGAGTCAGCGTTGGGTGGCCGGCGAACTCCGCGGCGAGGGCGTGCATCAACGCTTCGCGCTTGCTGAGTTCCCGCCCAATATCCGGCACGTCGCTAGCTTGGCATCCGCCTGGCCCGTTTCGCAGCGCTTCTGTTGTGCTCTGGGATGAGGCGTTAGGTGGTGATTTGCCGGCACCAGGTGCCGGCAAATCGCCACCTAACGGGCGTTCTCGTGACGTTCCGGCCTGTCCTGATCGGAGCCGGATCAGCTCAGCATCCCGTAGGCGCGCTCGGGCGTGAGACGTACGACGAGGCGGCGGTCCTCAACCATGGCGCGGCGGTACGCGTCCCAGTCGTCGTGCTCGCCGCCGATCGCGCGGTACAGGTCGACCAGCTCATCGACGACCGCGTCGTGGGTGTCTGCGGCGACGGGGGAGAGCTCGGCGGTGCACTCGAGGACGGCGTACGAGAAGAAGGTCGAGCCGTTGACGTGCAGGGCGGCCCACGGCTCGCGGCCGAGGTTGCGGGCCTTGGCGCGGTCGGCGGTGGTCGAGACGCGTACGACGCCCATCTCGTTGACCGCGTGCATGACGTTCGACAGCTGTGGTCGGCCGTCGCGCTTGATCGTGGTCAGCACCGACTGGTGGGTGGCTCGTGCGGCTCCGAGGGCTTGGTCGAGGTCCATGACGACATGGTGCACCCGGAGGCGTGGCGCTCGCGGTCGACGTACGTCGAGTGACGCAAGCTGCCGCACAGGTCTGCGTCCAACAGGAATCGGGTGCTGCGAATATCAGGATTCGTCTGCGGGTCAGTGCCGCGCTGCTTAGTGTCAACGCATGACTCGCCTTCAGTCGGCGGTCTCGGGCGCTGTTCTCATCATCTGCTCACTGTTCGCGATCGCGCCGGCGGCGCACGCGAGCACGCGACCGCCGTTGGAGCGGTGCACCCTGACCAGCACGCATCACTGCGTTCGCGCCGGTCAGTTCTGTCCCAGTGCCAGCCGGGGCCACTACGGCTGGGACGCCCACGGCAATCGTCTGAAGTGCTACGGCGGCAACCCGCCGCATTGGCACTACGCGTGATGTCGTCCCCGTGCGGGCGATCGATGGATCACCCGCACGGGGACGAGCAACGCTCAGCCGTACCCACCGGAGCCGGCGCGGACCGCCCTTGCCCGTGGCGATCAGGCTCGACGTAGCGGGCTGAGCCGGGACTGAGCCGGGCGCTCAGGAGTGTGGCCCTGCATCTAGCCGAGGTTGCGGAAGCCGAGGATGCGCCGCATCTCGGCGAGCTCCTCCTCGACCTGCCGGTCCGACCGACGTTGCGCTCCACGCCACATCCACAGGACCACCACCGCTGCAAACGTCAGCACGCCCATCGTTGCCAGCATGAAGTCGAACGCGTGCATGCTGTCAGCCGTCGAATGCTGGCCGGGCAGCCAGGTGTTCGCCCCGAAGAAGCCGACGATCAAGGTCGGGATCAGGAAGACGGCCGCCAGCACTTCCACGACGCGCTGGCCTCGTTCGTGAGTCTTGCGGGCCTGTTGTTCGATCTCGCTGTGGAGCATGGGCAATGACGAGCGGAGAGTGTCGGACAGCTTGCCGCCGGCTTCGAGGGCCCGATCGATCCGGTCGTCGATGCTGTGGCAGAGCTCGGCGTCCGTGGCGGGGATGAGCCATGCCTTGTTGATGTCCTTGCGAAGACCAGCCGGGTTGAGCGGCGTCAGCCAGCGACGGAGAAGTGCGATGGAACCCCACAGCTGCGCGACGGGCTGCCGCTCCGTCCGGCGGCCGACGAACAGGCTGATCTCCCACGCCTCCAGCCACTCCCGCAACTTGCGCATGGTCGGCACGTAGGTGAGCGCGAGCTCCTCGACGGCGAGTAGTCCCAGGTCGGCGGCGCTACGGTTCGGGGTCCCGGTGTGGGACGCCCACCTGCCGCGCACGGCGCGAAGCGTGCCATGGGGTCCCGACGACGGCTCGTCACCGCAGATGTCGATCCCGCTGTAGACCGTGCGGGCGTGCCAGCAGCTCAGGAGCCATCCCTCGCCGCTGACGAGCTCCGTCGGCTCGAGAACGATCAGGCCGGGGCGCTCGAAGTCGTCGCGGTCCGCGGCAGGTTGCAAGCTCCGCGACTCGATCGAGAACGTCGAGACCTTGCGAAGCGTCGTGCCGGTGGATCCCTCGTAGTCTTCAGTACCGGGAATCGAGTCCGGGACCAGCAGGTCGGTGAGGACTTCGAGCGTGAGGCCGGGGCACAGCGGCTCGAGCTGAGCGAGCAACGCCGCCGCCCGCCCGAGTGCGTTGGAAGCCGCGCTGATGTCTACCCAGACAAGCGCGTCCTCCTGTGTCGCGACCGCGCCGGAGGAGACCGTCCCGTCGGGGTACCACCACGTGACCGTGAGCTCATCCTCGCTGAGCTCGCCTTGGAGGTCCTCGTTCATGTCGTGATGCTAGTGACGCGCGCCCGGCGGAATCCGGCTTTCGACGAATCGGGGCCGTGCCCAGGCTGCGTGCGAGCGACTTGGCCCGCGGAGCGCACCTTGTCAACGCGAGCGTTCAGGAACGTCTGCACCCGCGGGCCTTGATGCCGATCATGACGGCCACTTGAGATGCGCTGCGCCTGCACGTGGTGCAGGCGCAGCACACCCTCAGGACCTGTCGAGCTCAGCCCTTCACGCACATCAGTGTGGTGAGCTTCGCGACGACCTCGACGAGGTCGGTCTGGGCGTCGATCACGGACTCGAGGTCCTTGTAGGCGCCGGGGATCTCGTCGAGCACCCCGGCATCCTTGCGGCACTCCACGCCGGCGGTCTGTGCCTCCAGGTCGGAGACCGTGAACGCGCGACGTGCCGCGTTGCGGGACATCCGGCGGCCGGCGCCGTGGGAGGCGGAGCAGTACGACGCCTCGTTGCCGAGGCCGCGGACGACGTACGAGCCGGTGCCCATGGAGCCCGGGATCAGGCCGTACTCACCCGCGCCGGCCCGGATCGCGCCCTTGCGGGTGACGATCAGGTCGACGCCGTCGTACGTCTCCTGCGCGACGTAGTTGTGGTGCGCGGAGATCTGCTCCCCGAACTCCACCTCGACCCCGCGCCCGCTGAACTCCGCGCGCACCGCCTCGCAGAACAGCGCCATCATCACGGCGCGGTTGCGGGCGGCGTACTCCTGCGCCCACCAGAGGTCGCGGAGGTACGCGTCCATCTGCACAGTGCCGGCCAGGAACACCGCGAGGTCGCGGTCGGGCAGCGAGAGGTTGTGGTCCAGCCCCTTGGCCTCGCTGATGTGCCGCTCGGCGAGCTCCTTGCCGATGTTGCGCGAACCCGAGTGCAGCATCAGCCAGACCTGACCGGTCTCGTCGGAGGTCAGCTCGATGAAGTGGTTGCCGCCACCGAGCGAGCCCATCTGCCGCATCGAGTTGCGCTCGCGGTCCTGCACGTTCTCGTGCAGGTCGCCGAAGCGCTTCCAGAAGCCGTCCCAGTCGGCGTGCTGACCGTGCGTCAGCCCGAGACGACGTACGTCGGGAGCGTCGCGGTGCGACTTGAAGCCGACCGGGATGGCCCGCTCGACGGCCCGGCGGATGGACTTCAGGGACTCGGGCAGGTCCTCGACGGTCAGCGAGGTACGTACCGCCTGCATGCCGCAGCCGATGTCGACGCCGACGGCGGCCGGCGACACTGCGTTGCGCATCGCGACGACGGAGCCGACCGTTGCTCCCTTGCCGAGGTGGACATCGGGCATGACGCGCAGACCCTCGACCCAGGGCAGCCGGGAGATGTTGCGGAGCTGGTCGAGCGCCTGCGGCTCGACGTCCTCGACCTGGGCCCACATGAGGGTCTCGGCCTGGGCGCCCGGCAGGCGCACGGGCAGGGTGTTCATCTTGTTCAGCCTCCTTCAAGGCATCGATGGGTGTGGCGTACCCCGTCCAGGAGTCGAACCTGGGACCTCCGCGGTCGTAGCGCGGCGCTCTGTCCAGCTGAGCCAACGGGGTGAGGTGGGCGCGGGAACGCGCCGACGGATCAGAACCCGGGCTGGAGCAGGGACCGACCTCGGGCAGGCGTCAGCGGCGCTTCGATGCGCTCTCGCTGGTTCATGTGCCTGCTCCGGATCGGGTGGTGGGTGCGGCACGAGGCTAGGAGCACGGGTGCCGGTACCGCCACCGAATAACCGAGGGCTCAGCCCCCGGCCATCGCGCCGATCACGAGGAAGGGCTCCTTCCCGGAGGCGACCTCGTCGGGGAGCGGAGCGTCGGGGTCGTCGTGGGAGAGGTCCTCCGAGCAGGCGAAGAACCGCACGAACGAACGCCGTTGGCCGGTGGCCTGGTCGCGGATCGTCCCGCGGAGCATGGGGTACGCCGCCTCCACGGCGTCGATGACGCTGCGGGTGGTGACCGCGCCGTCGACCGACACGGGGACCTCGTGCTCGACCTTCGCCAGGGCCCGGAGGTGGGCCGGCAGCACGACGCGGACGGTGGCCATGATCAGTCCAGCGTCTGCACTTCGACCGACATCACCGGAGGCAGGTCGTGCACGATCGCCTTCCAGGTGTCGCCGGAGTCGTTCGAGGCGTAGACCTGGCCGCCGCTCGTGCCGAAGTAGAGGCCGCACGACTCGTGCCGGTCGACGCTCATCGCGTCGCGCAGGACGTTGACGTAGCAGTTCTCCTGCGGCAGGCCCTCGGTCAGCGGCTCCCAGGTGTCGCCACCGGTGCGGCTGCGATAGACACGCAGGCGACCGTCCGGTGGGAAGTGGTGCGAGTCGCTGGTGATCGGGACGACGTAGATCGTCTCCGGCTCGTGCGCGTGCACCGCGATCGGGAAGCCGAAGTCGGTCGGCAGGTTGCCGCTGATCTCCTGCCAGGAGTCGCCGGCGTCCTTGGTGCGCATGACGTCCCAGTGCTTCTGCATGTAGAGGACGTCGGGGTTGCTCGGGTGCATAGCGAGGTTGTGCACGCAATGGCCGACCTCGGAGTCCTGGTCGGGGATCTCGCCCGACCGCAGGCCCTTGTTGATCGGCTGCCAGGTCCGACCACCGTCGGTCGTGCGGAAGGCACCGGCCGCCGAGATGGCGACGTACAGCCGATCGGGGTCGGTCGGGTGCTGCAGGATCGTGTGCAGGCACATGCCGCCGGCGCCGGGCTGCCACTGCGGGCCGGTGTCGTGCTCGCGCAGACCGGACAGCTCGCTCCAGGTCACGCCACCGTCGGTCGACTTGAAGAGCGCGGCGTCCTCGATGCCGGCGTACACCGTCTCGGCGTCGTGCAGCGAAGGCTCGAGGTGCCAGACGCGGTTGAACTCCCACGGTCGCAGCGATCCGTCGAACCACTGGTGCTGGCCGGGTACGCCGTCGTAGCGGAAGTCGTTGCCGACCGGCTCCCATGTCCTGCCGCCGTCGTCGGAGCGTTGGATGACCTGGCCGTGCCAGCCGGTGCTCTGCGAGGCGTAGATCCGATCCGGGTTCAGCGGCGAGGCCTTGAGGTGATAGATCTCCCAGCCCGGGAAGTGCGGCCCGTCGACCTGCCACTCCTCGCGCGCCTCGTCGGAGGTGAGGACGAACGCGCCCTTGCGCGTGCCGACCAGGACCCGTGTGCCACCCATGGTGCTCCCTTTCGCCGTCTCCGGCCGACGCTACGCCCGAGCGCCGACATCGGACAGAGGGTTGTGAAGCACCGCGAGGGCTATCGGCCTCGCTGTGCTTCACAACCCGATCGGGTCGATCAGTAGTCGCCCTTGATCACGAAGAACGACCCCCGGATCTCCCCGGCCAGCTTGGACTTCTGGCGCGCGAACTTGAAGCCGGCCGCGGCGAGCTCCTCCGGGACCTCCATGCCCTGCGAGAGCTTGAAGCCGATGGCGCGCTTGCCGCCCTCGGCGACGGTCCAGAGCACGTTGAGGACCAGGCCGGACTCGTAGATGAACTCGGGCCACTTGATGGTGCCGGCCTTCTCATCCTCGACGACGATGTCGGCCACCTCGAGGATCGGCGAGGCGAACTCGATGCCGCGCTCCTCGCGCAGGATGCGGGTGACCCACTCGACCAGCTCGGGGGCCTCAGCGGCCGGCACCGTCGTGTAGGTGTGCTTGTACTTGTTCGCGAAGTAGCGCGCCTCGTTCGCCCGCAGCCCGGCGAGCGCCTCGGCGACGGGGGAGGACTCGAGTCCCTCGGTGGAGACGTTCACGTAGTCGACGACATGTGCCATGCGCCCACGTTAGCGATCGAGCGCACTCGGATCGTCGGGTACGTCGACGGAGTGTGCCCGGAGCGCCTCGAGCGGGATCAGCTCCAGCGCCCGCTGGTTGGTGGAGGAGAGCACGACGGGAGCGGGTACGCCGTCGGCGTACGCCTGCGCCCAGCGGACGGCGACCACACACCAGCGATCGCCGGGCACCAGCCCGGGGAACGACCACTCGGGGCGTGGGGTGGAGAGATCGTTGCCGACGGCCTTCTGGTGGGCGAGGAACTCCTCGGTCATGACCGCACAGACCGCGTGGAGCCCCGCGTCCTGCGGGCCGCACGAGCAGCTGCCGTCGCGGTAGAACCCGGTCATCGGGTCGGTCCCGCAGGGCTCGAGCTCGCCACCGAGGACGTTGCGCTCCGTCATGTGATCAGCCTAGGCGCCCGGGTACTGCACAGGAATGGCGAGCGAGCGAACGCGCAAGGGACTGGACGCCTCCAGCCGGGCCGGGCTGGCGGCGTACGGCCTGCTCCACCTCCTGGTCGCGTGGGTCGCCGTCCAGCTCGCCCTGGGCGACGGGCGGCGCGACTCCTCGGGGCAGGGGGCGATGCGCGAGCTGGCCGCCCAGCCGTTCGGTCGCGCGCTGGTGTGGGTGATCGCGGTGGCGATGGCCGCCTTCTGCGTACGCCGCGTGGTCCAGGGCTGCGTCGGCCGGCACCGGGCCAGGGCCTGGGCCAAGGCCTGCGTGTACGCCGCCGTGAGTGCCTCGGCCACCGGGATCGCCCTGCGCTCAGGGGGTGGCGGGAGTGGCCGCGAGCGCTCGCTGTCGGCGCGGGTGATGGACGTGCCGGGTGGCGGCATCGTGGTCGCCGTCGTGGGCCTGGTGGTGCTCGGGGTCGGGCTGCGCCACGTCTACCGCGGACTGACCCGCGACTTCCTCGACGAGCTGTCCGAGGGAGGCAAAGAGGGGGAGTCGGGCACGGTCCACATCGTTCTCGGGCAGGTCGGCTACACCGCCAAGGGAGTCGTCATCGGCCTCGCCGGCGTGCTCGTCGCGTACGCCGGGCTGACCCATGAGCCGCGGAAGTCGGGCGGTCTCGACGAGGCGCTGCAGACGGTGCGGGACCAGCCGTACGGGCCGGTGCTCCTCTGCGCGGTGGCCGCCGGCATCGCGGCGTACGGGCTGTTCTGCTTCGCGCAGGCCCGGCACCTGTCGCGGTGAGCCTCAGGCGGTCGGCTCCTTGGCGACCGCGTTCGTCACCATCACGATCAGCATGCCCAGACCGGCGTAGATCGCGAGCACCACGAACGGCCAGGTGGTCGAGGCGGCAGGGAAGTAGAGGGCGTCACGCGCGACCGTCGCACCAGCGCCCGGCGGCAACGCCTGACCCAGGTGGCGACCGACCTCGGGGAGCATCTCGGGTGCGGTCGACGAGCCGGAGATGATCAGGCCGAGCGTGAAGTACAGGCCGCCGAGCAACGAGCCGGCGGGGCCGAGCAACGCCACCGCCGCGGCCGTCGACGCGGTGACCGCGAGCGAGATCAGGCCCAGGCCCCAGAACAGCGTCCAGTGGTCGGCCCCCTTGCCCACGCCGAGCACCGCCATGGCCAGGAGGGAGACCGCAGCCGACGCGGCGGCGTACACGAGCAGCAGGCCGACGTGACCGAAGCCGCGGCGGGCCGAGCGGCGCGTCAGCCCGCCGAGCCGGCCGAGCGCGAGCGAGGCGACCGAGCCGCCGAGGCAGATCGCCTGGATGATGAAGGCGAGCGAGCTGCCGGCGCTGTCGTCCTTGGGCAGCGGGACGACGTCGACGACCTTGGGCGGCTGCGCCAGCGCGGCGGTGGTTCGCACCGGCACCGGCTTGCCCGCCTTCACCAGCGCGGCGGTGTCCTTCGCGACCTGCGCCTCGTACGCCGAGGTGTAGGTGGCGCGCAGCAGGTTGGCGACCGACGGAGCGGCCGCGGAGGCGACGTACAGGGTGGGGATGTTGCCGGTGAACACCACGCCGCCGTACGCCTTGCGCTGCTTGATCGCCGTCGTGAGCGCCGCCGAGCCGGCGTACGACGCGACCTGGAACTGGTCGTCCTGCTCGAGCTGGGGCGTGAGGGCTGCGCGTTGGGCGCTGCTGCCGACGATGCCGATCGGCAGTTGATGGGGGTGCGGGGAGTGCGCCATCGAGAGGTAGTACAGGCCCAGCAGCAGCTGGATCAGCGCTCCGCCGATCGCGATCGCGATGCCGAGCTTCTTGATCTTGCGGATGCGCTGGACGTCGTCCCCGGCGTGGCTCATGCGCACATGATGGCGCATGCGGCCGGCACTGGGAGCCCGGTCCGGGCTCCCAGCGCGCGGGCGATCAGGAGTAGATCTCCTTGGCGTGGGCGATCCAGCCCGCGACGGTGTTCTCGTTGACGGGCAGCTCGCCGTTCTTGTCCTCCAGCGCCTTGATCAGGTTCGCCGCGTTGCGGTGCTGCAGCTCCTTGACCGAGTCGACGCCGATCTCCTTGAGCAGCTCGGCGTACTTGGGGCCGATGCCCTTGACGTCGGCGAGGTCGTTCTCAACACCCATGGCGGGTTCCTTCCGAGTGGGCCGAGGGCCCGTCCTCCGACGCTTCTCTCGGAGAGTAGGCCCGGGCCTGCCTCCTGGCTAGGGGCGCGGCGGTGAACCCTCGGGCTACTTCAGGCGGTCGATGGTCTGCTGTGCGAGCTTCTCCATCACGGCGGTGTTCTTGGCGGTGGCGCCGATGGCCATGTAGCCCACCGTGTACATGTTGTGCCCGATCCGGATCACCGCGATGTCGGCGGCGACGGGGAACATCGCCTTGACGTCCATGTGCATCGCGAAGCTCTGCTGCCCCAGGTTCGGGAAGTCCAGCGGGGTCAGGCTCATCGTCGACTTGTTGCCGTCCTTGTCGATCGAGGTCGTCGTGCTGCACCGCCCGAGCATGTCGACGACCTTGTTCATCGCGGCCTCGGTCACCGGCTCCTTGTAGGACTCGATCGAGGTGAAGAAGAACGGCCCGAAGTCGTCCTTCTTGAAGTAGTGCTCGTTCTTCGCATCCGGCTTGCCGGTCCAGTCGTCGGAGTTGCTGAACGACTCACAGGACTTCGGCGTCACCTTGTCGCTGCTCTGCTCGTCGTTGTTCTCCTCGCTCGGGTCACGCGTCCAGCCCTTGCCGACGTCCTTGGCCGACGGCAGCACGGCGCCGATCCGAGCCGGGGTCAGCAGGTCGCCCGCGTGGCCGAACGCGTTCGCGGCCTTCTCGTCGTGGTGGCCGCCGCCGACGGTGTCGGCCTTGTCCGAGCCGGAGCCGCAGGCGGCCAAGGAGGTCAGGGAGACGGCGAGGACGGCGGCGACAGCGGTCTGACGGATGCGCATGCCGCGGAGGCTATTGCGATCCCGCGTCGCCCGCGGCCGAATGGAGAAGCTCGACGGCAGGTACGTCGGCCGGCGCCCACGCGACCTCGCCGAGGTCGGCCGGAGCCAGCCAGCGCAGCTCGTCGTGCTCGGTGGCGTGGGGCGCGCCGTCGCCGAGCGTGCAGTGGTACGTCGACAGCACGACCGTCGCGCCGGCGTACGCATGTGTCGTGGTGGTGAGGTGCTCGCCGACGGCGACCGCGCAGCCGAGCTCCTCGAGGATCTCGCGCGCCAGCGCCTGCTGAGCGGTCTCGCCGGGCTCGAGCTTGCCGCCCGGGAACTCCCAGAGCCCACCGGTCTCGCCGCCGGGGCCCCGACGGGCGCAGAGGATCAGCCCGTCGCGCACGATGACGGCACCGACGACCTGGATCGGCTCACTCATCAGTGAGTGAGGTCAGCCGTAGCGGCAGACGTAGCCGAGGGTCTCGGTGACCTCGATGTCGAAGCTCGAGTCGCCGGGCACGTCGAACGAGTCGCCCGCGGCGTAGGAGGTCCACTCCTCGGAGCCGGCGAGGCGCACGCGGCACGTGCCGGCGTTGAGCTCCATGATCTCGGGCTGCGCGGTGCCGAAGTTCAGGCTGGCCGGGAAGATCACGCCCGCCGACAGCTTCTCGCCGTCCGCGGTGAAGAACGTGTGGCTCACGCACTTGCCGTCGAAGTAGATGTTCGCCTGCGGGTCCAGCGTCACGTTCTCGAAAGTCACGGCGAGATCCTACGGTGGGCGACATGGCGGACGTCGAGGACGTGGTGACGCAGGCGAAGAGCCTGCTCGGGCGCACCCTGAGGGGACACGGTGTCAGCGTGCGGATCACCGAGGTGGAGGCGTACGGCGGCCACCTCGACCCGGCCAGCCACGCGTTCACGCGCACCAGGCGCAGCGAGATCATGTACGGCGACCCGTGGCGGCTGTACGTCTACCGGTCCTATGGCATGCACTTCTGCGCCAACATCGTCACCGGGCCCACCGAGCACGGCGCGGCGGTGCTGATCCGGGCCGGTGAGGTGGTCGACGGGATCGAGGTCGCGCAGGCACGACGCGGCACCGAGAGGAACCTGGCCCGCGGGCCGGGCAACCTCGCCCAGGCGCTCGGCATCACGCTGAACGACCTCGGCACCGACGTGCTCGACCCGTCCAGCGCGGTCACGGTCGGCCCGGCCATCGGGCTCGGGGACCACGAGATCGTGCAGGGCCCGCGGGTCGGCGTCTCCAAGGCCGCGGATGTGCCGTGGCGGTTCTGGCTGGCGGGTGAGCCGAGCGTGTCGGCGTACCGGAGGAGCCCGCGGGCGCCCGGGATCAGCTGACGGCGGCGAGCCCGAGGAAGGCGAGCGCGAGCGCGGGCGCCAGGCCCTGCACCAGTCCGGCGCGGCGCTTGGTCGGGTCGTCGGAGACCAGCACCAGTGCGGCGCCGAGCATGCACGAGCAGCCGAAGGTGACGAGCGCGCCTCCAGCGGTGTGCGAGGCGGCGTACAGCACGATGCCGACGGTCGTGCCGATCGCCAGGAAGAGGTTGTAGAAGCCCTGGTTGTAGAAGACCTGCTTGAGCGCGGCGGCCTCCTCGCGGGTGATGCCGAAGACCTTGCGGCCCGGGCCCTCGAACGCGATCGACTCGAGCCAGAAGATGTAGTAGTGGATCAGCGCCGCCAGGGCGGCCAGCACCAGCGCAATGGTGAGCATGCAGGAACGCTATCCGCAGTTGTCGCAGATGCCGGTGGCAGGGATCGCCATGAAGCAGGTCTGGCAGATCTTCACGGTCGACTGCGGCTGGGCCTTCGGTTCGCGCGCGGTGGTCGCACGCGGGGCGCGCGGCGCCGCCACCTTCTTGGCACCGGCCACGGGGACCGTCGTCCGCACCACCCGCACGGCCTCGACCACCGGCGTCGGGGCGACCCATCCGGGCGGCGCGGGCTCGGTGATGTCGAAGCTCGCCAGGATCTCGCGGGCGGCGGCGGTCGGCTGGTGCTTGGGCCGGGTCACGATGTCGTACGACGAGGACGCCCCCTCGAGGAACGTCTGCGCGTTCGGCTGCAGGGTCGGCGGCAGCACCCGGTGGCGCCAGCGCAGCGGCGACAGCTCGCGGCAGGTGATCGTCACCAGCTGCGGGCGGTCCCAGCAGACCAGCGCCCAGTCGTCGCGGTGGCTGCGTGCCCACACGGCGATCCGCTGGTCGCCGGCGAGGGCGGCGGCCTGAAGGGCGATGCGCTCGGGGTTCGAGAAGCGACCCGTCACGAGCAGGGTGCCGGGCACCGGCTCGGTGACGACGTACTCCTCGCTCTCGAGGGCCTCGACGACGGACGCGAGCGATTCCGTGATCACACTCCGAACCTAGCGGGCGCGCCTAACCCGGCGTGAACGGGCGCTGACGTGCTACTGGTCACCGGCGGAATGCTCCACGAGGTGCAGCACGGGTACGCCGAGGTGCCGGCGAGCGCGCGAGGTCCAGTCGACGTGGAAGAACTCGGCCACGAGGTGCGGGCGGGTCAGGATGATGACCTCCTGCGCGTCGGTCTGGCGAACCTCCGCCTGCAGTGCCTCGATCGGTGACATCTCGATGATCGAGGAGGTGCCCGCGACGCCGCCGGCATCGGACAGGCACCGCATCGACGCATCGAGCGCCTGCTGCGCGTCACTGCGGCACTCGTCGCGCAACGCCGCGACGTCGCTGGCCGCCAGGGTGGGCGAGGGCACGACCAGGTCTCCGGCACCGACGGCGGTCATGGAGGCCTCGACCGCGGCGGCGGCATCGGCCATCGGCAGCATGAGGTGGTAGACGACCTGCTGGTCGTCCAGGCCCTCGTGGAGGTCCCGGACGAGCTGGGCGTCCTGGGGGCCGAGCTGCTGCTCGATCAGGAGGACGACGTCGTACCGCTCTGCATCGGTCTCCATGTATCAGGTCTACACCCGTGGCAGGCGTGGGAGAAGAGGCTCAGCCGAGCACCTTGTCGAGGTCGTACCTGACCGGCTGCTCGAGCTGCTCGTAGCCGCAGCTCTCGGGGTCGCGGTCGTCGCGCCACCGCTTGAAGTGCGCCGTGTGGCGGAACCGCCGGCCCTCCATCGCGTCGTACTTCACCTCGATCACCCGCTCCGGGCGCAGGGGAGTGAAGGAGAGGTCCTTGCCGGAGCTCCACCGGCTCTGCGTGCCCGGCTGACGGCCGGGGTTGGCGACCAGGAACTCCTGCCAACGGCCCCACGGGTGCTCCTCGATGGGGCAGACGAGCGGCTGCAGCTCCTGCCACAGCTCGGCGCGGCGGGCCTCGGTGAAGGAGGCGGAGACGCCGATGTGCTGGAGCTCGTCGCCGTCGTAGAGGCCCAGCAGCAGCGAGCCGATCAGAGGCCGCTCCGCCGTGGAGGTCTTGTGCTCGCGGTAGCCGGCGAGCACCACGTCGGCGGTGCGCTCGTGCTTGATCTTGAGCATGCTGCGCACGTTGGGCTGGTACGCCGCCCCGAGCGGCTTGGCGATCACGCCGTCCAGGCCGGCGCCCTCGAAGATGTGGAACCACTCCTCGGCCACCGCCGGGTCGGTCGAGATCCGGGTCAGGTGGCACGGCCCCTCGGCAGGCAGGTCGGCGAGGGCTTGCTCGAGCAGCGCCCTTCGCTCCTGGTACGACGCCGCCGTGTGGTCGTCGTCGCCCAGGGCGAGCAGGTCGAAGGCGACGTACGACGCCGGTGTGGTCTCGCTCAGCATCTTGATCCGCGATGCCGCGGGGTGGATGCGCTCCTGGAGGACCTCGAACTCCAGGCGCGGCACCCCGTCGCGACGGTTGAGCGCCACGAAGATCTCGCCGTCCAGGACGCAGCGCTCGGGCAGCTGCTCGCGCATCGCCGTGACGAGCTCGGGGAAGTAGCGGGTCAGCGGCTTGGTGTTGCGGCTGGCCAGCTCGACCTCGTCGCCGTCCTTGAACACCAGGCAGCGGAACCCGTCCCACTTCGGCTCGAAGGCGTGCGTCCCGTCGGTCGGCACCCCCTTGACCGGCTTCGCGAGCATCGGCTTGATCGGCGGCATCACCGGGAGATCCACGGGATCACCCTAGGCGTACCACCGGCCGCGCGGTCACGATCGTGTTGCTGAGGTAGCGGGTGCCGTTCCAGTCCGAGCACGTCACGACGACGAGCCGAGGCGGTCCGGTCTGGCGGAACAACCGCTCGGCGTCGGCCGCCACGATCCCCTTGGCGAACGTGTGGACCCGGGTCACGCGGTAGCGGTCGGCGCCGTGCGAGGTGGTGATCACGAGCGGCCGCCCGACGTCGAGATCGGCCAGGTCGTTGAGGGCTCCCGGCCCGTTGTGGACGGTGTGGCCGGCGATCAGGGTGGTGCCGCGTGCCGCGCCCGGCTCGGAGCCGGCGGCCCACCAACCGAGCGTCATGGGGTCGCTCGGTGGCACGAGGGTGCGCCCTGCTGCCGCCACCGCCACGACCGGCGCATCGACGTGGATCGCCGGGATCCGCAGCCGGCGCGGCGCACCCGGGACGCGGGGGACCTCATGGGCGACGGGTGCCCTCGGCCCTGCCGTCGCTGTGTCCGCCGCGCTCGTGGGCACGGCCGTGGACGAGTGCGTCCACCACAGGCCGCCGGCGGCGAGGACGACGAGCCCGGCCAGCACCGTCAGTGCTGGCCGGACCCGCCCACCCGTCCGGTCAGGCACGTCGGCGCGCCCGAGCCACCCCGAGGGCGGTCAGGAGAACGCCGAGACCCGTGACGGCCAGGGCCCACGGGGAGTGCGCCCAGCGATCCAGGAGGCTCCGCGAGCTGCCCGCGTCGACCGCGGTCGGGACGCTGGACCCGTTCACCGAGGGCAGGCCGGCGCTGGCGAGGTCGATTCCCGCCGGCTGGGGGCCGACGACGACCGGAGGCGTCATGACGGGGAACGACACGTGGCCGGGAGTCGGCGTCCCCGGGAGCACGACGGTGCCGGGCGTCGGTGTCACCGGCGTCGGGGTGACCGGCGTCGGGGTGACGGGCGTCGGGGTGACGGGGGTCGGCGTCGGGGTGACGGGGGTCGGCGTCGGTGTGCACGGCGAGATCCAGAAGACCTTCGTCTTCGTGTCGGCGCCGAGCGAGTGGGGCGTGTGCACCGTGACCCGGACGTGGTAGCCCTGCTTCGCGGGTGCCGCACCGCTGAAGGTCAGCGCGTAGTCCTGCACCGCGTCGAGGCCCGTGCTGGTGCCCGCGCCGCTGGCCGGGTCCCCGCCGACCGCCACCGTCGTCGGTGCGACACCGCCGATCGTCACGCCCTTGGTGGGCGCCTGCGGGGAGAACGTCACGGTCGAGATGACGTCGGAGCCTGCGTCGTACCCGAACCACTGGACCTCGACGGTGCAGCCCGGGTGCGGTGCGTTGTTCGGGATGCCGTCAGCGTCGCCGACCACCGCGATCTTCACGGTGCCGTTGTTGCCGGGAGGGTCGCCGGCCGGATCCTTGGGCGGGCCGGCGGGCGCCTGGTGCGGCGCATGGTGGGTGCCGCCCCCGGTGCCACCCCCGGCGCCGCCCGCGCCGGCGCCATGGGCGTGCGTGGGCGCCCGGCCGCCGGTTCCGGCGTGCGCGTTGGGGTGGTGCGGGTGGGGGTGGCGTACCTGCGCGGCGCTGCTCGTGGTCGGTCCCAGGTGCTTGCCCTGGGAGGTGTGGTGTGGTCCGGACGAGGGAGTCGCGTACGCCGCCGGCGCGACTGCCATGGCCAGGACCGCTGCTGCTGAAGCACCCGCTGCCGAGATGGTGCGGAAGGACGTGGACATCAGTTTCTCCGTCTCGCTGGGGCCCTCCCCGTGACGCCCGGTTCCCGGAGCGGTGAGACGCAAACTCGAACAGTTCTGCAGATGTCGTACGACGCCGTGCCGGCGTCGGTCCACGAGCCGCGTGTCGGATTCGAACCGACGACTTTCGCTTTACAAGAGCGACACTCTGGCCAACTGAGTTAACGCGGCATGCGCTCGCGTGAACGCGACGACATGGTAGCCAGCGCGGACCGGGCGCGACGGCATCAGGTCACCAATACGAAACCCTTTCGTATTCAAACTAGAACGCGTTACAGTTCGGGCGTGGCCCACAGCAACGAAGCCGATTACGTCGTCGTCGGATCCGGCAGCTCCGGATCCATCATCGCGGGACGGCTCGCCGAGTCCGGCGCGTCCGTGATCCTGATCGAGCCCGGCAGGTCCGACGAGCAGATCCTGACCAAGGTCCCCGGGATGATCGGCCCGATGCATGCCGAGCCGAAGATCAAGAGGCTCAACGACTGGGGCCTCTACTCGGTGCCGCAGGAGAACATGGACGGCCGCCGGATGCCCGCTCCCCGCGGCAAGGTGCTCGGCGGCTCGAGCTCGGTCAACGGGATGGTCTACGTGCGCGGCAACCGTGCCAACTACGACTCCTGGGCCGCCGAGGGCAACACCGGCTGGAGCGCCGACGAGGTCAACCCGGCGTTCAAGCGCTACGAGGACTTCGAGGACGGCGAGAACGAGTTCCGCGGCGCCGGCGGCCCGATCCGGATCGGCCGCAACAAGACCCCGCAGGCCATCACCGGCCAGTTCATCCAGGCCACCGCCGACACCCTCGGCGTCAAGGTCCTCGACGACTACAACGCGGCCGAGCAGGAGGGCATCGCCTTCATGCAGCAGAACGCGGTCGACGGCCTGCGCTACTCCTCGGCCCGCGGCTACGTGCACCACCTCGCGCCCCCGACGCTCGAGGTGCAGACCAGGGTGCAGGCGACCAAGATCGTCGTCGAGAACGGCCGGGCCACCGGCGTACAGGTCGTGGACCTCGACAAGGCCGGCAAGAAGGCGACGACCCACCGCTTCATCCGGGCCGGCAAGGAGGTCATCGTCTCGGCCGGCTTCATCGGCAGCCCGCAGCTGCTGATGCTCTCCGGGATCGGTCATGCCGACCACCTCGCCAGCCTCGGCATCGACGTCGTCGCGGACCTGCCGGTCGGCGACAACCTGCACGACCACCTCTTCCACGCGCTGACGTTCCACGCGCCGTCGGTCCAGCACAAGGGCACGCCGTTCTACTTCGCCAAGGGCTTGCTCAAGGAGAAGACCCGCGGCGGCTCGTTCCTCGCCAACTCGGTCTTCGAGTCGGTCGGCTTCGTGCGGACGTCGTACGCCGGGGACGGCCCGCCGGACCTCCAGCTGCACATGCTGCCGTGGGCCTACCCGACGCCCAACCAGGACGAGCCGATCCGGCACAACGTGGACCCGCGACCCTCGATGACCGTCTTCTCGACGCTGATCTACCCGCGCAGCCGGGGCACGTTGCGACTGGCGAGCACCGATCCGCTGGCGAGCCCGCTCATCGACTACGGCTACCTCCGTGAGCCCGACGACATCAGCGTGCTCGCCGAGGGCACCGAGATGATCCGCGAGATCATGGGCTCGGCCGGCATGGGCGACGCGATCAAGGGCGCCATCCACCCGCCCGCCGACCTGACCGGCGATGCCCTGCGCACCGCCCTCAAGCAGCGCTCGACGTCGGTCTACCACGGCGTCGGCACCTGCCGGATGGGTGTCGACGACCGAGCGGTCGTCGGTCCCGACCTCAAGGTCCGCGGCATCGAGGGTCTGCGCGTCGCGGACGCCTCGATCATGCCGAGCATCACCGGCGGCAACACGAACGCGCCCTGCTTCATGATCGGCGAGCGCGCGGTCGACTTCATCCTGGGTCGCGCATGAGTACGCCGACCCGGCCGGCCACGCTGACCGACGAGCTCCTCGAGGGCCTGGTCGCCCGGGTTCCGGGCCGCACCGGGGCGACCTGGAAGCTGACCGAGGTCTACACCGGCGAGGTCCTCGTCGAGCTGCCGCAGTCGACGCCCGAGGACATCGCGGATGCGTTCGCCGAGGCCCGCAAGGCGCAGGAGCTGTGGGCCCGGTGGCCGGTGAAGAAGCGGCTCGAGGTCTTCGACCGGGCGCACGCGCTGCTCCTCGACAACGCGCTGACGACCGCCGACCTGATCCAGGCCGAGAGCGGCAAGAACCGGCGGATGGCGATCGAGGAGACCTGCGATCCGCCGATGATCATCAGCCACTACCTCAAGCGCGCACCCAAGCTGCTCGCTCCCCAGAAGCACGCCGGGCCGGTCCCGATCGTCTCGTCCTCGACCGAGGTGCGTGTCCCCAAGGGCGTCGTCGGGATCATCGCGCCGTGGAACTTCCCGTTCGCCACGGGTCTCTCCGACGCGATCCCCGCGCTCATGGCCGGCAACGCCGTCGTCGTGAAGCCGGACAACAAGACCGCCCTCTCGCCGCTGTTCGGCATCAGGCTGCTCGAGGAGGCCGGCCTGCCCAAGGGCCTGTTCCAGGTGGTCTGCGGTGAGGGCCCGGACGTCGGGCCGACCCTGATCGACAACGCCGACTACGTCATGTTCACCGGCTCGACCGCCACCGGCCGCGTCATCGGAGAGCGCGCCGGACGCAACCTGATCGGCTGCTGCCTCGAGCTCGGCGGCAAGAACCCGATGGTCGTCCTGGACGACGCCCCGGTCGACGACTGGGTCGAGTCCGCGACGTTCGGCGTCTTCGGCAACACCGGCCAGATCTGCATGCACATCGAGCGGATCTACCTGCCCGAGAGCCGCTACGACGAGCTCAAGGACGCCTTCGTCGAGCGCGCCAGGAACCTGCGCATCGGGGCGGCGTACGACTTCGGTCCGGAGATCGGCTCGCTGGTGAGTCCTGAGCACATGGAGCGCGTCGCGAGCCATGTCGAGGACGCCGTCGCGAAGGGTGCGACGGTGCTGACCGGTGGGAGGGCACGTCCCGACATCGGCCCGGCGTTCTTCGAGCCGACGGTGCTCGAGGGCGTCACCAAGGAGATGCTCGCGGGATCGACCGAGACCTTCGGTCCGGTCGTCGCGCTGCATCGCTACCGGACGGTCGACGAGGCCATCAAGCTGGCCAACGACACCGACTACGGCCTCAACGCGTCGGTCTGGAGCGGCGACGTCAAGCGCGCCGAGCAGGTCGCTGCCCGCATCGACTCGGGCAACGTCAACATCAACGACGCGCTCGCGACGGCGTACGCCTCGAAGGGCTCGCCGTCCGGCGGCGTCAAGCAGTCCGGCGTCGGCGCGCGCCACGGTGACCAGGGGCTGCTGAAGTACACCGACGCCAAGAACGTCGCCGTCCTCAAGAAGCAGGTCATGGGCGCGCGCCCCGGCCAGGACTACGACGGCTACGTCAAGCAGATGCTGAGCTCCCTCAAGATCATGAAGAGGCTCGGCATCCGCTGACGCCCGACGTACGCCGGCCCGGCCCGCCTTGCGTGAAGGGGGCCGGACCGCGCGACCGTCGGCGGTGGTCGGGGCCCGTCGAAGGGCCCGTCAGGCGCCGATCGCCTCGTGGTGCTCGGCCGGCTCGATGCCCGCGACCTGGATCTTGCGCGGCTTGGCCTTCTCGGCCACCGGCACGACCAGGCGCAGGACGCCCGCGTCGTAGGACGCCTCGATCCGTTCGAGGTCGAGGTTGTCGCCGAGGACCAGCTGACGGCTGAACTGGCCGTGCACCCGCTCGGAGGCCAGGCGCTGCCAGTCGCCGTTCCCGGCGAGGCGCTCGGCGCGGACGGTCAGGACGTTGCGCTCGACGTCGATGTCGATGCTCTCCGGGGAGACGCCGGGCAGGTCGAACTCGATCGTGAACCGGTCGCCCTCGCGCCAGGCGTCCATCGGCATGACGGCAGGACGGTTGGTGGTGCCGCTGTTGCCGAGCAGCTGGTTGGTCAGGCGGTCGAGGTCGCGGAACGGGTCGGTGGTGCGCAGCAACATGGCTTCCTCCTTCTTGCAGCTCGCGCGGGGGCGAGAGTTGATCTGTATCAGTTGTTATAGATCATCTGATTCGTCCATTCAAGGTAGGGTGATGCCTGAAGGAGGTCGGACGATGGCAGGGCAGCGCGGCGTGTACGCCATCTCGGTGGCGGCCGAGATCGTCGACATGCAGGTGCAGAACCTGCGGGTCTACGAGCGGCGCGGGCTGCTCACGCCCGGCCGGTCCGCCGGCGGGACCCGGCTCTACAGCCACGCCGACATCGAGACCCTCCACCGCATCCGCGACCTGCTCGCCGAGGGACTCAACCTGGCCGGCATCGCCCGTGTGCTCGAGCTCGAGGCGACGGTCAGGCGCTTGGAGAGGCGCCTGGCTCAGGCGACCTGAAGCGACCGCTTCGAGAGCCCGCTGAAGAACCCGTCGATCCGCTGCTCGCCGGGCACCGCCGCATCGGTGGCGGCGCCGAGCGTGATGAACAGCGGCGTGTAGTGCTCGACCGTCGGGTGGGCGTACGGCATGCCTGGCGCGACGGAGCGGTACGACGCGAGCGTGTCGACGTCGCCGCGCGCCATCGCCTCGGCGGCCCATGCGTCGAACTCGCTGGACCAGGTCGGCGCCTTCGCGCCCGGGCTCCAGTCGGTCAGGAACGGCAGGCCGTGGGTGAGGAAGCCGGAGCCGATGATCAGCACGCCCTCGTCGCGCAGGGGGCGCAGGCGGCGGCCCAGCTCCATCAACCGGCCCGGGTCGTGGGTCGGCATGGACATCTGCAGGACGGGGATGTCGGCCTCGGGGTACATCACCTTGAGTGGCACCCAGGCGCCGTGGTCCAGGCCGCGTCGGCGGTGCTGGTGCACGGGCTCGTTGTCCGGCATCATCGCCGCGACCCGCGCCGCCAGAGCGGTCGAGTCGGGCGTCTCGTAGGTCATCTGGAAGTACTTCGCGTCGAACCCGCCGAAGTCGTAGACCAGGGGAGCCTGGTTGGCGGTCAACGAGACCGGCGCCGCCTCCCAGTGGGCACTGACGATCAGGATCGCCGTGGGCCGCGGCAGGTCGCTCGCCCAGGAGGCCAGCTGGCTGGTCCAGAGTCGGTCGTCGAGCAGCAGCGGCGAGCCGTGGCCGATGTAGAGCGAGGGCATCCGATCCGTCATGACGACTCCAATGATTGAAAGTTGTACTTTATTCCGGGAGTGACCAGTCGACGGGCCGAGCGCCCTGATCCGACAGCAGCGTATTGACTCGAGAGAACGGCCGGGAGCCGAAGAATCCGCGGTACGCCGACAACGGCGACGGGTGCGCGCTCATGACCGAGGGGACCGGCGCGAGGCGCGGCGCCAGCTTCTGCGCATCCGCGCCCCAGAGGGCCGCCGCCATCGGCGTACCGGCCCGTGCGCGGCGTACGACCGCATCGATCGCTGCCTCGGTGACCGCCTCCCAGCCGCGGCCGCGGTGGGACCCGGCGTGGCCCGCCTCCACGGTCAGGACCCGGTTGAGCAGGAGGACACCCTGGTCGGCCCATGCGGTGAGGTCGCCGTGCTCGGGAGGTACGACGCCGAGGTCGTCGTGCAGCTCGTGGTAGATGTTCGCCAGTGACCGTGGCAACGGCCGCACCCCGCGGTCGACGGCGAAGCTCAGGCCGATCGGGTGCCCCGGAGTGGGGTAGGGATCCTGCCCGACGAGCAGCACCCGCACCGAGGCGAGCGGTCGCTCGAAGGCGCGCAGGACGTGCTCGGGCGCCGGGAGGACGGTGCGTCCGGAGGCCCGCTCCGCGTCGACGTACGCCGACACCGCCGCGAGCTGGGCGGCCACCGGTGCGAGCGCCTCGGCCCAGTCGGCTGCCATCACGCCGCCGAGGCTAGTGCCTCGGTGGCGCCCCCGCTCCCTCCCCGGGTCCAGGGGCGCCGCCGTGGAAATGCCACTACCGGCGCCCTGGGGGGTAGGTGGACGCCGGTCGTAGCTACCGACGCGGATCCCAGGCTCCGCTGGTCCTCCGGCGGCACTCCGTGACGGGGCCGGCCGGTGGGGCTCCCTCCAGCTTCAGGGGGATCCGCGTCGGTGATGAGAAATCTACGGGCCTGGGAACGGCTGTGAATCGGTCGGCCGGTCAGTCCATCTAGTCACAAATGACTAGATGCCGGGCGAGGTCTACTTCCCCAGCGAGCGGGATGCCGCCGAGGAGTGCTTGCGCTTGCGGTTGGTGCCGATGGCCGGAGGCTTGACGGTCTTGTCCGACCACTGGGCCACCCACTCGTCGAGCACGACCCAGGTCGTGTGGCGCGCCGCGCGCCCGGTCAGCATGCCGAGGTGCCCACCGGGGACGATCTCGAAGCGGACCTCGGGGGAGGACGTCAGGAGAGGTACGACGGCCCGTACCGCACCGATCGGCGCGATCCCGTCGGTCGCCCCGGCGAAGACCAGCACGGGGACGTCGATCGCGCTCAGCGAGATGGTGCGGTCGTCGAGCTCGAACTCGCCGCCGGCGAGCTGGTTGCCCTTCGCGAAGCGGTGGTAGAGCTGCCCGAACGTGCGACCGGGGTAGGCGATCATGTTGTCGGTGAACCGGTCGACGGCCTCGATCTGGGCGAGGAACTCGCGATCGTCGATGTGGGTGGCCAGGGCGAGCGGCTTGGTGACCATCTTCTGCACGGCCGACAGCTGGAACGCCCACTTGACCAACGGCTTCGGCGCGCCGCCCATCCACTGGTAGCCCTTGGTGATCGGGCCCTTGCCGTTGAACCAGTTCAGCAGTGGCCGCAGCGGCGCGATGAGCGGCACCTGGGTGATGTCGATCGGGGAGCCGACCACGGTCAGCGAGGCGACCGGCAGGTCACCGGACTTCTCGTCGGCCAGCGTCAGCAGCGAGAAGATGCCGCCGAGGCTCCACCCCACCACGTGCACCGGTCGGCCGCCGGCGTGCTCGGAGGCGGCACGGACCGCGGCCGGCACGACCTCGTCGATCCAGTGCTCCATGCCGAGGTTGCGGTCCTTGAAGGAGACCTCGCCGTACTCCAGGAGGTACGTCGGACGCCCCTCGCCGACGAAGTGCTCCACCAGGGAGCAGCCGCGGCGCAGGTCGTAGCAGATCGCCGGGGCCGCGAGGGGCGTCACGAACAGGACCGGGTCGCCCTGCTCCTTGACGCCGGCGACCGGGCGGTAGTGGTAGACCTCGCGCAGCCGGCCCTCGTCGATGAGCGTGCGCGGCATCGGACGGAGGTCGGCGAGACCGCCGTACAGGACCTTGTGCGCGACGTTGCTGGCCGCAGCCACCACCTGGTCGGGGCCGGGGACGGGCAGGACCTTGCCGACCAGCGATGCCGGTGCGGTGGCCAGGGAGCGGACGGGAACGAGGTCCATGGGCGGAAACCTACTCCGCGCCGCTCATTCCGCGTCAGCCGAGCGCACCGTCTTGTTGTGCACGAACTCGTCGTCGAGCTCGGTCATGAAGCTGTCGGCCCACGCCGCCACGTCGTGCTGGCGGATCTGCTTGCGCATCGCCTTCATCCGCTTGGTGAGCTCGCCCGGCTCCGCGCGGTACGCCGAGAGCAGCGCCTGCTTCATCCCGTCGATGTCCCACGGGTTGACCAGCCACGCCTGGCGCAGCTCGTCGGCGGCACCGGCGAACTCGCTGAGCACGAGGGCGCCGTCGTCGTCGACGCGGCAGGCGACGTACTCCTTGGCGACCAGGTTCATGCCGTCGCGGTAGGGGGTGACCACCATGACGTCGGCTGCGCGGTAGAAGGCCGCCATCTCCTCGCGTGGGTAGGAGGAGTGCAGGTAGCTGATCACCGGCCGGCCGATCCGGCCGAGGTCGCCGTTGAGCCGACCGACGAGGCGGTCGATCTCGTCGCGCAGGAGGCGGTACTCCTCGACCTGCTCGCGCGACGGCACGGCGACCTGCACGAAGACCGCCTCGTCGGGATCGATCTCGCCGTCGCGGACCAGCTCGCCGAACGCCCTCAGGCGGGCGTAGATGCCCTTGGTGTAGTCGAGCCGGTCGATGCCCAGGAAGATCTTCTTGGGGTTGCCGAGCAGCTCGCGGATCGTCTTGGCGCGAGCCTCGACGATGGAGGACTCGGCGAGCTCCTCGAAGCCCGCGGCGTCGATCGAGATCGGGAACGCCTTCGCGCGGACGGCGCGGCCGTCGGGCAGGTAGACGGTGTCGCGGTGGGTCTTGTGCCCGACCCGCTGGCGCACCAGTCGGATGAAGTTCTGCGCGGCGCCCGGCAGCTGGAAGCCGATCAGGTCGGCGCCGAGCAGGCCCTCGAGGATCTGGCGGCGCCACGGCAGCTGCTGGAACAGCTCGGCCGGCGGGAACGGGATGTGCAGGTAGAAGCCGATGCGCAGGTCGGGCCGCATCTCGCGCAGCAGCTGCGGCACCAGCTGCATCTGGTAGTCGTGCACCCACACGGTCGCGCCGGGGTTGGCCAGCTCGGCGGCCTTCTCGGCGAAGCGCCGGTTGACCTCGACGTACTCGTGCCACCACTCGCGGTGGAACTCCGGCTTGGCCACCACGTCGTGGTAGAGGGGCCAGAGGGTGCCGTTGGACATGCCCTCGTAGTGGCGGGCGATCTCCTCGGCGGTCATCGACATCGGCACCAGGTGCAGCCCGTCGATCTCGAACGGCTCGAGGTGCTGCTCGGTCCCGCCGGGCCAGCCGATCCAGACACCGTCGCCAGCGCGCATGACCGGCTCGATCGCGGAGACCAGCCCGCCCGGCGACGCGCGCCACGTCATCTTCCCGTCGGGTCCGGCTACTCGGTCGACGGGAAGTCGGTTGGCGACGATGACCAGGTCGTGGGCCACGCGGTCAGCCTATCGACCCGCCGTGAGCTGGCGCTTCAGGTCGTCGATCTGTCCCAGGATCGTGAGGGTCTGGGCGTGCGGCACCCAGGGCGACTCGGTGAGCCCCTGCCGCAGGCAGTCGCCGACGTGCGCGACCTCGTTGCCCAGCCCGGTGCCGATGAGCGGCGTCGGCGGCTCGAACCGGATCGGCTCCGCCTCGTCGTGTCGGTAGGTCACCTTGTGGAAGGTGAAGTGGGTGGGCGAGTGGAACCTGCCGTCGATCGTGATCCAGCCCTGGTCGGTGGCGATCAGCGCGCTGTTCGAGGAGTACGACGTCAGGCTGGTCCGCAGCGCCGCGACGGTGTCGCCCGGGTAGCGCCCGGCGATGGCGACGTCCAGGTCGACCGCGCCCGCGGTCGCGGTGTAGCCGGTCGCCCGGAGGTCGAGCGCCTCGCCGAGCATCAGGTGGGCGAACGTCAGCGGGTAGATGCCGATGTCGAGCAGCGCGCCGCCGCCGAGGTCGGGGTTGAGCAGGCGGTGCTCCGGCCCGACCGCGGCCAGGAAGGAGAAGTCCGCGGTCAGCTGGCGCGGCGTACCGAAGTCACCGGCCCGCAGGCGCGCGGCGAGGTCGCGCCAGACGGGGTTGCACGCGGCCCACATGGCCTCCATCAGGAAGGTGTCGCCCGCCCGGTCGATCAGCGCTGCCGCGGACGCGCGGTCCAGGCTCAGGGGCTTCTCGCACAGCACCGCCTTGCCCGCGGCCAGCGCGAGCCCGGCATGCTCGGCGTGCAGCGAGTGGGGCGAGGCGACGTACACCACGTCGACCCCGGGATCGGCGACGAGAGCTGCGTAGTCGTCGTACGCGTGAGCGCCGGGGGAGTGCTCGTCGATGAAGGCCTGGGCTCGTGCGAGCGTGCGCGAGGCGACCGCGACGAGCTCCGCGCCGGGCACGAGGCGCAGGTCGGTGGCGAGCTTGGCGGCGATCGATCCGGGGGCCAGGATGCCCCACTTGATGGTGCTCTGCGTCACATCTGTGACTCTAGTGACTGGTGTTGCGGGACCCGTGTTCGGGTTCCGGCGTGGGAATGACATCGTTGTGATTCGCCGTCTACAGTGGATGACATGAACGCCGAGCTGAGCACGCAGTCCGAGCTGGCCCTCGGCGACGCCCTCACCGAGCGTGACCGCGCGATCCTCGAGTTCGAGCGCCAGTGGTGGAAGTTCGCCGGCGCCAAGGAGTCCGCGGTCCGCGAGAAGTTCGACATGAGCTCGACGCGTTACTACCAGGTGCTCAACGCCCTGATCGACCGTCCGGAAGCACTCGAGGCCGACCCGCTGCTGGTCCGTCGCCTGCGTCGCCTGCGCGCGCAGCGCCAGCGCCAGCGCTCGGCCCGCCGCCTCGGCTTCGAGATCTGAGCATGCGCTCGACTCGCACCGAGCGGGGAGCGGTCCTCCCGTCCCCGGTCGTCATCCTCTCGATCGTCGCCGTCGCGCTCGCCGCCATCACCTTCTTCGTCACCCGGGGTGACGGGCCCAAGGAGAAGGACGTCACTCCGCAGGCGACGCCTCCGTCGGCGACCTCCACGGTCACCACGCCGTCCACAGGTGGCGCCTCCGCGACCGCGACCCCGACCGAGCAGCCCACCAAGAAGCCGCACGTCGTCGTGCGCGGCAAGGTCGGCGTGGTGGTCTTCAACAACACCTCCACCAGTGGCCTGGCCGGCCAGGTCGGCGCCAAGGTCGCCCAGCTCGGCTGGAAGTTCGTCACCGCCGACAACTGGTACGGCACGGTCCCGGCGACCACGGTGTACTTCCCCCAGGGGATGCGTCCGGCCGCCAAGCAGCTGGCCCTCGACCTCGGCGTCCAGCGGGTCATGCCGGCCGACGTCGACAGCGACATGAGCACCCACAACCTGACGCTGATCCTCACCGGCCCGCTGGGCTGAAGGATCCGTCCTCACCTGGAAATGGTGGGATGGGGGCGTGGACTTCTCCTCGCCCGAGGGTGAACAGGCGTACGCCGCGCTCGTCCAGGTCGCGGCGGGCACCGTGGTCGGCCTCGACTTCGACGGCACGCTCGCGCCCATCGTCGACGACCCCACCCGCGCCTTCATCCACCCCGACACGCACGACGTGCTCGTCGACCTGGCGTCCGAGGTCGCCGCGGTCGCCATCATCACCGGGCGGCCCGCCCGCCAGGTGATGCAGCTCGGCGGCCTGGCCGAGGTCGGTGAGCGGATCTCCGCGCTCGGCAAGGAGCTGCTGCTGTTCGGCCAGTACGGCAACGAACGCTGGAGCACCCGCGACCGTCGCATCATCGCCCCGCGCCCGGCTCGTGGCATGGCCTCCTTCGACCGCGAGCTGCCCGGCGTCCTGCGCAAGCACGATGCCGCCGACGCCTACGTCGAGGACAAGGGCCTGGGCGTCGCGGTGCACACCCGGCGCATGGCCGACCCGCGTGCGGCGTACGACCGGATCCTGCCGCCCCTGCTCGCGCTCGCCGAGAAGTACGGCCTCACCGTCGAGCCGGGCCGCAACGTCGTCGAGATCCGATCGCCCGGCGCCGACAAGGGCCTGGTCGTCGAGGGACTCGTCTACCGCTTCTCGCCGCGCGGGTTCCTGTTCGCCGGCGACGACCTCGGCGACATGGATGCCTTCGACATGCTGGGTCGTCTGGCCAGCGAGGAGCTCGCCGTGCTGCGGGTCTGCTCAGGCTCGGACGAGGAGGGCGCGCTCGTCCCGGTCTCCGATCTGGTGGTCCCGGGCCCCCGTGGCGTGCTGGACCTGCTGCGCTCCTTCACCGTCGACGCCCGCCGGGCGAGGCTCACCGCCCCTGCCTGATCCCGACATGTGGACAGCCGTCCCGCATCCCGGAATCTCGATTCGGTCACGCCCGCGGGCTGCCCGTAACCTGAGCGTGCTCATCCAGAGGGACTGAGGGAACGGCCCTGAGACGTCCCGGCAACCGCCACGAACCGAACCGTTGGTCGTGGAAACGGTGCCAATTCCGGCCAGGCCGCCACACGGGCGGTCAGGGCAGATGAGAGAGAGGACCCCCATGAGCGCCACTGTCACCCCGCGAGCCGGAGCGTTCGGCAACGCCACCGCCCTGAGCTGCCGCGAGTGCGGCCACGAGATCGAGCTCGGCCCCCACTACGCGTGTCCGGAGTGCTTCGGTCCGCTCGAGATCGCCTACGACTTCCCGGCCATCACCCGCGAGGAGATCGAGGCCGGGCCCCGCAACATCTGGCGCTACCAGGCGTTGCTGCCCGTGCCCACCGACATCGCGCAGTCGCCCAACATGGAGCCCGGCTTCACCCGCCTGCTCGAGGCCAAGAACCTCGGCAAGGCCCTCGGCATCGAGAAGATCTGGGTCAAGGACGACTCGACCAACCCCACCAACTCCTTCAAGGATCGCGTGGTCGCCTGCGCCCTCTCGGCCGCGACCGAGCTGGGTGCGAAGGTCTTCGCCTGTCCCTCGACCGGCAACCTGGCCAATGCCGTGGCGGCCGCTGGCGCGCGCGCCGGCATCCCCACCGTCGTCTTCATCCCGAGCAACCTCGAGCAGCCCAAGCAGGTCAACTCCGCGATCTTCACCGAGAAGCTGGTCGCCGTCGACGGCAACTACGACGACGTCAACAAGCTCGCCCAGGAGATCGCGGCCGAGGAGGACGGCTGGGCGTTCGTCAACGTCAACGTCCGCCCCTACTACGCCGAGGGCTCCAAGACCCTGGGCTATGAGATCGCCGAGCAGCTCGGCTGGCGGCTGCCCGACCAGATCGTCATCCCGGTCGCCTCCGGCTCCCAGCTGACCAAGGTCGACAAGGCCTTCCAGGAGCTCATCAAGCTCGGTCTCGTCGAGGACAAGCCCTACCGCGTCTTCGGCGCCCAGGCCACCGGCTGCAACCCGGTCTCGACCGCCTACAAGGCCGGCGTCGACGCGATCCGCCCGGTCAAGCCCGACACCATCGCCAAGTCGCTGGCGATCGGCAACCCGGCCGACGGCATCTACGTCCTCGACATCACCCGCCGCACCGGCGGTGCGGTCGAGGAGGTCACCGACGACGAGATCCGCGACGGCATCGTGCTGCTCGCGCGCACCGAGGGCATCTTCACCGAGACCGCCGGTGGCACCACGCTCGCCGTCACCAAGAAGCTGGTCGAGACCGGCGTGCTCGATCCGTCGCTGGAGACGGTCGTGATCAACACCGGTCACGGCCTGAAGACGCTCGACGCGATCTCCGGCCAGGTCGGCCCGGCAGCCACGATCAAGCCGTCGTACGACGCCTTCGTCGCGGCCGGCATCCTCGCCTGAGTCGGTGACCGAGCACCGGTACGCCCTGGCCCTGAGCTGGCAGGGCAACCGGGGGAGCGGGACGAGCGGCTACCGCGACTACGGTCGCGACGCCCTGGTGACCGCGGCCGGCAAGCCGGACCTCCTGGGCTCCGCCGATCCGACGTTCCGTGGGGACGCGAGCCGCTGGAACCCCGAGGAGCTGCTGCTGGCAGCCCTGGCCCAGTGCCACCTCCTGTCCTACCTCCACTCGGCCGTCAACCACGGCGTCGTCGTGACGGCGTACGACGACGAGCCGGTCGGTACCATGGAGCAGGTCGGTCAGGGAGGCCGGTTCACCTCGGTCCTGCTGCGGCCGCGGGTCACGGTGGCGGATGCCTCGATGGTCGAGGTGGCGCGAGCCATCCATCACGAGGCGAGCGAGAACTGCTTCATCGCCGCGTCCGTCGCCTTCCCGGTGACCCACGAGCCGACGATCCTCATCCGCGGCGAAGCGTGAGCCCCGTCCCGGTGTCCGCCACCTCGTAGTACTCCACGCAGTGCGTCACCGCGCAGGACATGGCGTCGAGCTCGGCTGACCCGGTGAGGTGACCGCGCAGGCATGCCGACGGGATCGTGACCGTGATGCTGCCGTGCCAGCCCGTGTCCACCGCCTTCCGGAGGCCGCCACACGCCACCCGCGTCTCGTCGTAGTAGCGGCTGTCGGTGCTGGTGTGCTTGACCAGGTGGGCGGCGTGGCCGGGCTGCACGGTCACCGTGTAGTAGACCCAGGCGCCGCTGCGGTGAGTGGGGTGGAAGGACGCGGTCACGTGCGTGCGTGATCCGACCTGGACCAGGTTGGTGCGGATGATCGCGCGGGCGTCGCCGTACCGCGCCACGACCGCGCGGATGTCCAGGTACGCCGGCAACCGACTGCTGCTCTCGAACGCGTTCTCGCCGGTGGCATCGGTGGCCGAGCCGTTCGCCGCGTCGGCCCGGGTGCCGATCCCGGTCGCGAGCACGAGCGCGACGCAGGTCGCCAGGAGGGAGCGGAGGAGGCGGCTTCGCATGAGGGCAGGCTAGGTGGTGGCGACGGCGGTTGCTGGCGAATGCGGCGAAGTCGCCGAGCGGTGACCCCGTCCTTGCACTCGCTTGGGTCGAGTGCTAAACATGACGCTGGCACTCTCATGAGGAGAGTGCCACTTTTCCACCGAACTTCCCAGCGAAGGATCGCCAGGCTATGCCGAAGCTCATTGCTTTCAACGAGGAGGCCCGTCGCGGTCTCGAGCGGGGTATGAACACCCTCGCCGACGCCGTCAAGGTCACCCTGGGCCCCAAGGGCCGCAACGTCGTTCTCGAGAAGAAGTGGGGCGCCCCCACGATCACCAACGATGGTGTCTCCATCGCCAAGGAGATCGAGCTCGAGGACCCCTACGAGAAGATCGGCGCCGAGCTGGTCAAGGAGGTCGCGAAGAAGACCGACGACGTCGCCGGTGACGGCACGACGACCGCGACCGTCCTTGCTCAGGCGCTCGTCAAGGAGGGTCTGCGCAACGTCGCCGCAGGCGCCAACCCGATGGGTCTCAAGCGCGGCATCGAGGCCGCCGTGGCCGCCGTGACCGAGCAGCTGCTCGCCCAGGCCAAGGACGTCGAGACCCGCGACCAGATCGCGGCCACCGCGACCATCTCCGCCGGTGGCGACACCACCGTCGGTGACGCCATCGCCGAGGCGATGGACAAGGTCGGCAAGGAGGGCGTCATCACGGTCGAGGAGTCGAACACGTTCGGCATCGACCTGGAGCTCACCGAGGGCATGCGGTTCGACAAGGGCTACATCTCGGCCTACTTCGTCACCGACCCCGAGCGCATGGAGACCGTGCTGGAGGACCCCTACGTCCTCATCGCCAACTCCAAGGTCAGCAACGTCAAGGACCTGCTGCCGCTGCTCGAGAAGGTCATGCAGTCCGGCAAGCCGCTGGTCATCATCGCCGAGGACGTCGACGGCGAGGCGCTGTCGACCCTGGTCGTGAACAAGATCCGTGGCACCTTCAAGTCCGTCGCCGTCAAGGCCCCGGGCTTCGGTGACCGCCGCAAGGCCATGCTCCAGGACATCGCCATCCTCACCGGTGGCCAGGTCGTCTCCGAGGAGGTCGGCCTCAAGCTGGAGACCGCTGGTCTCGAGCTGCTCGGCCAGGCGCGCAAGGTCGTCATCACCAAGGACGAGACCACCATCGTGGAGGGCAACGGCGACGCTGCCCAGATCGAGGGCCGGGTCAACCAGATCCGCGCCGAGATCGAGAAGTCGGACTCCGACTACGACCGCGAGAAGCTCCAGGAGCGCCTCGCCAAGCTGGCCGGCGGCGTGGCCGTCATCAAGGTCGGCGCGGCCACCGAGGTCGAGCTCAAGGAGCGCAAGCACCGCATCGAGGACGCCGTCCGCAACGCGAAGGCGGCCGTCGAGGAGGGCATCCTCCCCGGTGGCGGTGTCGCGCTGGTCCAGGCCGGCGCGGTCGCGTTCGACAAGCTCGAGCTCGAGGGCGACGAGGCCACCGGCGCGAACATCGTCAAGGTCGCGCTGACCGCCCCGCTCAAGCAGATCGCCATCAACGCCGGCCTCGAGGGCGGCGTCGTCGCGGAGAAGGTCGCCAACCTGCCCGCCGGCCAGGGCCTCAACGCGGCCACCGGCGAGTACGTCGACATGCTGGCCAACGGCATCATCGACCCGGCCAAGGTCACCCGCTCGGCGCTGCAGAACGCCGCGTCGATCGCCGCGCTGTTCCTCACCACCGAGGCCGTCGTGGCCGACAAGCCGGAGAAGGCGTCCGCGCCTGCCGGCGGCGGTGACATGGGCGGCATGGGCGGCATGGACTTCTGATCCAGCCGAGGCGTCACCGACGACCATCGGGTCGTCGCCAACGGCAAGGGCCGCAGTCGACAACGACTGCGGCCCTTTGCCGTGGGACGACTCGGCTCACCAGGCCGGCTGGTAGCCGAAGCCCTCCTGGTCCTGCTGCTCCTTCTTCCGCTCCTTGGCGCCCTGCTGGTTCTGCTGCTGGAGCTTCTGCTCGCGCTTCTTCTGCTCGCGCTTCTGCTTGTCCTGCTGCTGTTGCTGCTTCTTGTCGGGCTTCTTCTTGTGCTGCTGCTTCTGCTTCTGCTGCTGGTTGCGCTCGAGCTTCTGGTGCAGCCGGATGTCGACGGTCTTGGCGTCCTTGCTCCGCTGGTCGCAGTCGGTGTCCTCCAGGACCTTGATGCCCGCGCGATAGGACTTGTCGGCGTCGTCGTACTTCTTCTGCTGGCCCGCCGCGTCCCCGGTCGCCTCGTGCGCCAGCGCGAGATCGGTGCGCACCTCGCACTCGTGCTGCTTCGGTACGCCGGCCCGCAGCGCGGCCTCGTAGGCGCTGATGGCCGCCGGGTACTCGCCCGCCGCGTGGTGGGAGGTGCCGACGTCGAAGAGGGCGATCCAGCTCTCGAACGGGAGGTAGCGGCCCGCCGAGTGGTAGCGGTCGATGGCGGCAGGCTGCCGGCCCTCGGCGTACGCCCGGTCGGCGGACTGCTGGAGCACCAGCATCCGACCGACCAGCACGGCGAAGCAGAGCACCAGGACCAGCGGCAGCACCCCGCCGATCAGAAGGTAGCCACGGAGCCTTTGACGGGTCATCGCTCCGACCTCCACCACATCCGCCAGCCGTCGCGCAGCTCGAGCAGGACCAGGCCGAGCAGGATCAGCCCGAACAGCCAGGTCAGGTCGTGCGCATGGGTGCCCGGGGGACCGCCGGCGACAGCCACCGAACCCTTCTTGAGGTCGGCAGCGATCCGGTCCATGCCGCCCGGGGCGCCGCGCTGGACGAACGGGACGCCGAGCTGGCCGGCGAGCGTCTTGAGCGTCTCGGGGTCCTCGTGGGACACGGCGGTCCGGTGCGTGGTCGGGTCGATGAGGTAGCCCTGCGAGCGGCTGAGGTCCTCGGCCATCGGCATCGGGCCGCCGGCCTTGGTGCCGTAGCCGAGGACGACGCCGCCGTCGACGTACGACCCGACCTCCTGCATGGTCGGCGGCGCGGTCTGGGTGCCGGTCTGCTCGCCGTCGCTGATGAAGACGACCAGCTGGCGGCGTGTCGGGTACTGCTCGTGCGCGGCCTGGAGGACCTGGATCATCTCGGTCTTGGGCTTGTCGAGCATCGATCCGATGCCGGCGGTCGGGCGTTCCAGCGTGAGGGTGTCGGCCTCGGCCAGGAACGCGTTCGCGTCCGTCGTGAAGGGCAGCTCGAGCCGGGCGTCGAAGCCGAACGTGAGCAGCGCGAAGCGTGCTCCGGGCATCGCGTCGGCCAAGGCCTTGAGGTCGTGGCGGACCGCGGTGATGCGCGGCTGGCCGCCTTCGCCGTCGAGCGCGGACATCGACCGTGTCCGGTCGACCACGACCAGCAGCTGGAGGTCGGCGACCTTCGAGGGCACCTTGGCGGAGCCGAAGCCAGGATCGGCGAGGACCAGGATCAGGGCGATCACGATCGCGATCCGGCGGGCGATGATCATGCGTCCACCTCGTCCCGGTCGATCAGCACGAGCAGGCCCTCGACCAGCCAGACGACCACGAGCAGGCCGACGCCGATCCCGGTGATGACGGTGCCGAGGTGCGGCTGGTCGATCGTCTGCAGCAGCGGCGGCTTCTTGATCCGGGTCGCCTCGAGGCGTTCGATCGAGTCGACGACCGTCGCCACGCTCCCGTCCGCCCCCAGGAGGGAGAACGTGCCGCCGGTGACCTGGACCGATCGCTGGAACTCATCGAGGGCGTTGGGGCGGCTCGCGGTCGTCGGGGCGGCGATGCCATGCACGACGATGTGGTGCTCCTTGGCGTAGGCGCCCGCCTGGGGGAGCGTGAAGACGCCCTTGCCGTAGGGCTCGTTGTCGGTGGCCAGCACGATCGCTCGCGAGCGGTGCTCGCTGGACCGGTCGAAGCGCTGGACACAGGAGGCGAGGCCGTCGCCGGCCTGCGACTGCACGTGGGAGTCGACGATCGTCCCGGACGTGAACCGGAGGTAGGTGTCGGAGATCGTGTCCGGGCTCGAGAACGCGTCCTGGGCCTGCGCGAGCTGGTCGAGGATGAAGTCGTAGTCGTCGGTCAGGGGGAAGACCGTCACGGCGCTCCCGCTCCAGATGGTCAGGCCGACCCGGTCTCCCTTGAGACCCTGCACGATCTGCTGGAACTGCGCGAGGACCTCGCTGTCGATGGTGATCATCGAGCCGGAGGAGTCCAGGCACAGCATGATGTCGCGCGAGCTCTCGTCCTGGTCGATGGTGCGCGTCTCCTGGTGGCGTCCGGCCAGCAGGATCGCGCCGGTGCACGCGATGAGCGCCGCGATGCTGATCGCCGCGCCGAGCGCGATCCGGCGGCGCAGCAGTGCGCGGTAGCGGGGGAGGGCGCGCAATCGCGCGGCGTGGGCGACGTACGCCGCCTCGCCGGCGGGCCGTCCGCCTCGCGTCCTGGTCCACCGCACCAGGAGGGCGATGAGCGCGACCGCCAGCCCGATGCTCAGCCAGGGCCAGTGCAGGCTCAGCGACGCCATGTCGACACCAGGCCTCGTGCCTGTCGCAGCGCCTCGGCGAACCGCTCGGCCGGCTGGGCCTCGCCGTCGGGTGCGAACTCGGGCGGGTAGACGACCTCGATGATCTGGGTCAGCGGGCGTGGCGCGCGGAGCCGGAAGTCGGCGAGCGTCATCCTCGTCGCGGAGAGCGGGGTGATCTCCTCGACGTACGAGCGGACGACCTCGCTCAGCTGCTGGTGACCCTCGCGCAGCGAGGTCCGGCCCTCCCGGACCGAGGCCTCGATGGCATCGATGCGGGCCAGGTGCCTGGAGCGGGTGTCGGGCGGCAACGGCACGGGCGGGGGAGGAGGCGGGGGCGGCGTGCGGGTGAACCACAGCGCGAGGGCGTAGTAGAGGGCCACCAGGGCTAGCGCTCCGAGTGCGAGCCACACCCAGCGGCCGGAGTAGTCGAACGGCCCGCGGAACTCCTTGGGCAGGTCGACCGTGAGCGGGAGCAGGTCAGCGACGGCGAGCATGTCGATGCCTCTCCAGGAGCCGGAAGACAGCGGTGATCGCGCCGTCGATGTCGCGCACGCGCTCGTGGACGATGCCGAGCTGGTCCAGTCGGCGCCGCAGCCCGACCTCCTCGGCGCCCACCAACGCGGCGTACTGGCGACGCAGGCGCCGGTCGCGGCGCAGCCACGACGGGACCTCGGCCGCCTCGTCGATGTCGTAGAGGGACGCGTCCGCCGGCGCGCCGGTCGGGTCGAGGTCGCCGATGGTGACGAAGAGGATCTCGTGCTGGACGGCCAGCCGGCGCAGCACGTCGGCGAGCGGCTTCGACACGGCGGTCTCGTCGCTGATCACGGCCAGGATGGTGCGCCGGCGTACGACGCGTGCGATGTAGTGCAGCAGCCCGACGAGGTCGCTGGCGCCGGACGACGGCGTCGTCGAGTCGTGGATGGCGGTGAGCAGGCGCTCGAGGTGGATCTCGCTGGACTCGCGCGGCAGGGAGTGCTTGCCGGTCGAGTCGCCGTGGATGAGCGAGACCAGGTCGCCGTGACGCACGGCGAGGTAGCCCAGCATGCCGGCCGTGAACACCGCGAGGTCCCGCTTGGGCACGGCATGGCCCTGGTCGAGCTCGTTCAGCGCGGCCATCGAGCGCCCGGTGGAGACGCAGAGGAGGACGGTGTGCTTGCGCTCCGCGACGTACCGCTTGACCAGGAGCTGGCGTCCGCGGGCCGAGGCCTTCCAGTCGATGTCCTTCACGTCGTCGCCACGGACGTACTCGCGCAGGTCGTTGAAGTCCATGCCGCGGCCGATCTGCGCCGCGGCGTACTCGCCCTCGAGCAGTCCGAGCACCTTGCGGTGCGCATGGATCGAGACCCGCGCGCGGACCTTCTGGAGATGGGTCATGGAAGGGACGTCAGGGCGTGGGGACGGCGCGGAACAGCGCGTCGATGATCGTCTCGGGCGCCACGCGGTCGGCCAGCGCCTCGAAGCTGAGGTGCAGCCGGTGGCGGAGTACGCCGTGCCGCAGCTCGCGCACGTCCTCGGGGATCACGTAGTGGCGCCCCTGCACGAGCGCCATGGCGCGGGCCGCCTGGAAGAACGCGATCGAGCCGCGTGGGCTCGCGCCGATCTCGACGTAGTCACCCATCTCGGGACCGAGCAGCGCGGTGGCGTTGCGGGTCGCACGGATGACGGTGATGACGTAACGCTTGATCGCCGGGTCGACGTACACCCGGCGGGCGAGGTTCTGGAGGTCGGCGACCTCCTCGGTGGTGATCGCCGGTCGCAGCTGGGTCATGTGCTGACCCAGGGTGCCGTCGTCGAAGCGGTCCAAGACCTGCAGCTCCTCGGACTCCGAGGGGTAGTCGACGATCTCCTTGATCAGGAATCGGTCCATCTGGGCCTGGGGGAGGACGTAGGTGCCCTCCTCCTCGATGGGGTTCTGGGTGGCCAGCACCATGAACGGCTCGGGCAGCGGGTGGACCGTGCCCGCGATCGAGGTCTGCCGCTCCTGCATCGCCTCCAGCAACGCCGACTGCGTCTTGGCGCTGGCCCGGTTGATCTCGTCGAGCAGCACGAAGTTCGCGTGCACCGGGCCCAGCTGGGTCTCGAACTCGTGCCGGCGGGGGTCGTAGACCTGGGTGCCGATGATGTCGCTCGGGAGCAGGTCGGGCGTGCACTGGATCCGGGAGAAGTGGGCGTTGACCGACCGCGCGAGCGTGGAGGCGGCCAGCGTCTTGGCCAGGCCGGGAACGCTCTCGAGGAGGATGTGGCCCTCCGACAGCAGCGTGACCAGGAGGGCGGTGCGCACCTTCTCCTGACCGACGACGCGGCTCGCGAAGCTCGCGCTGACGTTCCCGATCAGCTCGGTGGCGCGCGCGATCTCGTCGCTGGTGAGGGGGCCGTCGGCGGTCTGCAGGTCGGTCACGGCGACGAACCTACCCAGCCCCGGGGCAAACCTATCCAGCGATTTGGTCGGGCCTTGAGATCTCTGCCAAGATATCCAGGTTGCTCCGGCGGGTTTGCCGGGGTGCGGAACATCTTGACTACTGAATCGTGTCTCTGGTGCGACGTTCGTCGTCGCCGTGGGCGTGTGCGGTGGTTGTGCTGTGCCGCATCACAGGGAGACCGGTTCGGACGCAACAAGAAGTTCCCTCTGATCCACGCTCTTGAGCTTGTCGCTAGCGCGACACGCCCGACCTCGGGGGTCGGAGAGAGCCCCACAAGTTCCGGTTGTACGACGAGTAAGGACGAGAGAGACCTATGGCGGGACAGAAGATCCGCATCAGGCTCAAGGCCTATGACCACGAGGTGATCGACACCTCGGCGCGCAAGATCGTTGACACGGTCACCCGTACGGGTGCGAAGGTCGCCGGCCCCGTGCCGCTGCCGACCGAGAAGAACGTCTTCTGTGTCATCCGCTCGCCCCACAAGTACAAGGACTCGCGCGAGCACTTCGAGATGCGGACGCACAAGCGCCTCATCGACATCATCGACCCCACGCCGAAGACGGTTGACTCGCTCATGCGTCTCGACCTCCCGGCCGGTGTCGACATCGAGATCAAGCTCTGAGGGTTTGAGGTAGATCGACATGACTTTCGAACGTAACGTCAAGGGCCTGGTTGCGACCAAGCTCGGCATGACCCAGGTCTGGGACGAGAACAACCGGGTCATCCCGGTGACCGTCGTCGCCGCTCCGACCAACGTGGTCACCCAGGTTCGCCAGCCCGAGCCGGACGGCTACAACGCCATCCAGATCGGCTTCGGCGAGATCGAGGGCCGCAAGGTCAACAAGCCGCAGACCGGCCACTTCGCCAAGGCTGGCGTGACCCCGCGCCGCCACCTCGTCGAGATCCGCACCGCCGACGCGTCGACGTACGCCATCGGCCAGGAGCTCCCCGTCGACCTGTTCGAGGTCGGCGAGGTCATCGACGTCACCGGCACGAGCAAGGGCAAGGGCTTCGCCGGTGTCATGAAGCGTCACGGCTTCGCCGGCGTGAGCGCCTCCCACGGTGCGCACCGCAACCACCGCAAGCCGGGTTCCATCGGCGCCTGCGCGACCCCCGGTCGCGTCTTCAAGGGCATGCGGATGGCCGGTCGCATGGGTTCGGACACCGTGACCACCCAGAACGTCACCGTGCACGCGGTCGACGTCGAGAAGGGCCTGATCCTCATCAAGGGCGCCGTTCCCGGCCCCAAGGGTGGCGTCATCGTCCTCCGCACGGCTGCGAAGAAGGGCTGATCACCATGGCTACCAAGACTGTTGCCGTTGAGTTCCCGGCCGAGATCTTCGACGTCGAGCTCAACGTCCCGCTGATCCACCAGGTCGTCGTCGCCCAGCAGGCTGCTGCGCGTCAGGGCACGCACGCCACCAAGACCCGCGCCGACGTGCGCGGTGGTGGCCGCAAGCCCTACAAGCAGAAGGGCACCGGCCGCGCCCGCCAGGGCTCGACCCGTGCGCCGCAGTTCGCCGGCGGTGGCGTCGTCCACGGCCCGCAGCCGCGTGACTACAGCCAGCGCACCCCCAAGAAGATGAAGGCCGCCGCCCTGCGCGGTGCCCTCTCCGACCGGGCCCGCAACGAGCGGATCCACGTCGTCGACTCGCTGGTGGGTGGCGACAAGCCGTCCACCAAGTCCGCGCTGTCCGCTCTGTTCGAGCTGACCACGCGTCGCAAGTTCCTCGTCGTGCTCGAGCGCAACGACACCGTCACCTGGCTCTCGCTGCGCAACGCGCCCGAGGTCCACCTCGTGGCCGTCGACCAGCTCAACACCTACGACGTCCTCGCCTCCGACGACCTGGTCTTCTCCAAGGCCGCGTACGACGCCTTCATCGGCGGCGCACCCGCCGAGGCGAAGGCCGCGAAGCCGGCGAAGGCTGCCAAGGCCGCCAAGCTGGTCGAGGCCGCTCCGGCTGCCGAGGCTGCTGCTGACCTGCCGGCCGGCGCTGTCGCGCCGCTCGCCGACGGCTCCGCGCCCGAGGGCTACGACGTCAAGGGCAACGCCGACTCCGGCAAGTTCCACTGCCCGGGCGGCCGCTGGTACGACGCCACCGTCGCCGAGTTCTGGTTCAAGACCGCCGAGGACGCCATCGCCGCGGGCTTCGTGGAGGCCGGCAAGAAGGCTCCGAAGGCTGAGGAGAGCAACTGATGAGCACCCTGCACAAGGACCACCGCGACATCCTGATCGCACCGGTCGTGTCCGAGAAGAGCTACTCGCTCCTCGACGCGAACAAGTACACCTTCCTGGTGCGCCCGGACGCGAACAAGACCGAGATCAAGATCGCGATCGAGAAGGTCTTCAACGTCAAGGTGACCTCGGTCAACACGATGAACCGCAACGGCAAGACCCGTCGTACCAAGAACGGTCTTGGCAAGCGCAAGGACACCAAGCGCGCGATCGTCAGCCTGGCCGAGGGTCACCGCATCGACATCTTCGGAGGTCAGGCCTGATGGCTATTCGCAAGTACAAGCCGACCACCCCGGGCCGTCGTGGCTCCTCGGTGGCCGACTTCGTCGAGATCACCCGGACCACCCCGGAGAAGTCGCTGACGCGTCCGCTCCCGAAGACCGGTGGCCGCAACAACCAGGGCCGCATCACCACCCGCCACATCGGTGGTGGCCACAAGCGCGCCTACCGCATCATCGACTTCCGTCGTTACGACAAGGACGGCGTGCCGGCCAAGGTCGCTCACATCGAGTACGACCCCAACCGCACCGCGCGCATCGCGCTCCTGCACTACGCCGACGGCGAGAAGCGGTACATCATCGCGCCGAAGGGCATCGAGCAGGGCACGGTCATCGAGTCGGGCGTCAACGCCGACATCAAGCCGGGCAACAACCTGCCGCTGCGCAACATCCCCGTCGGTTCGACGATCCACTGCGTGGAGCTTCGTCCGGGTGGCGGCGCCAAGATGGCCCGCTCGGCCGGCAACAGCGCCCAGCTCGTCGCCCGTGAGGGCAGCCGCGCCACGCTGCGCCTGCCGTCCGGCGAGATGCGGTTCGTCGACGTCCGCTGCCGCGCCACGATCGGCGAGGTCGGCAACGCCGAGCAGTCGAACATCAACTGGGGCAAGGCCGGCCGCATGCGGTGGAAGGGCGTTCGCCCGACCGTCCGCGGTGTCGTCATGAACCCGGTCGACCACCCGCACGGTGGTGGTGAGGGCAAGACGTCCGGTGGTCGCCACCCCGTCAGCCCGTGGGGCAAGCCCGAGGGGCGCACGCGCAAGCGCAAGGCCTCCGACGCCCAGATCATCCGTCGTCGCAAGTCCGGCAAGGGTAGGAAGTAACTGACATGCCTCGCAGCCTGAAGAAGGGTCCCTTCATCGACGGCCACCTCCTCAAGAAGGTGGACGCCGAGAACGAGAAGGGCACTCACAACGTCATCAAGACCTGGTCGCGTCGGTCGATGATCATCCCGTCGATGATCGGTCACACCATTGCCGTCCACGACGGCCGCAAGCACATCCCGGTCTTCGTGTCCGACTCGATGGTCGGTCACAAGCTCGGCGAGTTCGCGCCGACCCGTACCTACAAGGGTCACGTCAAGGAAGACCGGAAGGGGCGCCGTCGATGACCACGACCGAGCGCAACAAGTCGAGCCACCGTCGCGAGCGCCTGCTGGGTGACCAGCCGGGTGCCTTCGCGGTCGCCCGCTACCAGCGCATCACCCCGATGAAGGCCCGCCGGGTCGTCGACCTGGTCCGCGGCCTGCCCGTGGACGAGGCGCTGACCACCCTGCAGTTCGCGCCGCAGGCTGCGGCCGAGACCGTCTACAAGGTGCTGGAGAGCGCCGTCGCCAACGCGGAGACCACTGAGGGTCTCAACGCTGCCGACCTGATCGTCTCCGCCGGCATCGTCGACGAGGGTCCGACCATGAAGCGGTGGCGTCCGCGTGCGCAGGGCCGGGCTACCCGGATCAACAAGCGCACCAGCCACATCACGCTGGTCGTCGCGCCGGCCGCAAAGAAGGTGAAGTAATGGGTCAGAAGATCAACCCGAACGGCTTCCGCCTCGGTATCTCCACCGACCACAAGTCGCGTTGGTACGCCGACAAGCTCTACAAGGCGTACGTCGGCGAGGACGTCGCGATCCGCAAGCTGCTCTCCAAGGGCATGGAGCGGGCCGGCATCGCCAAGGTCGAGATCGAGCGCACCCGTGACCGCGTTCGTGTGGACATCCACACCGCGCGTCCCGGCATCGTCATTGGTCGCCGTGGCGCCGAGGCCGACCGCATCCGCGGCGAGCTCGAGAAGCTCACCGGCAAGCAGGTCCAGCTGAACATCCTCGAGGTCAAGAACCCCGAGATCGACGCTCAGCTCGTTGCCCAGGGCGTTGCCGAGCAGCTGTCCGGCCGTGTCCAGTTCCGTCGTGCGATGCGCAAGGCCATGCAGACCTCGATGCGTTCCGGTGCCAAGGGCATCCGGATCCAGTGCTCCGGCCGCCTCAACGGCGCCGAGATGTCCCGCACCGAGTTCTACCGCGAGGGTCGCGTCCCGCTGCACACGCTGCGTGCCGACATCGACTACGGCTTCTACGAGGCCCGCACCACCTTCGGCCGTATCGGCGTCAAGGTGTGGATCTACAAGGGCGAGGTCGCCGGCACCAAGGCCGAGCGCCAGGCCCAGCAGGCTGCCCGCGCCGGCGTTCCCGGCCGCAGCGGCCGTCCGTCCCGTGGTGGCGACCGCCCGACTCGTGGCGGCGACCGTCCGAGCCGTGGCACTCGTGGCGCCGACGCCCCGGCTTCGGCCGAGGCTGGTTCGCCGGTGGCCGCCGAGTCTGCTCCTTCGACTGAGACCCAGGAGAGCTGACCCATGTTGATGCCGCGTCGCGTCAAGCACCGTAAGCAGCACCACCCCAAGCGTCGGGGTACTGCCAAGGGTGGCACCTCGCTCGCGTTCGGTGACTTCGGTATCCAGGCCATCGAGGGCCACTACGTCACCAACCGTCAGATCGAGTCCGCTCGTATCGCCATGACCCGCCACATCAAGCGTGGCGGCAAGGTCTGGATCAACATCTACCCGGACCGCCCGCTCACCAAGAAGCCTGCCGAGACCCGCATGGGTTCCGGTAAGGGTTCCCCCGAGTGGTGGGTCGCCAACGTCAAGCCGGGCCGCGTCATGTTCGAGCTGTCCGGTGTTCCGGAGGACGTCGCCCGTGAGGCGATGCGCCGGGCCATCCACAAGCTGCCCATGAAGTGCCGCTTCATCACCCGAGAGGCCGGTGAGTTCTGATGAGCAACGCCGTTCACGCTCACGAGCTCGATGAGTTCAACGACGTCGACCTCGAGGCCAAGCTTCGCGAGGCCAAGGAGGAGCTGTTCAACCTGCGCTTCCAGGCCGCGACCGGTCAGCTGGAGAGCCACAGCCGTCTGCGCACGGTCAAGAAGGACATCGCCCGGATCTACACCGTGGTCCGCGAGCGCGAGCTCGGCATCCGGACCGCGCCGGGCCAGGAGGAGAACTGATGACTGAGAACACCGAGACCGTCGAGCGCAACTCGCGCAAGACCCGCGAGGGCCTGGTCGTCAGCGACAAGATGGACAAGACCGTGGTCGTGTCCGTCGAGGACCGCGTCAAGCACGCTCTGTACGGCAAGGTCCTGCGTCGCAACACGCGGCTCAAGGCCCACGACGAGCAGAACGACTGCGGCGTCGGCGACCGTGTCCTGATCATGGAGACCCGGCCGCTGTCCGCCACCAAGCGCTGGCGCGTCGTCGAGATCCTCGAGCGCGCCAAGTAATTCCCGTTCGGCCAGGCTCGCCGCCCGCGAGGCGATGAGAACCGGCACGACAACCAGGAGAAGAAATGATTCAGCAGGAGTCGCGACTCAAGGTCGCCGACAACACGGGCGCGAAGGAGATCCTTTGCATCCGCGTGCTCGGCGGCTCCGGTCGTCGTTACGCGGGCATCGGTGACACCATCGTCGCCACCGTGAAGGACGCGATCCCGGGCGGCAACGTCAAGAAGGGCGACGTCGTCAAGGCTGTCGTCGTTCGTACCGTCAAGGAGCGCCGTCGTCCCGACGGTTCGTACATCAAGTTCGACGAGAACGCCGCCGTCATCCTCAAGGCCGACGGCGAGCCCCGCGGTACCCGCATCTTCGGTCCCGTCGGCCGCGAGCTGCGTGACAAGAAGTTCATGAAGATCATCTCGCTCGCGCCGGAGGTGCTGTGATGAGTGACCGCCAGAAGCCCAACCTGAAGATCAAGAAGGGCGACACCGTCAAGGTGATCGCGGGCAAGGACAAGGGCGCCGAGGGCAAGGTCATCAAGGTGATCCGCGAGGAGTCGCGCGTGATCGTCGAGGGTGTCAACCGCATCAAGAAGCACACCAAGGCCATCCAGGGTGGTCCGGCCGGTGGCATCATCACCACCGAGGCCCCGATCCACGTGTCCAACGTGATGCTGCTCGAGGGTGGTACCCCCACCCGCCTGAGCTCCCAGCGCGTCGAGGTCACCAAGCGACGCCCCGACGGCTCGGAGTACCAGTCGACCCGCAGCGTCCGCGTCTCCCGCAAGACCGGCAAGGAGCTCTGACGATGAGCGAGACCGCAACCGTCACCGAGAAGGTGACCCCGCGTCTGAAGACCAAGTACCGCGAGGAGATCGCGCCGGCCCTCCAGGCCGAGTTCGAGATCCCGAACGTCATGCTGATCCCCGGTCTGGTGAAGATCGTCGTCAACATGGGTGTCGGCGAGGCCGCTCGCGACTCCAAGCTGATCGAGGGTGCCATCAAGGACCTCACCGCGATCACCGGCCAGAAGCCGGCCGTGACCAAGGCCCGCAAGTCCATCGCGCAGTTCAAGCTGCGCGAGGGCATGCCGATCGGCACGCACGTCACCCTGCGCGGCGACCGCATGTGGGAGTTCCTGGACCGTCTGCTGAGCCTGGCTCTGCCGCGTATCCGCGACTTCCGTGGTCTCTCGCCCAAGCAGTTCGACGGCCGCGGCAACTACACCTTCGGTCTGACCGAGCAGGTCATGTTCCACGAGATCGACCAGGACAAGGTCGACCGCCAGCGGGGCATGGACATCACCATCGTGACGACGGCCACCAACGACGACGAGGGTCGCGCGCTGCTCAAGCAGCTCGGCTTCCCCTTCGCGGAGAAGTGAGGAACTGACATGGCGAAGACTGCTCTCAAGGTCAAGGCCGCGCGCAAGCCGAAGTTCGCTGTCCGCGGTTACACCCGCTGCCAGCGCTGCGGCCGCCCGAAGGCCGTCTACCGCAAGTTCGGCCTGTGCCGTATCTGCCTGCGGGAGATGGCCCACCGCGGCGAGCTGCCCGGCGTCACCAAGTCCTCCTGGTGACCCGAGCCCGCTAGCACCACCACCACAACAGCTGTAGGTCCGCCGCCGCAGAGCAGCCGGAAACCGCAGCAGAAGGAACAAACATCATGACGATGACCGACCCGATCGCAGACATGCTCACGCGTCTGCGCAACGCCAACCAGGCGTACCACGACGTGGTTGCCATGCCTCACAGCAAGCTGAAGCAGGGCGTCGCGGAGATCCTCAAGCAGGAGGGTTACATCACCTCCTTCGAGGTCGCCGACAACGAGAACGGCGTTGGCAAGACGCTGACCATCACTCTCAAGTACGGCCGCAACCGTGAGCGCTCCATCGCAGGTGTTCGCCGCATCAGCAAGCCCGGTCTGCGCGTTTACGCCAAGCACACCGGTCTGCCCAAGGTCCTCGGTGGCCTCGGCGTGGCGATCATCTCCACCAGCCAGGGTCTTCTGACCGACCGCCAGGCGAACCAGAAGGGCGTGGGCGGAGAAGTCCTCGCCTACGTCTGGTGACCCGGAACCACTGAGGAAGGAGAGAGAAGATGTCGCGTATTGGCAAGCTCCCCGTCCCGGTTCCGGCCGGCGTGGATGTCCAGATCGACGGAGCCGTCGTCACGGTCAAGGGCCCCAAGGGCTCGCTGACCCACACGGTCGCTGCTCCCATCACGGTCGAGAAGGGTGAGGGCGTCCTTGACGTCGCCCGCCCCGACGACCACCGCATCTCGAAGTCGCTGCACGGTCTGTCGCGCACCCTGATCAACAACATGGTCGTGGGCGTCACCGAGGGCTACGAGAAGAAGCTCGAGATCGTCGGTGTCGGTTACCGCGTGCTCCCCAAGAGCCCGGTCCAGCTGGAGTTCCAGCTCGGTTACTCGCACCCGATCATCTTCGATGCCCCCGAGGGCATCACGTTCACCACGGACGGCCCGACCAAGCTCGGCGTCGTCGGCATCGACAAGCAGCTCGTCGGTGAGGTTGCGGCCAACATCCGCAAGCTGCGCAAGCCTGAGCCGTACAAGGGCAAGGGTGTCCGGTACGCCGGCGAAATCGTCCGCAAGAAGGTCGGAAAGGCTGGTAAGTGATCATGGCTATCACACTCAAGCACCAGCGGAACCTGTCCAAGCGCGCCAGCTCCAAGCTGCGCCGCCAGATCCGGGGCCGCAAGAAGATCTCCGGCACCGCCGAGCGTCCGCGCCTGGTGGTCACCCGGTCGACCAAGCACATCAGCGTTCAGGTCATCGACGACCTGGTCGGCAAGACCCTCGTGGCTGCCTCGACCATGGAGGGCGACGTGCGCTCCTTCGAGGGCGACAAGACCGCGAAGGCCAAGAAGGTCGGCGAGCTCGTCGCCGCCCGCGCGAAGGCTGCGGGCGTCGAGTCCGTCGTCTTCGACCGTGCCGGTAACAAGTACCACGGTCGCATCGCGGCCCTGGCTGACGCCGCCCGTGAGGGCGGCCTGAGCTTCTGATCGCGAAGAGGACCAAGGAGTCATCATGAGTGAGACCCAGCAGCGCGGACAGCGCGCGGGCGGCGAGCGCGGCCAGCGCGGTGGCCGTGGCGGTCGTGACGACCGTCGCGGTGGCGCCGAGAAGAGCCAGTACGTCGAGCGCGTCGTCGCCATCAACCGCGTCGCCAAGGTCGTGAAGGGTGGTCGTCGCTTCAGCTTCACCGCCCTCGTGATCGTCGGCGACGGCGACGGCCTGGTCGGCGTCGGCTACGGCAAGGCCAAGGAAGTTCCCGCGGCGATCGCCAAGGGTGTCGAGGAGGCGAAGAAGAACTTCTTCCGCGTCCCCCGCATCCAGGGCACCATCCCGCACCCGGTCCAGGGTGAGAAGGCGGCTGGCGTCGTCTTCCTGCGTCCGGCCGCTCCCGGTACCGGTGTCATCGCCGGTGGTCCGGTGCGCGCCGTGCTCGAGTGCGCCGGCATCCACGACGTCCTCAGCAAGTCGCTGGGTTCGTCGAACCAGATCAACATCGTCCACGCGACCGTCGAGGCCCTGAAGATGCTGGAGATGCCGGAGACGGTTGCCGCGCGTCGTGGCCTCCCGGTCGAGGACGTCGCCCCTGCCGCTCTGCTCAAGGCTCAGGCCCTGGGCGAGGAAGAGGCGAAGAGCAAGGCCGCTGGCGGCACCGAGGCGGTGTCTGTCTGATGGCTCAGCTCAAGGTCAAGCAGACCAAGTCGACGATCGGCTGCAAGGCGAACCAGCGCGAGACCATGCGTACGCTCGGTCTCAAGCGCATCGGTGACGTCGTCATCAAGGAAGACCGTCCCGAGATCCGGGGCATGGTCCAGACCGTTCGTCACCTGGTGACGTTCGAGGTTGTCGGAGGCGAGTGACAATGACTCTCAAGCTCCACCACCTCCGCCCGGCGGAGGGTGCGAAGAAGGCCAAGACCCGTGTGGGTCGCGGTGAGGGATCCAAGGGTAAGACCGCTGGTCGCGGTACCAAGGGCACCAAGGCGCGCTACCAGGTTCCGGTCGCCTTCGAGGGTGGTCAGATGCCGCTGCACATGCGTCTGCCCAAGCTCAAGGGCTTCAAGAACCCGTTCAAGGTGACCTACCAGGTCGTCAACCTGGACAAGATCAGCGCGCTGTTCCCCGACGGTGGCGACGTCACCCCGGAGACCCTCGTCGCGGTCGGCGCCGTCCGCAAGGGCGAGCCGGTCAAGGTCCTGGGCCAGGGCGAGCTGACCGTCAAGGTCGCCGTCAGCGCCTCGGCGTTCTCGGCCTCCGCCAAGGAGAAGATCGAGGGCGCAGGCGGGACCATCACGGTCCTCTGACCTGCGTGAAGTGAAGGGCGCGGTCTGCCAGTCCCTGGCGGCCGCGCCCTTCGCACACCCCCTGTTAGGCTTCCCGGCGGCCGGCTCTGCGGCCGGTCAATCGATGAGAGGACCCGCGTGCTCACCGCGTTTATGAACGCATTCCGGACTCCGGACCTGCGCAAGAAGCTGCTGTTCGTGCTGGGCATCATCATCGTCTTCCGTGCCGGCTCGCAGATCCCGGCTCCCGGTGTCAACGTCGGCAACGTGCAGAAGTGCATCGACGTCGTGCAGAGCGGCAAGGACGCCAACCTCTACAGCCTGGTGAACCTGTTCTCCGGCGGTGCGCTCCTCCAGCTCACCATCTTCGCGCTCGGCATCATGCCGTACATCACCGCGAGCATCATCCTGCAGCTGCTGGTCGTCGTGATCCCGCGCCTGGAGGCCCTCAAGAAGGAGGGCCAGGCCGGTCAGACGAAGATCACGCAGTACACCCGCTACCTCACGCTCGGCCTCGCGCTGCTGCAGTCGACGGGCATCGTCGCGCTCGCGCGCTCGGGCAACCTGCTCAACGGTTGCAACGACCCCCTGCTGCACAACAACGACTCGACCAAGACCTTCCTCGTCCTGGTCGTCACCATGACCGCCGGCACGGCCGTGATCATGTGGCTCGGCGAGCTCATCACCGAGCGCGGCATCGGCAACGGCATGTCGATCCTGATCTTCACCCAGGTCGTCGCGACCTTCCCCACCGCGCTGTGGGAGGTCCAGAAGGCCAACGGCTGGTGGACCTTCGGCATCGTCATCGTCATCGGTCTGTTCATCGTGGCCGGCGTCATCTTCATCGAGCAGGCGCAGCGCCGCATCCCGGTGCAGTACGCCCGCCGCATGGTGGGGCGCAAGATGTACGGCGGCTCCTCGACGTACATCCCGCTCAAGGTCAACCAGGCCGGCGTCATCCCGGTCATCTTCGCCTCGTCGCTGCTCTACCTGCCGGCCATGATCGTGCAGTTCAACCAGGGCAGCACGTCGGTCTGGGTCAAGTACCTCAACAAGTACCTCGTCGACCAGTCGCACCCGATCCACATGGCTGCGTACTTCTTGATGATCATCTTCTTTACGTACTTCTATGTCTCGATCACCTTCAATCCTGAAGAAGTGTCTGACAACATGAAGAAGTACGGCGGCTTCATCCCCGGGATCCGGGCGGGCAAGCCGACCCAGGACTACCTGTCCTATGTCCTTTCCCGCATCACCCTGCCGGGCGCTCTCTATCTCGGACTCATCTCGCTGATCCCCATCGTGGCCTTCGTCCTGATCGGGGCGAGCCAGAAGTTCCCGTTCGGCGGCACCTCCATCCTGATCATGGTGGGCGTCGCACTGGACACGGTGAAGCAGATCGAGAGCCAGCTCCAGCAGCGCAACTACGAAGGATTCCTGCGATGAGGCTGCTACTCATGGGTCCGCCCGGTGCCGGCAAGGGCACTCAGGCGAAGGGCGTTGCCACCCAATTCGGCATTCCTGCCATCTCCACCGGCGACATCTTCCGCGCCAACGTCTCGGGCGGCACGCCGCTCGGGATCGAGGCGAAGTCCTACATGGACAAGGGTGAGTACGTCCCCGACTCGGTCACCAACTCGATGGTGCGCGACCGGATCGCCGAGGAGGACGCTCAGCCGGGCTTCCTGCTCGACGGCTACCCGCGCACCCTCGCTCAGGTCGAGGAGCTCGACCAGATGATCGCCGCCACGGGCCACCAGCTCGACGCGGTCGTCGTCATCACGGCCGACCAGGAGGAGCTCATCGCTCGCCTGCTCAACCGCGCCCAGATCGAGGGTCGGGCCGACGACACCGAAGAGGTGATCCGTCGCCGCCAGGAGCTCTACCTCGAGGAGACCGAGCCGCTGATCTCCGTCTACCGCGAGCGTGGCCTGGTCCACGAGGTCGACGGCATGGGCGAGGTCGATGACGTCACCAAGCGCATCTTCGACGCGCTCGACGTCGTCTCCGAGAGCTGATGTCCTGAGCGGCTCGTTGTTCCCCTCGCGCCGGATCGAGATCAAGACCCCGGAGCAGGTACGGCTGATGCGCCGTGCCGGCCTGGTGGTCGGCCAGACGCTCGAGCTGCTGCGGGGCGCCGTACGACCGGGTGTCTCCACCGATGAGCTGGACCGGCTCGCGGAGGAGAACATCCGCGCTGCCGGTGCGTTGCCGTCGTTCCTGGGGTACGGCGAACCGCCGTTCCCCGCGACGATCTGCGCCTCGGTCAACGACGAGGTCGTCCACGGCATCCCGGGTGCCCGGGTCCTTGCCGAGGGTGACGTCATCTCGATCGACTGCGGCGCGATCGTCGACGGCTGGCACGGCGACGCCGCGATCTCGGTCGCGGTGGGCGCCGTCCGTCCGGAGGTCGCCGAGCTGCTCGTGGTCACCGAGGAGTCGTTGTGGCGCGGCCTCGCGGCCGCCACCGATGGCGGACGCGTCAGCGACATCTCCGCCGCGGTCGAGGGCTATGTCCGGAGCCGGGGTGGCTACGGCATCGTCGAGGACTACACCGGCCACGGCATCGGCACCTCGATGCACATGGAGCCGGACGTGCCCAACTACGGCCGTCCCGGTCGCGGCCCGCGGCTCAAGCAGGGCATCGCCCTCGCGGTCGAGCCGATGGTCACCCTCGGCTCGAACGAGACCCGCGTGGCGGCCGACGAGTGGACCGTCGTGACCGCGGACGGGTCGTGCTCGGCCCACTTCGAGCACACCTTCGCGTTGACCGATCGCGGTGTCTGGGTGCTGACCGCGCTCGACGGCGGCGAGGAGCGGCTGACCGCCCTCGGCGTCCCCTTCGGAGGGCAGGCAGACTGAGGGGTATGGGCGAGTTCATCACCCCCGCGGCGCTCCCCGAGCGCCCCCTGCTGTTCGCCTCCGGCGAGCAGGCGTACGTCGCCGACGAGGTGCTCGAGACGCTGACCTCACCCGATGGCGCCGACCCGCAGTGGGCCGACCTGGTGGTCGCCTCGCTGGCGCCGGGGGAGCGGGCCCTGGGAGCGCTGTCCTTCGCGGCAGGTGCGCCGGGGATCTTCCACCGGGTGTCGGGTGGCGAGCGGGCGCTGCTGGGACCCGTCGTCGGGCCGCGTGAGCGCTCGTACTCCGTCCAGGAGTTCCCCACCGCCGAGAAGTACGCCGAGATGGTGGCCTCCGCGCTCGAGCAGATCGCGACGGGCCGGCTGCACAAGGTCGTGCTCGGTCGTTGTCTCGACGTGGTGAGCGATCCGCCGCTCGTCGCGGCGGAGGTCATCGACCGGCTGCTGCTGACCCGGCCCGGCCGCTATGTCTTCTCGATCCCGCTGCAGGAGCAGGAGCTCGCCGGGCCGCTCCTGGTCGGTGCGAGTCCAGAGCTCCTGGTGCGTCGCCAGGGTCAGCAGATCAGCTGCACCCCGCTGGCCGGCTCGGCGCCGCGCTCGGCCGACCCCGAGGTGGACGCCGCGCGTGGCCAGGCGCTGCTCGCCTCGGCCAAGGACCTCGCCGAGCACGCGTTCGTCGTCGAGGCGATCGTGCACGCGCTCAAGGACGTCTGCGTCGAGATCGAGGCTCCGACCGGTCCCGAGCTGCTCGCCACCGACACCGTCTGGCACCTCGCCTCACCGATCCGGGCGCGCCTCGCGTCGGGTCTGGCCGGGCCCAGCGCGCTGCGCCTGGCCCAGCTGCTGCACCCGACCCCCGCCGTGGGCGGCGTACCTGCCGAGGCGGCGAGCGCGACCATCGCGGCGCTCGAGGGCGACCTGCGCGACTACTTCGCGGGATGCGTCGGCTGGGTGGACGCCGACGGCGACGGCGAGTTCGCCGTGACCATCCGCTCGGCCGTGATCGACGGCGACCGGCTGCGGCTCTTCGCCGGTGCCGGGATCGTCGCAGGGTCCGACCCGGCGCTCGAGGTGATCGAGACCGGGGCCAAGCTCGCGACGATGGGTCGGGTCACCGGCCTCGCCGAGTTCAGCGGCGCCTGACCCGCGTGCGAGGATAGCCACGTACGAGGGGAGTACTCCTTCGCTGCGGGCTCGTCATCACGATCCGGTTCCACCGGGTCCGGTCCCGTGGGTCGCACCGGCCGATCGATGGCCCGGCGGCGGAAGAGACCTCGAGCGAACCAACGACCGCTCAAGGAGTTCCTCATGCACGTGACCACCCTCGAATGGGCCATCACGCTCGCCCTCACCGTCGGCATCCTCGTCTTCGACCTCGTCGCGATCGCCCGTGACCCGCGCGAGCCGTCGATGAAGGAGTGCGGGCTGGCGCTGGCGGCGTACGTCGGGGGCGCGATCGCCTTCGGGCTCTGGATCTTCGCCGACCACGGCCACGACTACGGCGTGCAGTTCTTCGCCGGGTGGCTGACCGAGTACAGCCTCTCGATCGACAACCTGTTCGTCTTCCTGATCCTGATGGCGGCCCTCAAGGTGCCACGGCGCTACCAGCAGGAGGCGCTGCTCGTCGGCATCGTGCTGGCGCTGGTCTTCCGGGGCGTGTTCATCGCGCTGGGCTACACGCTGGTCGAGAACTTCTCGGCGATCTTCTACCTGTTCGGTGCCTTCCTGGTCTACACGGCCGTCAAGCTCGTGACGTCGTACGGCGACAGCGAGGACGAGCACCCCGAGGACAACGCGATCGTCCGCCTGGCTCGCAAGCACCTCAACGTCGGCGACGAGTTCCGCGGCCTGCGTCCCTGGTACGCCACCCCCGCGGGCCGGGTCATCTCGCCGATCGTCATCGTCATCGTCGCCCTGGGCGTCACCGACCTGCTGTTCGCGCTCGACTCGATCCCGGCGATCTTCGGCATCACCCAGGAGCCCTACCTGGTGATGACCGCCAACGTGTTCGCGCTGATGGGCCTGCGCCAGCTCTACTTCCTGCTCGGTGGCCTGCTCCAGCGGCTGGTCTACCTCTCGCTGGGCCTGTCCTTCGTGCTCGCCTTCATCGGCGTCAAGCTCGTCCTGCACGCCCTGCACGAGAACGAGCTGCCGTTCGTCAACGGCGGTCACGGCATGCACGTCCCGGAGATCTCCTCCCTGGTGAGCCTGGCCGTGATCGTGGTGACGCTGGTCGTCACGGCGGTCGTGAGCCTGTGGAGCTCGCGCAACGACGAGCGAGCGCCGGCGACGGACGTCGACGACACCTCCGGCCCGGACTGGGCCTGACGGGAATGCCGCGCCCCGTGGGGGCATTGGTCCTGAGGTGACCCTCGCGCTCTCCGTCCTCGACCTGGTGCCGGTGCGCACCGACCAGACCTCGGCCGACGCGGTCGCCGCATCGGTCGCGCTGGCGCAGGTCGCCGACAGGCTCGGGTTCGAGCGCTACTGGGTGGCCGAGCACCACAACATGCCGGCCGTCGCGGCGACGAACCCGCCGGTGATGATCTCGTTGATCGCCGCCCGGACCGATCGGATCCGCGTCGGGTCGGGCGGCGTGATGCTGCCCAACCACGCGCCGCTCGTCGTGGCCGAGCAGTTCGCGCTGCTCGAGGCGGCGTACCCCGGTCGCATCGACCTCGGCATCGGTCGCGCTCCCGGCACCGACCCGGTGACCAGCTGGGCGCTGCGCCACGGAGGTGGGGGAGTGGGCGACGACGCCGTGGAGCGGTTCCCCGAGTACGTCGGCAACGTGCTGGCGATGATGGCGCCGACCGGCGTCGGGTTGGCCGTCAACGGACGCACCCACCGGCTCGTCGCGACTCCCTCGGCAGCATCGGTGCCGATGACCTGGCTGCTCGGCTCGTCGGACTACTCGGCGCGGCTGGCGGCCGAGATGGGTCTGCCCTACGTCTTCGCGCACCACTTCTCGGGGCGCGGGACCAGCGAGGCGCTCGCGCTCTACCGCGACACCTTCCAGCCGTCCGAGCACCTCCAGGAGCCGCGGACCTTCCTGACCGTCAACGCCTCGGTCGCCGAGACCGCTGAGGAGGCGCGTCGGCGCGCGCTGCCGCAGATGCTCCAGATGGCCGCGCTGCGGACCGGCCGCCCGATGGGCTCCCAGCGCACGGTCGAGGAGGCCGAGGCCGTCGAGGCTGCCGGGCTGGACCAGGTCCAGCAGGGCCTGGTCGACGGGATGGCCCGCAAGTGGGTGGTCGGTGACCCGGCCGAGTCGCGCGAGAAGCTCGGCTCGCTGGCGGCGTCGTACGGCGTCGACGAGGTGATGATCCACCCCGTCGCAGGTGCCCGCAGCGGCTCGGATCCGCGCTCATCGGCGTACCGCGAGGAGACCTTGAGGCACCTTGCGGGATGAGTAGCCGCGCTCATGCGCGGATTAGGAAGTGGTTGTCAAGCCGCCCTAGACTGGCGTGTCGGTCCAACGTGGGTTTCCTTGTGTGGTGCAAGGACCCGGCGAGGTCCACCGCTCCGGCTTGCCGGGCGGAGGTTCCCGGACCAACGGAAGACACCCCAACCAGAAGGACGGCATGGCGAAAAAAGAAGGCGTCATCGAGATGGAGGGCTCCGTGCTGGAGGCCCTTCCGAATGCCTTTTTCCGGGTCGAACTGGCCAACGGACACAAGGTGCTCGCCCACATCAGCGGAAAGATGCGCCAGCACTACATCCGGATCCTCCCCGAGGACCGGGTCGTCGTGGAGCTTTCGCCGTACGACCTCTCGCGTGGGCGGATCGTCTACCGCTACAAGTGAGCCTCGGCTCGCATCCGCCACTAGGAAGAAAGGGCTGACATGAAGGTCAACCCGAGCGTCAAGCCGATCTGCGACAAGTGCAAGGTGATTCGTCGCCACGGCCGCGTCATGGTCATCTGCGAGAACCCGCGTCACAAGCAGCGCCAGGGCTGAGCCCCGTCGCCGCGGCAGGGCCCGCAGCACACAACTGAATACGACGACAACGCGATAGCTAGGTGGGCGCACGTGCCCACTGATCTCCTCCGGAGCGGATGGCCGGAGCTGGACCCAGATGGTCCGGACGCATCGCGACCAGACCACCGTGACAACCGAAGGGACCGCCATTCATGGCACGCCTCGTTGGTGTTGACCTCCCGCGCGACAAGCGCATCGAGGTCGCTCTCACCTACATCTACGGCATCGGCCGTACCCGCGCCCAGCAGCTGCTGGCCGCGACCGGGGTCAACCCGGACCTCCGCGTCCACGAGCTGGGCGACGAGGAGCTGGTCAAGCTCCGCGACGAGATCGAAGCCAACTTCAAGATCGAGGGTGACCTCCGTCGCGAGGTCCAGGCCGACATCCGCCGCAAGATCGAGATCGGCAGCTACCAGGGTCGTCGCCACCGCATGGGCCTCCCGGTCCGCGGACAGCGCACCAAGACCAACGCTCGTACCCGCAAGGGTCCGAAGCGCACCGTTGCCGGCAAGAAGAAGGCGAAGTGATCTGAGTGCCTCCTAAGACTCGCGCGACGAAGGTCCGTCGCAAGGAGAAGAAGAACATTGCTCAGGGCGAGGCCCACATCAAGAGCACGTTCAACAACACGATCGTCACGATCACCGACCCCACGGGTGCGGTCATCTCGTGGGCCTCTGCCGGCACCGTCGGCTTCAAGGGCTCCCGCAAGTCCACCCCGTACGCCGCGCAGATGGCCGCTGAGGCCGCTGGCCGTCGGGCGATGGAGCACGGCATGAAGAAGATCGACGTCTTCGTCAAGGGCCCGGGTTCGGGCCGCGAGACCGCGATCCGTTCGCTGGGTGCCATCGGCCTCGAGGTCGGCACCATCCAGGACGTGACCCCCGCCCCGCACAACGGCTGCCGCCCGCCCAAGCGCCGGCGCGTCTGACACCGAGTTAGGAGACTGACCAGATGGCCCGTTACACCGGACCCCTGACCAAGAAGTCGCGCCGCCTCGGTGTCGACCTCATCGGAGGCGACGCCGCCTTCGAGAAGCGCCCCTACCCGCCCGGCCAGCACGGCCGCGCGCGGATCAAGGAGAGCGAGTACCGCAACCAGCTGCAGGAGAAGCAGAAGGCCCGCTTCACCTACGGCGTGATGGAGAAGCAGTTCCACCGCTACTACGTGGAGGCTGCCCGTCGCCAGGGCAAGACCGGCGACAACCTGCTCCAGCTGCTCGAGTGCCGCCTCGACAACGTGGTCTACCGTGCCGGCTTCGCCCGCACCCGCCGCCACGCTCGCCAGCTCGTCAGCCACGGCCACTTCCTGGTCAACGGCAAGAAGGTCGACATCCCGTCCTTCCAGGTGACGCAGTACGACATCATCGACGTGCGCGAGAAGTCCCTCGAGACGACTCCCTTCATCGTGGCTCGTGAGACCCACGGCGAGCGGATCGTCCCGGCCTGGATGCAGGCGCTCCCGAACCGCATGCGGATCCTGATCCACAGCGTGCCGGTCCGCGAGCAGATCGACCTGCCCGTCCAGGAGCAGCTCATCGTGGAGTACTACTCCAAGAAGTGATCACCGCCGCGTCGGGTGGGTTCAGCTGAGAGGCTGGACCCGCCCGGCGCGGGATCACCGCCGTACCTTCCTTCTTCTCCATCCGCACCACATCTGGGTCCTCAAATAGCGGTCGGCCCGGAAAGGAAAAGACACAGTGCTCATCGCACAGCGCCCCACCCTCTCGGAAGAGACCGTCGACCAGTTCCGTTCGCGGTTCGTCATCGAGCCGCTGGAGCCTGGCTTCGGCTACACGCTCGGCAACTCGATCCGTCGCACCCTGCTCTCGAGCATCCCCGGTGCCGCGGTCACCAGCATCAAGATCGACAGCGTCCTCCACGAGTTCTCGACCATCGAGGGTGTCAAGGAAGACGTCACCGAGATCATCCTGAACCTGAAGGGCCTGGTCGTCTCCTCCGAGCACGACGAGCCCGTCACGATGTACCTCCGCAAGACCGGTGCCGGCGACGTCACCGCCGCCGACATCGCGCCGCCGGCCGGTGTCGAGGTGCACAACCCCGACCTGAAGATCGCCACCCTCGGCGAGACCGGTTCGCTGGAGATGGAGCTCGTCGTCGAGCGTGGCCGCGGCTACGTCTCGGCCGTCCAGAACAAGGGCGGCGACAACGAGATCGGCCGCATGCCGGTCGACTCGATCTACAGCCCCGTGCTGAAGGTCAGCTACAAGGTCGAGGCGACGCGTGTCGAGCAGCGCACCGACTTCGACAAGCTCGTCATCGACGTCGAGACCAAGCCCTCGATCCTGCCGCGCGACGCCATCGCCTCGGCCGGTTCGACCCTGGTCGAGCTCTTCGGCCTGGCCCGTGAGCTCAACGTCGAGGCCGAGGGCATCGACATCGGCCCGTCGCCGGTCGACGAGCAGCTGGCCCAGGACCTCGCCCTCCCGGTCGAGGACCTGCAGCTGACCGTCCGCTCCTACAACTGCCTCAAGCGCGAGGGCATCCACACCGTGGGTGAGCTCATCGGTCGCTCCGAGCAGGACCTGCTGGACATCCGCAACTTCGGTGCCAAGTCCATCGACGAGGTCAAGGCCAAGCTGGTCGAGATGGGTCTGTCCCTCAAGGACAGCGCGCCCGGCTTCGACCCGACCGCCGCTCTCGCGGCGTACGGCGACGACTACGACGAGGACGAGGACGCTCCTCTCGAGGACGAGCAGTTCTGATCCCTGCCACCCGGCAGACCACCTCCGGTACCTGACACGGCCGGACCACTACCCGAGTACCTGACACGGCTCGGGAGATAGAGAGAGAACAATGCCCAAGCCCAAGAAGGGTTACCGCCTCGGCGGCTCGGCCGCCCACCAGCGTCTGATCCTGTCGAACCTGGCCACCGCGCTCTTCGAGCACGGCCGGATCACCACGACCGAGGCCAAGGCCCGCATGCTGCGGCCGTACGCCGAGAAGCTGGTCACCAAGGCCAAGAAGGCGCACGCCGGCGAGAACCCGCTGCACCAGCGTCGCGAGGTCCTCAAGGACATCCGTGACAAGGGCGTCGTGCACATGCTCTTCACCGAGATCGCGCCGCTCGTCGCGGAGCGTCCGGGTGGCTACACCCGCATCACCAAGATCGGCAACCGCCAGGGCGACAACGCCCCGATGGCTGTCATCGAGCTCGTGACCGAGGCGTTCACTCCGGCCCCGGCCAAGTCGAAGCCCGCGCCGGCTGCTGCCGCCCCGGTCGCCGACGAGGCCCCCGCCGAGGAGACCCCCGAGGCGGACGTGACGACCGAGGCTCCGGCCGAGGACGTTCTCGTCGAGGAGTCCCCGGCTGTCGCCGCGGAGTCCACCGAGGAGGCCTGAGCCCTCAGCTCAGCAACGCACGAAGGCCCGCTCCCGCACGTCGGGGGCGGGCCTTCGGCGTACGAGCGGCGCGCACCTAGACTTGGCCCCATGAGCATCGACCTCGGCACGCCCCGTCTCATGGACGACTCCGAGCGGCAGGTCCTGCTGGCCGACCCCCGCGGCTACTGCGCCGGCGTGGACCGAGCCGTGGTGACCGTCGAGCAGGCGCTCGACCTGTACGGCGCGCCCGTCTACGTGCGCAAGCAGATCGTGCACAACAAGCACGTCGTGGCGAACCTCGAGTCCCGGGGAGCCATCTTCGTCGAGGAGCTCGACGAGGTGCCCGAGGGCGAGACGGTCGTCTTCTCCGCGCACGGCGTCTCGCCGGCGGTGCACCGCCAGGCCGAGGAGCGCTCGCTCAAGACCATCGACGCCACGTGTCCGCTGGTCACCAAGGTCCACCGCGAGGCCGTCCGCTTCGCGCGCGAGGGCTACACGATCCTGCTGATCGGGCACGCGGGCCACGAGGAGGTCGAGGGCACCGCCGGCGAGGCGCCTGAGCAGACCGTCCTGGTCGAGTGCCCCGACGACGTCGACGCGCTCGAGTTCCCGTCCGACGCCAAGCTGGCCTGGCTGTCCCAGACGACGCTGTCCGTCGACGAGACGATGGAGACCGTACGTCGCCTCCGCGCGAAGTTCCCGCAGCTCGAGGACCCGCCGTCCGACGACATCTGCTACGCGACGCAGAACCGACAGGTGGCGGTCAAGGAGATCGGCGCCGCCGCCGACCTGGTGATCGTGGTCGGCTCGGCCAACTCCTCCAACTCCGTGCGACTCGTCGAGGTCGCGCTCGAGGCCGGCGCGAAGGCGTCGTACCGCATCGACGACGTGACCGAGCTCGACCCGTCCTGGCTCGAGGGCGTCGCGTCGGTGTCGGTGACCTCCGGTGCCTCGGTGCCGGACCACCTGGTCCAGGAGGTGCTCGCGTACCTCGCCGAGCGCGGCTATCCCGACGCCCGGCCGGTGCAGACCGCCGAGGAGACGTTGGCGTTCTCGCTGCCCAAGGAGCTGCACCGCGACCTCAAGGCGGCCGGGCGCTGATGGCCCGCTACCTCGACGTACACCCGGACAACCCGCAGCCGCGCGCGCTGCAGCAGATCGTCGCCGCGCTGCAGGACGACGCGCTGATCGCCTACCCGACCGACTCGGGCTATGCGCTCGGCTGCCGGATCGGCAACCGTGAGGGCCGCGACCGGATCCTCAAGATCCGCGGCCTGGACGACAAGCACCACTTCACGCTGGTCTGCCGCGACTTCTCGCAGCTCGGCCAGCTCGTGCACGTCGACAACTCGGCGTTCCGCGCGATCCGCTCGGCGACGCCGGGGCCCTACACGTTCATCCTCACGGCGATGCCCGAGGTGCCCAAGCGGCTGCTGCACCCCAAGAAGCGCACCGTCGGCGTGCGTATCCCCGACCACGTGTTCGTCCAGGCACTGCTCGAGGAGCTCGGCGAGCCGCTGCTGACCTCGACGCTGATCCTGCCGGGGGAGACCGAGCCGCGCACCATGGGCTGGGACGTCAAGGAGGACCTCGACCACGAGGTCGACATCGTCGTCGACTGCGGTGAGGTGCACCCCGAGCCGACGACGGTCGTGGACTGGTCCGAGGGCTCGCCCGAGATCATGCGGCGCGGTGCCGGGGACCCGGACCGCTTCTAGAACTTCAGCACGCGGCGGCTCGTGCGGCTGCAGGTTTCCCAAGGGATGCAGGGAACCTGACGCTTCCCCATGGTTGTAACGCTGGGGGAGCGCCGCTTCGGCTGCATCCCTTGGGGAACCTGCAGGCGGGTCAGAACTTCAGCACGCGACGGCGTACGGCGAGGATGGCCAGCGCCGCGGCATAGCCGATGACCAGCGCGGTGGCGTGGGCGCTGAGGCCCTGGACCACCGCGGCGAATGCGTTGTCGTCGGCCGTGGCGACGGCGCCGGGCCGCGTGATCGCCAGGAGCGCGACGATGCCGGCCAGCGCCAGCGGCGGCAGCACGCCGACGGTGAAGAAGTCGCGCGGCCGGACGGACAGGGCGGCGTACCCGCAGAGCGCGATGAAGACCAGGTCGGTCAGGAGGCCCAGGCGACCGTCCACGAGGATCTCGATCGCCGCCACCGTCAGCAGGAGCGCAGCCGTCAGCGCCGCGACCTCCCGCCCAGGTTCGCGGCCTTGCTCCCACAACGTCGGCGCATGCGTGGGTGCCAGCTGGCTCACGTGTTCAAGGTAGGACGCGTGGGGCTGGTGTGACGTGGCGGCGCGCCGATGGCTCCCGGATCGCCGATACCGACGGACGGGCACACGGCTCGGCCTGGCGCCGCCTCGAAGCGACTCCCGGGCGCCGAACGGTGTGTCGGTCAGTCAGCCAGGTCGACGACCACAGGGGCGTGGTCGGAGGGGGCGCCGGCGAAGACGGACGGGTCGCGCTCCTCGCGGTCGATGAACGCGTGCGTGACCCGCGCTGCGAAGGCGGGCGAACCGAGGACGAAGTCGATCTTCAGGCCGCGGTCGCGCTCGAAGCGCTGGCGGTAGTAGTCCCAGTAGGTGTAGCTCGGCGCGTGGGCGCGGGTGACCTCCGCCCAGCCCTGGTCGATGAACGCCTGGAAGGAGGCGCGCTCGGGCGGCGTCACGTGGGTGCTGTTGCGGAACTGGGTGACGTCGAAGACGTCGTCGTCGGTCGGGCAGATGTTCCAGTCGCCGACGAGCGCAGTGGGCTGGTCGAGCCAGGTGCCGGCGGACTCGCGCAGGCGCTGCAGCCAGTCGAGCTTGTAGACGTAGTGCGGGTCGTCGGGCTTGCGCCCGTTGGGGACGTACAGACTCCAGATGCGTACGCCGCCACAGGTGGCGCCGATCGCGCGAGCCTCGTGCACGTCCTTGAACGCCGGCATGTCGGGGAAGCCGACCGTGACGTCCTTGATGCCGACCCGGGAGATGAGCGCGACACCGTTCCACTGGTCGTAGCCGACGGCAGCCACCTCGTAGCCGCGCGCCTGCAGCCCCATCAGCGGGAGCTGCTCCTCCTTGGCCTTGATCTCCTGGACGGCCAGGACATCGACGTCATTGCGCTCGAGGAAGGCCTCGACGCGGTCGATGCGGATGCGGAGGGAGTTGACGTTCCAGGTGGCGATGCGCACCCGTCGAGGTTAGTGCGCGGTGCTCAGTCGTCCTGACCGGCCCAGTGCCAGCTGACGTGGATCGGGCCCTTGACGACCGAGACGACGAGGAAGGCGGCGATCGCCAGCGCGACGACCGGCAGGGAGGCGAGGACGGGGAGCAGGGCGGCGGCGGTCGCGATGACCACGGCCAGTGCGACGACGCTGGCCCATCCCTGCCAGGTGATCGGCAGGCCGGCGTACGACGTGCGCTTGCGTGCGAACCAGTAGTGCTTCCTCATGGGGACGACACTAGGAAGCGCGCGTTCCTGGGATCGTCACCGATCGAAGGCGCCCAGGGAACATCTCTCTCACAGGCCAACAGGCGGCTCGGTCGGCGGGGCGGCGGCGAGCATCTGCGCGAAGGCCGAGATCAGGCGCTCCTTGGAGTAGCGCGCCGGGTCCCGCAGCGCGAGGCGGCCGTACTCCTCGGCTGTGGCGAGCGCGGCACGGGAGAGGAGCTCGGCGTCGAGGAACGGCCCGCCGCGCAGGTCGAGCCCGGCCTCGATGCCGGCGGCGAGGTAGGAGGCGATGAGGTCGCGGGTCGCCTCGATCCGGTCCTGGACGGCGGCGGGGGCGCCCCGGGTGAGCCCGAGGATCGGCTTCCAGACCGAGGGGTGCTCCTGCACCAGCTCGAGCAGTCCCTCCGCAGCCCGGGTCATCCAGGCGTCGACGTCGGTGGGGTCGCCGGAGGTGTTGAGCATCTGGAGCACCTGACCCAGCGCGCGGTCGCGGGTGCGGTCGAGCAGGGCGTCGAGCATGTTGCTGAGGTCGTCGTACGCCGCGTAGAACACCGGCCGGGTCACGCCGGCCTCGCGGCTGATCGCCTCCACGGTCAGGGCGACGTACCCCTCACGGTCGAGGAGCTCGAGCGCTGCGTCCATCAGCTGCTCGCGGCGCTGCTCGACGGGCATCCGCGGTGCGTAGCGCCGCTTGCGGCCCTCCGTGGTCTCCGTCACAGCGGACAACAATATGCATCGGTGTCAATTTGTGCGAACCTTCAGTACCGTAGGAATTGCGACACCGTGTAGCGCTAGCCACCGTGGCAGCGCCGGACCAAGGAGGCCCCGTTGTTCGGGTTGATGACGCGCAAGCAGATGCTGGCGAAGTACGAGCCGATGGCCGACTACGGCTTCCTCGGCCCGGACTCGGTCTCGTGGAAGGTGTGGGGCCATCCCACCTCGTACGTCCTCGGCTTCGTGCGGGCCGTGACCATCGAGCACTTCGACCCCAACCTGGCTGCCGCGGTGATCCAGTCCGGCGGCGTGAAGTACCGCCCCGCGACGCGCTACGGGCGCACGCTGCGCTACTTCGGCCTCCAGCTCTTCGGTGGCGCCGAGCAGACCTGCAAGGCCGCCGACGTGCTGGTCAAGGTCCACTCCAAGGCGATCGGTCACGACCCCGTCACCGGTGGCACGTACGACGCCAACTCCGGCCACTCGCAGCTGTGGATCCACGTGACCGCGTGGCACTCGATCCTCAAGTGCTACGAGATGTTCGGCCCGGGCAAGCTGAGCGAGGACGAGGAGAACCAGTTCTGGGCGGAGATGAAGGAGGTCGCCAAGCTCCAGACGATCGACCCCGACCTGGTGCCGACCAGCCGCGAGGCCGTCCACCAGTACTTCGAGGACTGGCGCCCGCGCCTGGCCGCCTCCGAGGGTGCGCAGGACATGATCAAGTTCATCCTGCCGATCGACGTGGCCCTCCCGGTCGACGCCGCTGCGTGGCAGAAGGCGGCGCTCAAGCCGGCGATCTTCCTCTTCACCAAGGCCGTCATCGCGACCTACCCGAAGTACATGCGCGACATGGCCGGCATCCGCCAGAGCCGGCTGACCGACGCCGCGGTCCGCCTGCCCGTGAAGGCGATCCACGCCTTCCTCCACAGCAACATCGCTGTGCGCATGCTCTTCATGAACTTCATCGCCCCGCAGGCCGTCCCGGTCGCCGCTCCCGCGATCCTCGGCATCACGCCGGTGTCGGAGAAGGTCTGGGAGGTGCGCGAGGCCCAGCAGCACTTCGGCTTCGACATCCCGTCCGAGGCGCACCAGGAGTTCCGCGCGAAGCAGCACGAGCGGGTCTTCGAGAAGGGCGAGAAGCCGTCCGACGAGGGCCTCGTCGAGTCGCAGGCGCACATCGGTGCCCTCGACGTCCACCACCCGGCGAAGGTCGGCTGACCTCCGTTTCGGTCGACGTGCACCGGGTACCGCCCGGTGCATGTCCACCGGCATCGTCCTGCTCATCATCGGCGCGGTCCTCGCCTTCGCCGTACGGTCCGACGGGTCGTGGATGAACATCCACGCGGTCGGCGCGATCCTCATGCTGGGCGGCCTGGCCTTCATCGCGCGCGGCCTCGTACGCCGGCGTGAGGTCGTCGTGCAGGAGGACCACGTCGACGGCGACGGCCGGGTCCAGCGTGAGCGTGAGGTCGTGGTCGAGCACCGTCCGGAGTGAGGCCTCGGCCGAATCGTCCGGGTGGCCCGCCCGCACCTAGGATTGCGGCTCGTGGCACTCACCATCGGAATCGTCGGTCTCCCCAACGCGGGCAAGTCGACGCTCTTCAACGCACTGACCAAGAACAACGTGCTCGCGGCGAACTACCCGTTCGCGACGATCGAGCCGAACGTCGGCGTGGTGGGTGTGCCGGATCCGCGCCTGGCCCAGCTCGCCACGATCTACGGCTCGCAGAAGCTGCTGCCGGCCACGGTCGAGTTCGTCGACATCGCCGGCATCGTCCGCGGCGCCTCGCAGGGTGAGGGCCTGGGCAACAAGTTCCTCGCGCACATCCGTGAGGCCGCGGCGATCTGCCAGGTCACCCGCGTCTTCCGCGACGAGGACGTCACGCACGTCGACGGCGAGGTCAACCCCGCCAACGACATCTCCACCATCCAGACCGAGCTGATCCTGGCCGACCTGGAGACCGTGGAGAAGGCGATCCCGCGGCTGGAGAAGGAGGCGCGGGTCAAGAAGGAGGCCGCGCCCAAGCTCGCCGCGGTCAACGAGGCCAAGGAGGCGCTCGAGGCCGGTACGCCGATCATCTCCACGAAGATCGACCGGGCGCTGATCGCGGAGCTGACGCTGCTCACCGCGAAGCCCTTCATCTACGTCTTCAACTGCGACACCGATGAGCTGGCCGACGAGTCGCTCAAGGAGCGGATGCGTGAGATCGTCGCGCCCGCCGAGGCGATCTTCCTCGACGCCAAGATCGAGTCCGAGCTGATCGAGATGGAGGCCGACGAGGCCCTGGAGATGCTCAACGACCTCGGGATCTCCGAGTCGGGTCTGGACCAGCTCGCACGCGTCGGCTTCGACACCCTCGGGCTGCAGACCTACCTCACCGCCGGGCCCAAGGAGGTCCGTGCCTGGGAGATCAAGAAGGGCTCGACCGCGCCCGAGGCGGCCGGTGTCATCCACACCGACTTCCAGAAGGGCTTCATCAAGGCCGAGATCATCTCCTTCGAGGACCTGATGGCCGCCGGCTCCGTGAACAAGGCGCGCGAGGTCGGCAAGGTGCGCATGGAGGGCAAGGACTACGTCATGGCCGACGGCGACGTGGTGGAGTTCCGCTTCAACGTGTAGCGCCGGGGCTCCGCGTCAACGGGTGACGGCGGTGTCCTCGGCGCGCTGGCGGCGGAACCGGACGGTGCCGAGCTCGAGGCGGAGGCCGCGGATGTGGGAGTACCTCCGCGCATAGGTGAGCTCGTGGAACAGGTCGCCGAGGCGGTTGTACATGACCATGTTCACGCCGAGGGTGGACAGCGTGCCGATCGCCAGCCCGCTCTTGTCCAGGTAGCCGCTGCCGCTGTCGCCGGGGATGCCGGGTGAGTGGGAGATGATCACGTGGGCCCAGCCGCGTGCCTCCGTGCGGTCGCCGACGGCCTGCGCGGCCTGGCGGGAGCCGGTGCTGTCGGCGCGACGCAGTGAGGACTTGCCGTAGCCGTAGACCCGGTCGAGCGTGGAGAGGTGGAAGACCGAGACACCGTTCGGTCCGCCCCAGTACGGCATCGTCGGGTTGACCTTCGAGACGTCGGCGCGATCGACCCGCACGAGCGCGAAGTCGTTGTAGCTGCAGAGCACCGGATCCGTCACGCCGATCTGCTGCATCGTGCGCCAGCTGCTGTAGGCCAGCCTGCCCGCGGCGAGGTGCTTGCCTGCGCCGTACGACGTGACGCCAGCCTGGAACGCCACCGGGGTCCCCAGCGGGCGGGTCTTGGCCTTGCATCCGTCCATCTCCTCGCTCAGCGAGGCGCAGTGGGCGGCCTGGCCGAGGTACACGTGCTGGTCGGCATCGGTGAAGACGAAGTTCGTGGTGCACTGCGCGTCGCCGGTCAACGTCTGGATGCCAGGCGTCACCGTCGCGCGATCGACCGGCGCCCAGCCGTGCGTCCGGCGGACCAGGCTCTGGAACGGGCTGCTCGCCTGCGTCGCCACGATCACGGCCGAGCCATGGTCGTCGAAGGGCTTGAGCCACGCGTTCGCGATGGCCAGCACGGTGAGGATGGTGAGGATCGCCCCCCACGGATCCGCCTCGGCGCGCCGACTCACGAGGTGATCATCGCTCCCGTCGCGCTCGATCGACCGGCCCCACGCCGATGACGGCGGCGGCCGGGCAGATGTGCCTGTCGACGGCTGGCGCGGACCCCGCACGGAGCGCCGATCGAGCTCGGTCCTACCGGCTGAACGTCAGGTGCACGACGCCGGATTCGGCGGTCTCGGAGGTGATGGCGTAGCCGCACGTACCGGTGGGGACGGATGGGCCCGGATGGGCGGCTCGTTGTCACCACTGTTCCCACGGGCCACAACGGGTACGTCCGAATACGGCCGAGGGTCAGGAAGGCCAGACGACGGCCTGGGCGACGATGACGTTCTCGCCGTCGTGTGTCAGCGCGGGACCGTCGTGCAGCACGTAGCCGAGATCGAGCGCGTCGCTGACCCGCCGGCAGAAGGCGGCGTCGTCGGGGCCGGTCAGGACCCGGTAGCGGGGCAGGCCGTCGGGCGGGGCGTTCATGCGGCGAGCCTACGTTCCGTGCACCGGTCCAGCTGCGTGCTGGGCGATCGGCGCGGATAGATCGGTTCCGGGCGCGCTGGCGTAGCCTCACCCCGGCACCCGCCGGGGGCGCCGTGACGAGGGGGACCAGATGATCTTCTACGGCTGGGGTCGCAAGTCGATCACCAAGCAGATCGACGCGGGGACGGCGGTCGTGCGGATGTACCGCTACGCCCACCTGTTCTGGGTGCTCAGCTTCACCTGGGGTGGCAGCTACCAGCTGGCGACCGCGACGGAGTCCGGTTGGGCCCATCGCGCGATCACCGCCGAGCAGGCCGCCGAGGTGCTCGGTGGCCACCAGCTCGAGCCGAACCTGTGGAAGCGGTTCAGCCTTCCCGTCGTCATCGGTCTGCTGGTGCTTCTCAGCCTGGTCGCCCGCCTGGTCTGAGGGCGCGCGGCCGCTACCCTCGCCGTTGTGGAGTGGACGTTCGAGGGTGAGGTCATCGAGTGGCGCGGCCCGTCGCCGTACGTCTTCGTCGTGATCCCGCCGGACATCACCGACGAGCTGCGTGAGGCCGGGCGCGAGCTCGTCTACTGGGGCCAGATCCCGGTCGTCGCTGCGATCGGCGCCACGGAGTTCAAGACGGCCACCTATCCGTACGGCGAGCAGCACGCGCTGCCTCTGCGGGTGGCCGTACGCCGGGCCGAGGACCTCGACGTGGGCGATGTCGTGCGGGTCGCGATGAGCCTCGGCAGCCGCTGACGGGTCAGCGCGAGAAGGTCAGGTGGACGGTGCCGGACTCGGCGGTCTCCGAGGTCACGGCGTAGCCGGACTCCAGGCCACGCAGGTCGTCCCACAGGCGGATGCCGCGGCCGAGCAGGATCGGTGCGATCGCGACGTGCAGGCGGTCGACCAGGCCGGCCTTGAGGAAGTCGCGTGCCACCGAAGCGCCGCCACCGACCCGGACGTCCTTGCCGTCGGCGAGCGCGAGGGCACGGTCGAGCGCCTCCTGCGGTGAGGCGCTGAGGAACTCGAACGTCGTGCCGTTGGCGAACTCGATCGGGTCCCGCTCGCTGTGGGTCAGCACCAGGACGGGGCAGTGGAACGGGGGCTCCTCGCCCCACCAGCCGCGCCAGTCGGGGGCGTCGGCGTTGTCGTGCAGGCCGAACATGCCGGCCCCCATGACCTCGGCCCCGATCTCCTCGAAGTACGCCGCGGCGTACTTGTCGTCCACGCCGGTGGTGCCGGCGCCGGACGTGTCGCCGAAGACGCGCTCGCGGAAGGTGCGGGTCGCGACGTACGCCCCGGTGAGTCGGGGCCAGTCGTCGCCGAACGGGTTCTCGGGGGTCTGATCCGTCGTGGTCGCGAAACCGTCGAGGGAGATGTTCAGGTCGACGCGGACTGCCATGGGGACATCGTGGCACCATCGAAGACATCGACCGCTCCGGGTCCGGCGCAGGAGGCAGGGCCCGGGGACAGCCCGCGTGAGAGGACCCGATGCCGCACACCGCAACCGCCCGTCCCGACCTGCAGGCCAGCTCCGCCGAGCATATCGCGCTCACGGAGATGTACGCCGCGCACAACTACCACCCTCTTCCGGTGGTGATCTCCGAGGGCGAGGGCGCGTGGGTGAGCGACGTCGAGGGGAACCGCTACCTCGACTGCCTCGCCGGCTACTCCGCCTTGAACTTCGGCCACGCGCACCCACGGCTGGTGCAGCGGGCCGCCGACCAGCTGCAGCGGCTCACCCTGACCAGCCGGGCGTTCTACAACGACCAGCTCGGCGCGTTCGTCCGCGACCTGGCGGAGCTGTGCGGCAAGGAGATGGTGCTGCCGATGAACTCCGGCGCCGAGGCCGTCGAGACGGCGCTCAAGGTGAGCCGCAAGTGGGGCTACCAGGTCAAGGGGGTCGCGCCCTCCGAGGCCAACATCGTCACGATGAGCGGCAACTTCCACGGCCGCACCACCACGGTCGTGAGCTTCTCCGACGACCCCCTGGCCACGACCGACTTCGGGCCGTTCACCCCGGGGTTCCGGCGAGCGACGTACGGCGACCTCGACGCGCTCGCCGCCGCGATCGACGACGACACGGTCGCGGTCCTGCTGGAGCCCATCCAGGGTGAGGGGGGAGTCGTGATCCCGCCCGAGGGGTTCCTGCGCGGCGTACGACGGCTGTGCGCGGAGCGCAACGTGCTGATGGTCGCCGACGAGATCCAGTCGGGCCTCGCCCGCACCGGACGTACCTTCGCCTGCGACCACGAGGACGTCGTGCCGGACATCTACATCCTCGGCAAGGCGCTCGGCGGCGGCATCATGCCGGTCTCGGCGGTCGTCGCCGACAGCGACGTCCTGGGCGTGATCGGCCCCGGCGCGCACGGATCGACGTTCGGCGGGAACCCGCTCGCCGCGGCCATCGGCCACGAGGTCGTCAGCATGCTCAGCACCGGTGAGCCCCAGCGGCGTGCCGAGGAGGCGGGACGCCGCCTCGAGGAGGGGCTCGTCCAGCTCCTCGGCCATGGCCTCGTCGCGGTCCGGGCGCGGGGCCTGTGGGCCGGCGTCGACGTCGACCCGGTGCTGCTGACCGGCCGCCAGGCCTGTGAGGGGCTGATGGCGCGGGGCGTGCTGGCCAAGGAGACGCACGGATCGACCCTGCGGTTCGCGCCGCCGATCGTGATCACCGACGACGAGATCGACCGTGTGCTCGCCGCGCTGGCCGAGGTGCTCTCCGAGGCGCGCCTGCGGAGCGCCCAACCGTGACGTCCTGGTCGATCAGGGCTTGGTGAAGGTCCAGGTCTGCGAGTCGCCCTTCTCGGTGACGACCCCGTTGAAGGACTGCACCTGGCCCCCGATCGTGGCGGTGAGGGTGAAGGACCCCGACTGGGCGGGTGAGCAGCTGCTCACCTGGAACCCGGTCACGTGGACCTCGTAGGTGCCCGACGGGCCGTTGCCCGGCGGCCAGAAGACGTTCTCCTTGGCGAAGCCGCTGTCGTCGCGCTCGTCCTGGCAGCCGATGTTGGAGTCGACGTCCTGCTGGCCACCGTTCGGCGAGGTGCTGCCCTGGTAGTAGCCGTCCTCGTAGCCGTAGGAGTTGCCCTCCGGGTCGACGACATGGATGTCGAGGTCGGCGCGCGAGGTCCAGCGCAGGTTGAACTGCACGTCGCCGCTGCCGACGTCGCGCGTGCTGGCGCCGTCCGATCCGACGTCGCGCTGGAGCAGGTCGTCGCTGTCGACGTCGACGATGACCAGGTTGGTCAGCGGCTGCTCGCCGGGCGCGATCGAGACTGCGTGGCTGGTGTCGAGGTGGGCCCAGGCGTCGCCGGGGTTCTCGGCGAGGGCGTGGAGCGAGAGGTCGTCGTGCGAGGCCGAACGTACGCCGGCCGGCGCGAGCAGGGGGCTGCCCGAGCTGCACTTCACGCGGGGCACGCCGGTGTTGTCGACCAGCACCGCTGTGCCGGCCTGGAGGAGCGCCTGCCACTGTGTCGTCCGGCCGTCGCGCAGGCCGCTGTCGGTCACGCGGGTGTCCCAGCGCAGGCGGCCGCCGGTCAGCCCGGAGATGTAGTTGGTGACCTGGGCCGGGTCGATCTGCAGCACACCGGCCCACAGGCGGGCGACGTCGGCGTGGTCCTCCGCGGTGAGGTACGCCGTGAGGGCGGCCTTGTCGCACGCCTGGGTGTCCCGCGACCCGGCGTACACACCGGCGGAGTCGCCGTCGACGGTGGTGCCGGCCAGCGTCGCGCTGACCTGGTCCTCGCGGGAGTCGGGGACGTCGGAGCCTGCGTGGTAGCGGGCGTACTGCCGGGCGATCTCGGCCTCGCTGCCGCTCGCGGGGTCGATGCCGTGGGGGATCCAGCTGTCGCGGGCGACCTTGGCGATCGGCTCGAGGACGACCTTGGTGGTGTGGTCGGGGCGGGCCAGGATGCCGAGCACGCCGCCGACGCTGAGCGCCGCGGCGGCGGCGAGGGCCGCGGTGGCCTTCGCGCCGCGGGAGGAGAGCACGCCGGTGCCGGGGGAGCGGGTCATGCCAGCACCTCAGTTCTTGCCCGGGTCGGCGGGCGGGTGGTCGGTGTTCTCGTCGCTGGTGCCGAGGTCGGAGAGGCGCTTGGCCCAGCAGTCGAGGTGGTTGCTCGCGCACCAGCCGAGGATCGGCCGGGTCGTCGCGCTGGTGAAGTCACTGAGCAGGACCCACGAGTGGCGGGAGGAGTCGCCGTACGACTGCGGCCAGTCGCCGCTCCAGGCCAGGAGCGAGTTCGGGTGCTCCTGCATCGTGGTGCGGTAGCGGGCCAGGAAGCTCGCCGCGCTCTCGGTCGCCGGTGAGGACGCCAGCTGGGCGCGCCACTGCTGGCTCGACTGCAGGGCGGCCCGGTCCTGGGCGGCGATCCGGGTCAGCTCGGCCCAGGCCTTGCCCTCGTCGGTGCCGGGGTCGGGCGCGTCGGTGTCGGACTGCGAGGAGCTGGCGGCCAGCTGCGGCGGCGCCGGCGGGATGGAGGAGTCCTTCTTCTCCGGGGCGAGGAAGTACGTCGCCAGGAAGCCCACGGCTGCGAACCCGATGATCGACAGCATGGCGGCGAGCAGCTTCGGCGCGGTCCACCGCCGCTCGCGCTTCGGGGGCGGTGGCGGGACGAAGGGCTGGGGCGGGGCCGGTACGGGCGCCGGGGGCGCGTATGCGGCCGGGGCGCTGACGGCCGGGGCGCTGACGGCCGGGGCGCTGACGACCGGGGCATTGATCGTCGAGCGCGCCCCGCACGCGCCGCAGAACGACAGGCCGCCGATGTCGTGCCCGCAGGACGTGCAGAAGGCCATGGCGACTCCAACTCGGTCGGTGCTGTCGGGCTCGGGAGCGAGCCGGAACTGCGCGAGCCTAGGGGCGCGTGGACCGATGGCGGGGTGCTTTGGGCCGATTCGTCATCGGCGGCCCACCAAACATCGGGCCTCGCTAATCTCTGCGCATGGCCGAGATCCGCGTGAGCGCCGTCGTACCCGCCTCCGTCGAGGAGGCCTGGTCCGCGGTCTCCGACCTGTCCCGCTTCGACGAGTGGCTGAGCCTGCACGACGGCTGGCGCAGCGATGTTCCGGCCGAGCTCGCCGAGGGCCAGCGGATCGAGAGCATCGTGAAGGCCAAGGGCATCCGGAACCGGATCGCCTGGACCATCGAGGACTTCGCGCCGCCGGCGCACGTCGCCCTCGTGGGCGTCGGCGTCGGCGGTACGGCCGTCACGCTCACGTTCGACCTCGCCGCCGTCGACGGCGGTACGTCGGTCGCGATGCTCGCCGAGTTCAAGCACCCGATGCTGCGCGGCCCGATGGGTGCGGTCGCGGCGCGCACGATCAAGGGCGACCTGGAGGCCTCGATGCGCAGGCTGGTGGCCATCGCCACCTGAGGCGACCCGCCCGGTGTGCCCGGGTGTGCGCGGGCGCTCTCTGGGCACCGGCTCCGTGAGGGGCAGGCGTCGAGGGGACAGGAGCGCACAGATGAGTCGGGTCGTGGTGGTGACCGGAGCGAGCGCCGGGGTGGGGCGGGCGACCGCGATCGCGTTCGGCAGGCACGGCGACAGCGTGGTGCTGGTCGCGCGGGGCGACAAGGGCCTGCTCGGCGCTGCCGAGGAGGTACGCCGGGCGGGCGGCCAGGCGTTGGTCGTGCCCACCGACGTGGCCGACCCCGAGCAGGTGCAGGAGGCGGCGCGGCAGGCGGAGGAGACCTTCGGGCCGATCGACGTGTGGGTCAACAACGCCTTCAGCAGCGTCTTCGCGCCCTTCACGGACATCTCGATGGAGGAGTTCCACCGCACGACCGACGTCAGCTACCACGGGTTCGTGCACGGCACCCGGGCAGCGCTGGACCGCATGCTGCCGCGTGACCGCGGGGTGATCGTCCAGGTGGGGTCGGCGCTGGCCTACCGCGGCATCCCGCTGCAGTCGGCGTACTGCGGCGCCAAGCACGCCATCCAGGGCTTCCACGAGTCGCTGCGCTGCGAGCTGCTGCACGACCGCAGCGGCGTACGCACCACGATGGTGCAGCTGCCCGCGGTCAACACCCCGCAGTTCGACTGGGTGCTGAGCCGGCTGCCGAAGCACCCGCAGCCGGTGCCGCCGATCTACCAGCCCGAGGTCATCGCGGACACCATCGTGCACGCCGCGGCCCATCCGCGCCGGCGCGAGTACGTCGTCGGTGGCAGCACCGTCGCCACCATCCTCGGCAACCGGCTCGCTGCCGGCTTCCTGGACCGCTACCTCGGCCTGACCGGCTACGCCTCCCAGCAGACCGCGGACCTGCCCGCCACGGGCCGCCCGGCCAACCTGTGGGAGCCGGCCGACGGTCCGGAGGGACGCGACCACGGCACCCACGGCTCCTTCGGGGACCGGGCGACCCCGCGCTCCCTGCAGGCCTCGTTGAACCGCTCGCCGTGGCTCGTGGGGTGGCTGGTCAACCTGGTCGCCTTCTTCGTCTCGGGTGCGCGGATGGCGCTCAGCGACCCGCTGCCGTTCCTCCGCGCGCTGGTGTCGAGGAGCTGACCGGTGCGGGCCCGGCACCTGCTGGCGGCCGGCCTCGCCCTGGCCGGGTCCGTCCTCGCGGCGTACCTCACGCTCGTGCAGACCGACACCGTCCGCTCCGCGTGGGATCCCTTCTTCGGCACCGGCACCGAGCGGGTCCTCCACTCCTCGGTGACCGGGCTGCTGCCGGTGCCGGACGCGCTCCTCGGTGCGGTGGCGTACGCCGGCGAGGCGGCCCTGCTGGTCCTCACCGTGACCCGGTTCGGCCGCCGCCGGTGGCTCACGCTCCTGCTCGAGGCGGGAACGGTCGGCTTCGCGCTGGCCGGGCTCGGCCTGGTCGCGGTGCAGGCGTTCGTGGTGCACGCCTGGTGCACGCTCTGCCTGGCCTCGGCGCTGCTCTCCTGGACGATCCTGCTGCTGGTCGGGCTCAGCCGTCGCCCGAGGTCCGGGTGCTCGAACCGCCCAGGTGACGGGCCGTGTTGACCAGGCCGACCAGGCTGAACGCCTGGGGCGTGTTGCCGAGCTGGCAGCGCCGCTCGACGTCGTACTGCTCGCTGAGCATGCCGACGTCGTTGCGCAGGTCCAGCAGACGCTCGAACGTCGCGCGCGCCTCCTTGCGGCGACCGGTGCCGTGCAGGGCATCGGCCAGCCAGAAGGTGCACGCGAGGAAGGCGCCGTCGTGGCCGGGCAGGCCGTCGCCACCGCCGTCGGCCTCCGGGTCGTAGCGCAGCAGGAAGCCGTCGCGGCACAGCTCCTCGCGGACCGCGTCGACGGTGCCGACGACGCGCTCGTCGTCCCACGGGAGGAAGCCGACGCGGGGGAGCAGCAGCAGCGAGGCGTCGAGCCCGCGCGAGCCGTAGAACTGGGTGAACGTCCCGCGGTCGGCGTCGTAGCCGTGCTCGCAGACGTCGCGGTGGATCTCCTCGCGCAGCGCGCGCCAGCGGTCGACGGGGCCGTCCAGCCCGTGCTTCTCGACGGTCGTCACCGCACGGTCGACGCCGGCCCAGGCCATGACGCGGGAGTAGACGAACGCGCGCTGTGGCCCGCGGACCTCCCAGAGGCTGTTGTCCTCGCGGTCCCAGTTGCCCTCGAGCCAGTCCAGCAGCGCCAGCTGGATGTCCCAGGCGTGCTTCTCGGCGCCGATCCCCGCCTCGCGGGCGAGGTTGAGGCCGTCGAGGACCTCGCCCCAGACGTCGAGCTGGAGCTGGTCGGCGGCCGCATTGCCCTCACGCACCGGGCCGGAGCCGGCGTACCCCTTGAGCCAGTCGATCTCCACCTCGGTCATCCGCCGGCCGCCGTCGAGGCGATACATGATCTGCAGCCGCGATGGATCGCCGGCGACGGCGCGGACCAGCCACTCGCGCCACGCCTTGGCCTCGTCGACGTACCCCGTGCCGAGGAGGGCCTGGAGCGTGAACGTGGCGTCGCGCAGCCAGCAGAACCGGTAGTCCCAGTTGCGGACGCCGCCGATCATCTCCGGCAACGACGTGGTCGCCGCGGCGACGATGCCGCCGGTGGGCGCGTAGGTCAGCGCCTTGAGCAGCACCAGGCTCCGGCGTACGGCGTCCTGCCACTCGCCGTCGTAGGTGCACCGGTCCGCCCACCGCTCCCAGAACGCCAGGGTGTCCTCGAGCGCCCGCTCGGGGTCGGCCTGCTTCGGCGGGTCGAGGTGGGAGGCCTGGTGGGTGAGCACGAAGCCGAGCCGCTCGCCCTCGCGGACGGTGAAGCGGGCGGTGATCGTGCCGTCCTCGACCTCGACGGACACCGGGCTGGTGAGCCAGGCGGCGTCCGGCCCGGCGACCGCGAACGTCTCCCCGTCGCGCTGGCTGATCCACGGCGTGATGTGCCCGGAGTCGAAGCGCAAGCGCAGGTCGAGCTCCATCTCGACCTCGCCGAGGCGGCCCTCGACGATGCGCACCACGTCGGCCGCCTCGCCGCGCGGCGGCATCAGGTCGGTGACCTCGACCTCCCCGTCCCGGCTGCGCCAGCAGGTGCGCAGCACCAGCGAGTCCTCGACGTAGGCACGTTCCGGTCGGGCGTCCCCGTCGGTGGGGGCGAGCAGCCACCGTCCCGCGTCGACGTCGTCCAGCAGCGCGGCGAAGCAGGGCGCGGAGTCGAAGCGCGGCAGGCACAGCCAGTCGATCGAGCCGCGCCGGGACACCAGCGCGGCGGTGTGCAGGTCGCCGAGGAGGGCGTAGTCCTCGATGGGGGTCGGGTCCTTGGTCACGGACCGCCGGTACCCAGCTTTCGCCGGAGGCTGCCTCGCGGGCCCGGATCGGCGTACCTTCGGGGCATGCGTACGCCGACCCGCCTCGCCGCCCTGCTGACCGCGCTCGTGCTGGCGCTCGGCTCCGCCTCGGCGTCGCGCGGCTCGAGCGGCTCGAGCGCGCGGCCGACCGCCGAGCGGACCGTGGCCGCGCACGTGAAGATCGCGAACATGGCCTTCTCGCCGACCTGGATCGGCATCGACCGGGGCCGGACCGTCGTCTGGACCAACCGCGACACGATGGCCCACAGCGTCGTCGTCACCAGCGGGCCGGTGCTCTTCAAGTCCGGCCGCATCGCGCCGGGCGCGACCTTCTCGCACACGTTCAAGCGGCACGGCCGCTACCGCTACAAGTGCGGCATCCACCCCACGATGCGTGGCACGGTCTGGGTCCGTTGATCGCCTAGCCTGCTCCGCGTGGGCGTGAGACTCGAGGGGCTGCTGGTCGCGGACGAGCCGGAGGTCTGGGCCTCGGCCGGCTTCGCGGTGGAGGACGGCGCGCTCGTCGTCGGATCGCTGGTGCTGCGCTTCGGCGGGGACGGGACCGGCATCGTCGGCTGGGCGCTGTCCGGGCTGCCGGACGGCATCGTCGATGTCGATGGTGTGGCAGTCCTCGGTCTCGACGCCGCCTCGACCAGCGCCGCGGGCCACTCGCCCAACGGGGTGACGGGGGTCGACCACGTGGTGCTGATGACGCCGAACCTGACCCGCACGCTCGACGCCCTCGCCGTCGTCGGTCTCGAGGCGCGCAGGACCCGCGACGCGGAGATGCTCGGTACGCCGATGCGGCAGGTGTTCTACCGCCTCGGACCGACCGTCCTCGAGGTCGTCGGCGAGCCGGACGGGCGCGGCGACGGCCCCGCGAGCCTGTGGGGGATCACCTTCACGGTGCGCGACGTCGACGCCACGGCGGCGTACCTCGGAGAGGGCCTCGGCCGGGTGAAGGACGCCGTCCAGCCCGGACGCCGGATCGCGACCCTGCGCGGGCGGTCCTTCGGCATCAGCGTCGCGGTCGCGTTCCTCTCGGAGCGCTCGTGAACACGCCGGTCATCATCCACACCGACGGCGGTTGTACGCCGAACCCGGGGCCCGGCGGGTGGGGTGCGGTCCTGCGGTTCGGTGACCACGTGCTCGAGCTGTTCGGCGGCGAGCCCGGCACGACGACCAACAACCGGATGGAGCTGACCGCGCCGATCATGGCGCTGGAGAAGCTCAACCGGGAGTCGGTCGTGCACCTCTACACGGACTCGACGTACGTCCGGAACGGGATCACCCAGTGGGTCGCGGGGTGGAAGCGCAACGGGTGGAAGACCTCGGCGAAGCAGCCGGTCAAGAACGAGGACCTGTGGCGGCGCCTGGAGGAGGCGTGCGCGCGGCACCAGGTCGAGTGGTTCTGGGTGAAGGGCCACGCGGGCAACCCGGACAACGAGCTGGCCGACCAGCTGGCGACGCGGGGGATGCAGCAGGCGATGGGCGTCTCCGGTTAGCGATCGCTAACATCGGCCGCATGGAGCGCAACATCTTCGAGCCCGAGCACGACGACTTCCGGAAGAGCGTGCGCGCGTACGTCGAGCGCGAGGTCGTCCCGCACTACGCCGAGTGGGAGAAGGACGGCATCGTGCCGAAGTCGCTCTTCACCGGTCTGTCCGAGCTCGGCCTCACGGCAGCGGTGCCGGAGGAGTTCGGCGGCGCGGACCTCAAGGACTTCCGCTACAACGCGATCTTCATCGAGGAGGGCTCGTACGCCGGCGTGGGCCCCGCCATCCTCGGCCCGACCCTGCACTCCGACATCTGCCTGCCCTACCTCCTCGAGCTGACCACCGACGAGCAGAAGGGGCGCTGGCTGCCCGGCGTCGCCACGGGCGAGAAGGTCCTCGCGATCGCGATGACCGAGCCGGGCACCGGCTCGGACCTCTCCGGCATCCGCACCAAGGCCGTCCGTGACGGCGACGAGTACGTCATCGACGGCGCCAAGACCTTCATCACCAACGGCCAGAACGCCGACCTGGTGATCCTCGCCTGCCGCACCGGCGAGCACCCGCACAAGGGCATCTCGCTGATCGTGGTCGAGGCCGGCACGCCCGGCTTCTCGCGCGGCCGCAACCTGGAGAAGGTCGGCATGCACGCCCAGGACACCTCCGAGCTCATCTTCGAGAGCTGCCGCGTCCCCGCCGCCAACCTGCTCGGCAACGAGGGCGAGGGCTTCTTCGGCCTCACCAACAACCTCCCGCAGGAGCGCCTCAACATCGCGATCGGTGCGATCGCCGGCGCCCGCGCCGCGCTGGAGTGGACCAAGCAGTACGTCCGTGACCGCAAGGCGTTCGGCAAGCCGATCGGCTCGCTGCAGACGATCAGCCACCGGCTCGCGCTGCTCGAGACCGAGGTCGAGATCACCCAGACGTACGTCGACCGCTGCATCCTCGAGCACAACGACGGCGGCCTGTCCGTGGCCGATGCCGCCAAGGCCAAGCTCTGGTCCACCGAGGTCCAGGGCCGGGTCGTCGACGCCTGCGTCCAGCTGCACGGCGGCTACGGCTACATGCTCGAGTACCCCATCGCGCGGGCCTACATCGACAACCGTGTCCAGCGGATCTACGGCGGCACGTCCGAGATCATGACCGAGATCATCGCCCGGTCGCTCAAGCTCTCCTGAGCCTTGCCGGGATCGGGTGGCGTCGATGTCACCACGTGACACCCACCCCACCCGATCTGCCTCAAGCACCTGACAGGGAGCAGCGGGCGCACCGCTGAGGCGATGCGCGCCACCCGTTGGCCGCGAGCAGCGCGCCGACCTTGGCCGCCGTACGACAGGGGCGGCCGTAGACCTGGCCCCACCCGAGGCGGGCGGTCACGGCTCCGCTGATCGCGGCGTCGAGGTCCCTCTCGAGATCGCGGTCGCGGTCGTGGACGCGCGAGTGGTGGAGGCGCCCGTCGAGCTCGATGATGGTGTTCAGGCCGAGGTACACGGCATCGCGGTAGAGCGTTCCCTTGGTGCTGTCGCGGAACTGCCGCTCCGCGGTCGGCAGCCGGTGCGGTCGCTCGACGAGGGTGAGATAGCCGTGCTCCAGCACCGAGCACGTGCCGGCGCCGACGTCGGCGAGCACGGCGGTGAGGAACGCGCGATCGGGCACGCGCGAGCGCTCGGCCAAGGCGGCGCTCAGCAGAGCGGTGGTGGTGATGCGGGCGCCGACCACGTCGGCGATGTGGGCGACCGCGTCGAGTCGATCGGCGGCCGCGATGGCGAGCGCGATGGTGGCGTGCTCGGTCCGCTGCGAAGGCGGCTGCGAGGAGAGTCTCGTCTGTCGCGCCAGGTCGCGGACCCGGTGGATCACGATCCCGTCCCGCGCCTGGAGGGTCCGGCGGTGGGCGATCGCCACGTGGACGGGAAGGCCGTCGTCGGCGGCGAGGCGCCCGCGGCTGTCGACCGCCCGTCGGGCCGAGGCGCCGAACAGGATCGCCGGTTCGGCCCACAGGACCGCGGCCCACGCTCGTTGGAACCAGGTGGGGACGCCGGTGTGGTCGACGTACACGCCCGGGTGGACCTGGGCCAGCTCGCGACGCCGGATCAGACGGCGGATGTCGTTCGGCGTCAGGCCGCTCGCGAGCAGCTGGCGCCGGCTGACGACGCCCGACTGCACGCGCCGGAGCAGCGCGTACGCCGGTGGGAGGTCCATGGCGTCACTCTTCGTCGGCTTCGGGCTGCCTGCAAGGTGCGCTCCCTCACCTGTGGAGAACGTGATCGGGTGGGCTGGGTGTCACGTGGCGACACCCAGCCCACCCGATCTTGAGCGAGGCGCCCGCTCAGGACTCCGCGGCCGCCTCGGCCCAGCGGGTCAGGCGACGCCGGCAGCGACCTCGAGCCCGGTGAGGGAGTCCTCCAGGTGGACCAGCAGCCGCTGGAGGTGGGGCACGGCACGGCGGCAGCCGGTGATGCCGAAGCCCATCTGGTCGGCGTACGACGTGCAGGTGATGTTCATGGCGTTGCCGTTCATCGGGATGGACAGCGGGTACTGGTCGGTCATCTTGGCGCCGTTGAAGTACTGCGTCTCCCGGGGCCCGGGGACGTTGGAGATGACCAGGTTGAACGGAGGCTTGACCAGGCCGGCCAGCTTGAGCATCGGCAGCGCCATCGCGGGCGCCATGCCGAGCGCGGTGACGGCCAGGATCTGGGCGGGAGTCATCGACTCGAGCGCCTCCTTGCCTGCCTGCATCGACTCGTTGATCGTGGTGAGTCGCGTGGCGGGGTCGGCGATCTCGGTGCCGAGCTTGGTCATGATCGCGCCGACGGCGTTGCCGCCACCGCCGCCCTCGGAGGTGGCCGAGCGCGACTTGAGGCTGACCGGGACCATCGAGACGAGCGAGTCCTCGGGCAGCTCGCCCAGGTCGTCGAGGTAGGCCCGCAGCGCGCCGCCGCACATCGCGAGGACCACGTCGTTGAGGGTCGTCCCGGTCGCCCGGCCCACCGCTCGCAGCCGCTCGAGGGGCCACGAGTCGGCGGCGACGCGCCGCGACGCCGACACGGGCACGTTGAAGATCGTGCGCGGTGCGCTCAGCGAGATCGGCGAGGTCTGGCCGCGGGCGCCACGGTTGAGCGACTTGATCACCGCTCCGGGCATGCCGGCGGCGTCGGCGGAGATCGCCAGCGCCGACCGGAGCGCGCCGACGATGGCGGCCGGCTCGACGAGGTCGCTGGGCTTCGGCGTACGACGCCGGCGGCCGACCGCGGCATCGAACGGGAAGAGCATGTCGCGCTCGTCGGGGTCGGGGGACATGAAGCTCTGCAGGATCTTCATCGCCGAGACACCGTCGACCAGGCTGTGGTGGATCTTGCTGTAGAGCGCGATGCGGCCATCGGCCAGGCCCTCGATGACGGTCATCTCCCACATCGGCCGCTCGCGCGTCATGATCGTGCCGTGCAGCCGCGAGGACAGCTCGAGCAGCTCGCGGATCCGGCCCGGCTGCGGCAGGGCGCTGTGGCGCAGGTGGTACTCCATGTCGATCCGGTCGTCGACCTTCCACAGCATCGGGCCGACGCGGGGGAGCAGCGGGCTCGGGTGCTTCTTGAACAGGGGCGCGATCTCGGTCGTGCGGATCGCCCGCTCGTAGAGGTCACGCAGGAACGTCGGCTCCGCGTCCGGCGGCGGCTCGAACAGCTGGAGCCCACCGACGTGCATGGGCTGGTTCTTGGTCTCGCTCGCCAGGAACGCCGCGGAGGTGGGGTCGATCAGCTGCGCCATGGTCGGAACACTAGGCCCCTCGGTCCAGAAGGTCGGACCGATCGGACGAACTGAGCCCGGATCCCTCCCCAACGAAAGACTTTCGTGCCAGGATGCCGCCATGGTCCTGGGGGGAGAGGCGAGCGTCCGCGCTCGAGTGATCGGGCTCGGTCTGCGTGCGACGGTGCGCCCGGTGATCGCGGCGTGGACCGCCGCCCCCGGACTGCCCTGGCCGTACGCCGTCGCCGACTACGCCGGCATCGCCCAGCACAAGGTGCGTGGCACGCAGTTCCGGCGTACCTCCCTCGGCGGGGTGCCGACGCAGGAGGTGCTGCCCAAGAGCCGCACCGACGAGCGGACGATCCTCTACTTCCACGGCGGCGCGTTCGTCGTGGGCGGCTGGCACCTCCACCGCGCGCTGCTCTCGCGCATCGCCGCCCAGACCGGCGCCCGGATCCTCGCGGTCGACTACCGCCAGCTGCCGACCCACCCGGTCTCGGTCTCGGTCGACGACTGCGCGGCGGCGTACGAGGCGATCCTCGAGGAGGTCGCGCCCGAGGACCTGGTCGTCATGGGCGACTCGGCCGGCGGCTTCCTGACGTTCACCACGCTCGCCCGCGCCGGCCGTGCCGGTCTGCCGATGCCCGCCGCCGCGGCTGCGCTCTCGCCGCTGACCGACATGCGCCACGGCGCCGTCGAGACGTACGCCGGCTGCGCGCTGTTCGGCCCTGGCGCGATCCCGGCGTTCCGCCAGTTCGCCGCCGAGCGCGAGATCAAGCCGAGCTACGCCCACCCCAGCGACGTGCGCGCTCCGCTGCTGCCCCCGATCCTGATCCAGGCCGCTACGCACGAGGCGCTCTACCCCGACATCGAGCGCTTCGCGCAGGACCTCGTGGCCGGGGGAGCGCCGGTCGAGCTGCACACGTGGCCGCTCGACATCCACGTCTTCCACGCCGCCGCGCTGCTGCCCGAGGCGCAGCAGGCGGTCACGGCCCTGGCCGCGTTCTGCGACGAGGCGTGGGTGAGCGCCGCGGTCGGCGTGCACGCCACCATCACCGCCTAGTCCTCACCGACCAGTCCGCGCCGCCCAGCATTTGCCGAGCGGCACGTAACGGCCGTCACACGCGCGTCGTTGATCCGGCATGCACCTGCGCGGGACGTACGCCGCCCTCACGACCCTTGCCCTCGCCGGCGCACTGGTCTCGACCGGCCTGACGCCGGGAGCGCATGCGGATCCGGCGTACACGGTGCAGACGCTGCACTTCAAGGTCGTCGTCGGCCCGAACGACGACACGACCTGCGACATCGTCGGTGACCTCTACCAGCCGGCCACGGCGAGCGCGACCAACAGGGTCCCGGCGATCCTGACCACCAACGGCTTCGGCGGCTCCAAGGACGACCAGGCCGGGATGGGCCGGTTCGGCGCCAGCAACGGCTACGAGGTGCTGTCCTACAGCGGCCTCGGCTTCGGCGGCTCCTCCTGCAAGATCACCCTCGACGACCCCGACTGGGACGGCAAGGCCGGCAGCCAGCTGGTCGGCTACCTCGGTGGCAGGGCCGGCGTCGCCTACCTCGACGCCGCGCACACCCAGCCCGCGCCGGCCCTCGACGTGGTCGCCCGCGACACCGTCGACCACCTGGGCCACGCGAGCACCGACGACCCGCGCGTCGGCCTGATCGGCGGCTCGTACGGCGGCGGCTTCCAGTTCGCGACGGCGGCCGACGACCCGCGGGTGGACGCGATCGTCCCGATCATCACCTGGAACGACCTGTCCTACAGCCTCTCGCCGAACAACACCGACCAGCTCACCTCCACCGGCGTCTCCACCCAGCGCTCCGGTGCCGCCAAGCTGGTCTGGGCCGTCGGGTTCAGCGGCCTCGGCTTCGTCAACGACCTCCAGAACAACCAGGTCCCGCCGGACGTGCTGGCCTGCCCGAACTTCGCCGACTGGGTCTGCCCCGCACTCGTGTGGGCCGGCTCGACCGGCTACATGGACGCCCCGACGGTCGCGCACCTCCGGCACGCGTCGGTGGCGTCGTACATCTCCAGGATCAAGGTCCCGACCCTGCTGATGCAGGGTGAGAACGACACCCTGTTCAACCTCAACGAGGCCGCCGCGACCTATCGGGCCCTCAAGGCGCAGGGCACGCCGGTCAAGATGGTCTGGCAGTCGTGGGGCCACTCGGGCTCGACGCCAGCGCCGGGCGAGGTCGACCTCGGAGCGCCCGACGCGACCACGCAGTACGAGACCGGCCGGATCAAGGCCTGGTTCGACCACTACCTCAAGGGCAGCGCGGTCTCCACCGGACCGACCTTCTCCTGGTTCCGGGACTGGGTCTCCTACACCGGCAACGCGGCTCCGGCGTACGCCTCCTCGGGGACCTTCCCCGTCGGGAGTGCCAAGGTGTGGCGCCTGTCCGGACAGAAGGGACTCGTCACGGGCACGGCGCCGAACGTCGTCGGCAGCCAGGGCTTCGTGACGCCCGCGGCGGGCGCGCCGACGCGGTTCAACGACCTCGACGTGCTGGGGACCTACCTCGGCTCGACCTCGGACTACCCGGCCGACCTGGCCGGGACGTTCGGCCACTGGGACACCGCGCCGCTGGCGGCGGACGTCGACGTGGTCGGCTCCCCGACCGTCACCCTCAAGGTGGACGCCCCCAGCGCGGCGCTGACGCAGGGCGCCGGTGAGAGCGGCCAGCTGGTCCTCTTCGTGCGGATCCTCGACGTCGCCCCGGGTGGCAGGGCGCGGTTGATCCACGGCCTCGAGGCGCCGGTGCGGATCCCCGACGTGACCAAGCCGTTCGTCGTGAAGGTGCCGGCGATCGTGCATCGCTTCGCGGCCGGTCACCAGATCGAGCTCCAGGTGGCCGGTGGCTCGATCAACTACCGCGGCGGCGTCACCGCGACGCCGGTGACGATCCACTCGGGCGCCGGGCAGACGGTGAGCCTCCCGGTCGTCCCCTGACCCTCACTATCCTCAGGATCGTGCGGGGCATCTTCTTCGACGAGGACGAGGCGCGGGCCGTGGTGGCCGCGCTCGTCGCCGACGGCTACTCCGCCGAGCTCAGCCGCGAGCGGCTGGCCGGCGAGGACGACGAGGACGCCCACCCGTGGGCCGTCGTGACCGACGCCCCGGAGATCACCCTCGAGCTGCTCGTCGAGAGGTACGACGGATGGCTCGATGTCGACCTGCCCGAGCCCACCCGGGTGGAGCTGCCGCTGCCGTCCGCGCCGAAGCGGATCAAGCGCCCCTGAGTCAGGCCCTCAGGGCGTCACGAAGCGGGTAGGCAGGCAGCGGGGCCGCCGCCGTACAGCTGGGTGCTGACCGCAGAGCTGCCGCCGTCGACCCAGTCGGCATCGATCGTGACCTGCTTGCCGTCCTGCTTGACCGTGAACGTGCCGAGCTCGCGGAACGGCTGGCCGGAGCGCAGCTCGCGGCCGGTCGCGAGCAGCGCCTTGCGCGCCGTCGCATCGGCCTCGGCATCGGCGGTGGAGGAGAACTCGAGGTAGTTGGTCGTCGCCTTCGGGTCGCCGGTCGCGACGAGCGCACGGACGACCGGGTGGCCGAGTGCGGCGTACGCCGGCGTCGGCTTCCGCGGCGTGGAGCCGTACGCCGAGAGCGGCTGGCAGATGTCGCCGCCGGCGGCCATGGCGGCGTACTCGGCCTTGTCGGCCCGGTCGATGATCGGCGCGAAGTCGCCGCGGTGCTCGGCGAGCGACTTGTCCTCGTCGTCGGTCACAGCCGCGACGTCCTCGAGGGCGGCGCCGCTCTGCGAGCCCACGACGAGGTGGTCGTCGGAGTCGATCAGCACGTCGGTCATGTACGCCGGGTAGAGACCGCCGACCAGCTGGGTGCCCGGGTCGGCCTTGGCGTTGAAGTCGATCGAGTAGCGCGCCAGCCCGTGCACGACGTCCTTGCGGTAGCCGTTGCTGGTCAGGCTGCGGCCGAGCGCCCCCAGGTCGAGCTTGTCGTCGGCGCGCCAGATCCAGGCGGACCGGCCGCTCCACGCCGCGGCGACCTCCCAGCGGATGTCGAGCTCGTTGAACGGGCCCGTGCGCATGGCGGGGAGGTACTGCGCGAGCTTGGTCCCGCCCCAGTCCTGGTCGGCATAGGCGGCGACGTACTTCTTGACGTCCTCGGCGGTGGCGTCGCGGCCGCTGATGTCGTCGACGCCGAGGCGCTTGGCCATCGCGCGGCGGTCGGTGAACTCCAGCGCCGTCGCGCCGGCCGGGACGAACTTGGCGGCGGCGACGATGTCGGGGTCGCTGCGGAACAGCGCGCAGCCGCCCAGCCCGGCGGTCAGTGCGGTACCGCCGAGGACGACGGCGATACCGGAGACGACGGCCGACCGGACGCGGTGCTTCATGGGCGCGAGACTAGTCTTCGCCCCATGAGCCAGCGCCCCGGCCTCCGGTTGCTCCTCGTCCACGCGCACCCCGACGACGAGTCGATCGGTCAGGGCGCCACGATGGCGAGGTACGTCGCCGAGGGGCGCGGTGTCACGCTCGTGACCTGCACCGCCGGCGAGATGGGTGAGGTGCTGGTCCCCGAGCTGGCGCACCTGGCCGCCGACCAGGACGACATGCTCGGCGAGCACCGCCGCGGCGAGCTCGAGAACGCGATGAAGGCGCTCGGCGTGACCGACCACCGCTTCCTCGGCGGCTTCGGCACCTACCGCGACTCCGGCATGAAGTGGCACGAGGACGGACACGCCGTCGCGGCGGACACCATCCACGACAACGCCTTCTGGAACGCCGACCTCACCGAGGCGGCCGCCCACCTCGTCCAGGTGATCCGCGAGGTCCGCCCCCAGGTGCTGGTCACGTACGACGAGTTCGGCATGTACGGCCACCCCGACCACATCCAGGCCCACCGCGTCGCGACGTACGCCGCCGCGCTGGCCGCCGCTCCGTCGTACCGCCGCGACCTGGGGGAGGCCTGGGACATCGCCAAGCACTACTGGGGTGCGATCTCGGAGAGCCGGCTGCGTGAGGGCCTGCGCCGGCTGCGCGCGGCGGGCGACACCACGACCTTCGAGGGGATGGATCCCGAGGGTGAGCTGCCGTGGATGTTCTCGCGTGATGAGGACATCGACTGCGAGGTCGACGGGACGGCATACGTCCAGCAGAAGCTCGCGGCGCTGCGCTCCCACCCGACCCAGATCACGCCCGACGGCCCGTTCTTCGCGCTCAACGACAACCTGGGCGCCGAGTCGCTCGCCGTCGAGCACTTCCGGCTGGTGAAGGGTGCGCGTGGCGAGGTCGGCGAGAACGGCTGGGAGAACGACCTGTTCGCGGGCGTCGACCCCGACTGATCGTCGCGCCTCCCCGGGCGAGCGGCCCGGCTTCGCGATGATGCACCTGTGAGCTTCTGGGACGACTCGGCCGAGCCGGTCGAGGTCGACCGCCGCGGCCGCGCCCGGCGTGAGCACGCCGGCCTGACGGTGGTGCTGGGCGTCGTGGCGCTGCTGGCGGTCGTCCTCGCGCTCGCCTACGCCGCCCTGTACGCCGTCGCGGGCGATCGGGTGCCGCGCGGTGCCGTCGTCTCCGGGGTGGATGTCGGCGGCAAGGGCCATGACGACGCCGTCGACGCGGTCGCGATCGCGTTCCGAGCCCGGGCGCAGCAGCCGATCGTGCTGTCGGCAGCGGACGCGACCGGGGCCGAGCGCACCGTGTCGGTCCGGCCCTCGGCCATCGGTCTCGCGGTCGACGCGGAGGCGTCGGTCGACCAGCTCGGCGCCCGCCGCAGCTGGTCCCCGGCCCGCCTGTGGGACTACTTCGCCGGCGGCGACGACCGCGCGGCCGTCGTGCGTCTGGATCGCGACAAGCTCGCCGCCGTCGTCCGGACGATGCGCGGTGGTCTGGGTGGCCCGCCGGTCAACGCGCGCGTGGTCTTCACCAAGGACGGCCCGCACACGGTGCCCGGTCGTGCCGGCGATGCGATCGACCTCGACGCGGCGGCCTCGGCGGTGTCCTCGGCCTTCCTGACCGGTGCGACCCGCGCCCAGGTCCCGCTCGACGCGGCCGAGCCCGAGATCGACGCCGCGGGCGCTCTGGACGGCCTCGGCGTCGCCCGGCCCGCGATGGCCGCTCCGGTCGTCCTCCGCTTCGGCCCGAAGGCCGTCACCCTGCGTCCTGCCGAGTTCGCCAAGGCGCTCGCCATGCGGCCTGCTGACGGGCGCCTGGTGCTCGCGGTCCGTCGGGGCCCGCTCCTCGCGCTCGTGAAGGCGCAGCGACGCAGCATCGAGCCGCGCGACGCCGCGATCCGGCTGGTCCACGGCCGCCCGCAGGTCGTTCCCGCTCGCGCCGGCCTGGCGTTCACCGACGACGCCGTGGTGGCGGCGTTCCGGCGTACGGTCTCCGAGGTGGGGAAGCGGCGGACGGCATCGGTCGCGGCCCGCCGGGCACAGCCGAGCCGCACCACCGCCGAGGTCCGCGCGCTCGGCGTGGGCCGCGAGGTGGCCGCCGCGACGACGTACGCCCACGGCGCTCGCGCCTCCGACTTCAAGGCGACGGGCATCGACGGCCGGCTGGTGCTACCCGGTGCCGACCTGACGCTGCACGGGGCGGGTGCTCCCGTCGTGACCACAGTGGCCCAGGCGGGATTCTTCGCCGGGCTGCGCAACATGGCGCCGACCGTGCCGATTGGCAGCAGCGGCGGGGCCCTGAGGCTGCGCAACGACAGCAGGTACGCCGTCCTGGTCGACGTCACCACGACACCTGGCTCGATCCGCGTGCGGATGTTCTCGACCCGGACCTGGACGATCTCGCTGCGCAAGGGCGAGCCGCTCGACCGCGTCCCGGCTGGCGTCCGCGCCGACTACAGCCCGGGCTGCCGCCCCCTGCCGGGCCGTGCGGGCTACGTCCTCCCGGTCACGCGCGTCTTCCGGCACGCCGGCTTCCACGCGGTCGACCACACGGACGCGACGTTCCGCTGGCTGCATCCGCCGGTTCCTCGGGTGGTGTGCCCGTGAGGCGGCGTCTCGGCAGGCTCGAGCACCAGCAGCTGCACCTGGGCCTGATGCTGGCCCTCACGGTCACCACCGGCATCAACGACGCCGTCGGCTACCTCGGCCTGGACAAGGTCTTCACCGGCAACATGACCGGCAACGTCGTGGTGCTCGGCATGGCGCTGGCCGGCGGCACGGGGCTGCCGGTCCTCGGTCCCGCGCTCGCGCTGCTGGGATACGTCGGCGGGGCCGCGATCGGCGGCCGCGTGATGAGGTACGCCGGCACCGGTTGGACCCGTCCCGTCACCGCCGCGTTCAGCACCGTCGCAGCGGTGATGGTGGCGCTCGGCGTGCTGCTGCTGGTGGTGGACGACCCGGCCCACGGGCTGATGGTCGGCGTGACGACCTGCGCGGCGCTCGCGATGGGGCTGCAGGCCACCACCGCCCGCCACGTGGCGGTCCCCGATGTCACCACGGTCGTCATCACCTCGACGCTGACCGGCCTCGCGGCCGACCCGTTCACGGGGAGCCACCTCCCGCGCGCCGTACGCCGGTTCGCGGCCGTCGCGCTGATCCTGGTCGGCGCGCTGATCGGCGCGCTGCTGCTCGAGGTGACCCTCGGGCTGGGCCTGGTCGTCGCTGGTTGCGTCGTCGCGATCGTGGCCCTGGTCGGAGGGATGCACGCTCGCACGGTCGCCGGAATGTGACTCCCGGCACATCGTGTCGTTGAATCATTTCATGCGAAGGATCTCGACGTGCCTGCTCGCCCTCGTCAGCGCGCTGCTGCTGGCCCTGGGGACCTTCGCTGCGCTCGCGCCCGCCCACGCGGACACCACGATCCTGCCGCCGCTGCCGACGGCGCCCGAGGGTGATGTCGCCGGGGTCAATGTCTGGACGTGCAAGCCCACCGCCGCGCACCCGGTCCCGGTGATCATGGTGCACGGGACCTTCGGTGACCGCAGGCACCTGCTCGAGCCGATGGAGAAGGCGCTTCTCGCGCACCACTACTGCGTCTTCGCGCTCGACTACGGCAATCGCGCCACGGGCGACATCCCGACCTCTGCGCGCCAGCTGAAGGCATACGTCGCCAAGGTGCGTGCCGCCACCGGCGCCGCCAAGGTCTCGATGATCGGCCACAGCCAGGGCGGCATGATGCCGCGCTACTACATCAAGTTCCTCGGCGGAGCGGCGTACGTCGACGACCTGATCGGCATCGCGCCCTCCAACCACGGCACCAAGCTGGTGCCCACGGCGGCGTTCAACCCCCTCTACCAGCTGCTGCCCGGCGCCCTTTGTGTCTCGTGCAACCAGCAGGCCTGGGGCTCGACCTTCCTGGCCCGGCTCAACGCCGGCGACGAGACGCCCGGAGGCGTCAGCTACACCCAGCTGGAGACCAAGTACGACGAGGTCGTGGTGCCCTACACCTCGGCGTTCCTCGCCGCCGGCCCCCGCACCACGAACATCACGCTGCAGGCCAAGTGCCCGCTGCTCATCACCGAGCACCTCTTCATCCCGACGGTCCGCACGACCATCGACCTGGCGCTCAACGCCCTCGGCCGCCGGGGCCCGGCCAACCCGGCCTTCCAGCCGCGCTGCTGACCTCACGCAGCTGGCGCGCTCCTGGCGCCTTGTGGAGAAAGTGCCGTGAGGACGGCCCGATGTCGGTGGTCGGGTTCACGGTGGACCCATGTCGACCGATAGCCCGTTCCTGCGGCTCACCTCCCTCCACCACGACGACGTCGCGACCGACGGCGTGGTCGAGTTGCTGCGGAAGGGCGGCATCGAGCAGATCACGATGAGCGCGGTCGCGCGGTGGAAGAAGGTCACGCCATCGGCGATGCACCACCAGTACGGCGGCCGCGCCCGCTTCGTCGAGGCCGTCGTGGACACGTTCGCGGGCCGCTGGGTGCGCTGGGCGATCCTGCCGGCCTGGGGGAGCGCCGTCCCGATGCGGATGCCGGAGGAGCCGGCCGAGTGCGAGGGCGTTCGCGCGTGGTCGATGATCCGTGCCCTCGCCGAGGGGGAGCGGCGCGCGGTGCGCCCGGCCGCCGCCGAGAGCGTCGCGTGGGCGCTCGGTGAGGAGCGCGCGCCATCCTGCGCGATCACGTCTCCTCGACGTTGGGGGTCGAGCTCGGTCGGTTCGATGTCGACCTCGATGAGGACGAGTAGTGCGCGGCGGCGGGACGTGCCCGCTCGCCTCACTCACAGGTGAGTGAGGTGGGAGCCACCTCGATCGTCGCGAGCCCGACGGGGAGACCTGCGCAGGGGCTGGGTCTGGCCGCTGCCGCAGCGGGCGAGCCAGCCTCACTCACCTGTGAGTGAGGCGAGAGCGCACCTCTCGCCGGGAGCCGACCGCGCCGTCGTCCGCGACCGCTAGGATGAGAACACGTTCTAGTTTCTCACTCGATCCTCCAGGGGCTGATGATGACGGCGACACCTGTTGTCGATGGCTGGTTCACCACCAGCGACGACCCGCGCCTGCTGGCCGCGCGCTGCACCGACTGCGGCGATCTGGTCTTCCCGCCGCCGCCGTCGGACGCGTCGGCGTACTGCCGCAACCCGCGCTGTGCCGGCACGTCCAGCGAGCCGGTCGAGCTCTCGCGGCGCGGTCGGATCTGGTCCTACACCGATGCGCAGTACCAGCCGCCGGCGCCGTACGTCGCCCAGAGCGACCCGTTCGTTCCGTTCGCCCTGGCCGCTGTCGAGCTGCCCGAGGGTCTCGTCGTCCTGGGCCAGGTCGCGACCGGCTTCGGCGTCGCCGACCTCAAGGTCGGTGCCGAGGTCGAGCTGGTCGTCGAGCCGCTGGACGCCGAGTCCACCATCTGGCGCTGGAGGCCCACCGCATGAGCAACCGCAACAACGCCGTCGCGATCGCCGGTGTCGGCATGCATCCCTGGGGCAAGTGGGGAAGGAACTTCGTGGAGTACGGCGTCCACGCGGCCCGTGAGGCCCTCGCCGACTCCGGTATCGCCTGGTCCGACGTCGACCTGGTCGTGGGCGGGGAGACCGTCCGCAACGGGTACGCCGGCTACGTCGCCGGCTCGACCTTCACCCAGGCGCTCGGCTGGAACGGTGCCCGCATCGCGACGTCGTACGCGGCCTGCGCGACCGGCGCCCAGGCCATCGACACCGCCCGTGCGCGGATCCTGGCGGGGATGTCCGAGGTCGCGCTGGTCGTCGGCGCGGACACCACCCCGAAGGGCTTCCTCGCGCCGAACGCGGGCGAGCGGTGGAACGACCCCGACTGGCTGCGGTTCCGGCTGCTCGGCATGACCAACCCGGCGTACTTCGCGCTCTACGCGCGCCGCCGGATGGACGTGTACGGCGCGACCCAGGAGGACTTCGCCCAGGTCAAGGTCAAGAACGCCCGGCACGGCCTGGCCAACCCCAACGCCCGCTTCCGCAAGGAGAGCTCGGTGGCCGAGGTGATCGCCTCGCCCGTCGTCTCGGACCCGCTGCACCTGCTCGACATCTGTGCGACCTCCGACGGCGCGGCCGCCCTGGTGCTGACCTCCCTCGACTACGCGCGTCGCCACGGCATCGCCGACCCGGTCCGGGTCGAGGCCGTCTCGACGGTCACGCCCACCTTCCCGAACACCGTCATCGACATGCCGCTGCTCGCGACCGACTCGACGGCCGCGGTGGGCGCGAACGAGCACACCTTCAAGGAGTCGCTGGCGCTGGCGGCGTACGACGAGGCCGGGATCGGTCCCGAGGACGTCGACGTCGCGGAGGTCTACGACCTCTCCACCGCTCTCGAGCTGGACTGGATCGAGGACCTCGGCCTGTGCAAGCGCGGTGAGGCGGAGGTGCTGCTCCGGGCCGGCGACACGAGCATCGGCGGACGGATCCCGGTCAACCCCAGTGGCGGGCTGGCCTGCTTCGGTGAGGCGGTCCCGGCCCAGGCGATCGCCCAGGTCTGCGAGCTGGCCTGGCAGCTGCGTGGTCGGGCGATGGGGCGGCAGGTCGAGGGCGCGCGGGTCGGCATCACCGCCAACCAGGGACTCTTCGGCCACGGCTCCGCCGTGGTGCTCGCCGTCTGAGCCGTTCGGTATCCGAGGGTCAGGCGACCTCGAGCCGGGAGATCGCGTGCTCGCCGGAGAGCCCCTTGAGCTCGAACGTCCCCACCGGCTCGACCGGAAGGTCGGTCTCGGCGAGCACGTCGACGACGGCCTGGCTGACGTAGATGTCGCCGCCCTGCGCCAGGCCGGCGACACGCGCCGCCATGGCGACGTTCGTGCCGAAGTAGTCGCCCTCCTTGGCCACCACCTGCCCGGTGTGGATGCCGATCCGCACGAGCACCGGGTGTCGTCGCAGCGGCCCCTCGGCCGCGCGGGCCAGGTCCTGCTGGACCGCGAGCGCGGCGCGGCAGGCCGCCTCGGTGTCGCGGAACGCGACCATGAACCCGTCGCCCGCGGTCTTCACGACCTGGCCGCGGTGCTGCTCGATCCGGGTGCGCAGGATCCGGTCGTGGGTGGCCAGGACCTTGACCCACGCCTTGTCGCCGAGCCGGTCGTTGAGGGCGGTCGAGTCCTCGACGTCGGAGAAGAACAGCGTGACCGTGCCGTCGGAGGCGGCCATGTTCAAGATGTCGGCGCGCTCGGTGCCCGCCCAGGCGGTGATGTCACCGATGGTCGAGGAGATGACGCCGGTGATACCGCGCTCGCGGACCATCGAGGCGGTCCGGATGACCCGGCGTACGGCGCGCTCGGCCGAGGTCGTCGCCGGCCCGGGACGCAGCGCGGCGTCGAGATCACGCTCCAGGGACTCGATCCGCTCCTCGGCCCGCTCGAGCCGGTGGTGCAGCACCGCTGCGCGCGCGAGCAGGAGCACCGAGCACAGCAGGAGCACGCCGCAGCCAACCCCCAGGAAGACCGTCACGAGTCCAGTATTCCGTCGAGGTAGACCCACCGCCCACGGCGGTGCTCGAACCGGCTCCGTTCGTGCATCTCGCCACACACGGATCCGTCGTACGACGCCGTGAACTCGACCCAGTCCTCGCCGGAGCCGTGGATCGTCAACCCGGTCCAGCGTCGCTGGTCGAGTCCGTCGAGATCCGCCATGTCGGGCCGGGTGCGCGGGTGCCAGGTGCGGAAGACGTAGTCCATCTCGTCCAGCGCGTACGCCGAGTAGCGCGAGCGCATCAGCTCCTCAGCGGTCGTCGCGTCCCGCACGCCGCGGTGCAACGGCCCGCAGCAGGCGTCGTACGCCGCTCCGGATCCGCACGGGCAGGGGGAGCCGATCACGTGCCCAACCTAGAGCGCGGACGCGTGCCTGTGGACGACCCAGGGCGGTGGTTTGCGCGCGCGGTCGCCCGGGGAGGTGATCCTCATGACATCTCGGGGAACCACCTTCAGGCAGGTCGATCCTTCGGTCGTCGCCGACGACCCGTTCTGGTCGACGGTGATGCGCGAGCACCCGGACGCGACGTACGTCCTGCTCCCGCCCCCACGCCCCACGGAGCCGGTCGACCCGCTCAGCCGTGAGGAGGTCCGGGCGGCGGTGGCGCCGGTGCTGGAGGCCTGGCAGGAGATCGTGCCGCTGATCGCGGAGGCAGGGCCGGTGGTCGAGCCGGCCGCGGGCTGGCGGGGCGCCGACGCCGTACGCCGCTTCTTCGTCGAGATCTCCCACGTCGGGATCGGGCGACCGGCCGGCGTCGAGCTGATGGCGCGCGTCGGTGTGGCCCTGGGGCTTCGCGGTTGGACGATCGAGCCGGAGCGCCGCGACGACCGATCGATCGTCCGGTGCCGCGGCCGCGGCGCCGAGCTGATCGCGGTGGCCGGTGACGGCGCCACCGTGCTGACGCTGCTCAGCCCCGGTCTCGCGGTCGACGACGTCGTCGCGGCCGACCTGCGGCGGGAGGTGCGGGCATGGCTGTGACCATCGATGTCGACTACAAGGTCCTCGAGCAGGCCAAGGCCGGCTGGGACTCGATCAACGACACCCTCGAGGCCGCCCAGCTCCGCTTCGGCAAGGTCACCGGTCACGGGTTGTCGGCCGCCGTCGCGGCCGAGGTGCTCGCCTTCAAGAAGTACTGGTACGCCGAGGTGAGCCGGCTCGCGCAGGACGCCTGGTCCAACGCCGACGCCTTCCAGTGCACGATGGTCGGCTTCACGATCTCCGACGAGCAGCAGGCGGAGAAGATCCGTTCCCTGCTGCCGTGGGCCGATCGCGGCGCCCGGATCAGGACGATCTGATGAGCACCGTGACGCTGCCGGCGAAGATCGGCGAGCTGCCGGTCATGGAGTGCCAGCCGATCGAGGCGGGCCAGCTCGGTACCGACCTGCGCACCGTCGCCGCCGAGCTGCAGAACGTCAGCGAGTGGGCCGACGGACGCGCCGCCCCGATCGGCTGGAAGGGCGACGCCGCCCAGGCTGCACAGCACGCCGGCACCCGATTCGCCCGGCGCGCCGACCTGGTGGAGGAGGCGCTCCAGCTGGCCACCGTCGCCACCACGAAGTTCGAGGACCGGCTGGTCCGCCTGCGGCAGCGCCGCGAGACGCTGGAGGCCGGGCGCGCCGAGCTCAACCAGGACATCGAGACGCTCCGGGGCCAGATCGCCCGGCGCGAGCTCGACGACGAGCAGGCGCAGGAACGAGCCCGTCACCTGACCAATCGCGCGACGCTGCTGAGCGGCGACATCTCGGCCTGGATCGACAACCTCGCCGATGCCGAGCGGACCTACATCGCCGCTCTTCGGGGGATCGACACGGCGCCCGAGGTGCGCAGCGAGGTGGCCGCCCAGCCGTTGCCGGATGCCGCGTCCCTGCTGAAGACGCTGCGCGGGCTGACGGGCCGGCTGGCCGCCCTGACGGCGTGGTGGCGCTCGCTCACCGTCGCCCAGCGTCAGGCCCTGATGGTCGCCTACCCCGGCGTCATCGGGTCCACCGACGGCATCCCGATCACCGGCCGCGACCGCGCCAACCGCGCCAACATCGGGGCGATGCTGGGTTACCTCCACCAGCGCGAGGAGGACGGTCAGCTCACGCCGGCCGAGAAGCAGGCACTGCACAACCTCGAGAAGGTGCAGTCGGTCATCAAGGACCACAGCCACCAGGTCGACCCGGTCACCGGGCGGGGCCTGTTCAACATCATCAAGTACGACCCCTACGCCTACGGCGGGGACGGCAGCTCCGTGGTCAGCCTCGGCAACCCCGATCATGCGGCCAACGTCGCGACGTACACCCCTGGCCTGACCTCCCACGGCGGCGAGCTCTCCGACATCGGCCGCATCGGAGACCTCTACGACCAGATGAGTGACCAGGGGGCGGGCTCGGTCTCGACGATCCTCTACCTCGACTACGACGCTCCGAGCCTGGACGGCTTCACCCCCGGTGCGCTCTTCGACCCCGACAAGTTCGGTCCGATGCTTGACGACCTCGTCGGCGTCACCGATCCGGCGGCCGCGCAGGTCGGCGGCCACCATCTCGCCGGCTTCCTCAACTCGCTCGACGTCACCAACAGCGTGGCCAACCCCGAGGTGACCGTCATCGGCCACAGCTACGGGTCGGAGGTGGCGGCGTACGCCGTGCACGAGCAGCCGTCGATCGTCGACAACGCCGCCCTGCTGGCCAACCCCGGCCTCCCGGGCCACAACGTGCACGACCTCGTCGGCAACAGCGGCATCCACGTGTACGTCGGCGCGGACGACCATGACCCGGTCTCGCTCCTCGGCTCGGGGCCGCTGGGCGGCCCGGGCAACCTGGGCGCCGACGGAGCAGCGGCGTCGTACGGCGCCGATCGGATCCCGGAGGACCCGAGTCCCGAGAGCGCCAGCGGGGTGCTGGGGTTCGGCAACCACCAGTCCGACCACTACCTCGGGATGCATGACGACGGGACGCCGACCCGGGGGCTGCAGGCGGTGGCGACCCTGGCGACCGGCGGGCATCCCGATCTCGTGCCGGGCCGGACCGCGGACAACTACGAGAGCCTGGGCGACCTGGTCAAGCACGGGGCGGCCGACGCCCTCCCGGGGCCGGTGCGTGGGGGGCTGTCGGTGCTAGCCCACACGCCCACGGGGGAGGGCGTCCGGTTCGTGTGGGACCACACGCCGGACGGCGTCAAGCTGGACATCGCCAAGGGCGGTCTCTACGGGCTCGACGGCGCCGTGCACGTCGCCGACGGTGGCCTGCACGTGCTCGACGGCGCCGCGCAGACCCTGTCGCCGATCAGCCCGGTCGCCGGGCTCCTTGACCACGGGCTGGACGCGATCACGCCCGCGGCCGATGGGCTCGCGGAGAACGCCGACCACCTGGTCGGTCACCTGGTCGGGCTGCTCCGATGAGCGCCGTACGCCCCCTCGCCCTGCTGGTGCTCAGCCTGCTGGTGGTCGGCTGCGGGTCGCTGTCCGGCCCGACCGAGAGCAGCTCCTCGGCCCAGGACCGTGGCGCCCGCGCCGCGCGGCTGCTCGACCAGGTGGTCGCGGCGATCCGCGACCACACCGGCGGCACCGGGTCGGAGGGGCTGTCGTGGGGCGGCGGCTGGCAGGAGTGCACGTCGTACGTCGGCCACGAGGTGGAGTTCCGCGGCCAGGGCTCGTGGGACGTGCCGGGTGGCACCGACGGGCTGGCCCAGGCCGTCGCCGACCGGCTCCGGGCCGACGGCTGGACCGTGAGCTCGCAGGGCGGCCGCCTGACGGTCACCGGTGACGGCGTGCACGGCGCGCTGTCGATCGCGGATCGGTTCGTCTCGTTGCGGGCCGGCACGGGCTGCATCGGGGTCTCGGCGGCGACGAGCAGCAGGCTGCTCGCGCTCGAGCACCACGGCTGACGCATCCGACGCCCTCTCCGCTCAGGCGCTGTCGGCGTCCGAGCCGAGCCGGAGACGGGTGGTGTGCGAGGAGCCGTCCCGCTCATAGGTCACCTGCACCTGCTGCCCGGGGCGGTAGGCGCGGATGGTGGCGATCAGCGAGTCGGCGCCGGTGATCGGGTGCTCGTCGACGCGGGTGATGACGTCACCGGTCTTGAGGCCCGCAGCGCCGGCCGCGGAGCCGGACACGATCTGCCGGATCTCGGCGCCGTCGGTGACCTGGGCGAGCGACTGGCCGTCGTGCTGGGCCACGTCGGTGATCGAGATGCCCAGCCGGGCGTGGGTCGGCGTCTCGCCGGCCTTGAGCTGCTCGACGATCGGCAGGATCTCGTCGATCGGGATGGCGAAGCCGAGGCCGATCGACCCGCCCTGGCCGGTGGCGTCGTCACCGGTCCGGATCGAGGCGTTGATGCCGACGAGGTGGCCCGACATGTCGACCAGTGCGCCGCCGCTGTTGCCCGGGTTGATGGCGGCGTCGGTCTGGATCGCCGGGTACGCCGTGATGTTGCCGCTCTGGTCGCGCCCGACGTCGACGGGTCGGTCCAGTGCGCTGACGATGCCGGAGGTGACCGTCGAGTCCAGGCCGTACGGCGACCCGATCGCGACGACCTGCTGGCCCACCGCGAGGTTCCCCGAGTGCCCGATGGTGATCGGGTGCAGGTCCTTGACGCCGTGCACCTGCACGAGCGCGGTGTCGGTCACCGGGTCGGTGCCGACGACGGTCGCCTCGACCTTGGTGCCGTTGCTGAACGACGCCGTCACCTGGGCCTGCTTGGCCGTGACCTGGCTGTCCAGGGTCACCACGTGGTTGTTGGTCAGGATCAGGCCCGCGTCGTTGAGGACGACGCCGGACCCGCTGCCTCCGGCGCCTCCCGCCTCGACGTCGAGCTCGACCACGGACGGCCGCACGTTGCTGGCGACGGACTCGACGCCGCCGCTCTTCGTGCTGACCGCGGGCGTGGCGTCGACGTTGAAGCTGCTCGCGTCGCTCCCGGAGCCCGAGTCGGAGACCAGGGACCACGCAGCGGCTCCGCCCACCCCTGCCCCGGCGCCCACCACGAGGGCGCCCGCCAGGACGGCGGCGGCGAAGCGGCCACGGCTGCTGGGAGCCGTCGGCGGCGGGTAGGGCGGTGGACCGTAGGGCGGAGGAGTCGTCGTCATGTCGTCCAAGTTGACGTTCGCACCTGTGGGATCCCTGAGATCATCCGTTCGGTTCGCTGAGACTTATGCTCCGCGCATGCGCATGACGCCCTTCAAGGACTTCAGCTGGAGCCTTCGCTCCTGCGGCCTGCATGGTCACGTGACCTACCGCCCGACCGAGCAGGCCCTTGCTGCGCGTTTGCACGCGCCGACCGCGGCCGGTGAGGCCTGGCGCTGCCTGCGCTGCGAGGACTTCGTGGTGGGGGAGCCGCACGCCAGCGGTCCCGCGGACGAGGCACCGATCGTGCTGCGCGGGAAGGCGCTCAAGGACGCCGCGATCCTGAGGTTCCTGGCGGTCGAGCGGGGTGTCCGCGGCCTGCTGCTCCTGGTGCTGGCCTACGGCATCCACCGGTTCGACGGCTCGCACCGCTCGCTGCAGCGGACCTTCGACGAGTACCTCCCGCTGCTGCGTCCGCTCGCGACCAGGCTCGGCGTCGACCTGCAGAGCACCGGGCCGGTCAAGCTCATCGAGAAGGCCCTCAGCCTCGATCACTCGACCCTGATCTGGGTGACCCTCGGCGTCCTCGCGTACGGCGTCCTCCAGCTGACCGAGGCCACCGGCCTGTGGCTGATGAAGCGATGGGGTGAGTACGTCGCCGTCGTCGGCACCTCGCTCTTCATCCCGCTCGAGGTCTACGAGCTGGTCGAGGGCTTCACCGTGCTCAAGATGCTGGCGTTCGTGGTCAACATCGCAGCCGTCGTCTACCTGATCTGGTCCAAGCGGCTGTTCGGCGTCCGTGGCGGTCACGCCGCGTTCGAGGCCGAGCGGCATGCCGAGTCGCTGCTGGAGGTCGAGCACGCGGCCCTCGCCGACCCGAGCTCCTAGCCCTGGTCGCTCGACGTCCTTGAAATGGCCGGAGCCGCGGACCCGAAGGTCCGCGGCTCCCAGCATTTCAAGGACGGGAAGCTCGGCTAGGCCCAGCGCTCCTCGCGCGGGACGAAGGTGAGGCCGCGGTCACCGGTGTAGATCTGCTTCGGGCGGGCGATCTTCTGCTCCTTGTCGGTGCTCAGCTCGAGCCACTGGGCCAGCCAGCCCGGCGTACGGCCGATCGCGAAGAGGACCGTGAACATCTCCGGCGGGAACTGCAGCGCCTCGTAGATCAGGCCCGAGTAGAAGTCGACGTTGGGGTAGAGGCGACGCTTGACGAAGTACTCGTCCTCGAGCGCGATCTTCTCCAGCTCCTGGGCGACCTCGAGCAGCGGGTTGACCCCGGTGACCTCGAAGACGTCGTCGCAGGCCTTCTTGATGATCTTGGCGCGCGGGTCGTAGTTCTTGTAGACGCGGTGGCCGAAGCCCATCAGCCGCTCGTCGCCGTTCTTCACGCCCTCGATGAACGCGGGGATCTTGTCGACGGTGCCGATGCGGCGCAGCATCTTGAGCACCGCCTCGTTGGCGCCGCCGTGCAGCGGGCCGAAGAGCGCGCCGACGCCGGCGGCGACTGAGGAGTAGGGGTCGACCTGCGAGGAGCCGACCGAGCGGACCGCGTTGGTCGAGCAGTTCTGCTCGTGGTCGGCGTGCAGGATGAAGAGCGTGTCGAGCGCCTTCGCGATGCGCGGGTCGGCCTGGTAGCGGGCCTCGCTCATCTTGAACAGCATCGAGAGGAAGTTCTCGGTGTAGGACAGCTCGTTGTCCGGGTAGATGTACGGCTTGCCCTGCGCGTGGCGGAACGACCAGGCGCCGAGCGTCGGCATCTTGGCGATCATTCGCACGATCTGCAGGTGGCGGTTGTCCGGGTCGGCGATGTTCGCGGCCTCGGGGTAGAACGTCGACAGCGCGCCGACGGAGGCCATCAGCATGCCCATCGGGTGCGCGTCGTAGCGGAATCCCTGCATGAATCCCTTGACGTTCTCGTGGACGTAGGTGTGGTACGTGATCTCGTGGACCCAGGCCTCGTACTGCTCCTTGGTCGGCAGCTCGCCATAGATCAGCAGGTAGGCGACCTCGAGGAAGGTCGACTTCTCGGCCAGCTGCTCGATCGGGTAGCCGCGGTACTCGAGGATGCCTTTGTCGCCGTCGATGAAGGTGACGGCGCTGCGGCAGGAGGCGGTGTTGACGAAACCGGGGTCGTACGTCGCGATGCCGGGCTCGTCGTCGTTGAGCTTGATCTGCCCGAGGTCGGCGGCCTTGATGGTGCCGTCGACGATCGGGATCTCGTACTCCTCGCCGGTGCGGTTGTCGCGTACGGTCAGAGAGTCAGTCACGCCTGCCACCGTAGCCCTCGATCCGGGGTCCCGATAAGGCGGTGTCCCGATCCTTGGCACTGCGTGAGGCGGTGCGCAACACGCAACCGGGACGTCTCCGGCCGGGGGTCGGGCGACGGTGCTGATTTTGTGAGCAGCCTGACTCGGCCGTAATCTCGACGCTGCGTCTCCTGCCGCCTTCGCACGCGAGGGCAGTCTCCTCACCGTCAGGTCGGGAGCAGTGTTCGTCAGAAGATGCCTCGGACCAGAGCCCTGGTCCGGGTCCGACACGAACGAAATGGGTCTCTCCATGCGTACGTATGCTCCGAAGCCGGCTGACATCCAGCGTCAGTGGCTCGTGATCGACGCCGAGGATGTCGTCCTCGGCCGTCTCGCCGTCACCGCCGCGAACCTGCTGCGCGGCAAGCACAAGGCGATCTACGCCCCCAACGCTGACACCGGTGACTACGTCATCGTCATCAACGCCGAGAAGGTCGCCCTCTCCGGCAACAAGCGCACCGACAAGATGGTCTACCGCCACTCGGGCTTCCCGGGTGGTCTGACCGCCACGCCGATCGGCGAGGTCATCGACAAGGATGCGCGCAAGGCCGTCGAGAAGGCCGTCTGGGGCATGCTCCCCAAGAACCGCCTCGGTCGCCAGATCATCAAGAAGCTGAAGGTCTACACCGGCCCGGCCCACCCGCACCAGGCCCAGCAGGCCGTCCCCTTCGAGATCACGCAGATCTCCCAGTAATAAGACTTCGAGGATCAGACAGATGACTGAGAACAGCACTGAGGTCGAGGAGACCTTCGAGACCGACGAGCAGGGCCTCGCCTACACCAGCGAGTCCGCCGGGTCCGAGACCCCGTCGCGTCCCGCGACCATCGCCCCCGGCGCGGCCACCGGCCGTCGCAAGGAGGCCGTCGCCCGCGTCCGCATCGTCCCCGGCACCGGCAAGTGGACCATCAACGGTCGCGAGATCGAGGACTACTTCCCGAACAAGCTGCACCAGCAGGTCGTGAACGAGCCGTTCGCGGCTCTCGGCCTCGAGGGCCGCTTCGACGTGATCGCCCGCATCCACGGCGGCGGCATCACCGGCCAGGCCGGCGCCCTGCGCCTCGGCGTGGCTCGCTCGCTCAACGCGATCGATCTCGACGCCAACCGCCCGACCCTCAAGAAGGCGGGCCTGCTGACCCGCGACGCTCGTGCCATCGAGCGCAAGAAGGCCGGTCTCAAGAAGGCCCGTAAGGCTCCGCAGTACAGCAAGCGCTGATCGCGCTTCAGTGGCCGCCTCTGCATGCAGAGGTGGCCACTGGCCTTTTTCCGGTCGTGTCTCACTGAGAGTGACCCATCGGTCACTCTCAGTGAGACACGCGCTCTAGATTGGATGATTGTGGCGCGCATCTTCGGGACCGACGGGGTCCGTGGTCTGGCCAACGGCGAGGTCACCGCAGAGCTGGCACTCGATCTGGCGGTGGCGGCCGCCCACGTGCTGGCCGAGCGCGGGACGTTCGAGGGCCACCGGCCGCTGGCCGTGGTCGGCAGGGACACCCGTATCTCCGGACAGTTCCTCGAGGCCGCGATCGTCGCCGGTCTCGCGTCGGCCGGGGTCGACGTGCTCCTCCTCGGCGAGATCCCGACCCCTGGCGTGGCCCACCTGACGGCCTCGCTCGGCGCCGACCTGGGCGTGGTCATCTCCGCCTCCCACAACGCCATGCCGGACAACGGCATCAAGTTCCTGGCTCGCGGCGGCGTGAAGCTCGACGACGCCATCGAGGACGCGATCGAGTCGCGGCTGCGTGAGCCGTGGGAGCGCCCCACCGGCGCCGCCGTCGGCCGCGTCACCGCGCACCCCACCGCCGTCGAGGAGTACGCCGCCCACCTGGTCGGCAGCGTCGGCGACCTCGGTCCGGCGACCGGCGAGCGCCGCCTCAAGGTCGTGCTCGACTGCGCGCACGGCGCCGCGTCCGTCGCGGGACCCCTCGCGCTGGAGCAGGCGGGCATCGAGGTCGTCGCGATCTGCGCGGCGCCCGACGGGCTCAACATCAACGAGGGCTGCGGCTCCACGCATCTCGACGTCCTCCAGAAGGCCGTCATCGAGCACGGCGCGGACGCCGGCTTCGCCCTCGACGGCGACGCCGACCGCTGCCTGGCGGTCGACGCCACGGGTGCCGTGGTCGACGGCGACCAGATCATGGCGATCCTCGCTCTCTCGCTGCGCGACCAGGGCCGGCTGAGCGACGACACCGTCGTCGCGACCGTCATGTCGAACCTCGGGTTCCTGCAGGCGATGACCGCGGCCGGCGTACGCGTCGAGCAGACCGGGGTGGGCGATCGCTACGTCCTCGAGGCCATGAAGAACGGCCACTTCTCCCTCGGCGGCGAGCAGTCCGGCCACGTGATCATGAGCGACTACGCCACCACCGGGGACGGCATCCTGACCGCGCTCCAGGTGCTGTTCCGGATGGTCGCCACCGGTACCGCGCTCGCCGAGCTCGCCGCGGTGATGACCCGCCTCCCGCAGGTGCTCGTCAACGTCAAGGGCGTCGACAAGGCCCGCTGCGCGACGGACGAGGCCCTGGCCGCAGCCGTCGCCGAGGCCGAGGCCCAGCTGGCCGGCACCGGACGGATCCTGTTGCGTCCCTCCGGCACCGAGCCGCTGGTCCGGGTGATGGTCGAGGCGCCGACCGCCGATCAGGCGCAGGCCGTCGCGGACGACCTCGCCGCGGTCGTGCTGGAGCGCCTGGCTCTGTGACGCCGGCCGGGATTGATGGCGCCGGCGGCGGATAGGCTCCCCGCATGCATGCGCGCAACCTCGGGCTGACGGTGCTGTACGCCGCGGCGACGATGCTCCTCGTCGTAGCTGCCGCTTTTCCCGATCGACGGTGGCGACCAGGCCTACAAGAGCTGGCTGTTCGCGGGGGACCGTGGTCCTGTCAACGGTGAGCTGATCGGCTCCCAGATCGGCTACGTCCTCGCCCTGGTTGCCGCTGTCGCCGCGGCTGCCACGGGACGACCGGTGCTCGGTCTCGTCGTGGTCACGGGCGGTGTCGTCGGCCTCGCCGGGTTGGCGTTCAACGCCGTGCCCGACGGTGGCGCGGGCGGTCACCTGCTGGTCGCCGCGTTCAGCCTCGCTGTTCTCGTCGGTGCGGCTGACGCGGTGCGGTTGCTCCGACGTACCTGACGTGGTCTCGATAGGCGGGTCGCGGCTTCGTTCCTCAGCCGCGCCGCTACTCGACCTGGCGCCTGGTCCGCGACCTCGCAAGCTCGGTCGCGGGACGCTCAGATCTTGCGGATCCGGACGTAGCGGACGCCGTGGTCGCCCTCCTTGCGCAGCACCAGGCGTGCGCGGGAGCGGGTGGGGAGCACGTTCTGTTCCAGGTTGGGGCCGTTGATGGTGTCCCAGATCCGGCGGGCCTCGTCGACGGCGGTGTCGTGGGACAGCGCTGCGTACTTGGCGAAGTAGGCGCCGGGGTCGCGGAAGGCGGTCTCGCGCAGTCGCAGGAAGCGGTCGACGTACCACTCACGGATGTCGGGGACGGCCGCGTCGACGAAGATCGAGAAGTCGAAGAAGTCCGAGATCGCCAGGCCGGTGCGGCCGTCCTCGCGGACGCGGGCCGGCTGGAGCACGTTGAGGCCCTCGATGATCACGATGTCGGGCTTCTCGACGGTGATCTTGGTGTCGGTGAGGACGTCGTAGACGAGGTGGCTGTAGACCGGCGCCTCGACCTCCTCCTTGCCCGACTTGATGTCGACGACGAACTTCATCAGCGCGCGGCGGTCGTAGGACTCCGGGAAGCCCTTGCGGTCCATCAGGCCGCGGCGCGCGAGCTCCTCGTTGGGGTAGAGGAAGCCGTCGGTGGTGACCAGCGCGACCTTCGGGTGCTGCGGCCAGCGGGCGAGCATCATCTGCAGCACGCGGGCGCTGGTCGACTTGCCGACGGCGACCGATCCGGCCAACCCGATCACGAACGGCGTGCGCGCGGGGGTCTTGCCGTGCAGGAAGGACTCCTGCTGGTGGTGCAGGTTGGCCGCCGCCTCGACGTACATGCTGAGCATCCGGGACAGCGGGAGATAGACCTCGACGATCTCGCGCAGGTCCAGCGAGTCGCCGAGTCCGCGGAGCTTGGCGATCTCCTCGGCGGTGATCGGGCTCTCGGTCTCGGAGGCCAGAGCGGCCCAGGTGGCGCGGTCGAGCTCGAGGTACGGCGACGCCTCGCGGGACGTCTCGCCACCACTCGGGTCGGTGGCCTCGCCGGTCGACATGTGTCGATTGTTTCAGGGCGGCCGGTCGCGGCGTCGTTCAGGGCGCCGGGCCGTACAGTTGGGATCCATGTGCGGGATCGTCGGTTACGTCGGGAGCCAGCAGGCCCGGGACGTCGTGATCGGCGGTCTCCGGCGGCTGGAGTACCGCGGTTACGACTCCGCCGGCATCGCCGTCGTCGCGGCCGACGAGCTCGCCGCGGCGAAGCGCGCCGGCAAGCTGGGGAACCTGGAGAAGGCTCTCGACGAGGCTCCGCTGCCGCCGTCCACGCTCGGGATCGGGCACACCCGTTGGGCGACCCACGGTCGCCCGACCGACGCCAACGCGCACCCGCATATGGGCGGCGCGGGTCGGGTCGCCGTCGTCCACAACGGCATCATCGAGAACTTCCACGAGCTGCGGGGCCGGATCGAGGCCGACGACCACGTCTTCCTCTCCGACACCGACACCGAGATCGCCGCGCACCTGATCGAGCTGCAGGTGGAGTCCGGCGTCGACCTGCCGACGGCGATGCAGCGCGTGTGCCAGCAGCTCGACGGCGCGTTCACGCTGGTCGCGGTCGATGCGCTCGACCCCGACCGGGTCGTCGCGGCGCGGCGCAACTCGCCGCTCGTCGTCGGGCTCGGCGAGGGCGAGAACTTCCTCGGCTCCGACGTCGCGGCCTTCATCGACCACACGCGTGAGGCCCTCGAGCTCGGCCAGGACCAGATCGTCGTGCTCACCCGGGACGGGGTGGAGGTCACCGACTTCTTCGGCCGCCCGGCGATCGCGACCCAGTTCCACGTCGACTGGGACCTCTCGGCCGCCGAGAAGGACGGCCACGACTGGTTCATGCGCAAGGAGATCTTCGAGCAGCCGCGCGCGGTGGCGGACTCGCTGATCGGCCGGCGGGGGAGCGACGGCCTGCTGCAGCTCGACGAGATGCGTCTGGCCGACGAGGAGATCCGCGACCTCGACAAGATCATCATCATCGCGTGTGGCACCTCGTTCTACGCCGGCATGGTGGCCAAGTACGCCATCGAGCACTGGTGCCGGGTGCCGGTCGAGGTCGAGCTGGCCTCCGAGTTCCGCTACCGCGACCCGATCCTGGACCCGACCACGCTGGTCGTCGCGATCTCCCAGTCCGGGGAGACCGCCGACACGCTCCAGGCGATCCGGCATGCCCGCTCCCAGCGCGCCAAGGTGCTGGCGATCTGCAACACCAACGGCTCCTCGATCCCGCGCGAGTCCGACGCCGTCATCTACACCCATGCCGGCCCCGAGATCGGTGTCGCGTCGACCAAGGGATTCCTCACGCAGCTGGTCGCCTGCTACCTGCTGGCGTTGTACGTCGCCCAGACCAAGGGCACCCGCTTCGGCGACGAGATCGCCGAGATCATGGCCCAGCTCGACGCGATCCCCGGGCAGATCGAGGAGGTGCTGGCTGGCGCTGACGCCGTCTACGAGCTTGCTCGTGAGCACGTCGGCGCGCGGTCGGTGCTGTTCCTGGGGCGCCACGCCGGCTACCCGGTCGCTCTCGAAGGAGCGCTGAAGCTCAAGGAGCTGGCCTACCTCCACGCCGAGGGCTTCGCCGCGGGCGAGCTCAAGCACGGCCCGATCGCGCTCGTCGAGGACGGCCTGCCGATCCTGTGCGTCGTCCCGCCCCGCGGCCGCGACCACCTGCACGAGAAGATGCTCAGCGGCATCCAGGAGGTACGTGCTCGCGGCGCGCGCACGATCTGCCTCGCGGAGGAGGGCGACGCCTCGATCGAGCCGTACGCCGACGTGCTCCTCCGGCTGCCGAAGGTGCCCGTGCTCCTCCAGCCGCTCGTCGCTACGGTCCCGCTGCAGCTGTTCGCCTGCGAGCTGGCCACCGCGATGGGCCACGACGTCGACCAGCCGCGCAACCTGGCCAAGTCGGTCACGGTCGAATGATCGTCGGCATCGGTGTCGACGTGTGCGACATCGAGCGGTTCCGAGCGGCGCTGGCCCGTACGCCGTCCCTCGGCGACAAGCTCTTCGTCGGTGCTGAGGTCGGCCTGTCGGTCGAGTCCTTGGCAGCGCGCTTCGCCGCGAAGGAGGCCCTCGCCAAGGCGCTCGGCGCTCCGGGCGGCATGGACTGGCACGACTGCGAGGTCGTCCGGCTCGGCTCGGGGCGGCCGGTCCTCGAGCTGCGAGGCAGTGTCCTGGCCGTCGCGGAGGGCCTCGGCGTGCACTCCGCCCACCTTTCGCTCTCGCACGACGCCGGGCTCGCGACGGCCATGGTGGTCCTCGAGGGCTGACCTCACTCACCTGTGAGTGAGGTCGGCACCCACTAGCGTTGGAGCATGATCCGCGCGCACACCGTCGAGCAGGTGCGGGCGGCCGAGGCCGCGCTGATGGCCGGGCTGCCGGAGGGCACGCTGATGCAGCGTGCCGCCGCGGGCCTGGCCGCGGCCGTCGCCGACTTCCTCGGCGGCGTCTCGGGCCGGCGGATCCTGATCCTCGTCGGCAGCGGTGACAACGGCGGCGACGCGCTGTACGCCGGAGCACGGCTCGCCCGCCGGGGAGCCGGCGTGGAGGCGTGGCTGCTCTCCGACCGGGTCCACGAGGGTGGGCTGGCCGAGCTGCGGGCTGCTGGCGGCCGGAGCTTCCGTTGGTCGAGGAGGTCGCGCAGCGACCGTCTCGAGACCACCGGGCGCTACGACGTGGTCCTCGACGGCATCGTGGGCATCGGCGGCCGACCGGGACTGCGCGAGGACGCCTGGAGCGCGCTGGACGCCCTGCACGGCCTCCCCGTCGTCGCGGTCGACACCCCGAGCGGCGTCGACGTCGACGGCGGCACGCTCCCCGAGCGCTTCGTCCGCGCCGACCTCACCGTCACCTTCGGCACCCACAAGGTCGCTCACCTGGTCGACCCGGCAGCGCAGGCGTCGGGCGTGGTCCACCTCGTCGACATCGGCCTGGACCTCCCCGACAGCCCGGTGGAGGCGCTGCAGCAGGAGGACGTGGCGGCCCTCATCCGCCGCCCCGCGGCCGACGCCCACAAGTACACCCGCGGCGTGGTCGGCGTACGCACCGGGAGCGCCACCTACCCCGGCGCCGCCCTGCTGAGCGTCGCCGGTGCCAACACCGGCCTCGCCGGGATGGTGAGGTACGTCGGCGACGCGGCCGACGTCGTCAGGACCCGCCACCCCGAGGTCGTCGGCAACGGCAGGGTCCAGGCCTGGGTGGTGGGCTCCGGCGGCGCCGACACGGCGCAGCGGCAGCTCGAGGAGGCACTCGCCGACGGCGTACCTCTCGTGGTCGATGCCGACGCCCTCCGCCACCTCGCCGCCCCGACACCGACCCCGGCCGTCCTCACCCCGCACGCCGGCGAGCTCGCCGACCTCCTCGGCACCGCCCGCGCACAGGTCGAGGCGGACCCGCTCACCCACGCTCGCGACGCCGCAGCCCGCTACCGCGCCACGGTGCTGCTCAAGGGCCGGGGCACCCTCGTCGCCGACCCCGACGGAAGGGTCCGCGTGACGACCTCCGGCACCCCGTGGCTGGCGACCGCGGGGGCGGGCGACGTGCTCGGCGGCCTCATCGGCGCGCTGCTCGCGACCGGCCTCAGTCCCTACGACGCCGCCAGCGTCGGGTCGTGGCTCCACGGCGCCGCCGCGACCCTCGCCGCACACGACAGGACCCTGGTCGCGAGCGACATCGCTGCCGCCCTGCCGGTCCTGGTCAGAGACATCCTGGGAGGATGAGGGGCATGACCGCGCCGACGAGCCTGGGCCCCGGCCGGATCGAGGTCGACCTGGCCGCGATCCGGCACAACGCCCGCGTCCTGCGTGAGCACACCCAGACCCGGTTGATGGTCGTGGTGAAGGCCGACGGATATGGCCACGGCGCGATCGAGTCGGCCCGGGCAGCCAAGCAGGGTGGTGCCGACTGGCTGGGCGTCGCGACCGTCGAGGAGGCGGTCGCGCTGCGCGACGCCGGCATCGAGGGCCCGATCCTCTGCTGGCTCACCGTGCCCGACACCGACCTGGCCGCCGCGCTCGAGCGCGACATCGAGCTCACCGCCTACTCCATCGCCGAGCTCGACGACATCGCTGCCGCCGCGCCCCAGGGCACGACGCCTCGCGTCCAGCTCAAGGTCGACACCGGCCTGTCCCGCGGCGGCGCGCCGGCCGGCACCTGGACGGACCTGTTCGCGTACGCCGCGCAGGGTGAGCGGGCCGGGAGGTGGCGGATCACCGGCATCTGGTCGCACCTGGCCTGCTCCGACGAGCCGGACCACCCGGCCAACAACCGCCAGGAGCGCGCCTTCCGTCGGGCGCTCGACCTGGCCGCGGCGGCGGGCCTGACGCCCGAGCTGCGCCACCTCGCCAACTCCGCCGCCGCGATCCTGCGGCCCAGCGCACGTTTCGACCTGGTGCGGTGCGGCCTCGCGGCGTACGGCCTCGACCCGGCCCCGGGCGTGACCCCCGACCTCGGCCTGGTCCCCGCGATGACCGTGCGGGCCCCGCTGGCGATGGTCAAGGACCTCGCCATCGGCGACTCCGTCTCCTACGGCCACCTCTGGACCGCCGACCGCGTGACGACCGTCGGGCTGGTCCCGCTCGGGTACGCCGACGGCGTACCCCGTCATGCCTCGTCCGCCGACCCGGCGGCGAGCGCGGAGGTGGCGGTGGACGGCAAGCGGCGGCCGATCCGCGGCCGCGTGTGCATGGACCAGTTCGTCGTCGACCTCGGTGGGGACCGCCCCGAGCCCGGCACCGACGTCCTCCTCTTCGGTCCGCCTCGGGCCGGCGGCCCGACCGCCCAGGACTGGGCAGAGGCGTGCGGCACCATCAACTACGAGATCGTCACCAGGATCGGAGGCCGCATGGCCAGGACGTACGTCGACAGCGAGGTGGATGCATGAGCAACCGCAACCGGATCCTCGGCTCGATCGCGGGTGCTCTCGGCATCGCAGCGGCGGGCACCGCGCTCGGCGTCGCCCGTCAGCAGCGGCAGATCAGCCACCGGGCCGGTGAGCGGGTCGCCTTCGGTGCGCTGCGCTCCGACCCGATCACCGTGCTCGCCGACGACGGCACCCCGCTCCACGTCGAGATCGACGACGTCGAGCGTGCGCCCGAGGGTCGTCGCTTCTTCCGCCGCGACCGCGAGAACGGGCTCGACGAGCTGACGCTGATCTTCGCCCACGGCTACTGCCTCAACCTGGACTGCTGGCACTTCCAGCGGGCGGCGTACCGCGGCTTGGTCCGGACCGTCTTCTACGACCAGCGCTCGCACGGTCGCTCGGGCGACAGCCCGCGCGAGAACTCGACGATCGACCAGCTCGGTCGCGACCTCAAGACGATCATCGAGGCCGTCGCGCCCGACGGCCCGGTCGTCGTGGTCGGCCACTCGATGGGCGGCATGACGATCGTCGCGCTGACCGAGCAGTTCCCCGAGATGATCGGCACCAAGGTGATCGGCGTCGGGCTGGTCTCGACGACCGCCGGCGGCCTGGACAGCCGGATCCTGGTGCCGTTCCTGCCCGCCAAGCTCGGCGTGCCGCTCACCTCGGGCGCGATCCGCACGCTCAGTCGCGGCCACAAGATCGTCGACGCGCTGCGGCGGATGGGCAGCAGCGTCGCCACGGTCGTCACCGACGGGTTCGCGTTCGGCGACGAGGTGCCGTTCGGGTACGTCGAGTTCGTCGACGAGATGCTGTCCGCCACGCCGTTCGAGACGGTCGCGGAGTTCTTCCCGAATTTCGTGCGCCTGGACAAGTTCGACTGTGTCGAGACGCTGAGCAAGATCCCGGTGACGATCATCTGCGGCACCAAGGACAAGCTCACCTCGATCGGCCACTCCCGCAAGCTCAACGCCCGCATCGAGGGCTCGGAGCTCCTCGAGTGCGAGGGCGCCGGGCACATGGTGATCCTCGAGCGCCACGAGATGGTCAACGCCCAGCTCGACCAGCTCATCACGGCTGCGACGGAGGGGGCCGGGCGCCGGTGACCGTCACCGTCGAAGCGGTCGGCCCCGAGGCCGCTGCGCAGGTCCTCGCGGTCGTCCGCGCGGCCTTCGCGGACCGACCCGCGCTGGATCCGCCGACCGATGCCCTCGCCGAGACCGAGGAGACGATCGGCGCGCTGCTGGGGGCCGGTGGCCTGCTGGCGTACGCCGACGGCGTCCCGTGCGGCACCGTGATCCTGGACCGGGTCGACGACGTCATCTGCCTGCGCCGCTTCGGCGTGACGCCCGCCGCGCAGGGCAAGGGCGTGGCGCGAGCGCTGGTCTCGGCCGCCCTCGAGGCGGCCGCGGCGCGTGGCGTCCACCAGGTCGCCGTGCTGGCCCGCGAGGAGCTCCCGCGCACCATCGGGTTCTGGCGCAGCATGGGGTTCGGTGAGACGGGCCGCACCTCGCCGTACGTCCGCCTCGCGCGAGCCACCCCGACCACGGTCGAGGTGGCGACCGCCGACGAGATGCGCGACCTGGCCGGCCGCATCGCCAAGGTCCTCAGGGCCGGCGACGTGGTCGTCCTGAGCGGTGAGCTCGGCGCCGGCAAGACGACGTTCACCCAGGGCCTGGGTGAGGGACTGGGCGTGCGCGGCGGCATCACCTCGCCGACCTTCGTCATCGCTCGGGTGCACCCGAGCCTCAGCGACGGACCGGCGCTCGTCCACGTCGACGCCTACCGCCTCGGCGACTCCGCCGAGCTCGACGACCTCGACCTCGACGCCGACCTCGACACCGCGGTCACGGTCGTCGAGTGGGGTCGCGGGATGGCCGAGGTGCTCACCGACTCGCCGCTGGAGATCCGCATCGACCGTGCCGTCGCCAGCCTCGACGTCGACCCGGGCGACGATCCGCGCGTGGTCACGATCGAGCCGTGGGGCGCGGGCTGGCTCGACCGCCCGCTGTAGCCTTCCGCCTGTGCTGCTCGCCCTCGACACCGCCTCCCCGACGGTCGCCGTCGGACTCGTCGATGGCGCTGAGGTCCTGGCCGACCTGGTCTCCGACCAGCCCATGAAGCACGGCGAGACGCTCGCCCCGCTGATCGAGCAGGCACTCGTCGGCATCGACCGGAGCGCCCTGACCGGCATCGCGGTCGGCGTCGGCCCCGGACCGTTCACCGGCTTGCGGGTCGGGCTGGTCACGGCGCGGACCCTTGCCCATGTCCTCGGCCTCCCGGTCCACGGCGTCTGCACGCTCGACGTGCTCGCCGCGCAGGCGGTCGCCGACGGCGCCGTCACCGGTGACTTCGCGGTCGCGACCGACGCGCGGCGCAAGGAGGTCTACTTCGCGACGTACGACGCTGCGGGTCGGCGTACCTCCGGACCGGTCGTCGAGAAGCCGGCGGTCGTGGCCACCGACGGCCCCGTGGTCGGCGAGGGCGCGCTGATCTACCCCGACCACTTCCCGCACGCGGTCGGTCCGCAGCGCGCGTCCGGCGCGTGGCTGGCGCGCATCGTCGCCGACGGCAGCGCGGAGGTCGTCGAGCCCGAGCCGATGTACCTGCGTCGACCCGACGCCGAGCAGGGCCGGTGAAGGTCCGCCTCGCGGTCGTCGGTGACCTGGCGGCCGTCGCGGCGGCGGAGGCAGCCTCGTTCCCCGAGGACGCGTGGACCGAGAACCTGCTCGCGCAGGGGGTGGCCGGTGAGCTGCCGACCGTGAGCTACTGGCTGCTCGAGGAGGACGGACGGCTGCTCGGCCACGCCGTGGTCAGTGTCGCCGGCGAGGACGCCGAGCTCCAGCGCATCGCGATCGCGGCGGGGGAGCGCCGGCGCGGCCTCGGCCGGCGCCTGCTCGACGGCTGTGTCACGGAGGCGCGGGAGCGCGGTGCGGAGCGGATGACCCTCGAGGTCCGCGAGGACAACGTCGCCGCCCAGGCGCTCTACCTGGAGGCCGGGTTCACCGAGATCGCCCGTCGGCCGCGCTACTACCGCGACGGGTCGACGGCAGTGGTCATGCAGCGATCGGTGAGGATGGACCCGTGAGTGACGAGCCCCTGGTCCTCGGCATCGAGACCTCCTGCGACGAGACCGGCGTCGGCATCGTGCGCGGACACACCCTGCTCGCCGACGCGGTGGCCAGCAGCGTCGAGGAGCACGCGCGCTTCGGCGGCGTAGTCCCCGAGGTCGCCTCGCGTGCGCACCTCGAGGCCATGGTGCCGACCATCCAGCGGGCCTGCGACACCGCCGGCATCGCCCTGCGCGACGTCGACGCCATTGCCGTCACCCACGGGCCCGGCCTGGCCGGCGCACTCCTGGTCGGCGTCGCCAGCGCCAAGGCGCTCGCGCTGGGCCTCGACAAGCCGCTGTACGGCGTCAACCACCTCGCGGCCCATGTCGCGGTGGACCAGCTCGAGCACGGGCCGCTCCCGGAGCCGAGCCTCGCGCTGCTGGTCTCCGGTGGGCACTCCAGCCTGCTGCGGGTCACCGACATCACCGGCGGGGGAGCCGACGGCGGGGGCGTCGACCCGTTGGGGGCCACCATCGACGACGCCGCCGGCGAGGCGTTCGACAAGGTCGCGCGCCTGCTCGGCCTGCCGTTCCCGGGCGGCCCGCACATCGACCGGGCTGCCCGTGACGGTCAGATCACCATCGACTTCCCGCGCGGGCTGTCGACGCGCAAGGACCTCGAGCGGCACCGCTTCGACTTCAGCTTCTCCGGCCTCAAGACCGCGGTCGCGCGCTGGGTCGAGGCCCGTGAGCGCTCCGGCGAGCCGGTGCCGGTCAACGACGTCGCCGCGTCCTTCCAGGAGGCGGTCTGCGACGTGCTGGTCCGCAAGGCGCTCGCGGCGGCTGCCAGCGAGGGCATCGAGGACCTGATGATCGGCGGTGGCGTGGCCGCAAACTCGCGGCTGCGGGCGCTCGCCGAGGAGCGGGCCGCGAAGGTCGGCGTACGCGTGCGGGTGCCGCGTCCCGGCCTGTGCACCGACAACGGTGCGATGGTCGCCGCCCTCGGGGCGACGATGGTGGCGCGCGGGCGTCAGCCCAGCGCGCTGGACCTCCCGGCCGACTCCAGCCTCCCCGTCACCGAGGTGCTGGCCCGCTGACCCTCGGTCGTGGGGCTTGGACGGACCGATTCGGCCGGGCGCCCCCCGGCCCGGCGGCCGGGTCCGAGGGACATCCGAGGGCCGACGTGTCAGCGCCGCCAGCGACGCAGCGGGTCGATCACCAGCGTGGAGATGACGGCCGAGAGCGACGCGATCGAGAAGGTCATGTCAGTGGTTCACCGCGAGGATCGCGGCCACGACGAGCAGGATGATGCCGAGCGCAGCGGCGATCGGGAGGTCGCTGGTGCGACCACCCCGGTGGAGGCCGACGACGTCGGGTCGTTCGACGCTCGTCAGCGGCTCGGTCGCGCGATGCTGGGCGGTCAGCTGGGTGCTCATGGTGATGCTCCTTGGTTTCCGAGATGTCACCTACCCAGACGTCGGTGACCGCGGAACATCACGCGATTCGGCAGAGAATCGCCTTTTTTCAGGAAAGCACCCCGGGGAACTGGCCGTCGTCCTCGGTCCAGTCCTCGTCCACGTCGTACTCCTCGCCCTTGCCGCGCTTGCCCTTCTTGTCGCCGCGGCCCGATCCGGAGCCGGCGCTGCCGGTACCCGAGCCGCGGCCCGATCCGGAGCCGGCGCCGGTGCTCTTGCCGCCGAGGACGCCGCTCCCGGTGCTGCGGGCGCTGGCGCCGATCTCGTTCGCGCTCGAGCCAGGGATCTCGATCGTCGGCCGCAGGCTGTTCAGGGCGCTGCGGATGCCGAAGCCGCCCAGGACGCCCGCGCCGATCGCGCCGCCGCCCGCCATCAGCGGGGACATGCCGGGCCCGCCGGGCCCGCCGGTGCTGGTCGGGTCGGCGCCGGGGTTCGGGGCAGGCGTGTCAGTGGGGTCGGTGGACGGGTAGTCCGGCGGGTACGTCGAGGTCGGCGTACCGGTCGGGGGCTCGCCCGTCGACGGGCCACCGGAGGGGTCCCACGAGGTGGTCGAGCCGGGTGCCGAGGACCAGCTCGTCGAGTGATGGTGGTGGGTGCCCGTGATGACTCCCGAGGTGTAGCCGCTCGGGTGCCGCGTGCCGGTGTGGCCGGTCCCACCGTAGGTCGGCGTCGAGCCGGAGCTGCTGCTCGACGGGCTGCCCACAGCCGGGTCGCCGTGGATCTCGGCCAGCGCCGCGGCCGCGGCGTCATAGCTCTGGTTGACCGCGTTGACCTTGGTCTCGGCGTCCGAGTCGGCGGTGCCGTAGGCCGTGACCGCCGCAGCGTGATGCTGCTTCGCCTCGTTGTACTGGTTCATGTCGTGCTCGGCGACCGTGGCGTTCGTGCTGCTGCCGATCGGGCTCGGCTTCGTCGGAGCCGGTCCGGGCGCGTTGGGGATGGGCGTCTGCTCGGCGGACCACATGTCGTTGGCTGCGGTGTCAAGCTTGGCCGCGACGGTCTTCATCTGCCGGTGGCGGACCGCCAGGTTCTTCTGCATCGTGTCGAGCGTGCCTTTCGCGCTCCGACCGGTCTCGCTGTCGCCGAAGGCGGTGATGGCCTTCGGGCTGAGTCCGCCGAGCGCGTCGATGACGGCCTTGAGCGACGATGCGCCATCGGACCAGGCGATCTGTGATCGGCGGACGTCGTCGCTGTTCAGGCCGTGCTTGAGGTGCTTGAGACGCTCGAGGTTGTGGCCGGTCATCAGTGGTCTCCTGCCGGATTCGCGTGCGCGACCTGCGCGTTGCCGAAGGCGGTGTTCGAGTTGTTGGCCTGGGAGGCGTGGGAGAGCGAGTCGACCGCCTTCCGGATCGCGTCGAGGTCGCTCGCGGCCGTCAGGTCGGCCTCCGTCAGGTAGCGGCGGGCCTCCTTGCACGCGGCCTGGTACTCCTCGAGGTCCTTGCGTACGCCGAGGAGCGTGTCGGCCATGACCTCGTGTGCGCGCGTGTGGTGCATCGCGACGTTGGCCGACCGCTCGCCGCCGCCCCAAGCTGAGGTCGCGACATGACCCTGGTGCTTGAAGTGCTCCGGGGTGTAGTGCTGCAGCTCGTGCTTGATGGTGCTGATGATCGTGTCGATCTCGCTGTCGATCGCGGCGAGCTCGGCGACCGTGACGAGCCTGCCGAGGCCCGCGGACAGGTTGTCCAGGATGCTCATTCCGGTGACGGCCATGTGCTCCAGCCTTTTCCCGAGTGGAGGCCGTGGTTGCCCACGGTTGCTGACAAGGTGGCTCCTGCCCCGCCATGCTGTGCCACAAACACATGTGTTTCTCGGGAAGGAACCTCCATGCATTTTACGCGCCCCCTCGTTGCTGCCGCCGGCTTGATCGCGCTCACGGCGACCGCCTGCGGCGGTCAGCCGCACGATCCGTCGGGGACGTCGAGCGCACCCACCACGACGTCGGCCTCGTCGGCCTCCTCCTCGTCGTCAGCGAGTGCGGTCGCGCCGAGCACGGGGAAGCTGGTCCAGGGCAAGATCCTCAGCTACCGCCTTCCGGCCGACGTCACCTGGTACTCCTACAGCGCGGGCCCGACCCGCGAGCACGGGTTCGAGTCGAAGGGTCACTACAGCTGGTCGATCACCTATGACGAGGTGCCTGCCGGCGCTGCGTCCGAGGCGCTTTACCGGAAGCGCATGTTCGCCCTGCTCAAGGCGGACTACCCGAAGACGGCGAAGGTGCTCCCGGACCGGGTGGTCGGTGGGCACCCCGGATTCACCACCGAGGCGCGCCACGATGGCACGTACTACCTCTTCGAGTGGGACCCGGTGGTCGGGGACGTTCGAGGCGCGCTCGTGTTCGAGACGAACTCCCCGAACGCGAAGCGGATCATCGACTCCGTGCTGGCGAGCGTGGAGTGGAAGTGACTGACAGACTGCGTCTGTGAGCGAGGGCGTCGGACCGCTGCGGCACGCGTGGTCGCTGCTGCGCCAGGTCGCGGCCGGTGGCGAGCACCGCGAGGCTGCGGTCGCGCAGATCCTGCGGCCGCGCAACCTGTTCCAGCCGTACACGACGACCGAGCCCGAGCGCTACCCGGAGGAGTTCGCCCGGATCGCGACCGAGCTGCCGGCCGACCGCCGCAACGCGCCGCACATCCTGTCGTTCGGCTGCTCGTCGGGCGACGAGCTGATCACGCTGGCGAAACGCTTCCCGGGAGCCGAGATCACCGGCATCGACATCAACCCCGTCGCCGTACGCCGCGCGCGACAGCGCGTCCGTGAGGCGGGCCTGGGCGAGCGGGTCCGCGTCCTGAGGGCGGCCGACGCGGACACCCAGCCGACGGCGGCGTACGACGTCGTCCTCGCGCTCGCCGTCTTCCGGCACGGCCACCTCAACGCGGGGCCGGAGTCGTGTCGCGAGCTGCTGCGCTTCGAGGACTTCGACCGCACGGTCTTCGGCCTCTGCCGCACGCTGCGGCGCGGCGGGCTGTTCGTGATCCGGCACGCGAACTTCAGGTTCAGCGACACCGCCGGGGCGAGCGACTTCCAGCCCGTCGTGACCGGCTTCCCGTCGTCGTCGGCGCAGGGCCTCACGCCGACGTACGGCCCCGACGATCGGATCGTCGGGGCCGCACAGAGGGACGACGGGATCTACCGCCGGATCCGCTAGGCCTGCTTCTCGGCCTGCTTCTCGTCACCGTGGCCCGGCCACCAGGCGGCGTGCCCGACGATCGCGGTGAGCGCGGGCGTGAAGAACATCGACATGATGAACGCCGCGGTGAAGATGCCGAACGACAACGCGAAGCCCATCGACACGATCAGCGAGTTGCCGCCGAGCATGAGCGAGGCGAAGGTGCCCGCCAGGATCACGCCGGCCGCGGCGATGGTCGGACCGGAGTGACGCACCGCCTGGGCCGCCGCGTCGCGTGGGGAGCGGCCCTCGCGGGCCTCCTCGCGCAACCGGGCGATCATCAAGATGTTGTAGTCGGTGCCGAGGGCGACCACGAACAGGTAGATGTAGATCGGCAGCATGAAGATCAGGCCGCTGTCACCCTTGATGTGCTGGATCACGATCACCGTCGCGCCCAGGGTCGCCGCGAAGCCGAGGCCGACCGAGAGCATGAGGTACCAGGGCGCGACGAGGCTGCGCAGCAGGCCCATCAGGATCAGCAGGATGATGATCGCCGCCACCGGGAAGACGACCTTGTAGTCGTGCTTCATCGCCGTGTCGATGTCGACGAAGACCGAGGTCTGCCCGCCGACGTACGCCGACGCGCCGATCTTCGCCGCGGCCGAGTGGGCCGTGGCACGGACGGGACCGCGCACCGCAGCAGCGGCGGCGTCCGAGCCGGGGTTGCTGTCGAGGACGACGCTCACCTTCGCGGTCGTCCGGTCGGGGGAGAGCACGGCGTACTGCGGAGCCTGCGCTGTGCCGCCGGCCGGGGCGACCTGGGCGACGCCGTCGACACCGACGAAGCTCTTGGCGAAGTCGTCGGCCCGCTGCTGGCTCAGGGTGCCGTGCTTCGCCTGGACCATGACCGTGGCGGGGTCGCTCGCGCCGGCGGCGAAGTGGTCGGCGATCGCCGCGGTCGCCTTCGACGACTCGAGGTTGGACGGCATGCTCGACGTGAAGTCGAACGAGGGCGAGAAGCCGAACGAGAAGGCGCTGAGGATCACCAGGATCAGGCCGGACCCGGCGGCGAAGGCCCAGGGGCGCTTGCCGAGTGCCGAGCCGAGCGAGGCGAAGCGGCTCCCCGTGGACTCCTGCTTCCAGCTCTTCGACGGCCAGAACAGCGGCTTGCCGAGCAGCGAGACCACGGCCGGCACCAGGGTCAGTGCGGCCACCAGCATGACGGCCACCGCGATCGCGAGGGCCGGGCCCATCGCCTTGAAGATGCCCAGCGACGACAGGACCAGGGTGCTGAAGGCGACGATCACGGCCCCGCCGGCGGACGCGATCGCCTCGCCGGCGCGCTCGAGCGCGTAGCTGATGGAGGGTCCGATGTCCTCGCCCTCACGCAGCCGCTCGCGGTAGCGGAAGAGGAAGAACAGGATGTAGTCGGTGCCGACACCGAACATCACCACGATCAGGATCTCCTGCAGCGAGGCGTCGGCCTGCAGGTCGAACCACTTCGCGGCCAGACCGATCGCTCCGTTGGCGACCGTCGACACGACACCGATCACGACGACCGGCATCAGCGTGATCAGCACGCTGCGGAAGATGATCGAGAGCAGCACGATGATCAGCAGGACCGTCGCGCCGGCGACGATCTTCATGGTGTTGGCGCTGGAGTCCATGCTGTCGAGCTGCTGGGCGGCGGCGCCGCCGACGTACAGCTTGAGGTCGGTGCCGTCGATGAGCTTCTGGGCGTCCTTGCGCAGGGCCTTGACGTCGTCGGTCGCCTGGGTGTCGAACGCGTTGGCGTCCTTCGCCAGCGGGACGATGCCGATCGCGGCCTTCGCGTCCTTGGCCGGCTGCACCGCGACGACGTCGGCGGGCAGCGCCTGGAAGGTCTTGCCGAGATCGCCGTTGAGCGACTTGGCGACCGCCGTCGCCTTGGCGACGTCGGGCTTGCTGAGCGCGCCGCCGTCGGCACGCTCGAAGACCAGGATCGCGCCCGGCTCGGTGGCCTGGGGGAACTGCTTGGCCTGGATCTCCGAGGCCTTGATGGACTCGTACTTGCTGGGCAGGAAGGACGACTGGTCGGTCGTGGCCTTCAGGCCCGGGGCGAAGACGGCGGCCGCCACCGCCAGGATGAGCCACGAGGCGACCACGAACCAACGGAAGCGGGTCACGAAACGACCTAGGACCTTGAACATGACAACGAACCTACGGCCTCAGTGGACTGTGCCGGTGGGGATTTCATCGCCTGTTCGTCATGACAAGTGTCATGACTGCGGGCCCGGCCTCAGGCGAGGGGTGCGACGAGCAGGCAGGTGCCCTCGCCGGCGACCCGGGTGAGGACGATCGTGCCCTCGGCGTCGCCGGTCGGGGCGAGGCGCTTGCGGAGCTGCTCGGGGGAGATGTCGACGCCGCGCTTCTTGATGGTGAGCCGACCGATCCCGCGCTCGCGCAGCGCCGCCTTCAGCTGCTTCTCGCGGTAGGGCAGCTCCTCGACCACGCGGTAGCCGCGCGCGAACGGCGTCTGGAAGGCCTCGTCGGAGGTCACGTAGGCGATCTTGGGGTCGACCAGGCCGCCGTTGATGCCCGCCGCCACGGCCGTGACCAGGCCCGCCCGGATCACGGCGCCGTCCGGCTCGTAGAGGAACCGCCCGACCCGGCGCACGCCGACCGCCGCCGCTCCCGGGTCGTCCTCGTCGGTGATGCTCGCCAGCCCGCCCGTGGCCGCGATGACGGTGGCGCGACGGGCGACGGTCGCCGTACGCCCGGACCAGAGCGCGGCCTCCTTGACCTCACCGACGTCGCTGACCCATTCGGCCTCGACGCCGCGGGGGACGAGGTCGTGCGGGACTCCGGGGGCGACCTTGACGCAGGCGTCGCGGGTGAGCAGACCCTCGACCCAGGTCCACGGGGGAGTCCAGTCCTCGACCTTGAAGCTGCGGCCCGCGCCCGTACGCCGGGCCGGGTCGGCGAACGCGATGTCGAACCCGTCGTGGGCGACCTCGGTCGCATCGGCGACCTTGGTCGCTCCCGGGAGGCCGAGGGCGGCCAGGTTCGCGGCCGCGATCTCGACCCGCAGCGGGTCGAGGTCGACGCCGGCACAGACCAGGCCCGCGCGGGCCGCGGCGACCAGGTCGCCGCCCATGCCGCAGCCGAGGTCGATCATGGTCTCGGCTCCGAAGGCCGCCATCCGGCCCGCACGGTGGGTCGAGACGCGCAGTCGGGTGGCCTGCTCGAGGGCGTCGCGGGTGAAGTAGAGGTGCTGGGCCAGCTCGCCGAACTTGGCCACGGCGTGGGCGCGCAGCTCGACCTGCGTGAGCACGCCCGCAGCGCGCTCCGCGGTCGTCGTACGCCGGAGCAGGGACTGCACCTGGAGCTCCGGCATGCCCTCGCGGACCGCGTCGGTGGCCGCCGAGAGCAGCTCCTGGCCCGCCTCGGTGAGCAGCCAGCGGAAGTCGTCGAGGTCCACGCCCGCATCCTGTCAGGTTCGCGGAGCGCGACAGCGGCCGCCACGGGCCGACGCGCACTAGCACTCAGTTTGGGCGAGTGCTAACGTCGGGCTGGCACTCTCCGCCGGAGTGTGCCAACGCAGACGTGAACCACCGCAGCTACATGTGAAGGGGAGGTCGACCCGTGTCGATCAACATCAAGCCTCTCGAGGACCGCATCGTCATCAAGCAGGTCGAGGCCGAGCAGACCACCGCCTCCGGTCTCGTCATCCCGGACACCGCCAAGGAGAAGCCGCAGGAGGGCGAGGTCCTGGCCGTCGGTCCCGGTCGTGTCGACGACAACGGCAACCGCGTCCCGCTCGACATCGCGGTCGGCGACAAGGTCATCTACAGCAAGTACGGCGGCACCGAGGTCAAGTACGCCGGTACGGACTACCTGATCCTCACCGCGCGCGACGTCCTCGCCGTCATCGCCTGACGCACCTGGCATCCCGCCTGGCTGCGCCGGGGGCGCTCGACGACCGCTTCGCTTGTGAGGTCGCCTTCGCGCCCCCGGCTTGCCAGCCGGGCGCCAGGCACGTCAGGCCCTTTGTCTTTTAAGGAGCACACATGCCCAAGATCCTGGAGTTCGACGAGAACGCCCGCCGTTCGCTCGAGCGCGGTGTCGACGCGCTCGCGAACGCGGTCAAGGTGACGCTCGGCCCCAAGGGCCGCTACGTCGTCCTCGACAAGAAGTGGGGCGCCCCCACGATCACCAACGACGGCGTGACCGTCGCTCGTGACATCGAGCTGGACGACCCGTTCGAGAACCTCGGCGCGCAGCTGTGCAAGGAGGTCGCGACCAAGACCAACGACGTCGCCGGAGACGGTACGACGACCGCCACCGTGCTGGCGCAGGCGATGGTCCACGAGGGTCTGCGCGCGGTCGCTGCCGGCGCCAACCCGATGGGGATCAAGCGCGGCATGGACAAGGCCACGGCTGCGGTCTCCGAGGCGCTCGTCGCCGCGGCCCGCGACGTCGAGACCCGCGAGGACATGGCCAACGTCGCCACGATCTCGTCGCGTGACAAGCACATCGGCGAGCTGCTCGCCGACGCCTTCGACAAGGTCGGCAAGGACGGTGTCATCACCGTCGAGGAGTCCAACACCATGGGCACCGAGCTGGAGTTCACCGAGGGCATGCAGTTCGAGAAGGGCTACCTCTCGGCGTACTTCGTGACCGACCCCGAGCGCATGGAGGCGGTCATCGACGACGCCTACATCCTCATCAACCAGGGCAAGATCTCCGCGATCGCGGACCTGCTGCCGATCCTCGAGAAGGTCATGCAGACCGGCAAGCCGCTCTTCATCCTCGCCGAGGACGTCGAGGGCGAGGCGCTCTCCACGCTGGTGGTCAACAAGATCCGCGGCACCTTCAACGCGGTCGCGGCCAAGCAGCCCGGCTTCGGCGACCGCCGCAAGGCGATCCTGCAGGACATCGCGATCCTCACCGGCGGCCAGGTCATCAGCCCCGAGGTCGGCCTCAAGCTCGACCAGGTCGGTCTGGAGTCCCTCGGCCAGGCGCGTCGCATCGTGGTCACCAAGGACTCGACGACCATCGTCGACGGTGCCGGTGACGCCGCCGCCGTGGACGCGCGGGTCAACCAGATCAAGCAGGAGATCGAGAAGTCCGACTCCGACTGGGACACCGAGAAGCTGCAGGAGCGCCTGGCCAAGCTGGCCGGAGGCGTCTGCGTGATCAAGGTCGGCGCCGCCACCGAGGTCGAGCTCAAGGAGAAGAAGCACCGCATCGAGGACGCCGTGTCCGCGACGCGTGCCGCGATCGACGAGGGCATCGTCCCCGGCGGTGGCTCGGCCCTGATCCACGCCGTCTCGGTCCTCGCCGACGACCTCGGTCTCGAGGGCGACGAGGCCGCCGGCGTGCGCATCGTGCGCAAGTCGGCCGATGAGCCGCTGCGTTGGATCGCCGAGAACGGTGGCGAGAACGGCTACGTCATCACCTCCAAGGTGCGCGAGGCCGGTCCGGGCGTCGGCTACAACGCGGCCACCGGCGAGTACGGCGACCTGGTCGCCCAGGGCGTCCTCGACCCGGTCAAGGTCACCCGCTCCGCCCTGGTCAACGCCACCTCGATCGCGGCGATGCTGCTGACGACCGAGACGTTGATCGTCGAGAAGCCCGTCGACGAGGAGCCCGAGGCGGCCGGTCACGGTCACGGCCACGGTCACTGATCCCGACGTACGACGACACCGGCCCGCCACGCACCGCGTGGCGGGCCGGCGCGTTTTCTAACGGGAGCGGTACCTACGCGCAATGCGACCGACACACGGCGGGCGCAGGATCGGGACATGTTGTGGCGAGTGCGCGCGAAGCTGTCCGACCGGCCCGGGGCCCTGGCGGCCCTGGCGGCCGCCTGCGGGCGGGCCGAGGCGAACATCCTGACCGTCCACATCTTCCCCGAGGGCGGCTCCGTCACCGACGAGCTGGTCGTGGACCTTCCGACGGGGGCGGGGCTCGCGACGATCGATGCACTGGTGACGGACGCCGACGGCCGGCTGGTCTCGGCGGCGCCCTGCTCGCCGGCGGCAGCTGACGACCAGCCGACCCGTTACGTGCGCGCGGCGCAGGAGATCCTCGAGGAGCCGGCCCGGTTCCCCGAGATCGCCGCCGAGCTCTTCGACGCCGCCGTGGGGATCGAGGGCGACGCCGACGTCCTGGAGATGGCGGTGGGCGAGGTCGCGACGGTGCAGGTACGCCGCACCGTGCCGTTCACGCCGGTGGAGCGGGCCCGCGCGGCCGCGCTCGCCGACCTCCTCGGGAGGGTGCTCGACTCGCGCATCACCTCCCGGTCGCGGCGCACGTTCGGCTCCGCGCTCGAGTACGTCGCCGAAGGTGCCACCGTCTCCGCGCTCGCCGGCGGGCTGGTGGCGGGCCGGGCGTCGTACGAGGTGGCGGAGGGTCCCTGGCCGGTCGACATCTGGGTCGATCCCGCCTGGCAGCGCCGCGGGATCGGGGCGCGGCTGCTCAAGGAGATCGCCCGAGCCGCACGGTCCGCCGATGCCGAGGAGCTCCTGCTCATCGCGCCGGCGGACTCCAAGGCGGCGTTGCCGATGGTGCTCTCGGCCGGCATGCGTGGGCGCATCCGGGTCGCCGACGGCGTCCTGACCCTGCGCATCTCGCTCGCCGAGCTCAGGGTCGCCGCCGGCATCGGCTGACCCCGGGGTTCCGCCGGCGGCCGGCGGGGTAGGAGGTGCCCGTGGAACCCACTACGCGGCGGCTGCCGGCGGTCGTCGAGGCCCTCGTCGTCCTCGTCAGCGCCCTGATCGCGTTCGCGCTCGCGCTCGTCTGCTGGAGCGACGGCCACGTCACCTATGCGCTGCCGAACGGCGTCGGGCACGACACCCTCGGTCGACCCCTCGCAGGTGCCTACGTGTGCGCGGTGCTGGGCGTCCTGACGCTCCCGGCCGGGTATGTCGCCACGCGCGGGCGGGTGCGCTGGCTCGGCGTGCTGGTGCTGCTCGTGCCACTCCTCGCGCTGCTGGTGGCGATCTGGGCGACCCGGGGACCGCAACCCGTCTACTGACGTCTCTCGTGGCAGGGAGTCGGCCTGGGGCGGCGTACGGATAACGTCGGCCCGTGCCCGCACTCAGCATGAGCCTCGATCCCGATCGGACTCCGCGCGCTTGGTTCTCCGTCTCGTCGGTGTTCGCCGCGCTGGGGTCGGTGATGCTCGTGGTGGCACTGGTCCTCGGGCTGCACACGCGCTCCTTCCTCGCCGACGCCGCGCGCACGAACGGCGTCGTGATCTCGCTCGACTCCAGCCGGTCCTGCGACAACAACGGCTGCAGCACGAGCAACAGGCCCGTCGTCAGGTACGTCGTCGATGGCCGCACGCTGACCTTCGAGGACTCGACGTCCACCTCGGGCGGGCCGCAGGTCGGTGACACCGTGAAGGTCGCCTACCGGGCGTCCGATCCGTCCGACGCCCGGATCGTCGGCGGCTTCTTCAGGAACTACCTGGCGTCGGTGATCCTCGGTGGCCTCGGCCTCGTGTTCAGCTTCGTCGGCACCGTGCTCCTCGTCGTGTGGGCGCGGCGCCGGCGCAAGCGGCTCGCCCCGGCCGCCGACGTCACACCGAGCCGGTTCGCTCCGCCGCAGGCCTGAGCCGTAGAATTCCTGCATGGATGAGGTTCCCGCGAAGTTCGCCCCGCTCGGTCTCACCTACGACGACGTCCTGCTGCTGCCGGGTCATTCGGACCTCGCGCCGGACGAGATCGACACCACCACGCGGCTGACCCGCGAGATCTCGATCAAGGCGCCGCTCGTGAGCGCCGCGATGGACACGGTGACCGAGTCGCGGATGGCGATCGCGATGGCCCGCCAGGGCGGCATCGGCATCCTGCACCGCAACCTGTCGGCCGACGAGCAGGCCTACCAGGTCGACCTGGTCAAGCGGACCCAGACCGGGATCATCTCCAACCCCGTCACCATCGGTCCCGACGCGACGCTCGAGGACCTGGACAAGATCTGCGGCGAGTACCGCGTCTCCGGTCTCCCGGTCGTCGACCTGGACAACCGGCTGATCGGCATCATCACCAACCGCGACCTCCGGTTCACGCCCGTCGCGGAGTGGGCGACCACCAAGGTCGACGAGGTGATGACGCCGATGCCGCTGATCACCGGCCCCGCCGGCATCGACCGCGACGCCGCCACCCTGCTGCTGCGCCAGCACAAGCGCGAGCGCCTGCCGTTGGTCGACCCCGACGGCCGCCTGGCCGGGCTGATCACGGTCAAGGACTTCGTGAAGTCCGAGCAGTTCCCCAACGCCTCCAAGGACGGCGACGGCCGGCTCATGGTCGGCGCCGCCATCGGCTACTTCGGCGACGCCTGGGACCGCGCGACGATGCTGATCGAGGCAGGTGTCGACGTGCTCGTCGCCGACACCGCGCACGGCAACGTGCGGATGCTGCTCGACATGGTCGAGCGGCTCAAGACCGACCCGGCCACCAAGCACGTGCAGGTCATCGGCGGCAACGTCGCGACCCGTGAGGGCGCGCAGGCGTTCATCGACGCCGGTGCGGACGCCATCAAGGTGGGCGTCGGCCCGGGCTCGATCTGCACGACCCGCGTGGTCACCGGTGTCGGCGTACCCCAGATCACCGCTGTCTACGAGGCCTCCCTGGCCGCCGGCCCGGCCGGCGTACCGGTCATCGCCGACGGCGGCATGAAGCACTCCGGCGAGATCGCCAAGGCGCTCGTCGCCGGCGCCGACGCCGTGATGGTCGGCTCGATGCTCGCCGGCTGCGAGGAGTCGCCGGGCGAGGTCGTCTTCCACCAGGGCAAGCAGTACAAGTCCTACCGCGGCATGGGCTCGCTGGGTGCCATGTCGAGCCGGGGCAAGAAGTCCTACTCCAAGGATCGCTACTTCCAGGCCGAGGCCACCGACGACAAGATCGTGCCCGAGGGCATCGAGGGTCGCGTCGCGTTCACCGGTCCGGTCGCCTCCGTCGCCCACCAGCTGCTCGGCGGCCTCAACCAGTCGATGTTCTACATCGGCGCGCGCAACATCCCCGAGCTCAAGGAGAAGGGCCGGTTCGTCCGGATCACCTCCGCCTCGCTCAAGGAGAGCCACCCGCACGGTGTCGAGATGACCGTCGAGGCGCCGAACTACCACGGCGCCTGAGTCGACCGCTCTGCTCGGTCGCCGCATGCTGCGGCGCGAGCGGGGGTACCGCCGTCGTCGGTGAAAGGAGCCGACGATGAACAACTGGTTCGACCATTGGAACGACCCGGGCTGGATCGCGGTCTACGTGATCGCCGCCCTGCTGGTGCTCGCCGCCCTCGCCGCGGTGGCCAGGAGCAAGAAGCGCGACCTGGACCGCAAGCACGCCGAGGCGATCCGCACCGACGCACGCCGTGACGAGCCGCGCCTCGAGCGCCGCGAGGCCGAGGCCCGCCGGCTCGAGGCCGAGTCGCAGGAGGCGCGTGCCGAGGCCGACCGCCGAGAGGCCATGGCGCGCTCGCAGCGCGAGAAGCTCGAGAAGGAGCGCGGCGACTACGCCGAGCGCATGCGGGAGGCCGACCGCCTGGACCCGGACGCCGAGGACCCCGTCGAGCAGACCTCCGACCAGGAAGCGCGCAAGCACCGTCGCGCGGGCTGACCTCCGGCGTATCGTCCCTGCCTGAGGAGGGGCGAGATGTCGGTACGGGTCGACGCGTGGTGCTGGGCGGTACGGCTCTACAAGAGCCGCTCCCAGGCGACCGCCGGCGCCAAGGCCGGGCACATCCGGATCAACGGCGTACGAGCCAAGCCGGCGCAGCCGGTCAAGATCGGCGACGAGGTCCGGGTGTTCACCGATCGTGAGCACATCGTCGAGGTGCGCCAGCTGCTGGTGAAGCGGGTGGGCGCGCCCGTCGCCGTGCTGGCCTATCTCGACAAGACACCGGCGCTGCCGCCCAAGGCGGAGCGGGTCGCGCCGGTCTTCCAGCGCGAGCGGGGCACCGGTCGGCCGACCAAGCGCGATCGCCGACTCCTCGATCAACTCCGCGACCGATAACCTGCTCCGGTGAGCGAGATCGAGATCGGCCGTGCCAAGCGGGCCCGCCGTGCCTACTCCTTCGACGACATCGCGATCGTGCCCTCCCGGCGCACGCGTGACCCCGAGGAGGTCTCGACCGCCTGGCAGATCGACGCCTACCGCTTCGAGCTGCCGATCCTGGCCGCGCCGATGGACTCCGTGATGTCGCCGGAGACCGCGATCGCCTTCGGCCAGCACGGCGGGCTGGGCGTCCTGGACCTCGAGGGCCTCTGGACGCGGTACGCCGACCCCAAGCCGCTGCTCGCGGAGGTGGCCCAGCTCTCCGGCATCGACGCCACCCGGCGCCTGCAGGAGATCTACGCCGAGCCGGTCAAGGCCGAGCTCATCACCGAGCGGGTCAAGCAGATCCGTGACGCGGGCGTGACCGTCGCCGGCTCGCTCAGCCCCCAGCGGACCAAGGAGTTCGCCAAGACCGTCGTGGACGCCGGTGTCGACATGTTCGTCATCCGCGGCACCACCGTCTCCGCCGAGCACGTCTCGGGCCAGGCCGAGCCGCTCAACCTCAAGGAGTTCATCTACGAGCTCGACGTGCCCGTGATCGTGGGCGGCTGCGCCACCCACCAGGCGGCCCTGCACCTCATGCGCACCGGCGCCGCCGGCGTGCTGGTCGGGTTCGGTGGGGGAGCGGCGCACACCACCCGCACCGTCCTGGGCATCTCGGTCCCGATGGCCTCCGCCGTCGCCGACGTCGCCGCTGCGCGTCGCGACTACCTCGACGAGTCCGGCGGTCGCTACGTCCACGTCATCGCGGACGGCTCGATCGGCACCTCCGGCGATCTGGCCAAGGCGATCGCCTGCGGCGCCGACGCTGTCATGGTCGGCTCGCCGTTCGCGCGTGCCACCGACGCGCCCGGCCACGGCTTCCACTGGGGCGCCGAGGCGCACCACGCCGACCTGCCGCGCGGTGAGCGTGTCCGGTTCGACCAGGTCGGAACCCTCCAGGAGATCCTGTTCGGTCCCTCGCACGTCGCCGACGGCACGATGAACCTGATCGGTGCCCTCAAGCGCTCGATGGCGACCACCGGCTACACCGAGCTCAAGGAGTTCCAGCGGGTCGAGGTCGTCGGGGCCTGAGGCGCTCAGCCGGCTGACGCGCGGTTGACACTCGATCGCGATCTGTCGAGACACTGTGTCGCAGTTCGCGGCCGGTACCCGTTCTACTGACCGGTAACGGGGAGTACCCTCGCGGCATGAGCGCGTCGAACCCCACGCCCGAGCCACTCGTCGACGGTCCGCACGACCCGGAGCACGACCCGCGCGCGGCGTACGTCCTCGAGCCGTCGCACGTCAAGCGGCTCACCGACCGGATCCTCTCCACGACCGGTCGCACGCTGCCGCTGACCTCGCCGCTGGACGGCGCGCCGCTGGCGAACATCCCGCAGTCGAGCGAGGAGGACGTCGACGAGGCGTTCCGCCGCGCGCGCATCGCGCAGGCCGCCTGGGCGCAGACCTCGATCGCCGAGCGCGAGGCCGCCATGCTGCGCCTGCACGACATCGTCCTCGAGCGCAGCTCAGAGATCCTCGACCTGATCACGCTGGAGTCCGGCAAGGCCCGCAAGCACGCGTACGACGAGATCCTGCACGTCGCGCTGACGGCTCGCTACTACGGCAGGATCTCCCACAAGCACCTCGCCACCCGGCGCGCGACCGGCGTGATCCCGGGGCTGACCCGCGTCGACCACAACCGGGTCGCCAAGGGCGTCGTCGGCATCATCTCGCCGTGGAACTACCCGCTCACGATGGCCATCTCCGACGGCCTCCCGGCGCTGATGGCCGGCAACGCGGTCGTCACCAAGCCCGACGCCCAGACCATGCTCACCGCGCTGCTGGGTGCGGAGCTGATCGAGCAGGCCGGCATCCCGCGCGACCTGTGGGTCGTCGTGGCCGGCCCGGGCCGCCAGCTCGGCACGCCGATCATCGAGCGCTCCGACTACATCTGCTTCACCGGCTCCACCGCGACCGGCAAGCTCATCGCCAAGCAGTGCGCCGAGCGCCTCATCGGCTGCTCGCTGGAGCTCGGCGGCAAGAACCCGATCCTGGTGCTGCGCGACGCGGACATCGAGAAGGCCGCCGAGGGCGCCGTACGCGCCGCGTTCTCCAACGCCGGTCAGCTCTGCGTCTCCACCGAGCGGATGTTCGTCGCCGACCAGGTCTACGACCGCTTCGTCGAGCGGTTCGTGGCACGCACCAAGGCGATGAGCCTCGGTGCCGGCCTCGACTGGGAGATCGACATGGGTCCGCTCATCTCCGAGGACCAGCTGACCACCGCGGTCGCCCACGTCGACGACGCCGTCGCCAAGGGCGCGCGGGTGCTGGCCGGCGGCAACGCCCGGCCCGACCTCGCGCCGTACTTCTTCGAGCCGACCATCCTCGAGGGCGTCACGCCCGAGATGACCTGCTTCGGCCACGAGACCTTCGGTCCGGTCATCTCCGTCTACCGCTTCCACGACGAGGCCGACGCGATCGCGCGTGCCAACGACGGCGAGTACGGCCTGAACGCCTCGATCTACACCCAGGACGGCAAGCGCGGGCGTGCCCTCGCCCGGCAGATCAAGTGCGGCACGGTCAACATCAACGAGGGCTTCGCCGCCTCGTTCGGCAGCATCGACGCCCCGATGGGCGGCATGCGCGAGTCCGGGATGGGCCGTCGGCAGGGCGCCGAGGGCATCCACCGCTACACCGAGTCCCAGACCGTCGCCACGCAGCGGGTCCTCAAGCTCGGCCAGAACTTCGGCATGTCCGCCGAGACCCACGCGAAGGTGATGAACCTGAGCCTCAAGGCACTCAAGAAGCTGGGACGGGCATGAGCATGGGAAATCACAGCGCCTTCGACTACGACGTCCTCGTCATCGGGTCCGGCTTCGGCGGCTCGGTGTCGGCACTGCGCCTGACCGAGAAGGGCTACAAGGTCGGTGTCCTCGAGGCCGGCGCGCGCTTCCGCGACGAGGACTTCGCGGACACCTCCTGGGACCTGAAGAAGTTCCTGTTCCAGCCGGCGGCCGGTTGCTACGGCATCCAGCGCATCGACATGGTCAAGGACGCCATCATCCTGGCGGGCGCCGGTGTCGGCGGCGGTTCGCTGGTCTACGCGAACACGCTCTACGAGCCGCTCGACCCGTTCTACAAGGACCCCTCCTGGGCGCACATCACCGATTGGAAGTCGGAGCTGGCCCCCTACTACGACCAGGCCAAGCGGATGCTCGGTGTGGTCGTCAACCCGAACGAGACCCCGGCCGACCGGGTCATGAAGAAGGTCGCCTCCGACCTGGGCGTCGAGGACACCTTCCACGCGGCGCCGGTCGGCGTCTTCTTCGGGCAGGGCGGGGAGACCCCTGGCTCGTCGGTCGACGACCCGTACTTCGGCGGCGTGGGCCCGACCCGCAACACCTGCACCCAGTGCGGCGAGTGCATGGTCGGCTGCCGCCACAACGCCAAGAACACCCTGGTCAAGAACTACCTCTACCTCGCCGAGCAGAACGGCGCCGAGGTGCACCCGCTGACCACGGTCACGAAGGTGACCCCGCTCGAGGGCGGCGGCTACGAGATCCAGACCCGTTGGACCAAGGCCAAGCTGTCCCGGCGTACCGCCGTCAAGACGTTCACCGCCGAGCAAGTCATCTTCAGCGCGGCCGCGATCGGCACCCAGAAGCTGCTGCACCAGCTCAAGGCCGACGGCGACCTGCCGAAGATCTCCGACCGCCTCGGCATGCTGACGCGCACCAACTCCGAGGCGATCCTCGGCGCGATCGCCCCCGACCTGGAGACCGACTACTCCGAGGGCGTGGCGATCACCTCCTCGATCCACCCCGACGAGCACACCCACTTCGAGCCGGTCCGCTACGGCCACGGCTCGAACGCGATGTCGTTCCTGCAGACGGTGCTGACCGACGGTGGCCCGCAGCGCAAGCGCCGGTGGATCAAGGAGATGGGCGCCCAGCTCAAGGCCGGCAACCTGTTCAAGCTCTACGACGTCAAGCACTGGTCCGAGCGGATGATCGTGCTGCTCGTCATGCAGGCCAAGGACAACTCCATCACGGTCTTCCCCAAGAAGACCCCGTTCGGCTACCGGCTGTCCTCCAAGCAGGGCCACGGCGAGCCGAACCCGACCTGGATCCCGGTCGCCAACGAGGGCGCGCGGCTGATGGCCAAGCACATGTCGACCGACACAGGCCCCGGGTACGCCGGCGGCACCGTCGGTGAGCCGTTCAACGTTCCGATGACGGCCCACTTCATCGGCGGCTGCGCCATCGGGGACAGCGCCGACACCGGTGTGGTCGACCCGTTCCAGCGGCTCTACGGCTACGACGGCCTGCACGTCGTCGACGGCTCGACGATCTCGGCCAACCTGGGCGTGAACCCGTCACTGACGATCACCGCGCAGGCCGAGCGGGCGATGGCGTACTGGCCCAACAAGGGCGAGCCGGACACGCGCCCGGCCGTCGGTTCGGCGTACGAGAAGATCGATCCGGTCGCCCCGAACGCCCCGGTGGTCCCACCCACCGCACCAGCCGCACTTCGCTTGCCGATCGTGGGGGTCTCCTGATCCAATTGCTTCTGTCTGGACATTCGATGTGACCGGCGTAACCTGCCGAAACAGATCTCGTTGAAGCATCGAGCCCGGGGATTCACGCTCCCTCCCGAACCCCGGGTCAGGTCCAGGCAACTGTCCATCAGTCGCATGGACAACCAAGGCCCGACCACCCTCCCTCCCCGGTCGGGCCTTGGCGCATTTTCGGGGGTGGGCCGTTCGGGGCCCCGAGCGCGTCGTACCTGATCTTTTGGCCCTGATTTCGGCGATTTCGGGGCCAAAGGATCAGGTACGACGAGGGCCTGTGGATTGTCAGAGCACGAATCCGCCCAGCGGCGCATGCTCGCCCGGTGGATAGACCTCGGGTGACGCGGAGCGGGCTGGTGCTGCCTGTCCGGGCGGAGGCGCCCGTGCCTGGTTCGCCAACGCGCAAGCAGGCCCGCGGCCGGGCATGGCGTCGCTGCGGAGCGAACCTGTTCGTGCCTGCCGAGGTGGATTCGACGGCGGCCGCGCAGCGGATCGTCGAATCCGCGTACGCCGCGCCGTGCGCCGCTGTCACCGGTTGGGCGGCCCTGCACTGGCTTGGTGCACGCTGGTTCCCGGGCGTCGATGCGCGGGGGTGCCTGCTGCCGGTTCCACTGGCGATCGGAGACGTCCGCAAGCTCGCTCCGCGCCAGGGGGCGGTCCTCTCCGAGGACTGGCTGTTCGCGGACGACATCGTCGTGATCGACGGTCTGCCGATCACCGTCCCGGAGCGGTCGGTCAGCTACGAGGCCAGGCGGGCTCGCTCGTTGCCGGAGGCGGTTCGGATCATCGACATGGCGGCGTACGACGACCTGATCGATCTGGCGGCCCTCACCGCGTACATCGTCCGCCTCCCGGCCCGACCAGGGATCCGGCTCCTGCGGGCAGCGGTGGGCATGGCCGACGAGAATGCTTGGTCGCCGATGGAACCGGACATGCGGATCGTGTGGGAGCTGGAGGGCCGGCATCCGCGGCCACTGTGCAACGTGCCGATCTTCGACCCGCGGGGCACGCACCTCTTCACGCCCGACCTGTTCGACCCGGTGGCCGGCGTCGCCGGTGAGTACAACGGTGGCGTGCATGATGCGGACGAGCCGCGGGCCCGTGACCTGGCGAAGGAGGAGCTCGCGAGGTCCGTGGGGATCGAGATGGTGACGATGATGAAGCACGATCGCCATGCCTCGGGCCCGTTCCACCGACGCCTGCGGTCGGCGTACGCGCGGTCGGCGGTCCGGGGCGATGCGCCGCGCCTGTGGACGATCGAGCAGCCCGAGTGGTGGGTCGACACCTCGACCGTTTCGGCGCGACGGGGGTTGGCGGACGCCGAGCGTGCGCGGTGGCTGTCGTGGCGGCGACCCTGAGTGCGTCGTACCTGATCATTTGGCCCTGATTTCGGCGATTTCGGGGCCAGAAGATCAGGTACGACGGTCGAATCGGCCGCGCGGCACGCCGCCGATAGGATTCGCGCATGAGCGCCGCTGAGCACGACCTGGTCCTCGTCGTCGACTTCGGGGCGCAGTACGCCCAGCTGATCGCGCGACGCGTGCGCGAGGCCAAGGTCTACTCCGAGATCGTCCCGCACTCGATGCCGGTGGCGGAGATGCTGGCGAAGAACCCCAAGGCGATCGTCCTCTCGGGCGGCCCGAGCAGCGTCTACGAGGAGGGTGCGCCGTCGCTCAACGGCGACCTCTTCACGGGCGAGGTCCCGGTCTTCGGGATGTGCTACGGATTCCAGACCATGGCCCAGGCGCTGGGTGGCGAGGTCGCCGCGACCGGCCTGCGCGAGTACGGCCGTACGCCGGTCAGCGTGGTCGAGCCGGGCACGCTGCTCGCCGACATGCCGGCCGCCCACAACGTCTGGATGTCGCACGGCGACCAGGTCGTCGCGGCACCCGACGGCTTCACGGTGCTGGCCTCCACCGAGGTCACCCCGGTCGCGGCCTTCGAGCACGTCGAGCGCGGCTTCGCCGGCGTCCAGTGGCACCCCGAGGTGCTGCACTCCGAGCACGGCCAGCAGGTGCTCGAGCACTTCCTCTGGAACATCGCGGGCTGCCAGCAGACCTGGACCATCGGCAACATCGCCGACGAGCAGGTCGCCCGGGTCAAGGCGCAGATCGGCGAGACCGGTCGCGCGATCTGTGGCCTGTCCGGCGGCGTCGACTCCGCCGTCGCCGCCGCGATCGTGCAGAAGGCGATCGGTGACCGCCTCACCTGTGTGTACGTCGACCACGGGCTGATGCGCAAGGACGAGACCGAGCAGATCGAGCGTGACTTCGTGGCCGCGACGGGCGCCAAGCTGGTCGTCGTCGACGCCGAGAAGCAGTTCCTCGACGCCCTCGCCGGTGTCTCCGAGCCTGAGGCCAAGCGCAAGATCATCGGCCGCGAGTTCATCCGCTCCTTCGAGGGCGCCGAGCTCGAGGTCATCAAGGACGCGCCGGCCGGGTCCAAGGTCGGGTTCCTGGTCCAGGGCACGCTCTACCCCGACGTCGTCGAGTCCGGCCACGGCGCCGGCGCGGCGACGATCAAGTCCCACCACAACGTCGGCGGCCTGCCCGAGGACCTCGAGTTCGAGCTGGTCGAGCCGCTGCGTGAGCTCTTCAAGGACGAGGTCCGCGCGGTCGGCGCCCAGCTGGGCCTGCCGGACGTCATCGTCCACCGTCAGCCGTTCCCGGGCCCCGGTCTGGGCATCCGGATCATCGGCGAGGTCACCCGCGAGCGCCTCGACATCCTCCGCGAGGCCGACGCCATCGCCCGCGAGGAGATGACGAAGGCCGGCCTCGATCGCGACATCTGGCAGATGCCTGTCGTGCTGCTCGCCGACGTCCGCAGCGTCGGCGTACAGGGTGACGGCCGTACCTACGGCCACTCCGTCGTGCTGCGTCCCGTCACCTCCGAGGACGCGATGACCGCCGACTGGGCCCGCCTGCCCTTCGACGTGCTGGAGAAGATCTCGACCCGGATCACCAACGAGGTCAAGGAGATCAACCGCGTCACCCTGGACGTCACCTCAAAGCCCCCTGGCACCATCGAATGGGAGTGAGCGCCGCGATACGCGCACGCTGGCTGCGTTGCGGCCGCTCGACGACCGCTTCGCTTTTGCCGCTCGACGACCGCTTCGCTTTTGAGGTCGCCTTCGCGGCCGCGCCTTGCCATCGCACGCGTCTCGCGACGCTCATAGAGAGACTGATGTCATGACTGAACTGGCCGACCGGCTCCTCGAGGCACACGTCGCGTACGAGGTCGCCGCGCTGCGTGAGCGGCCGGCCGAGCTCGTCGCGGGTGAGGTCCACCGGCTGCTGGGCCTGCTGGGCGGCGTACGCCTCGGCGACGTGGTCGACCGAGACATGGTCAAGGGCGTCGCGGGCAAGTACGTCGCGCACCACCACCTGCCCGGTGCCATCCCGGACGTCGCCGGCGAGATCGCGCGACGGGTGCGGGCCAACCCCGCCAACCAGACGCCGCTAGGCGAGCTGGTCGACCGTCGCCAGGTCGAAGAGCTCGTCACCGTCCTGTCCGAGCTGCGCACCCTGCGCGACCAGCTGCTGCGCGGCATCGTCGCAAGCCCCGGCCTGCAGGCCGGCGTCGGCGGGCTCGTGCACGGCGTCGCGACGGGCGGCGTGCGCCAGGGCCTGAAGATCGCGCGCAAGCTGCCCGGCCTGAGCACCGGCATCGGGCTGGGGGAGAAGGCGGCCGGCGGCGTGGTCGAGGGTCTCGACCGACGCAGCCGTGAGCTTGCAGAGCAGGGCGCCGGGGTGCTGCTCGGCTACCTCGGTGACCGGGCCATGCCAGGCGTCTCCGACGACGAGCTGCGTCATGCCGTCCTCGACGTGTGGGACGCGATGTCGACCCAGCCGGTCGCGACGCTGGCTCAGGCCATCTCCGACGAGCAGCTGGTCGACCTCTGCAGCGCGCTGTACGACGTGTGGCTCGACCTGCGCACCTCGCCGTACATCACCGCGCTGGTGGAATCCGGCGTCGACTACTTCTTCGAGACGTACGCCGACTTCCCCCTCGCCGATCTCCTGGCCGAGTTCGGGCTCACGCCCGGCGACCTGGTCGAGGAGGTCGAGCGGTTCGTGCCGCCGGTGGTCGCCGGCCTGGCCCGCGCCGGCCTGCTCGAGGACCTCGTTCGCCCACGCCTCGCCGCGTTCTACGCCTCGCCCGCTGCCCAGGCCGTTCTCGGGAAGAACTAGAACCTGTTCCGGTAGCGTCGCCGGCGTGAGCAAAGGTGCTTCGCTGGCCCGGGTCGGGATCGTGTACGTCGTCGCGCTCGGCGCCGCGACGGCGTGGCTGGCCTGGGGGCCGGACACGCGTTGGCTGTGGCTGGACGGCCTGATCGCCGACCTGCTCGCGACGCTGGTCGTGTTCGTTGCCAGCAGGCTCCTGCACAACTCCAGCTGCTACGACCCGTACTGGAGCGTGCTGCCGCCGTACCTCGTCCTCTACTGGTGCCTCGCGGCCGACCACCGCGGGCTCGAGATGGACAACACCCGCGCGGTGCTGGTGATCGTCGTGGTGCTCGTCTGGGCGATCCGGCTCACCGCCAACTGGGTCCAGGACTGGCCCGGCCTGCACCACGAGGACTGGCGCTACCCGATGCTGCGCGACCGGTCGGGCCGGTTCGAGGCCGTCGTGGACCTGATGGGCATCCACGTCTTCCCGACCCTGATCGTGTTCTTGGCGCTGATGCCGGCGTACGCCGTCGTCGCCCGGCCCGGCCACGGCCTCGGATGGCTGGACGTGGTGGCGTTCGTGATCGGCATCGGGGCGCCGGTGCTGCAGTACGTCGCCGACGCGCAGATGCGTCGCTTCATCCGCGTCCGCCAGCCCGGGCAGGCGATGGATCACGGGCTCTGGGCGTGGTCGCGGCACCCGAACTACTTCGGCGAGATCAGCTTCTGGTTCGCGCTCGCGCTCTTCGGGATCGCCGGTGCGCCGGGCGACTGGTGGTGGCTGATCGCCGGGGCCGGCGCCATGACCGCGATGTTCCAGGGCGCCAGCATCCCGATGATGGAGGAGCGCAGCCTGCAGCGGCGGCCGGCGTACCAGGACGTCATCGACCGCGTGCCGCGGCTCGTCCCGCGCCCGCCGCGCCGGACGTCCTGAGGCCCACGCGATGGCACGGGTGGTGGTCGCCGGGCTCGGTGACAGCGGGCTGCTGACGGCGCTGCACCTCGCGCGTCACCGTGATCTCGAGGTCGTCGGCATCTCCAGCCAGCCCGGTCTGGTCAGCGGCCAGGAGCTCGGCACCCGGCTCGCGCGGCCCGACGACTGGGCGCGCGACTACCGGATCGCCTTCGAGCAGTTCCGCGGGCTCGACGCGGTGCGGACCGTGCACGCCGAGCTGATCGGTCTCGACCTCGCCTCGCGGCGGGTCGAGGTCCGCGACCTCGCCGGTGCCACGTGGTCCGAGGCGTACGACGTGCTGGTGGTCGCCACCGGCGTACGCAACGGATTCTGGCGTACGCCGGAGCTGCGACCCGCCGCGCAGGTGTCGGCGGACCTCCGCGCGGCCCACCTCCGGCTGGCCGGTGCGCGGTCCGTCCTCGTGGTGGGTGGGGGAGCCGCCGCGGTCGGGAGTGCGCTGCAGCTCGCGCTGCGCTGGCCCGGCGTACCGGTGCGGCTGGCGTTCCCCGCCGACCGCGCGCTCGGGCAGCACCACCCTCGCGTCTGGTCGCACGTGCGGCGCCGACTCGAGAGTGCCGGGGTCGAGCTCCTTCCCGGCCATCGCGCGGTCCTCCCGCCCGGTGCCGCGGAGGACATCGGAACAGGCCCGGTGCAGTGGGTGACGGGGCAGCCCGCGACGGAGGCCGACGCCGTGCTGTGGGCCGTCGGCCGGGTCCGTCCCAACAGCGACTGGCTGCCCGGCGAGGTCCTCGACGACGACGGCTTCGTCCGCGTCTGCGAGACCCTGCAGGTGCCCGGCCACGACGAGGTCTTCGCGATCGGGGACGTGGCGGCCACCGACCCGTTGCGCTCCTCCGCCCGCGCCCGGGCCGACCGGCTCCTGGCGCGCAACGTCCGCGCGCACCTCGACGGCCGGCCGTTGCGCGGCTTCGTCCCCGCCCGTCACCGGTGGGGGTCCGTGCTGGGGGTGGAGCCCGACGGGCTGAGGGTCTTCGCGCCGACCGGGACCCCGTTCCGCTTCCCCGCCTGGACGGTGCCATCGGTGCTGCAGCCGTGGATCGTGCGGCGCGGCATCTACGGCGGCGTGCGCCGCAACAGGACGGTCGAGTAGCCGAACGCCCGGGCGCGGCATGAGGTCGTTCGAACGATCAGTCGCTCTCGACCTCGTCGTCACCGTCCTCGTCGCCGTCGATGATGTGCATCGCGGCCTCCTCGGCGGAGGCGGCGGCGCCGTCGATGCCGACGTCGTCGCCCCAGACGTCCTGCTCGACGTGGTCGCCGTTGTCGTGGGCGACCAGGCGGCCGGCACGGCGCGAGCCGACCTCGTGCTCGCCGGGGGACTCGCACTCGTCGGTGTCGTCCTCGGCGTACGGGTCGGTCTCGGGTTCCTCCATGGCCAGCCGGTCCGCGAGCGGTTGGGCGTGCTCGGCCTCCCAGGGCGTGTTGCCCCAGCGCTGTGCGGAGGAGTAGCGCTCCGGCGGTGAGTAGCCGCGGTCGAGCTCGTCCTTGACGTCATCGCCCTCGAGGGTGTCACCAGGCTCGAGCTGGTCCTCGTCGTCGATGCTGTAGTCGCCGTACGCCTCACGGTCACCTGCGGTCATCTCGCACCTCCTTCGTCGTTCCGCCCAACCTACGACCGCTGGCAACCCCGTGGAAGGGGCGAGGACGTACGCCGCCGTCAGGCCGTGATGCGCAGCTCGGTGCTCTCGGCGGCGTGGAGGAGGGCGCCGACCAGGCTGGCGCGCTCGCCGAGGGTGCTGGTCAGCACGGGGGTGCCGGCGGCGGAGTCGAGGGCGTGGCGGCGCAACCCGACGCGGGTCGGCTCGAGCACGGCGTCGCCGGCCCGAGCCATGTCGCCGGCGAGGACGACGACCTCGGGGTTGATCAGGTTGACGATGGTCGCCAGTGCCCAGCCGAGGTGGAGGCCCGCGTCCTCGAGCGCGCGGCGCGCGGACACGTGGCCCCGACCGGCGGCGGCGACGATCGCGTCGAAGTCGGCACCCGGCAGCTGGCCGGCCAGCATGTCGACCAGGCTGGACGTCGAGGCGTACGCCTCCAGGCAGCCGCGGCTCCCGCAGCGGCAGAACGGGCCCTGCTCGTCGAGGGTGAGGTGTCCGATCTCGCCTGCCGTGCCCTGCGAGCCGCGGAACACGCGGCCGTCCAGCACCAGGCCCGCGCCGACGCCGGAGGAGACCTTCACGAACACGATGTTGCTGCACCCGCGTGCCACCCCGAGGCGGTGCTCGGCCAGCGCTCCCAGGTTGGCGTCGTTGTCGACCGCGACCGGTGCCTCGAACGTGTCCCCGGCCAGTGACACGGCGTCCACGTCGCGCCAGCCCGGGAAGATCGCGGGGCTGTCGACGTTGCTGCCGACCACGGGGGCGGGGAGCCCGAGCCCGACGGTGCGCAGCGTGGCGCCGCGTGGGATCAGCCGAGCGGCGATGCGGTGGGCGCGCTCGAGCGCGGCCTGGGGCTCGAGGGGGGTGGTCAGGACGTGGCGCTCCTCGTCGAGGAGACGGCCGGTCAGGTCGCCGACCGCGACCGAGACGTGGCTGTGGCCGAAGTCGACGCCGAGGACGACGCCGGCGCTGGCGGCGAGGCGAACCGCCGAACCTCGTCGTCCGGAGCCCGCCTCGGACTCGAGCAGCCCGCCGGCGGTCAGCTCCCGCACGATGTTGGAGATCGTGGCGCGGGCCAGGCCCGTCGCGCGGGCCAGCTCGGCCTGGGTGTAGGTGGCCGAGCTGCCCCCGTCGGGCGTCGCGTGGCGGAGCACGTCGAGGACCCGCTGCTCGTTGGCGTGGCGCAACGCGGCACCGGACCCGGTGGGGAGTTCGGTGGCGTCGCTCATACGAGAACCCTGCACGCAGCCCGACTATTGGTCAAGGACTGACTAGAAACGGCGTGTTGGTCGAAAAATGTCTCGGTTTGTGTTCAGGGCTTGACCATTACGCTGTGACCCACGACACTCGAACTCGAACAACGGGGGAATCTCAGCCGTTCTCGTCGAGGAGGATCATGTCCAACCAATTCCGTCGCAGCGCCTTCGTGGTGGCCGCGCTCCTGGCCGGCTCGACCGGTCTCGCTGCCTGTGGCAGCAACAGCGACAACGGCGGTGGCTCGGGTGCCGCCGACATCAGTGCGGCGTGCTCGCTGAGCAACCCGCCCACGAGTGGCGCCGCCGCTCCGCCCGCCGGCTCGTCGACCGGCAAGGCCTCGGGCAAGGTCGGCGTGATCCTGCCCGACACGACCTCGTCGACCCGCTACGAGCTCTACGACAAGCCGCTGCTGACCAAGGCGCTGACCGACGCGGGCATCACCGCGGAGGTCCAGAACGCCCAGGGCGACAAGAACCGCTTCCTGTCGATCGCGCAGAACATGATCGGTGACGGGGTGAAGGTCCTGATCATCGACTCGATCGACGCGGCATCCGGTGCCGGAGTCGAGAAGGCGGCCGACCAGGCCGGCGTGAAGGTCATCGACTACGACCGGATCAACCTCGGCGGCACCGCGCCGTACTACGTCTCCTTCGACAACGAGGACGTCGGCAAGCTGCAGGCGCAGACGATGCTGGACTGCCTCAAGGCGCAGGGCGTCGACAAGCCGAACATCATCATGATGGACGGCGGCACCGACGTGGACAACAACGCGGTGCTGTTCGCCAAGGGTGCTCACGAGGTGCTCGACGGCAGCGGCGCGAAGATCGTCGACGAGCAGGTCGTCAAGGGTTGGACCGTCAGCAACGCGGCCCCGGCCTTCCAGCAGGCGATGACCGCTGCCGGCAACGAGGTCGATGGTGTGCTCGCGGCCAACGACGACATCGCCAACGCCGTCATCGGTGTCCTGAAGAACCAGGGTCTGGACGGCCAGGTCGTCGTGACCGGTCAGGACTCGGGCGTCGAGGGCCTGCAGAACATCGTCAACGGCAAGCAGAGCATGACGATCTTCAAGAACGTCAAGCTCGAGGCCGCGGCGGCCGCCCAGCTGGCGATCGCGCTGATCCAGGGCAAGGACCCGAGCCAGGCCGGACTGACGCTGGCTGCGTTCTCCGACCCGCAGTCCGCCAGCCACAAGGTCCAGGCCCTCCTGCTGCCGGCCCAGGTCATCACCCAGGCCAACCTCGAGGACGTGGTCAAGGCCGGGGCGCTCAAGGCCTCGGAGATCTGCAAGGGCGCACAGGCCGCCTGCGACAAGCTCGGCGTCAAGTGACCCGAGCCCGGTGATCGACGCCGGCGGTCGGACCGAGACCGGCCGCCGGCGTACGCCGTGCCCCACCACCGCGCAACCTGACACGAAGTGGAAAGACCCGTGACCGAACCCCTCCTCGAGGCGCGTGGGCTCAACATGAGCTTCGGCGCCGTCCATGTCCTGCACGACGTCGACTTCGCCGTCCATCCCGGTGAGGTCACCGCACTCGTCGGCGACAACGGCGCCGGCAAGTCCACCCTGGTGAAGTGCTTCGCCGGCATCAACCAGATCGACAGCGGCGAGATCCGCTTCGAGGGCCAGCCGGTCACGATCCACGACCCGCGCGCGGCCACCAACCTCGGCATCGAGTTCGTCTACCAGGACCTCGCGCTGGCCGACAACCTCGACATCACCCAGAACATGTTCCTGGGCCGCGAGCTCACGACCGGCCGGGCGTTCCTCTCCGACGGCGAGATGGAGAAGAAGGCGCGCGAGACGCTCGCCAGCCTGTCCGTGCGCACCGTCTCCTCGGTGCGCCAGCTCGTCGCGAACCTCTCCGGCGGCCAGCGGCAGACCGTCGCGATCGCCAAGGCGGTGCTCTGGAACAGCAGGGTCGTCTTCCTCGACGAGCCCACCGCCGCGCTCGGTGTCGCGCAGACGCGCCAGGTGCTCGACCTCGTACGCCGGCTCGCCGACCAGGGCCTGGGCGTCGTGCTCATCTCGCACAACATGAACGACGTCATGGAGGTCGCCGACCGGGTCGTGGCCCTCTACCTCGGCCGTGTGGCCGCCGAGGTGAAGACGACCGACACGACCACGACGCAGATCGTCGAGCTGATCACCGCCGGCCGCAGCGACGGCCTGGGGCTCGCCCCGGCGACCGTCAACGAGAGCATCTGAGGAGACCGGGATGTCTGCGAACACCTCCACCACCGCCCCCGCCGGCTCCGAGCGAGCCAGCGAGTTCTCCCTCGACGTCGAGGAGCGCTCGATCGGCGAGGCCTTCCGCGGCTGGGTCACCAAGCTGCGCTCCGGCGAGCCGGGCGCGCTGCCCTCGCTGGTCGGCATCATCGTGCTGGGCGTCATCTTCGCCCAGGTCAGCGACCGCTTCCTGTCCCGCAGCAACATCGGCAACATCCCGACCCAGGGCGCCTACATCGCGGTCATCGCGCTGGGCCTGGTGTTCGTGCTGCTGCTCGGCGAGATCGACCTCTCCGCCGGTACCGCCGGCGGCGCCTGCGCGACGTTCGCCGCGGTCGGCGCCTTCAACGGCAACCTGCACCACTCCCTGCCCGGTGCCCTCTACTGGTTCCTCGTGATCGGCCTGGCCGTGTGCGTCGCGATCGGCGTGTGGCTCAGGGCCTGGTCGGCCTCGGTCGTGGCGGCCATCGGCTTCGTCCTCGTGGTCACCAACCTGACCCAGCACCTCGGTCTCGCGCTCATCGCCGCGATCTGCATCGGTGCCGCCATCGGCATCTTCAACGGCTTCCTGGTCGCGAAGGTCGGCATCCCGAGCTTCATCGTCACCCTCGCGCTGTTCCTGGCCTGGCAGGGCGTCATCCAGTTCGCCCTCAAGAACCAGCCGGTGAACACCTCCAACTACCAGCTGTGGCACAACCTGACCTACGGCAACCTCTCGGTGCTGTGGAGCTGGGTCTTCACGATCGTCATCGTGGCGGCGTACCTCCTCTACTCGCTGTGGTCGACGCTGCGGGCGCGGGCCGCCGGCCTGACCCGCGACTCGGTCGCCCTGGTCCTCGTGCGGTGCGGGACGCTCGGCCTGATCGGCATCGTGATCACCTGGCTGGCCAGCAGCAACCGCAACCCGCGCGGCCGGATCATCGAGGGCATCCCGGTGCCGGCGGCGATCGTGATCGTGCTGATGATCCTGTGCACCATCGCCCTGACCAAGACCACCTGGGGCCGGCACCTCTACGCGACCGGCGGGAACGCCGAGGCCGCGCGCCGTGCGGGTGTCGACGTGACCCACATGCGGGTCACCGCGTTCGCGCTGTGCTCGGCGTTCGGCGCGCTGGGCGGCATCCTGCTCGCGTCGAGCCAGTCCTCGGCCTCGCAGGACCTCGGTGGCAGCAACGTGCTGCTGTTCTCGGTCGCCGCCGCGGTCATCGGCGGTACGTCGCTCTTCGGCGGACGGGGTCGCCCGCGTGACGCCGTCATCGGCGCACTGGTCATCACGATCATCCCCAACGGGATCCTGCTGCAGCAGAACCCGAACACGCAGTGGCAGCAGGTCATCACGGGTGTGGTCCTGCTGCTGGCGGCCGGCGTCGACGCCATCTCGCGGCGGCGGGCGCGCACGTCCTGATCAGCGCCTTCCAGGAGTGACTCCGTGGCGGGGATAACCTCCCGCCATGGAGTCACTCGCGCTCAGCCTCACCTCGGGGTGGGCCAGCGGCCTGAACAGCTACCTGGTCGTCCTCGTGCTCGGCATCGCCGATCGGACCGGGCACATCGACCGGATCCCCGACGTGCTCGGCTCCTGGCCGGTGCTCGCGGTCGCTGCCGCGATGTACGCCTTCGAGTTCGTCGCCGACAAGATCCCGTACGTCGACAGCGTGTGGGACATCGTCTCCACCGTGATCCGTCCCGCGGTCGGTGCCACGCTCGGCGTGCTCATCGCCGGTGACGCCCAGAGCCTCGGCGACTCCTTCAACCAGGTCCTCGGCGGAGTGATCGGCGGGACGAGCGCCTTCGGTGCGCACGTCACCAAGGCCAGCACGCGCCTCGCGGCGAACACCTCGCCCGAGCCGTTCACCAACATCGGGCTCTCGCTCGGCGAGGACGGCCTGGTCCTGGCGGTCATGACGTTCGCGGTCAACCATCCGGTCGCTGCGGCGGTCGTCGCCCTGGTCCTGCTGGTGGTCGGGCTGGTGGTCCTGTTCCTGGTGCTGCGCGCGATCCGGCGGGGCTGGCGCAGGTTCAGGGCCTGGTGGGAGCGCCGTAGAGGGTCGTCCGCTCCCGCACCGGTCGGCTGATCCCGGCGCCGATCTCCTCGAGCTCGGCGACCGTCTTGGCCGAGCCGTGCTCGGAGCCGGCCATCCGCGAGATGGTCTCCTCCATAAGCGTCCCGCCGAGGTCGTTGGCGCCGGCGTTGAGCATCGCGCGGGTGCCGTCGACACCGAGCTTGACCCAGGACGTCTGGATGTTGTCGATGCGACCGTGCAGCATGATCCGCGCCATGGCGTGGACCGCGAGGTTGTCGCGCAGCGTCGGGCCCGGTCGGGCGACGCCGGCGAGGTAGATCGGCGCGGAGGTGTGCACGAACGGCAGCGGCACGAACTCGGTGAACCGGGCGTTGCCGTGCTCGAGCGCCTGGTCCTGGATGCCCTTGAGGACGTTCAGGTGGCCGACCCAGTGACGCGGGTTGTCCACGTGGCCGTACATCATCGTCGAGGTGGTCGGCAGGCCGATCCGGTGCGCCGTGGAGACGATCTCGATCCAGGTGCGGGTCGGCAGCTTGCCCTTGGTGAGCACCCAGCGGACCTCGTCGTCGAGGATCTCGGCGGCCGTCCCGGGGAGGCTGCCCAGGCCGGACTCGCGGGCCTTGATCAGGAAGTCCTCGATGGACAGCCCCGTGCGGGCGGTGCCGTTGACGACCTCCATCGGGCTGAAGGCGTGGATATGCATCTCGGGCACGCGTTGCTTCACGGCGTGCGCGATGTCGAAGTAGGCGCTCGCGGGGAGCTGGGGATCGATGCCGCCCTGCATGCAGACCTCGGTGGCGCCGAGGTGCCACGCCTCCTGCGCGCGGTCGGCGACCTCGTCGTACGACAGGGAGTAGGCGTCGGCGTCGGTACGCCGCTGCGCGAACGCGCAGAACCGGCAGCCGACGTAGCAGACGTTGGTGAAGTTGATGTTCCGGTTGACGACGTACGTCACGTCGTCGCCGACCACCTCGCGCCGCAGGTCGTCGGCCAGGCGCGTCACCTGGCGGAGCAGGTCGCCCTCGGCGGTCATCAGGGTGAGGGCGTGCTCGTCGGACAGGCTGCCGGGGTCGGCCTCGGCAGCACGCAGGGCGTCGCCGCCCTCGGCATGGAGCACGGCGGGGGCACCGGTCTGCTTCGCGGCCTCGCCGACCGAGGCCCAGTCGCCGTACACGCTGCCGAAGTCGGAGCGACGGTCGTCGGTGCGGCCCTCGGTGTCGACGGCCGCGTGCAGGTCGGTCCGACCGGTCGAGTCGAAGCCGCCGTCGGGCTCCTGCCACGGCAGCCCCTGGGGGCGTACGCCGGGGATGGCCAGCCCGTCGGGCCCCGCGAGAGCGGCCACGTGGCTGGCGACCCGCGGGTCGATCCAGGCCTCGCCGCGCTCGAGAGCGCCGAGGACGTACTCGGGGTGGACCGTCAGTCGCGCCTTCAGCTCGAAGCCGCACTCGGCGGTGATCGCACGCAACCGCTCCAGCGACGGCCACGGCCGCTCGGGGTTCACGTGGTCGGGAGTCAGCGGCGAGACGCCGCCCCAGTCGTCGACGCCGGCCTCCAACAGGGCCCTGCACTCGGCGAGGTCGACCAGGTTCGGCGGCGCCTGGATGCGGGCCTTCGGACCGAGCACGAGCCGGGTGACGGCCAGCGCGGCGCGGTACTCGTCCAGGCCGAGGTCGTCCTGGTGGCGCATCGCGGTGTCGGGCTTGGCCCGGAAGTTCTGGACGATGACCTCCTGCACGGCGGCGTACGCCCGCAGGTTCGCGCGCAGCGCGAAGATCGTCTCGGCCCGCTCCTGGAGGGTCTCGCCGATGCCGACCAGCAGGCCGGTCGTGAACGGGATGCCGTGGCGGCCGGCGTCCTCGAGGACACGCAGCCGGACCGCGGGGTCCTTGTCGGGGGAGCCGAAGTGCGCCTCTCCCTTGGTCTCGAACAGCCGGCGCGAGGTCGTCTCGAGCATCATCCCCATCGAGGGGCTGACCGGCTTGAGGCGGTTGAGCTCCTCCCACGACATGACGCCGGGGTTGAGGTGGGGCAGCAGGCCGGTCTCCTCGAGCACCCGGATCGCCATCGCCCGGATGTAGGCCAGCGTCGAGTCGTAGCCCTGCTCGTCGAGCCACGCCTGCGCCTCGGGCCAGCGGTCCTCCGGGCGGTCGCCGAGCGTGAACAACGCCTCGAGGCAGCCCATCTCCGCACCGCGGCGGGCGATGTCGAGGATCTCGTCGGGGGAGAGGTACGGCGCCCGCCCCTCCCGTGCTGCCTGCGTCGGCGTCTCCACGAACGTGCAGTAGTGGCAGCGGTCCCGGCACAGCTTGGTGATCGGGATGAAGACCTTGGGGGAGTAGGTCACGACGCCGGGGCGCCCGGCCGCACGCAGGCCCGCGTCGCGGACCTTCGCGGCGGCCGTGGTCAACCGGTCGAGCTCCTCGCCGGTCGCCGCGAGCAGCGCGGCGGCCTCGTCGGGATCGAGCGCGGCGCCACGCTCGGCGCGCGCCAGCGCGCGGCGGATCTGCTGAGGCGTGGGGGACATCGGTTCGACGATATCGGAGCCCGCAGTGACCTAGAACATGTTCCATGTCACTGCGGACCCCGGAATGCCATCGCTCAGACGGGCTGCTCGACCGGCTCGAGCGGTTCGGGCGCCGAGACGGCACCCTGGCCCAGCTTGCTCGGCCACCAGATCTTGTCGCCGAGATCGAGGTTGAGCGCGGTCACCAGCACCGAGCGGACGATCATCGTGTCGAGCGCGACACCGAGTGCGACCGCCGTGCCGAGCTCGGCGAGGAAGACCATCGGCAGCGTTCCCAGCATGAGGAACGTCGCGGCGAGCACGAGTCCCGCAGACGTGATCACGCCGCCGGTGGAGGAGAGCGCCACCAGCGACCCCTTGCGGGTCCCGTGGTTGATGGTCTCCTCCCGCACCCGGGTCATCAGGAAGATGTTGTAGTCGACCCCGAGAGCCACCAGGAACACGAACGCGAACAGCGGGAAGCCTGGGTCGGCCCCGTGGAAGTCGAAGACGTACTTGAACAGCAGCGCCGAGATGCCGAGCGCGGCGCCGAAGGACAGCACGACCGTCAGGATCAGGAGCAGCGGGGCGACCAGTGCCCGCAGCAGGACCATCAGGACCAGCAGCACGACGAGCAGGACCATCGGCATGATCAGCCGGTTGTCGTGGTGGGAGGCGATCCCGCTGTCGAGGTAGAAGCCGGCCGTGCCGCCGACGAGGGCATCACCGCCGCCGACATCAGCCGCCGCGCGGGCGGCCTTGATGACGTCGAAGGCCCGCTCGGACGAGGCGTCGTACTTCATGTTCATCTCGAACCAGGAGCGGCCGTTGCCCAGCTGCTTCGGGGCGGTCGCGTCGCTGAGCCCGTCGACGCCCTTGAGGGCGTCCAGCACGGACGCGACGGCGGAGTCGTCGGCGACGACCTGGACCTTGTTCGAGCTGTCGCCCAGGCCGTGCTCGAGCAGCAGCTGCTGGGCGTCGACGGAGTCGAGCTTGGTGGTGAAGGAGTCCTTGGTGGTGAGGCCGCTGGTGTCCAGCGTCGTCAGGCCGACGCACGCGGCGCTGAGGATCACCGCCGTCACCAGCCAGACGGCGCGCGGCCGCTTGCTGATGCGGGCACCCACGCGCGCCCACAGGCCGCTCTCGGTGGGCTCGACGGAGCGGTACCGGGGGCGCTTGGGCCAGAACACCCAGCGACCGCAGGCCACCAGGAGCGCGGGGAAGAAGGTGACCATCACCAGGAGCGTGACGCCCACGCTGATCGCGAGCACCGGACCGAGGCCGGCGGTCGAGTTCAGGTCCGCGACGGTCAGGCAGAGCAGGCCCAGCGCCACCGTGGCAGCACTGGCGATGACAGCGGGCGCGGCGCGGTGCAGCGCGTGCGCCATCGCCTCGTGCCGGTCCTCGAAGTTGCGCAGCTCCTCGCGGTAGCGGGCGACGAGGAGGAGGGCGTAGTCGGTGCCGGCCCCGATCACCAGGATGCCGAGGATGTACTGGCTCTGGTCGTTGACGGTGACGTCGAGGTACTTCGCCGCGAGGTAGACCGTGCCCTGGGCACAGAGGAACGCGATGGCGGCGCTGACGATGGGCAGGATCCACAGCACCGGGCTGCGATAGGTCAGCAGCAGGATCACGATCACGGCCAGGAAGGTGAAGAAGATCATCTGGCTGTGCGAGTTGCTGAAAGACGACGCGAAGTCGGCCGCCTGACCACCCATGCCGCCGATCTGGACCTTGACGCCGTCGATCTTGGCGATGTCCTTGACCTTGTCGGTCAGGTGGGGCACCTCGGACCAACCGGCCTTGCCGAAGTTGAGGGTGAAGTAGGAGTAGGCGACCTGTCGGTCCGCGGACAGCAGCTTCGGTGCGGGCTTGCCATGCGCCCGGAGCGCGTCGGCCGCGTCCGGCGTGAGGACGCCGGCCCGGGTGACGCCGTCGATCTTGGCGATCTGCGCCGCCTGGGCGTCCATGGCCGCGAGGTCGGCCTTCGTGAGCCCCGACGGCTTCGAGTAGACGACCAGCGTCGGGATGTCATTCGGGTCGACGTCCTTCGACAGCTCGGTGGCGACCTTGCTGGCCTCGGCGGAGCCGGGCAGCCATGACGTCGCCTCGTTGTTCTTGACGTCGCCCAGCTTCGTGCCGAGCAGCCCGAGGCCGACGGTTGCCGCGAGCGTGATGAGCAGGACGATCCACTTGGTGATGGGACCAGTGAGCTTGCCGGCGATCTGACGGTGCATGGGCAGGACTCTTCCACCGACCGCCGACATCCGGCATCAGGATGATCCCTGATTCGCCCCGGGCAGCTGCCTCGGACAGACCTGCTCCGAGGTCACTCGTGCAGGCGCGCGGTGAGACCGCCCATCTTGGCGATGATGTCGTCGGTACGACGGCCCGCGCCGCCGGTCACCTCGAGCACCATCCCCTTGTCGAAGCCGCGCCCGTCGCTGCCGATGATGGCCGACTTGGTGCAGTCGCCGCTCGCGAAGGGGCAGTCGCCGGCGGCCGAGGTGATCCGCAGGGTCTCGACGCCGGTCGCGAAGCCGGAGGCGTGCAGGCCCCAGCTGATGCAGCCGGCCTCGTAGCTGCAGTGCGGCAGCCGGGTCCACCACAACCGCTTGGGCTTGGCCTTGCCGCAGGCGTGCGTCGGGCCGGAGGTCACCTTCGACCCCCAGCCGTAGTGGGCCTCGAGGGTGACGTCGATGCACACGCGGTCGCCGCCCTCCTCGGTCTTGGCGTGGTACGACGTACCGGCGACCTGCTCGGTCCCGTCGGGGCCGTCGACGCTCACCGAGGTCTCGGCGTTGGCCGCCTCGGGCAGGGTCAGGTGGAACTCGACCGCACGATCGCCGGGGTGCGCGCTGACGGTGATCGCGTCGAGCTTGCCGCCGTAGCACTTGTCGAGCTTGGCGGCCGCGGCGTCGTGGACGGCGGAGGCCTCCTTGTCGTCGACCAGGACGACGGTCGTCAGCAGGCTGTCGGCGACGCTCGAGCGACCGACGTCGTCCAGGCAGCCGGTGTCGTCGAGGTGCCAGCTGCTCGCGATCTGCTTCTTCCAGTCGTCGGAGCACTCGAGCACGCCGTCGGCGTACGCCCGGGCGGTGTCGGTGTCCCACTCGTCGGTGAACCGCCAGCCGTCGCCGTCGTGCTCGACGACGCCGCGGTCGAGCAGGTCACCCGAGCGGTGCGCGTGGAGGAGCTTGGTCGCGGCGCACGAGCGCTGCGCGTCGTCGGCCCAGCTCGGGTCGTCGGCCCCGTCGGCGATCGCCTTCGCGGCGGCCTTGTCGTCCTTGCTGAGCGGGCCGAAGCCCAGGCGGCCGGTGCCGAAGGCCCAGCCGCCGATGCCGAGCCCCACGACCAGCAGCAACGCGGTCAGCGCGGCAACGACGAGTGGCCACCGCCGCCGCGGCGGTGGGGGCGGGGGCGGGGCCTGGCCGAAGCCGAGCCCCGGTGGCGGGCCCATGGGCGGCGGCCCCATTGGCGGCGGCCCCGGGGGCGGCGGCCCCGGGGGCGGCGGTGCAGTCGGCGGGACGACGTACGTCGGGATGCCGGGCGGCGGGCCCGGAGGCGGGCTGGGCGGCATCGGACGCTGGTACGGCGGGGGCGGCGGCTGGGTCCCGGACACACAGCCATCGTGTTCCGGGATCCCGGCCGCCAAACCTCCGGCGCACCGGCCGGATCAGCTGATCCACTCCTTGACCTGGGCGACCAGGCCGGCGGGGTCAGCGGCGGCGGGGATGATCTGGAGGTCGGTGACGCCGGACTCCTTGAAGGCGGCGATGCGCTCCTTCACGTAGGACTCCGGCCCGACCAGGCTGCCGGCCTCGAGCCACTCCAGCGGGACGGCCGCCTCGGCCTCCTTCTTCTTGCCCGAGAGGTAGAGCTCCTGGATCTCGGCCGCCTCCTTCTCGAAGCCGTACTGGCAGGCGAGCTGGTTGTAGAAGTTCTTGTCGCGCGCACCCATGCCGCCGACGTAGAGGGCGTACGTCGGACGCATCAGGTCGAGCATCGCCTTGGTCTCCGGGCCCTCGCCGACCGCGCAGATGCCGCCGGCCGCGATGTCGAGCGGCTTGAGGTCGGCCGAGCGCTTGGCCTTGCCCGCTGCGAGCGCCTCGCCCCAGACCTCGCCGGCCTTCTCGGGGTAGTAGAGGAACGGCAGCCAGCCGTCGGCGATCTCGGCGGTCATGGTGACGTTCTTGTCGCCGAGCGCCGCGACCCAGATCGGTACGTCGGCACGCTCCGGCTTGTTGAGCAGCTTGAGCGGCTTGCCCAGGCCGAGGCCCTGCCCCTCGGGGAGCGGGACCGTGACCGTCTTGCCGGCCAGCTCGAGGCGCTCGCCGCGCAGGCCCATGCGGAGCAGCTCGATGACCTCGCGGGTGCGCTGCAGCGGCCGGTCGTAGGGAAGACCGTGGAAGCCCTCGATGACCTGCGGGCCGGAGGCACCCAGCCCGATGACGGCACGCCCACCGGACACGTTGTCGAGTCCCGCCGCGGTCTGGAGCAGCGCCCCCGGCGTACGGGAGAAGACGTTGAGGATGCCCGCGGCGATCTCGACGGTCTCGGTCTTGGCGGCGAGGTAGCCCATCAGGGTGGGGGTGTCGAAGCCGTAGGGCTCCGCGACCCAGATCCGGTCGAGGCCGGCCTTCTCGAGCGCGACGACCTGGTCGGCTGACTCGCGGGGGTTGCCGGCGTACACAAGGGTGGTGGACAGCTTCATGCCGCAATCGTGACAGTATTACTGTCAGCATTGCAACGATCTCGCACATCACGATCAGAGGAGAGTCGAATGGCTCAGCGCGTAGCAGTCATCGGTGGCACCGGACCGCAGGGCAAGGGACTGGGCTACCGCTTCGCACGCGGCGGCCACGACGTCGTCCTCGGCTCGCGTGCCGCGGAGAAGGGCGAGGCCGTCGCCGCCGAGGTCACCGAGAAGCTGGCCGGCGTCGCCGGCGCCGGCACCGTCACCGGCTCGGACAACGCCGGCGCGATCGCGCAGTGCGACGTGGTCCTGCTGGCCATCCCGTACGACGGTCACGACGAGCTCGTCGCCTCCCTCGACCTCGCGGGCAAGACCGTCATCTCCTGCGTCAACCCGCTGGCCTTCGACAAGCGCGGCGCCCACGGCAAGGTGATCAACAACGGTGAGGGCTCGGCCGCCGAGTCGGCCCAGGAGCTCGCTCCCGAGGCCACCGTCGTCGGGGCCTTCCACAACGTCTCGGCGGTCGGTCTCTGGTCCGACGACGAGTACCTCGACGAGGACGTCATCGTCGTCGGCGACGTCGTGGAGGCCAAGGAGGTGGCGATGGAGCTCGCCGCCGCCGTGACCGGCCGGGTCGGCATCGACGGCGGCAAGCTGCGCCTGGCCCGTCAGCTGGAGCCCTTCACCGCCGTGCTGATCTCGATCAACCGGAAGTACAAGGCCCACGCCGGCATCCGGGTCACCGGCCTTCCGGTCGCCGACTGAAGATCGTCGCCAGCAGGCCCGCTGCGCCGGCGATGAGCCAGGGCAGCGGGAGGAGCCACCGGGCGTCGTGCAGGTCGACGGCGTCGAGGGGGACCAGGAGCGCCCAGACGGTGACGAGGCCGAGGATCGCCAGCCCCATCACCAGGTGGGGGATGTGGACCGGGTGCGCGCCGGAGCGGGGCTCCGGGGCTCGGGACGGTTCCTCGACCATCGGGGTGGGCTCGTTCTCGCTCATCGCTTCTCCTCGGTCCGGAACTCGATCTGACCGAAGGTCAGCTGGGCGTCGATGGTCAGCCTCGGAACGTTCGTGCCGCCGTCGAGGGTGTAGGTGGAGCTGTCGCGGTGGCTGTTGCCGAAGCCGATGGTCTCGCCGGCGCCCTTGATCTGGCCGTACGCCGTGACGTCCAGGCCGGTCGCGGGCAGGGTGACGATCAGGTGCCCGACGCGTCCCACGAGGTCGATGGTGCGACCGTCGAGGGCCGACAGGTCCTGCACGTCGCTCAGGTCGAGGTCGTACTCGCCGATCCCGATCCGGTACCGGTCGCTGACCGACGCCGCGTCCGCCGGGTGGACGCTCTCACGGCCGATGGTCCAGCCACCGGTCGTGGAGGCGAACAGCGTCGCGACGAGGGCGGCGATGCCGACGACCAGCAGTCCGCCGCCGCGGCCGTACCACGCGCTGACCAGGAGCATCACGCCGCAGACCGCCGCCACGGAGGCCGGGTACGCCGACGGCACGATGTGCGCCCCCGCCAGGTGTGCGGTGATCAGGGTGCCGACCACCAGCGCGCACAGCGCCAGGGTGAAGCCGAAGAGGACCGGTCCACGGCGCCGCGGGTCGCGCGGCGGCCGGAGGTAGCGGTCGGTCTCGGCGTACCGGTTCTCGATCTTGGCGTTGATCCGCTCCATCTTCGCCTGGATCCGCTGGTCGACCCGGGCGTGCACGTCGGCCTTGACCTGCTCGGCGTACTCGCGCTTCTGCTCGGGGGTCCAGTCCTGCCCGAACCGGCGGCCGTGCTGGGTCTTGGAGAGCACGAACAGGACGATGAGCCCGATCACCACCACCGGCCAGGGGAAGTGCCACTGGCCGACCGAGTCGCCGAGCGCGCTGAGCGCGGCCAGGCCGCTGGCGATCCACAGCGCCACGTTCCGGGTGCGGGAGTCGAGCGGGATGATCGCGCGGCGGGTGCCCTCCTCGGGGATCAGCAGCCAGCCGGCGCCGTACAGCAGGACGCCGCTGCCGCCGAAGAACACCATCACGACCAGTGCGACCCGCACGACCAGCGGGTCGATGTCGAAGTGGCGGGCGATGCCGCCGGCGACGCCGGCGAGGTGCCGGTCGCCGATGTTGCGGCGCATCCGGGAGAGGTCGCGCATCTGGTCACCGGTCACCCGCGGGCCCTGGCCGGGCTCGGCGGGGCCGGACGCCTGTGGCTCCTCGGTGGAGGTGCCGTTCGGTGGAGTGGTCATGGGTCAAGCCTCGGGGCCGGGAGGGGTTGCGCGCCATCGGGGACCGCCCTGATCCTGGCCGCCGCGCCCGCGGAGGGACTCGGGGTCGGGTCAGGGTCGTTCCCCCTGCTCAGGGGCGCGTCGCTGTGTGAGAGTTGACCCCATCATGAGTGCCACCGTTCCCGGCGTACGCCGCGCGTACCGCGATCTCGAGGGTCAGGTCGCCGGTGGCGTCGCCTCCGGCCTTGCCGCGCACCTGGCCGTCCCGGTGCTCTGGGTGCGGCTGTTCTTCGTCGTCGCGACCGGGTTCGGTGGCCTAGGCCTCGCGCTGTACGCCGCCCTGTGGCTGATGCTCCCCGGACGCAGGCCGGCCGAGGAGTCGCCCGGCCTGGCCAGCGCCACCCGCGGCGGTCGCCGCCCGGGCCGGATGCGGCGTCTCGGGGACGTCGGACCGGTCGTGGTGCTCGGCGCGCTCGCGATCGCCGGGCTGTTCCTGGCGCAGGCGCTGTTCGGCACCGGCTGGCTGTGGTGGCCGCTGGCGCTCGGCATCGTCGGCGTCGCGCTGCTCTGGCGTCAGGCCGACGAGGCCCAGCGAGAGCGCTGGCTGGACGCGTCGGGTCGCATCGACCTGGTCCGGATCGTGGTGGGCGACGGCGGCTGGGCGTCGTACGCCCGTCTCGCGGTCGGCGTGCTGCTCATCCTCGGCTCGGTCGTGCTGCTGCTGGTGCTGCGGGGCGGCTCGCTGACGGTGATCCGCGACGTCACGATCGCGGTGTTCCTGGCGTTGGCGGGGCTGGGGTTCGTCGCCGTCCCGTGGGTACGCCGCATCGCCACCGAGCTCGCCGACGAGCGAGCGGAGCGCGTGCGCACCCAGGAACGTGCCGATGTCGCGGCCCACCTGCACGACTCTGTGCTGCAGACCCTGGCGCTGATCCAGAAGAACCCCGCCGACGCGGCCCGCCTCGCCCGCTCGCAGGAGCGTGACCTGCGGTCGTGGCTGTTCTCGGCCGAGACCATCGGCGACACCACGCTGGCAGGGGCGCTGCGTGCGGTCGCCGCCGAGATCGAGGACGCGTACGCCGTCAAGGTCGATGTGGTCGCCGTCGGCGACGTCGCGATGAGCGAGCGGGTGCGCCCGCTGGTGCAGGCGGCGCGCGAGGCACTCACCAATGCCGCCAAGCACGCGGACGTGGCCCGCGTCGACGTGTTCGCGGAGGCGGGCGAGGACCTCGCCGAGGTGTTCGTGCGCGACCGTGGCCGCGGGTTCGCGGTCGACGCGATCGCCGATGACCGGCAGGGTGTGCGTGGCAGCATCGTCGACCGGATGGAGCGCCACGGGGGATCGGCGGTCGTGCGGTCCGCCGAGGGTGAGGGCACCGAGGTCAGGCTGCGGCTGCCGTCTCGATCGGGTAGTGCGAAGGAGGAGAAGTGAGCGAGCTGATCCGGGTCGTCGTCGTCGACGACCACGCGATGTTCCGGCGCGGGGTCGCGGCCGAGCTGGGCGGTGTCGGTGCCGGCCGCGTCGAGGTCGTGGCCGAGGCGGCCGACGTCGACGAGGCGGTCGCCGCGATCGCCGCGACCGCTCCCGACGTCGTGCTGCTCGACGTACACCTCCCGGGCGGGGGTGGTGTCGAGGTGATGAAGCAGGTCGGCCACGACGGCCCGAAGTTCCTCGCGCTGTCCGTCTCCGATGCGGCCGAGGACGTCATCGGCACGATCCGCGGCGGCGCCCGCGGGTACGTCACCAAGACCATCACCGGACCTGAGCTCGTCGACGCGATCGGCCGCGTCGCCGACGGCGACGCCGTCTTCTCGCCCCGACTGGCCGGTTTCGTGCTGGACGCCTTCGCCGGCACCGGCGTCGCGCCCGACGTCGCCGCCATCGACGAGGACCTCGACCGCCTGACCGAACGCGAGCGCGAGGTCATGCGGCTCATCGCCCGCGGCTACTCCTACCGCGAGGTCGCCGGCGAGCTGTTCATCTCGGTCAAGACGGTCGAGACCCACATGTCCTCGGTGCTGCGCAAGCTGCAGCTCTCCTCGCGCCACGAGCTGGCCCGGTGGGCCTCGGACCGCAAGCTGCTCTGAGGTCGGTCGGACGCGCCCGCAGCTCGTTAAGTAACACGTTGTTCGCCCGTCTACGGCCCCGCTTTCTGCACCTCCACGCTGTCGTGACGACGTGGAACAACCTCCGACGGCGTGAAGGACGCCCGAACGACGTGTTACTACGCCGCGTCCAGGCCGCCCCGCCCCACCCCACCAGCAGGCCCGCCGTCGGACCTCGGCCGTAGGCTGGTCGCAGCATGACTGACACGCCTTCGCTGCCCGGCTTCGAGCACCTCCTGATCGCCGCACCGGCTGCGGCGGAGGCGCGGACGACCCGTCGCGGTCCGAGCCCCGAGGAGCTGCTCGAGGGTCTCAACGACCCGCAGCGCGAGGCCGTGATCCACGCCGGTCCGCCGCTGCTCGTGGTGGCCGGTGCCGGGTCGGGCAAGACCCGCGTGCTGACCCGGCGCATCGCCTGGCTGATCCAGGAGCGCAACGCCCACCCCGGCAGCATCCTGGCGATCACCTTCACCAACAAGGCCGCCGCGGAGATGAAGGAGCGCGTCGCCGATCTGGTCGGTGGCCGCGCCAAGATCATGTGGGTCTCGACGTTCCACTCGGCCTGCGTGCGGATCTTGCGCAAGGAGGCCGAGCACCTCGGCTACGAGCGGGTGAAGTCGAACTTCTCGATCTACGACGCCCAGGACCAGAAGCGCCTCATCGCCATGGTCTGCGGCGACCTCAACCTCGACCCGCGCCGCTTCCAGCCCGGCCCGGTGCTGCACCAGATCAGCTCCTACAAGAACGAGCTGCGCGACCCGGCCGAGGTCAAGGCCGATGCCAAGAACAGCTTCGAGGAGACGTACGCCGCGGCGTACGAGCTCTACCAGCGGCGACTGCGCGAGGCCAACGCCCTCGACTTCGACGACCTGATCATGGAGACCGTCCGGCTGTTCCAGACCAAGCCGGGCATCCGCGAGACCTACCGCCGCCGGTTCCGGCACCTGCTCGTCGACGAGTACCAGGACACCAACCACGCGCAGTACTCGCTGATCCATCAGCTCTGCGGGCAGGACTTCGACGACGTCTCGGCAGGCTCGACGACCGCCGGGGTCGACGTCGTACCTCCCGCCGAGCTGATGGTCGTCGGTGACGCCGACCAGTCGATCTACGCGTTCCGTGGCGCCGACATCCGCAACATCATGGACTTCGAGAACGACTTCCCCGATGCGCGCACGATCCTGCTCGAGCAGAACTACCGCTCGACCCAGACGATCCTGACCGCCGCCAACGCGGTGATCGACCGCAACGAGGGTCGCCGAGCCAAGCGGCTGTGGTCCGACGCCGGCGACGGCGAGAAGATCATCGGCTACGTCGCCGACACCGAGCACGACGAGGCGCGCTTCGTCTCCTCCGAGATCGACAAGCTCACCGACCAGGGGATGCGCGCCGGCGACGTCGCGGTCTTCTACCGGACCAATGCGCAGAGCCGGGTCTTCGAGGAGATCTTCATGCGCACCGGCATGCCCTACAAGGTCGTCGGCGGCGTCCGGTTCTACGAGCGCCGCGAGATCCGCGACGCGCTCGCCTACCTCCGCGCGCTGGTGAACCCCGACGACCAGGTGTCGATGCGGCGGATCCTCAACACCCCCAAGCGCGGTATCGGCGATCGCGCGGTCCTGGCGATCACGCTGCTCGCCGACCGCGACCGGCTGACGTTCTGGGAGGCCCTGCAGCGCGCCGACCAGGCACCCGGTCTGGCCACCCGCAGCCAGAAGAGCATCGAGCAGTTCGTCGCGGTGATGAACGAGCTGATGCAGATGGTCGAGGCCGCCGAGCGGCCCGACGTGATCCTCGAGTCGGCACTCGACCGCTCGGGCTACCTCAAGAGCCTCGAGGAGTCCGACGACCCGCAGGACGAGTCGCGGATCGAGAACCTGGCCGAGCTCGTCGCGGTCGCGCGGGAGTTCGCCGAGGACCCGATCGCCGCGCCGTCCGCCGACCCGGCCGACGTCGACGCCGGCCTGGTCGAGCCGGGCCTGGCGGACTTCCTCGAGCGGGTCGCGCTGGTCGCCGACAGCGACCAGATCCCCGATGCTCCCGACGACGACCCCGACGCCCCGCCGGACACCGGCATGGTCACGCTGATGACGCTGCACACCGCCAAGGGCCTGGAGTTCCCGGCGGTCTTCCTCACCGGCATGGAGGACGGCGTCTTCCCGCACTCGCGCGCTCTCGGTGACCGCAGCGAGCTCGAGGAGGAGCGCCGTCTCGCGTACGTCGGCATCACCCGTGCCCGCCAGCGCCTGCACGTCTCCCGCGCCGTGGTCCGCTCGGCCTGGGGTGCGCCCGCGCACAACCCGGCCTCCCGCTTCCTCAGCGAGCTCCCTGTCGACCTCGTCGACTGGAAGCGCACCGAGGCCGAGCAGGCACAGTGGGCGCGGCCGACGTACGCCTCCCAGGACAGGGGTGGGTACGACGGCCAGCGACTCGGTGCCCCCACCGCGGCCGGTCGCCGCAACTTCTCCAGCGCCGCCGCCCGTGCCGACGCCGCCGCGAAGTCCAAGCCGGCCCGCGCGATCCCGAACCTCGAGCCCGGGGACCGGGTCACCCATGACTCCTTCGGCCTCGGCACGGTCGTCTCTGTCGAGGGCGTCGCGGAGAAGTCGGTCGCCTCCATCGACTTCGGCAGCGACGGCGTCAAGCGGCTCCTGCTGCGCTACGCCCCGGTCGAGAAGCTCTGATGTACGTCCCGGGGTCGAACGCGGTCGACGAGGTCGCGGCTCGGGAGATGGTGTCGGCGTACGCCGCCGGCGAGCTGATCACGGTCGGCACTGACGGCTACCCGCTGGCGACCCTGCTGCCGGTGCTCTGGGAGGGCGACCGGGTGATCGCGCACATGGCGCGCGCCAACCCGCAGTGGCGCACGATCGCGCCCGACAGCCCGGCGCTGCTGGTCGTCGGCGGTCCGCAGGCCTACGTCACCCCGAGCTGGTACGCCGCCAAGGCCGAGCACGGTCGCGTCGTCCCGACCTGGAACTACTCCTCGGTGCACCTGACCGGCCGGCTCACGGTGATTGAGGACGCCGACTGGTTGCGCGATGCGGTCACGGCGCTGACCGACCGGCACGAGGCGGCGCGCGCTGAGCCCTGGGCCGTCACCGACGCGCCCTCGCCCTTCATCGACGGCATGCTCAAGGCGATCGTCGGCCTCGAGCTGCAGGTCGAGAAGGTCGAGGCGAAGGCCAAGCTCTCCCAGAACCGGTCGCTCGCTGACCGGGAGGGCGTCATCGCCGGCCTCGGCGACCACCCGGTCGCCCGGCAGATGCGTGACCTTCTTTGAGGTCGTCGTAACCGGACGTACCCGTTGTGACTGGTGTGGCGCGGCGTGGCTGAACGGGTGCTCAGAGCGGCAACGCGCTCCGTACTGGTACGTCCGATTACGGCGACGATGGCGGACTCGTCACGGTGATTGCTCGAGCGTCGGCCGGGGCCGCCAACGAGCCTTGCACCGAGCGGACCTCGACCGCGGCGCGGCAGCGCGGCGCCGCAGGCGCCGGTTGCCGAGCGCACCCGACGAGGCGACGTAGGGAGCGCAGCGACCGGAGGAGCCGAGGCGGGTAAGTGAGGCTAGGCGCCTCAAAGCGGCGACGCGCTCGTGCCGGATCAGGGCGTGATGCCGTGCTGGACGAGCGCGGCGAAGGGGTCCACCGGGTCGCCGCCACCGGGGCGGACCTCGAGGTGGACGTGGGGGCCGGTGGTGTTGCCGGTCGAGCCGACGTACCCGATGACCTGGCCCTGGCGGACGTGCTCGCCGGGGGAGACGTTGAACGCGGTCTGGTGGGCGTACCAGAGCTCGGTGCCGTCCGGGAGGGTCTGCACGGTCTTGTTGCCGTAGGAGCCGTCGTACCCGGTCGAGGCGATCACGCCGTCGGCGACCGCGTGAATCGGGGTGCCGGTCGGGCAGGCGAAGTCGAGACCGGTGTGGCAGTTGCCCCACAGGCTCGAGCACTGACCGAAGCGGGCGGTCAGGTGGTAGACGCCCGGGGTGATCGGGGTGATCCAGCGGTTCAGCGCGATGACCTGGGCCTGCTTCTCGGCGGCCTTGGTCAGCTGGCTGAGGGCGCTGTTGCGCTGCGCGGAGACGCGGTCGGCCTCGTCGACGAGGTCGGTGCCGGTGGCGCCCTGCAGCGTCTGGCGGTCGGAGTCGCGGCTGACGGTCTCGCTCCGGGTGCCCTGGCTGCCGGCGCCGAAGGAGCCGCTCATCGCGTTGGGCGCTGGGAGCGCGGTCTCGTTGCTGGTCAGGTGGGTGTGGCTGGTGGTGACGGCACCGCCGACGGCGATCGCGAGCGTCGCGGCGCCGACCAGGATCGGCATCGACGGCAGGCCCTTGAACAGCGGGCCGCGCGAGCCGGCGTGCGCGACGGCGCGACGCTTGCCGGGGACGGCCGGCTTGAGGACTCCGGAGCCGGTGGTCGCGGCGGCGACCTCGGCACGCAGCTCGTGGGCGCTCAGCACGGGAATCTCGACGGTCGGCGAGGGCGTCGTACGACGAAGGTCCAGCTGGTCCTCGACGCGGACGTCCTCGCGGAAGACGGGAGCGGACTCCTCGACCGTGACGTCCACGGGGCGGGCGACGCGGCGACCCACGTAGGGAGCGGAGTCGGTCGAGCGAGGTCGGTGATCCGGACCGTGATCCGCTCGGTGGTTGCCCATGGACTGATGACTCCTGCAAGGGTGTGCGTTGGGGGAACGTGCCTGCCGAAAATCTCTCGGAACCTTATTACGTTCAGGACCTGGACCGAAATCGTAGGCGCATGCCCTGTGGACGACTGGGTAAACAGCAGAATCCGCGTGAAGCACGTCACCTACCCGGGGGTAGCCCTCGCCGTGGCCGCGCAGCGCGACTAGGGTGCCCGAGGAACCGCAGCCGATGAGCCGCGCCCCGAACTAGATGAGGACTGATCAGTGGACCTGATGGAGTACCAGGCGAAGCAGCTCTTCGCCAAGCACGGCGTGACCACCACCCTCGGAGTCGTTGTCGAGACGGCCGACGCCGCCAAGGCCGCCGCCGAGGAGATGGGCTTCTGCGTCGTCAAGGCGCAGGTCAAGGCCGGAGGCCGTGGCAAGGCCGGTGGCGTCAAGCTCGCCAAGACCCCCGAGGACGCGTACGCCGCCGCTGACGCCATCCTCGGCATGGAGATCAAGGGCCTCACGGTCAACCGCGTCCTGGTGACGCCGGCGACGCCGCCGCAGGAGGAGTACTACTTCTCGTTCCTGCTGGACCGCGCCAACCGTCAGTACCTCTGCATCGCCTCCGTCGAGGGTGGTGTCGAGATCGAGGAGGTCGCGAAGACCAACCCCGACGCCGTCAAGAAGATCGCGATCGACCCGGGCAAGGGCGTCGACGCCGCCAAGGCGCGCGAGATCGCGACCGAGGCCGCCTTCCCGGCGCCGGTCTTCGAGCAGGCCGTCACCATGATCGAGAACCTGTACAAGGTCTTCGTCGAGGAGGACGCGACGCTGGTCGAGGTCAACCCGCTGGCTCGCCTGGAGGGCGACAAGCTGGAGGCCCTCGACGGCAAGGTGTCGCTCGACGACAACGCCTCCGAGGTGCGTCACCCCGACCACGAGGAGTTCGAGATCCGCGAGGAGGCCGACGCCCTCGAGTCGAAGGCCAAGGACTTCGGTCTCAACTACGTCAAGCTCGACGGCTCCGTGGGCATCTGCGGCAACGGCGCGGGCCTGGTCATGTCGACCCTCGACGTCGTCGCATACGCCGGCGAGAACCACGGCGGCGTGAAGCCGGCCAACTTCCTGGACATCGGCGGTGGCGCCAACGCCCAGGTGATGGCCAACTCGCTCGACGTGATCCTCAACGACCCCCAGGTCAAGAGCGTCTTCGTCAACGTCTTCGGTGGCATCACCGCGTGTGACGAGGTCGCCAACGGCATCAAGGGCGCGCTCGAGATCCTCGGCGACACGGCGACCAAGCCGATCGTCGTACGCCTCGACGGCAACAACGTCGAGCAGGGTCGCGCGATCCTCAACGAGCTGAACCACCCGCTGGTGACTCAGGTCGACACCATGGACGGAGCGGCCGACAAGGCCGCCGAGCTGGCGAACGCCTGAGATAGAGAGCAGAGAACAATGAGCATCTACCTCAACAAGGACAGCAAGATCATCGTCCAGGGCATGACCGGTGGCATGGGCTCCAAGCACACCGCCCTCATGCTCGACGCCGGCGCCCAGATCGTCGGTGGCGTCAACGCCCGCAAGGCCGGCACGACCGCTGAGATCGGTGGCCAGGAGCTGCCCGTCTACGGCTCCGTCGCCGAGGCCATGAAGGAGACCGGCGCGAACGTGTCCGTCCTCTTCGTTCCGCCGGCGTTCACCAAGGACGCCTGCATCGAGGCCATCGACGCCGAGATCCCGCTGATGGTCGTCATCACCGAGGGCGTCCCGGTCCAGGACACCGCCGAGGTGTGGTCCTACCTCCAGGGCAAGAGCACCCGGATGATCGGCCCGAACTGCCCCGGCATCATCTCGCCGGAGGAGTCGCTGGCCGGCATCACGCCGCACACCATCGCGGGCAAGGGCCCGATCGGTCTCGTCTCCAAGTCGGGCACGCTGACCTACCAGATGATGTACGAGCTGCGTGACTACGGCTTCACCACCGCCATCGGCATCGGTGGTGACCCGATCATCGGCACCACCCACATCGACGCCCTCCAGGCCTTCGAGGACGACCCGGAGACCAAGGCGATCGTGATGATCGGCGAGATCGGTGGCGACGCCGAGGAGCGTGCTGCGGCCTACATCAAGGACCACATCACCAAGCCGGTCGTCGGCTACGTCGCGGGCTTCACCGCCCCCGAGGGCAAGACCATGGGCCACGCCGGCGCCATCGTCTCCGGCTCCTCGGGCACCGCGCAGGCGAAGAAGGAGGCCCTCGAGGCCGTCGGCGTGAAGGTCGGCAAGACGCCGTCCGAGACCGCCGAGCTCATGCGTGAGGTCATGAAGAACCTCTGACCTCCCGATCAGCCAGCAGTACGCCGAAGGCCCGCCCCGATGGGGCGGGCCTTCGTGTCTGTCGCGGTGATCAGTGGAAGCAGGGCGGGACGTCCTGGGCGCCGAGCATCCCCTTGACCAGCGGGTAGGAGTTGCCGACGGTGCGCAGGGTCGGGTCGGCGTACGCGCGGATGCTGTAGCCGGTGGTGCCGTCCACGCCGGTGGCGGCGTACCGGTCGACGGTGAGCTCGAGGCTGGCCCGCGCGCGGCTGGTGCCGGCCCAGCAGGAGAAGCCGTTCTTGCCGGTGCGCGCCTGGCGCGGGGTCACCGCCTGGCCGGCGGTCTTGCCGGCGTACCGCAGGACCGCGACGGGCACGGCGCCGAGGTTGACGGCCTTCGGGTCGCTGACGAAGAACTCGAGGCCGGCGGTCCGGGCGGTCGGCGGGTAGAAGGTGACGCGGCCGTTGCGGACGGTGCGGGCCTTGCTGGTCCAGACCGGGCCGTGCAGGTTCTTGAAGGAAGCCGCGGTGACCTGGCAGCCACCGCAGTTCGTGACGCGGACGGTGACCGCGGTCTGGGTGCCGGTGGCCGCGTTCGCGGGCGAGCTGCCGAGCGAGGGGACGAGGAACGCGACCAGGGTGAACAGGCTGAGGGCGAGGGCGCCGAGGATCTTCTTCATGTCTCGGTAGATGCCGACGGGCGCCCTGCGGTTGCAGGGCGCCCGAACTTTCTTCGGCTGTCTCGAACCGGTGCTCAGCAACCCGCCTCGGTGAAGGTGCACATCGCCGCGATCGGCTGCGCCGCGTCGTGGTTGAGCGCCGTGAAGTAGTCCGGCATGGAGTCGTGGTCACCCTCACCACCGACGCTGAGGACCAGGACCGCCAGGCCCACACGGATCACGTGGATCGCCTGGGTGCCGAGCGCGGGGTTGCCGTTGTCGGTGTCCCACTGGGAGATCTCCCACGAGTCGCCGCTGGTGGAGCTGCGCGCCACGGAGTAGTGCGTGACGTAGCCGGCCGGCTGGCTCGGCGCGGAGGGGCACGCCCGGTACGCATCGACGATCGCCTTGGTCGCCGCCACCGCAGCGTCGGCGTCCCGGAACGTCACCAGCATCCGGTCGGTGTTGTCCTCCGGGTTGTGGAAGTAGGCACCCATCTGGTCGACGTGGGCCGGCCAGGCGAACGGCTGGCTGGCGCACCCGGTGCCGAGCACTACCGGGGCGGACCCGGCCTTCGCCGGGCCGAGGCTGTCGGGTCCCTCGGGCTGCTTGTCCTCCCAGCCGGCGTCGAGCGGGAACGTCGCCGGGATGCTCGTCGGTACGCCGCCGAGCGACCCGGCCGACGGGCGCTCGGTGGCGGACGTCGGGTTCGGTGCCTGGCCGCGCATCCGCTGGATCGCCACGTCCACGTCGTCGTCGGTCGAGGTGATGTACGTGGTGTCGTAGTCGACCATCAGCGCGTTCTGGACCAGGACCGCGACCCGGCTGCCGTCCTGCACCAGCGACACGTCGGCGTACCAGCTCAGGTCCTTGCGGTGGCCGACGTCGAACTGGGTGCCAGGCGCGGCCTCGGCGGGTCCGTACTGCGCGATCACGTGCTGGGCGGTCACGCCGGCGGGGGCGTCGAGCCGCTCCCACGGGTCGAGCAGCGCGTAGTGGTCGGATCCCTGCGGCGTGCAGCGGGTGTACCAGTCGCGCAGGGTCGTGATCGCCGTGCCTGCGGCCTGCGGTGAACCGAAGTCGCCGATCGTCTCCATGAGGTAGGCGTCGGCCATCTCGCCGGTCTCGTCGGAGGTCGCGGTGAAGTTCCGCTGCACCACCGTGCCGGCACCGATGGCGTTCAGCGGGCGCTGAGCGCAGATGCTGAACTGCGCCTGCACGTCGCCGATGCCGGAGTAGGTCTGCTTCCACGACATCCCGGCCTGGTAGGTGACGTCCGAGGCCCGGACGAGCTGGGACTCCTCGACCGACGAGGCGCCGGCGGACGGCGACGGGTCCGAGGTGGTCGCCACCAGCCGGTGGGCCGCGTCCGGCAGCATCGCCGCGACCGGAGCCGGCGAGACGTTGAAGTCCTGTCCGGCGACCTGGAGGTCGAGGACGGCCACCCGGTCACCGCTCTGGACCAGGCCGACCTGGATGAACCGGCCGTCCTCGTCGCGATAGGGCTTGGCGAGGTAGTTGGTCTCGATCAACATCGCCATGTCGTCGGGGTTGCCGGTGTCGATGTTCTGCGGCCGGTTGGCGGTGTAGTGCTGGGAGTCGGGCAGGTCGCAGGTGGCGATCTGCTGGGCCAGCTTCTCCACGACGCCGCGGGCGGCCTGGATGCTGTCGTACTGACCGACCGTCTCCGCGAGCCGGTCGACCGTCGCCGGCCCCGAGAGCGGGCCGTTGCTGTCGGCCAGCTGCCAGTCACGGTGGTACGCCGAGGTGGCACCCAGGCCGCTCAGCGTCTGCTGCGCGCACGGGGTGGGCATCGCGTCGCCGTCGCCGGCGAGGCTCGCGGTCTGCTGCCAGTGGTAGTCGCTGGAGTAGGTCGTCTGGGCGTCGGTCAGCACGTTGATCTCGCCCACGCCGCCCATGACCTGGTGGGGGTCGGTGGTGGCGCCGGGGGTGCTGCCGCCGTGGCCGGCGGTCAGGGCGATCGGCAGGGCGATGGCGGCGATCGCCAGCGCGGCGACACCGGAGCGGAGGGCGGTGCCACGGCGACGCCGCTGGTCGCCGAGGCGGCGTACCTCGCTGGCGGACAGGGGCATCGGGGCTCCTTGCGTCTCGGTGCCGAGATCGGCGCCGAATCGGTTCAGCTTCTCCATCGGGTCAGACATGGCTCACTCCTCCCGGGAGGCCGCCGGCATCGTCTGCGAGCAGGGCGGCAAGTGCGGTGCGGCCGCGGCTGAGCCGGGCCTTGATGGTTCCTTCGGGGCAGCCGACCTCGGCAGCGACCTGCTGCACGGGAAGGTCGGCGATGTGGTGCAGCACCAGCGCCTGGCGCTGCTCGGCGGGGAGCTGGCGCAGCGCGGCGACGAGCGCGACGTGCGACTCGTCGACCTCCCGCGTGACACCGGTGCTGCCCAGCGCACGGTCCTGCGGGCGTTGCGCCGTACGCCGGCGGCGCCAGCGACTCACGGCGAGCCGGTAGGCCGTCGTCCGCACCCACGCCTCGGGGTAGGCGGCCTTCTCCAGCTTCCGCCGGTGGGCCCAGGCCCGGACGAACGCCTCCTGGACGCAATCGGTCGCCTCGTCGAAGTCGCCGATCATCGCGTAGACCTGCGCGCTGACGCGGCGGAACGACGCGGCGTAGAACTCGTCGAACTCTGCTTCGTCCACCTGAGCCCCCTTTCCTGGTTCCGAGCTTTCTCATCGGATACGCGTGGGGCCGGCGCCGGGTTGCACGTTCTTTCGGAGGCTAGCCCTTCTTCGGCGCCCGGTACGCCGGAAGCTCGGCCAGTCGCTCGAGGGCACGCTTCGAGAGCGCGACGAAGTCGCGGTCGGCCATGCGCGCCTTGGGGGCCGAGACGTAGATCATCTGGGCCAGCGCGCCGCCGTTGCGGACCACGGCCACGTTGTAGGTGACGCTGCGGTTGCCGGGGAGCTCGGTCGACATCCGCCAGGCGCGCAGGTCGATCGTCCGGGTGTGCTCCTTGGCCAGGCTGTCGACCTTGGTGCCGAGGCTGGCGTCGAGGGCCGGGCACCGCTCGACCTGGTGGGCCATCTTGTCGGCGAAGCCGACCGCCCGGCGGCGGGGGAGCGAGCCGACGACCTCGGTCAGGCCGGTCTCCTTGGGCAGCTTGCTGTTGACGAAGACGAAGCTGCGGATCAGGTTGCTGCTGATCGCGGTGCCGTCGTAGTCCTGCACCAGGTGGATGACGTCGCAGCCGAGGACGTTGGCGTCGGAGCGGTCGCCGACGACCTCGCGCGGGGTGGTGCCGACCAGCCGGCCCACACCCTTGGCGCCGGTCTTGCCGATCGTCGGCAGGTCGATCTCGGAGAGCAGCGAGGCCGAGGTGCCCACCGGGAACGCGGGTGCGTCGGTGACCTTCGGGCTCATCGGGGCGCAGGCGCCGCCCTCGGGAAGGGCGCAGAGGCGGTTGACCGCGTCGGCGAGCAGCCCGGCGCTGCTGGTCCGTGTGCTCGGGCGCACCGGCTGATCGAGACGGAGCGACGTGGCGGTCGTGAACTGGCCGGTGCGGGCCAGGCCCACGACGTACGTCGCCGCGGGCTTCGCGACCTGCAGCACGACGAGTGCGGAGTCGTCGCCGACCTTGGCCGTCGTGGCCGTGGAGACGAGGTGGACCTGGGGCAGGGTGGCCGAGGTCCGGCCGGCCGGCGGCTCGCACGCGGTGAACCAGGCCAGGGCGTTCTTGTAGGCGCGTTGGGCCGCAGCGAGGTTGTTCGAGGCCTCGACGGACTGGACGTAGGCGCGCGCGTGGGCGCCCGTCCCGACGTGGAAGCGGCGTACATAGGCGGCCGCGCCCCGCGGGTCGGCGTACCTCGTGTTCTGGCAGGGCTGCGCCAGGCCGTTGCCGGCCGAGTTGTCGGTCGTTCCGTCGAGGATCCAGCCCTTGTCGTGCAGGCGCTTGACCAGCGGGTCAGCCGTCAGCAGCGCGGTCTCGGGGAGGTTGACCTCGCGCGGGCCGCCCTCGGTGTGGGCGGCCGCCTTCACCCGGGCCTCGCGGTCCAGGAGCGGGCGCAGGCCGGTGGTGTCGGTGACGATCGCGCCCGCGGCGCCGAAGACGGCGACGGCGGCGGCTGCGCCGATCAGGGTGTGCGCGCGGCGCCGTGCGCTGCCCGCGCGCCGGATGATGGAGGGACGCGGCCAGCTGATGCTGCGCGTCATGCTCTCCAGGCCGACGAGGGTGTCGTGGATGTGACCGGTGTTGATGCCGCGGTCGTGGGCGAACAGGGCGGCTCCGGCGGCGAGCTCGCGCTCCGCGCTGTCGAGGGGTACGCCGATCTCGCGGGCCGCCTGCGGCATGTCCACGCCGGCGAGCTGGGTGAGGATCACGGCCTTGCGCTGCGTCAGCGAGATGCCGGCGAGCGCCTCGAGGGTCTCGCGGGCGGAGTCGTCGCCGTCCTTGCGTCGGGCGAACGGACGGGCCGAGCGCCGGCGCAGGCCGAAGCGGTAGGCGTAGCCGCGCACCACGTTCTCGGGGTCGCCCTGGCGCGTGATCTTGCGCCAGTGGTGCCACGCGACGACGTACGCGTCGCGGACCGCGCTGCGTGCAGCGGTCAGGTCGCCGGTCAGCGCGACGGTCTGGACGAGCAGCCGGTCGCGGGAGTCCTTGTAGAACTCGTCGAACGCGGACGAGCGCTCGATCGCACCCCCTGAGCGGGGCGATCGACGCGCTGCGGTGGGGGGCGTGGCTGCGTCGGTCATGGGGCGCCCACGGTACGGCATACGGGTGGGTCCCGGTGGGTCGGCGTGGCTGCATCGATCGCCTCGGGTGGGTGGTTCATCATGGAGTGGCCATGACCTCGCTGCCCGCTCCAATCGCACGTGCCCTGGGTCGTCGGGACCCCTCCGGAGGAGGCTCCGACGAGGGCGGCGAGGACGCCGGCTCGCGCCGCCCGCTCGTCGCCACCGCCGTCATCGGTGGCGCCGGCGCGGCCCTCGGCCCGCTCGTCGTGGCGATGGTCATCGCGCTCATCGGCTGGTTCCTGAACGATGCCGGCGGCGAGGGCGCGCCCAGCGGTGCGCTGCGCGTCGGTGCGTTCGGCTGGCTGCTCGCGCACGGCTCGGGCATCAGCGTCGAGGGCGCGCGGATCACCGCGATCCCGCTCGGCTTCACCCTGCTCGTCGCGTGGGCGATCTGGCGGACCGGGCACCGCGTCGGCGAGGCGGTGTCGGGTCACGGTCCCGACGTACGCGGCCTGTCCGACGGCGCCCGCGACCTGACCGTCCCCCTGGTCGGCGGCCTGTTCACGATGGCGTACGCCGTCGTCGCCGTGCTGGTCAGCTCCCTCACCTCGACCATCGGCACCTCACCGAGCACGCCCCGGGTCGTGGCCGCCTCGCTGGCGCTCTGCCTGGTCGTCGGCGTGCCCGCCATCGCGCGTGGCTCCGGCCGCGCGGCCGTGTGGGTGGGTGGCCTGCCGCTCGGCGTACGCATCGTGGCGCGGTTGGTGCGCACCCTGCTCACCTGGTGGCTGTGGTTCGCGACGGCCGTCCTCGCGATCGCGTTCGTCGTCGACTTCTCCACCGCCGCCAACCTGACCTCGCAGCTGCACGTGGGCACCGGGGACCTGGTCCTGCTGCTGGTCGTCTCGCTCGCGGTGGTGCCCAACGCGGCGCTGTTCTCCAGCAGCTACCTGCTCGGCCCCGGCTTCGCCGTCGGCGGCGGCACCGCCGTGTCCCCGACCCTGGTCATCCTCGGCCCCCTGCCGATGTTCCCGCTGCTCGCGGCGCTGCCCGACGGCGGCCCGGTGCCCGGCTGGGTGCCGTGGCTGCTGGTCACGCCGGTCCTGGTGGCGTTCGCAGCGGGCGCGCGGATCCACCACCTCTGCCCGGCGGCGGGCCTACAGGAGGCCGCGATCCGCGGCTGCGCGGGCGGCATCCTCGGCGGGCTCGTGCTCGGTGTCGCCACCCGGGTCTCCGGCGGCGCCGTCGGCCCGGGCCGGATGCGCCACGTGGGCCCCGACACCGCCGGCGTGCTGCTCAGCTCGATGGCGGCCTTCGGCATCGCCGCCCTTCTCGGCGCGCTGGTGATGACCTGGTGGCAGCAGGGCGGCCGTGAGCAGGCCCACGCCCTGCGCGAGCGGCTTCCGTTCGGTCGCTGACCTGCCGCATCACTAGGATCAGCGCCTGTGAGCGCACGCGTGGTCGTCCTGGTGTCCGGCAGTGGCACGAACCTCCAGGCCCTGCTCGACGCGGCCGCCGATCCGGCGTACGGCGTGGACGTGGTGGCCGTGGGTGCGGATCGTGACGACATCGAGGGGCTGGCCCGCGCGGAGCGCGCCGGCGTACCGACGTTCGTGGCGAAGCTCTCCGACCACACCTCGCGCCCCTACTGGGACCGCGCGCTGACCGACAAGGTCGCGGCCTTCGAGCCCGACCTCGTCGTGCTCGCGGGCTTCATGAAGCTGGTGGGGGAGAAGTTCCTCGCGGTCTTCGGTGGGAAGACCGTGAACACGCACCCGGCGCTGTCGCCGAGCTTCCCCGGCATGACCGGGCCGAAGGACGCGCTGGAGTACGGCGTGAAGGTCACCGGGGCCACCCTCTTCGTCGTCGACGCGGGCGTCGACACCGGTCAGATCGTCGCCCAGACCGTCGTACCCGTCGAGGACGACGACACCGTCGAGACGCTCCACGAGCGGATCAAGGTCGCGGAGCGCGCGATGCTGGTGGAGAACGTGGGACGGATGGCGCGCGAGGGGTTCAGGATCGACGGTCGGCGGGTTCGCCTCGGCGACTGAGGCGCCGGTAAGGTCAGTCCTGCGACTGGCGCAGGTGGGCGACCACCGGGGAGCAGAGATCGGCATCGACCGCCTGGGTGCCCTCATCGAGATCACCGACCGATGAGGAGCCCCTCAATGTCCGCCACTCCCGACAAGATCGCGATCAAGCGCGCGCTCGTCTCCGTCTTCGACAAGACGGGCCTCGAGGACCTCGTCAAGGGCCTGGCCGAGGCCGGCGTCGAGCTGGTCTCCACCGGCGGCTCCGCCGCCCTCATCGAGCAGCTCGGCCTCCCGGTCACCAAGGTCGAGGACCTCACCGGCTTCCCCGAGTGCCTCGACGGCCGCGTGAAGACGCTGCACCCGCGCGTGCACGCCGGCATCCTGGCCGACCGCCGCCTCGACGACCACGTCGCGCAGCTCGCCGAGCTCGAGGTCGAGCCGTTCGACCTCGTCGTGGTCAACCTCTACCCGTTCGCCGCGACCGTCGCCTCCGGCGCGTCCGTCGACGACTGCATCGAGAAGATCGACATCGGCGGCCCGTCCATGGTCCGCGCCGCCGCCAAGAACCACCCCTCCGTCGCGATCGTCACCGACGGCGCCGACTACGCCCGCGCGCTCTCCGCAGCGCAGGGCGACGGGTTCACCTACGAGGAGCGCAAGGCGCTGGCCGCCAAGGCGTTCGTGCACACCGCGTCGTACGACGTCGCCGTCGCCTCCTGGATGGGCTCGGTCCTCACCGACAGCAGCGAGGGCACCGGCTTTCCTTCGTGGATCGGTGGCACCTACGACAAGTCCGCCGTCCTCCGGTACGGCGAGAACCCCCACCAGAAGGCCGCGCTCTACCTCAACGGCTTCGGCCCGGCCGGCCTCGCGCAGGCCGAGCAGCTGCACGGCAAGGAGATGTCGTACAACAACTACGTCGACACCGACGCCGCGCGCCGTGCCGCCAACGACTTCGACGAGCCCGCGGTCGCGATCATCAAGCACGCCAACCCCTGCGGCCTCGCAGTCGGCACCTCCATCGAGGAGGCGCACGCCAAGGCGCACGCCTGCGACCCGGTCTCCGCGTTCGGCGGCGTGATCGCCGCCAACCGCCCGGTCACCGTCGAGATGGCCAAGCAGGTCGCCGACGTCTTCACCGAGGTCATCGTCGCGCCTGCCTATGAGGAGGGCGCCGTCGAGATCCTCCAGGGCAAGAAGAACATCCGGATCCTCGTCGCGCCGGTCGACGGCGGCTCCCCGGTCGAGACCCGCCCGATCTCGGGTGGCCTGCTGATGCAGCAGGTCGACCACGTCGACGCCGAGGGCGACGACCCGGCGTCGTGGACGCTCGCGACCGGTGAGGCAGCCGACGAGCAGACCCTCGCGGACCTCGCGTTCGCGTGGAAGGCCTGCCGCGCGGCCAAGTCCAACGCCATCCTGCTCGCCAAGGACGGCGGCTCGGTCGGCATCGGCATGGGCCAGGTCAACCGCGTCGACTCCTGCAAGCTCGCCGTCGAGCGCGCCAACTCCCTCGTCGAGGGCGAGGAGCGTGCCGCCGGCTCGGTCGCCGCCTCCGATGCGTTCTTCCCGTTCGAGGACGGCCCGCAGATCCTCATCGACGCCAAGGTCAAGGCGATCGTCCAGCCCGGCGGCTCGGTCCGCGACGAGCTGACCGTCGAGGCCTGCAAGGCCGCCGGCGTGACGATGTACTTCACCGGCACCCGCCACTTCTTCCACTGATCTCTGGGAGGCTGAACCACGTGACTGCGCAGAAGCTCGACGGCAACGCCACCGCCGCCGCCATCAAGGTGGAGCTGAAGGTCCGGATCGCGGCGCTCGCCGAGCGCCGCATCGCCCCCGGCCTCGGCACCGTCCTGGTCGGCGACGACCCGGGCTCCAAGTGGTACGTCGGCGGCAAGCACAAGGACTGCGCCGAGGTCGGCATCGCCTCGATCCGTGAGGACCTGCCGGCCGACGCCACGCAGGAGGACATCGAGGCCGCGGTCGCGCGGCTCAACGCCGACCCCGCCTGCACGGGCTACATCGTCCAGCTGCCGCTGCCCAAGGGCCGCGACGAGAACCGCGTCCTGGGCCTGATCGACCCCGCCAAGGACGCGGACGGCCTGCACCCGACCAACCTCGGCTGGCTGGTGCTCGGCAACGAGGCGCCGCTGCCGTGCACGCCGTACGGCATCGTCGAGCTGCTCCGCCGCCACGACGTGGAGATCAACGGCGCGGAGGTGTGCGTGGTCGGTCGGGGAGTGACCGTCGGTCGCCCGATGGGCCTGCTGCTCACGCGTCGCTCCGAGAACGCCACGGTCACGCTGTGCCACACCGGTACCAGGGACCTGGCCGCGCACGTGCGCAACGCCGACATCGTCATCGCCGCCGCAGGCGTCCCCGGCATCATCACCGCCGACATGGTCAAGCCGGGCGCGGCCCTGCTCGACGTGGGCGTCTCGCGCGTCGACGGCAAGATCGCCGGCGACCTCGACCCGTCCGTGTGGGACGTGGCCGGTTGGGTCTCGCCCAACCCCGGCGGCGTCGGGCCGATGACCCGCGCGATGCTGCTCGCCAACGTCGTCGCGATGGCGGAGAAGGCCGCGGCCGACGCCTGAGATGACCGATGACCAGCAGCCCGAGCAGACGCCGGAGCCACGGCGCTATCCGTCGACCATCGGCGGAGCGTTCTACCTCGGCGTGCTCGGCCTCGCCCTGGTCGGCATCCTGCTGGTCGGTCTCGGCGTCGACTGGCGCATCGGCATCCGGGTCCTCGCGATCGCCCTGGCCACCGACGGTCTCATGCGGGCGTCCCTGAAGGACCGCGACGCCGGGATGCTCGCCGTACGCTCCCGATGGCTCGACGCCACCATCATGTTCGTGGTCGCCGCGGTCCTGATCATCCTCTCGGTCGCGATCCCCGACCAGCCCGTCTGACCGGCCCTGGCTCCCCGTCGGACTTCCTCGTGACCCGGATACGTGACCCGGATACGGCGGAGCCTGACGCGGGAGGTGGGCTCAGATGAGCCCGAGCTCGGTGACCGCGGCCTTCTCGTCGGCCAGCTCGGCGACGGAGGCGTCGATCTTGCCGCGGGAGAAGTCGTCGATCTCCAGGCCCTGGACGATGGTCCAGTCGCCGCCGGAGGTGGTGACCGGGAAGGACGAGATCAGGCCCTCCTGGACGCCGTACGAGCCGTCGGAGACGACCGCCATGGAGACCCAGTCGCCCTCGGTCGAGCCGTTCAGCCAGTCGCGGGCGGCGTCGCAGGTGGCCGACGCGGCGGAGGCGGCCGAGGAGGCGCCCCGGGCGTCGATGATCGCGGCGCCGCGCTTGGCGACGGTCGGGATGAAGTAGTCCTCGACCCAGGCCTGGTCGTTCACGACCTCGGCGGCGTTCTTGCCGGCGACCTCGGCGTGAAAGAGGTCGGGGTACTGGGTGGCCGAGTGGTTGCCCCAGATCGTGATCTTCTTGATGTCGTTGACGCTCGCGCCGGTCTTGGCGGCGAGCTGCGACTTGGCGCGGTTGTGGTCCAGGCGCGTGAGCGCCGAGAACCGCTCGTTGGGGATGTCGGGGGCGTTCGTCATCGCGATCAGCGCGTTGGTGTTGGCCGGGTTGCCGGTGACACCGATGCGTACGTCGTCGGCGGCGACCGCGTTGAGGGCCTTGCCCTGGGCGGTGAAGATCGCGCCGTTGGCGGAGAGCAGGTCGCCGCGCTCCATGCCCGGACCGCGCGGCCGCGCGCCGACCAGCAGGGCGAGGTTGACACCGTCGAAGATCTTCTCCGGGTCCGAGCCGATCTCGACGCCGGCGAGGTTCGGGAACGCGCAGTCGTCGAGCTCCATGACGACACCCTCGAGCGCCTTGAGCGCAGGCTCGATCTCCAGCAGCTGCAGCTGGATCGGGCGGTCGCCGCCCAGGGCACCGCTCGCGATACGGAAGAGAAGGCTGTAGCCGATCTGGCCGGCCGCGCCGGTGACGGCGACCTTGAGCGGGCTGGTGCTCACGAGAACTCCTTGTGGGAAGACGATCGGCCTCGCCTCGAGGCCGGCACTGCGAAACTAGCAGCGCCCGACCTGACCACCGCAAGGTCTCGCGGGCGTAAACGACGTGTGTCCCGCTGTAACAATGTCCTCATGCGTCGGCAGGGTCGCGCGGCCCTGGCCGGCACACTCATCGCCCTGGGGGCACTCGTGTCGGGTTGCGCGGGGGACGCGTCGGCGTACGTCCCGACGGGGATCGACCAGCTCGCCATCCCGACGCCCTCGCCCCAGCCCGGCGACTTCGTCGAGGTCGTCGACAACCCGTGGTTCCCGCTCGCGGTCGGCACCCGCTGGAGCTACCGCGCCGAGGGCGTGGGGAGCGTGTCGAGGGTCGTCGCCCAGCAGGGCCCGGTCATCGAGGGGGTCGCCACGACGGCGCTGCGGAGTGCGGCACACACCGACTACTACGCGCAGGACCGGGCCGGGAACGTCTGGTGGTTCGGGCGCGCGGGGGAGTGGCAGGTCGGGACCGGCGTCGGCGCCGGGCTGGCCATGCCGGCGCACCCGCGTCGAGGGGACGGTTTCACGATGGCGGCCGCTGGGACGATCCAGGTCCGGGGCAGCGTGGTCGACACCCAGCGCGTGTGGTCCTCACCGCTGGGCAGCAGTCGCGACGCCGTCGTGGTGCTCGTCGTGGAGGGCGAGACCGCTCGTGCTGAGACGTTCGCACCGGGCCTGGGCCTGGTCGCGGACGGCAGAACGGGGCTGGTCCGTGTGGACCCGCCCCGTTCTTGATCTCGATTGGTTTCGATACGCCCTCGCCTAGCGGCTCGGGCTACTCAACCAACGAATGTCAGCCGTTCGGCGGGCGGACGATGGTGTGCTCGCCACCGTTGTCATGGGGAGCGGGCTCCCACTGACCCGGCTCGCCGGCGGCCGGCGCCGGCGGTTGCTGCTGGGCCGGGATCCACTGCTGCGTCACCGGGTCCCACTGCCAGCCGTCCTGGATGATCGGCGCCGCAGCCGGTGCCGGCTCGGCAGCGACCGGGGTGGCCGCCGCAGCCGGGGCGCTGTAGGAGGTCGCCTGGTAGGGCGTGGCCTGGGCCTGCGGCGCCGCCTGAGCGACCGGGGCGGCCTGCGCGCCGGGGACCGGCTGGCCCCACTGCTGGGTGAAGGTCGTGTCGCTGGCACGGGCCGCGCGGTGGGCGAGGCCGAAGCCCCCGCTGAGCTCGGAGCCGTCACGGCCGAAGAGCAGCGGGTAGAGCAGGCCGCCGAGGGCGCCACCGAGGAGCGGCGCGACGATGAAGACCCACAGGTCCTTCATGGCGTCGCTGCCGGAGAAGAGGGCGACGCCGATCGAGCGCGCCGGGTTGACCGACGTGCCGGTCAGCGGGACCGCGACGAAGTGGATGCCGGCGAGGGCGAGGCCGATCGCGGCCGGGGCGAACGCCAGGTGCGGGTTGCGCTTGTCGGTCGAACCGAGGATGACGAGCAGGAAGATCGCCGTCAGCACGGCCTCGATGATCAAGGCGCCCCACCAACGGATGCCGAAGTCGCCGCCGAAGTGGTTCGCGCCGAGGCCGAACTGGGTCGACTTGAAGCCGGAGAAGCCGTGGTAGGTCACCCAGAGGACGACCGCGGCGATGATGCCGCCGAGCACCTGCGCGGCGGCGTACAGACCCGCTTCGGCCCACGAGAGGCGACCGCTGATGGCGGCACCGAGCGAGACGGCCGGGTTGAAGTGGCCGCCGGAGATGCGGCCGAAGGCGTAGGAGCAGACCAGCACGGCGAGGCCGAAGGCGAGGCCGACCGTGCCGACGAAGGCGGCGTCGGGGCCGCCGCCGTCGCTGCGGAGCAGGAGGAGGCTGGAGCCCATGACGGCACCGCAGCCGATGAGCACGAGGATGAAGGTGCCGACCGCCTCCGCGGTGAGCTTCTGGACCAGGGTGGGAGCGGCGGGGACGGCCGCTTCAGCTGCTGCTTGGGTCATGAGGTTGCTTCTCTCCTCGTCGTGGTTCCCGGAAACCTGCAGGTCGGGACTGAGCCTAGGACCGTCCGGACACCCGGCACTAGGCTCGGCCCTGACCGGCGATGAGATATCTTGACGTCAAGAGTTATCGCATGCCCACAAGGCTGAACGATCGAGGAGCGACGCACCGCAATGTCGAGCATCATCTACACCCACACCGACGAGGCGCCGCTGCTGGCGACGTACTCCTTCCTGCCGATCGTCGAGGCGTACGCCGCCAAGGCCGGCGTGCAGATCGAGACCCGTGACATCTCCGTCGCGGCCCGCATCCTCGCGCAGTTCGGCCTCGCCGACGACGCGCTCACCGAGCTCGGCGAGCTGGCCAAGACGCCCGAGGCCAACATCGTCAAGCTCCCCAACATCTCCGCCTCGGTGCCGCAGCTCAAGGCGGCCATCGCCGAGCTGCAGGCCAAGGGGTACGACGTGCCCGACTACCCCGAGAACGCCGACACCGACGAGGCCAAGGCGATCCGGGCGAAGTTCGACAAGGTCAAGGGCTCCGCGGTCAACCCGGTCCTGCGTGAGGGCAACTCCGACCGCCGCGCGCCGCTGTCGGTCAAGAACTACGCCAAGAGCCACCCGCACGTGAACAAGCCGTTCGCCGAGGGCTCCAAGACCAACGTGGCCACGATGGGCGCCCACGACTTCGCCTCCAACGAGAAGTCCGTGACGCTCGCCCAGGACGACACCCTCTCGATCGTCCTCGAGACGGCCTCGGGCAAGAACATCACCCTGCTCGAGAGCCTCCCGGTCCTGGCCGGCGAGATCGTCGACGCGACGTACCTCTCGGCCGCGAACCTCGACGCCTTCCTCGCCAACGCCCTGGCGAAGGCCGAGGCCGAGGACGTGCTCTTCTCGGTCCACCTCAAGGCCACGATGATGAAGGTCTCCGACCCGATCATCTTCGGCCACGTGGTGCGCGCCTACTTCAAGGACGTCTTCGAGAAGTACGGCGCCGACCTCGCCGCCGCGGGCCTCTCGGCCAACGACGGTCTCGGCTCGATCCTGTCCGGCCTGGGTGCGCTGCCCAACGGCGCCGAGATCAAGGCTGCCTTCGAGGCCGGCCTGGCCAACGGCCCGCGTCTGTCCTACACCAACTCCGACAAGGGCATCACCAACCTGCACGTGCCGTCCGACGTCATCGTCGACGCCTCGATGCCGGCCCTGGTCCGCAACGGCGGCCGCCTCTGGGGCGCCGACGGCGGAGAGGACGACACGCTCGCGGTCATCCCGGACTCGTCGTACGCCGGGGTCTACCAGGCCGTCCTCGACGACGTGAAGGCCCACGGCCCGCTCGACCCGGCCACCATCGGCACCGTCCCCAACGTCGGTCTGATGGCGCAGGCGGCCGAGGAGTACGGCTCGCACAACAAGACCTTCGAGATCGCCGAGGCCGGCACCGTCCGCGTCCTCAACGCCGCCGGTGAGGCGCTCCTCGAGCACGACGTCGAGGCCGGGGACATCTGGCGTGCCTGCCAGACCAAGGACATCCCGGTCCAGGACTGGATCAAGCTCGCCGTGACCCGTGCGCGTGCCTCCGGCATGCCGGCCATCTTCTGGCTCGACGAGTCGCGTGCGCACGACGCCGAGCTGATCAAGAAGATCAACACCTACCTCCCCGAGCACGACACGTCGGGCCTGGAGATCAAGGTCCTCGCCCCGGCACTGGCCTGCTCCTACTCGCTGGAGCGCATGCGCAAGGGCGAGGACACCATCTCGGTGACCGGCAACGTGCTGCGTGACTACAACACCGACCTGTTCCCGATCCTCGAGCTCGGCACGTCGGCGAAGATGCTCTCCGTCGTCCCGCTGATCGCGGGCGGTGGCCTGTTCGAGACCGGCGCCGGCGGCTCGGCGCCCAAGCACGTCGAGCAGCTCGTCAACGAGAACTACCTGCGCTGGGACTCCCTCGGTGAGTTCTTCGCGCTGGTCCCGTCGTTCGAGAAGTACGCCGAGCAGGCCGGTGTCGCGGGTGCCAAGGTCCTCGCCGACACCCTTGACGCCGCCACCGCGACGTTCCTCAACGAGGACCGCTCGCCGGGTCGCAAGCTGGGCACGATCGACAACCGTGGCTCGCACTTCTACGTCGCGCTCTACTGGGCCGAGGAGCTGGCCAAGCAGACCGAGGACGCCGCGCTGGCCGAGGTGTTCAAGCCGCTGGCCGCCGCGCTGCGGGAGAACGAGGCCACGATCGTCGAGGAGCTCCTCGCAGTCCAGGGCAAGCCCGCCGACATCGGTGGCTACTACTACCCGGACGCCGAGAAGACCTCCGCGGTCATGCGTCCCTCCGCCACCCTGAACGAGGCGCTGGCCTCGCTCTGACCCTCGCTGGTCGAGCCTGTCGCGACCACGACGACCCCCGGGATCCCCGGGGGTCGTCCGCATTTCCGGGAGGAAATTCGAAGGCGGGGTGTCGGTGCCGGAACCTATCTTGGGTGGACGATGACCTCGACCCTCTCCCGGGCCGACGCGCCGGCGATCCCGGCCCCCGTCGACCCTGACCCCAGCCGCCGTGTGGACTGGCGCCGGCTCCGTACGCCGGCCGCCGGCTTCGCCGTCTCCGCCGTCGCCCTCTCCGCCCTCGGCCAGGCCCTCGGCACCGTCGTCGCCGGTCGGGTGGCCGACCACCCGACCGGCACGCTGCTGGTCTGGCTCGCGGTCTGCGTCGTCGGCGCCGCGATCATCGACACGACCGGTCGCGTGGTGTGGGCAGGTGTGGTCGACCGGGCCGAGGGTCGCCTGCGTGGCGACCTGCTGAGCGCTGCGTTGCACCAGCCGCTCGCCCACCTGACCGAGCAGGCCGTCGGCGAGGTCCTCGACCGGGTCGACGACGACACCCACGAGGTCGGCACGCTGCTGCGCACGCAGATCTGGATGGCGATGCGCACGACCTTCGCGGTCCTGCCGATGTACCTCGTGGCCGGCCTGACCTGGTGGCCCTCGTTCGTGATGTTCCCCGTCGTCGGCGTCCTCGCGTTCGTGGTGATGCGCGGCCCGCTCGCCGAGATCGCGCGCCGCAAGGTGGTCGAGGAGGCCGCCTGGACCGACCACGCGGCCGCCCTCGAGGAGGGCGTCGCCGGGCGCGACGACCTGCGCACGAGCCTGGGTCAGGCCTTCGCCGTACGCCGCCTCGCGCAGCTGTCGTCCGACGTGCACGAGAAGTTCGCCCGGGTGATCCGGCTCGAGGCCGGGCTCACGGTCCGGATCGGGCTGCTGCTGCACGGCCTGCTCGCCGCCACCGCGATCGCGGGGGTGGCGCTGGCGAGCAGCGGCCACCTCGGTGTGCCACGGCTGGTCACGCTCTTCATGGTCACCTCGATCTTCGTCGGCCAGATCCACAACCTCGCCCACCAGCTCCCCGACATCCAGGCCGGCGTGGGTGCGGTGATGCGGCTGCGCCAGCTGCTGGCGGTCGAGGCCGAGCCGATCGGGGGAGAGGACGTCCCCGCCGGCGCGCTCGACCTGCGCATCCGCCACCTCGACTTCGCCTACGACGAGTCGACGTTCGCCCTGCGCGACATCGACCTGTACGTAGAGGCCGGGCACACCCTCGCCCTCGTCGGTCGCACCGGCTCGGGCAAGTCCACGCTGGCCTCGCTGCTCTCGCGCGCGGTGGAGCCCCCGCCCGGGACGATCTTCCTCGGCGGCGCCGACATCACCACGCTGGACCTCCACGAGCTGCGCCGTCGGGTCGGCGTGGTCACCCAGCGCACCGAGATCCTGGCCGGCACGCTGGCGGACAACATCGCGCTCTTCGCGCCGGTGCCGCGCGAGGAGATCGAGGCGGCGGTCGACGAGCTGGGCCTCGTCGACTGGGTGGCCGGCCTGCCCGAGGGCCTCGACACCCTGCTCGGCCCCGGCGGCACGACCCTCTCGGCCGGCGAGGAGCAGCTGGTCTCCTTCGCGCGCCTGCTCGTGCGTCACGTGCAGGTGGTCGTCCTCGACGAGGCCACCGCCCGGATGGACCCGGTCACCGAGGCGCGGGTCGTGGCGGCGGCCGATCGGCTGATCAGCGGCCGGACCGGCATCCTCATCGCCCACCGCCTCAGCACCATCGAGCGCGCCGAGGCCGTCGCCGTCCTCGACCACGGGCGCGTCGTCCAGCACGGCCCGCGCGACGAGCTCGCGATCGTGGACGGGCCGTTCCGCAGGCTGCTGGAGGCCAGCGACACGACGACGTTCGACGATGTGGCCGGCGCCGGCGCCGGCGCCGGCGCCGAGTCCGACGTGGAGGCGTCGGTGGGCGGGCGCCGTCGTACGAGCGAGGCGCCCGCGCGGGCCGCCGTCGGCGACGGGCCGTCGCTGGCCCGCGGGACCTGGTCGGCGCTGCTGGTGCGGCCGTGGTGGGGAGCGGTGTCCATCCCGCTGTTCCTCGGCGGCACGGTCTTCGGCCCGCTGGGAGCGCTGACCGGCTTCGTGTGGGGCGAGATCGTGCAGCGCCTGCAGGACGGCCGGCCGGTCGGGCTGTACGCCGGCCTCCTGGTGCTCGGGCTGTTCGCGGCGCCGTACGTCCTGGCCGACGCGATCCGTCGCTACCCGCGCTGGTGGATCGAGGTCATGCTCCGGGTGCGGATGTCGGTGCTGCTCGGACAGATCGGCACGCGGCGGCTGCCGCGGACCCCGCCGGGTGAGGTGGTCGCGCGGTCGATGGACGCCGATCGGTTCGCGAGGTACGCCGACCGTTGGGTCGACTTCGTCAACGGCCTGGTGATCGCCGCGGTCACCATGCTCGTCGGCGGGACCTGGCTCGCTGGTGCCGTGCTGCTGGCCGTGATGACGGCGAGCGCTCTGGCCTCGTCGGTCGGGCGCCCGATCGCCGGGCGCTCGGCGGCGCGGTCGTCGGCGGCTCGGGCCCGCTTCGGGCGGGCCGTCGTCTCGGCGGTCGAGTCGGCGCGGACGGTCAAGCTGGCCGGCCGGACGCCACAGGTGCACGCGCACCTGCGGCAGGTCGATGACGGCCGCGTCGAGGCCGCCGTCTTCGAGCACCGGGTGCAGGCGTTCCTCGACGGGGTGCCGATCGTGATGGTCCAGGTCGGCGTCGTCGCGGCCTGGGCGTGCTACCTCGCGGACGTGTGGGGGATCGCGACCGCCCTGCTGGTGGCCACCGCGGTCAACGGCTTCGACTGGTTCGGCCGGGTCGCGGGCGCGGTCGTGACCGAGGCGCCCGGCACGCGGGCGTGGCAGCGCGCGACCTCGCGGTACGCCGGTGGTGTCGACCTGATGGCGCTGCCGGCCGGCATCGACCTGGTGTCGGGCGACGCACCCGCCGCGCCGGTCGCCGACCGCGTTCGGCTCGACCGGCTCACGCTCTCGGGCTACACGGCGATCCACGACGACGGCACGATCGGGGCGACCGGGGTGGACCTGGTGGTCGAGAAGGGCGAGCTGGTCCTGCTGGTCGGCCAGATCGGCTCGGGCAAGTCCTCGCTGCTGTCCTCGCTGGCGGGGCTGATCGACCACGACGGGTCGCTGCGCTGGAACGGATCGGAGGTGAGCGATCCCGAGGTCTTCCTCCGACCCGGCCAGGTCGCGCACATCGCGCAGGTTCCTCGGGTGCTGTCCGGGACGTTCGCCGACAACGTCCGCCTCGGCCACGCACGAGACCTCTCGCTGCCGCTGTCGACGGCGCGCCTGACCGAGGACGTCGCTGAGGCCGGTGGGCCCGACGCGGTCATCGGGCACCGCGGCGTACGTCTCTCCGGTGGGCAGGTCCAGCGCCTGGCCCTCGCCCGCGCGCTGGCCACCGAAGCCGAGCTGCTGCTCGCCGACGACGTGTCGAGTGCGCTCGACGCCGCGACCGAGATCGAGCTGTGGACCGCGCTCCGAGAGCGCAACGCCACGGTCATCGGCGCGACCTCCAAACGCGCGGCCCTCGCGCAGGCCGACCGCGTCGTGGTGCTCGTCGACGGCCGGGTCGCCGCGATCGGTCCGTGGGGCGACCTCGCTGCCGAGTGGGGTCACCTCGCCGGATGAGGTGGTCGCCAGCTCCTTGCTTGCATGCATGCAAGTGGGTGGTCGGGCTCCTTGCTTGCATGCATGCAAGTGGGTGGTCGGGCTCCTTGCTTGCATGCATGCAAGTGCGTCGTCGAGCCCTCGCTTGCAGGCATGCAAGGACGTCGACGGCACCCCGGATGGCGGACCGTTGACGTAGCCCCTCAAGAGCGGTTTCGTTGCTCCATCATGGGCAGCTGGAACAGGTTCTCGTTTGTGGCCGCCGCCGTGGCGCTGGCGGCCGGTGCCCTGATGCCGAGCGGTCCGTCCCAGGCCGTGACCTCGCCGGCGCCGCGACCGTCCACCCACGGGCACTTCGCGACGGCGCCGGATGGCCGGGTGGTGATCACCCACGGCGTGAACATGGTCTACAAGCGGCCGCCGTACACGGCCGCGGCGGCCGGCTTCGACGCGCAGGACGCCGCCTGGTTGCGCAGCCTCGGCTTCACCAGCGTGCGCCTCGGTCTCATCTGGAAGGCCGTCGAGCCGAAGCCGGGCGCGTACGACGACGCCTACCTCTCCGAGATCCGGCGCGAGGTCGCGATGCTCGACTCCTACGGCATCTCGACGCTCGTCGACTTCCACCAGGACATGTGGAACGAGAAGTTCCAGGGAGAGGGCGCACCTGACTGGGCCGTGCTCGACGGCGGGGTGCCGAACGTCCCCGCGGCCGGCTTCCCCGGCAACTACTTCGCCAACCTCGCGACCAACCGGGCCTTCGACAGCTTCTACGCCGACGCCCCGGGCCCCGGTGGCGTCGGCCTACAGGAGAGGTACGCCGGCGCGTGGGCCCACGTCGCGGCGTACCTCCGCGGCACTCCCGGCGTGATGGGGCTCGACCTGTTCAACGAGCCGTGGCCGGGCACGCTCTACGCGACCTGCATCCCGCTCGGCTGCCCGCTGCTCGACCGCCAGCTGCAGCGCGCGGAGCAGAAGGTGATCGATGCGATCCGTCGCGTCGACCCGGTGACGCCGGTCTACTACGAGCCGAGCACCCTCTTCGCCGACGGCGTCAACACGACGGTGCGGCCGACGGGCACCAACCTCGGGTTCTCCTTCCACGACTACTGCGTGACCGCCGAGGTCGGCTCCTCGACCGGACCGCTCGGCACGCTCGTCTGCACCGTCACCGACGGCATCGTCTGGCGTAACGCAGCGGCCAACACCCGGGCGACGGGGGCGGTCCCGCTGCTGACGGAGTTCGGCGCCACCAAGGACGGGCCGACCCTCACCGGCGTCGCCGACCTGGCCGAGAAGAACATGACCGGCTGGCAGTACTGGGCGTTCTGCGGCTGCGACGATCCGACCACGACCGGACCGGGCGACGAGCAGGCGCTCGTCCTCGACGCCACGAAGCCGCCGACCGGGGCCAACGTCGACGAGGGCAAGCTGCGCGCCCTCGTCACGCCTTACCCCGAGCTGACCGCGGGCACCCCGACCGGCTACCACTTCGACCGCGACACCTCCGTGTTCACGGCGAGCTGGACGACCACGCGCTACGGCACCGCGCAGACGTACGCCGCCGGCGCCCGCACCCGGATCTCCACACCCGCCTTCGTCTACCCGAGCGGCTACCGGGCCTCGGCCTCCGGCGGCCACGTCGTGTCACCGGCCGATGCGCCGGTCCTCGTCGTCGCCCAGGACCCCGGTGCCACCACCATCACTGTCACCGTGCGCCCGAGCTGAGCTAGGTTCCTTGCCGTGAACTCGGCGACCACGGCTCCGGCCAGCGAGACCAAGACCTTCGTCCCCAGCGACCTCGTGATCCTCGGGGGAGGCGGTATGGCGACCGTCCTCGCGGGCGTCGCGCACTACGCCCACTGGGTCGGCTGGCTCTCCTTCGTGCTCTCGGCCGTGGCGGTCGCGCTGCTGGCGAGCCTCGTCGGCCGCTCGGTCGAGCAGCTCGGCGACCGGTTCGGGCCCGGGGCCACCGGCGTGCTCCAGAGCGCCCTGGGCAACCTGCCCGAGCTGTTCATCTGCCTGTTCGCCCTGAAGTCGGGCATGGTCGACGTCGTCCGTGCGGCACTCATCGGCTCGATCCTGTCCAACCTGCTGCTGGTCATGGGCCTGGCGTTCCTCGTCGGCGGCATCAAGCACGGATCGCAGCGCATCGACTCCGGCCGCGCACGGAGCATCTCGGTGATGATGATCGTCGCGACCATCGCGCTGATCTTCCCGACGATCACCGCGCGCATCTCCGACAACGCCACCGGCGGTGGCGCGGGCGCCCACGAGCAGACGCTGTCGATCATCGCCTCGGTGGTGCTGCTCGCGCTCTTCGCCTGCTCGCTGCCCGCCTCGCTGCGCAAGGACGACACGACGGGCATGAGCGGCCACGACACCACGGAGCACGACGCGCCGCGCTGGCCGATCTGGCTCGCCGTCGGCATGCTCGCGGCGGCCGGTCTGCTCGCAGCCTTCGTCTCGGACTGGTTCGTCGCCGCGCTCACCCCCGCGATGCAGTCGTTCCACATCAGCGACACCTTCGCCGGCCTGGTCGTCGTCGCCATCGCCGGCAACGCCATCGAGAACGTCGTCGGCCTCCAGCTCGCCGCGCGCAACCAGAGCGAGTACGCCTTCCAGATCATCATCAACAGCCCGTTGCAGATCGCGCTCGTCCTGGCGCCGGTGCTGGTGATCCTGTCCAGCCTGCTCGGCTTCACCGTGCTCACCCTGGTGTTCCCCCTCGCCCTGGTGGTCGCGGTCTTCGTGTCGGTGCTGATCGCCGTCGTCATCACCGTCGACGGCGAGTCCAACTGGCTCGAGGGCGCCTCGCTGATCGGCGTCTACATCGTCATCGCAGCGTCGTTCTGGTGGGGCTGATCCGGAACATCTGACGGCCATCGATGGTTGCGGAGTCCGTGAGTCCTCATTCCCGCCACCCGGCCATCGCGATCCTGGCACTGGCGGTCGGCGGCTTCACGATCGGCACCACCGAGTTCGTGACGATGGGCGTGCTCCCGGAGATCGCCGACGGCGTGCACGTGTCCGTGCCGGACGCCGGCCACGCCATCAGCGCCTATGCGCTCGGTGTCGTCGTCGGCGTACCCCTGTTCGCGTTCTTCGGTGCCGCGCTGCCGCGCCGGGCGACGCTGGTCGCCCTGATGGCGGCGTATGCCGGCTTCAACCTGCTCAGCGCCGCGGCGCCCAGCTACGCGGTGCTGCTCGTCGCCCGGTTCCTGGACGGCCTGCCGCATGGCGCGTACTTCGGCGTCGCCAGCCTGGTCGCCGCCGGCCTGGTCAGCCGTGAGCGGCGCGGGCGGGCCGTGGCCAGCGTGATGCTCGGCCTGAGCGTCGCCAACGTGGCGGGCGTCCCCGCGGCGACCTGGCTCGGGCAGCATGCGGGCTGGCGGGCGACGTACCTCGCCGCGGCCGCCCTCGGCGCCATCACGGTCGCCGGGATCCTCGCGGTCGTCCCCAGCGTCCCCGGCGACAGCGGGGCGAGCGGCCGCCGGGAGGCGCGTGCCTTCTTCGGCAGCGCCCAGGTGTGGCTGACGCTCGCGGCGGGCGCGGTCGGCTTCGGCGGCCTCTTCGCGGTCTACTCGTACGTCGCCAAGACGGTCACCGTCGTGGGTGGGCTCGGCCTCGGCGCAGTGCCGGTCTTCGTGCTCGCGCTCGGGCTGGGCATGGTGGCCGGCACGTGGATCGCGGGCGAGCTCGCGGCGGTGTCGGTCTTCAAGAGCCTTCTCGGCGGAGGGATCGCCTCGGCGGTCTTCCTGCTCGCCTACTACTTCGTCGCCCCGGCCGGCTGGTGGCTGCTGCCCGTCGCGTTCCTGGTGACCGCCGGGGGATCGGTGCTGGTGATCAACCTGCAGCTGCGGCTGATGGACGTCGCCGGCGACTCCGTCACGCTCGGCGCAGCGATGAACCATGCCGCACTCAACGTCGCCAACGCGCTCGGCGCCTGGTTGGGCGGCATCGTGATCGCCGCCGGGCACGGCTACCGCGCGCCCGCCCTGGTCGGTGTCGTGCTCGCCGTGCTCGGTGTGGTGATCCTGCTGGTCTCGGTGAGCCTGCACCGGAGGGTCTCGACAGGCTCGACCACCGAAGCAGGCTCGACCACCGAAGCAGGCTCGACCACCGAGGTCGTCGCTCAGCCGTAGAGCTTGAGGAACCCGTGAACGGCGGCCTCGACGAGCTGGTCCGCGGTGACCTGGACGGCACCCTCGAGCCAGGCGGTGATCAGCTCGGCCATGCCGCCGATGAACAGCAGACCGGCGAGCTCGTTCTCGGTCTCGTCGCGGTCGGTGCGGTCGAGCCAGGCCGGGGCCTGCTCGGCGACGCGGTGCGCGAAGTGGCGCAGCAGCTGGGTCCGGCGGTCGCGCAGCCCGGGCATCGCGCCGGCCTCGATGATCGTCACGCGGCCCTTGCGACGGTCGGCCTCGAGCAGGGCCACGAAGGTCGCCATGGTGGCGCGGGTGCGTTCGACCGGGTCGTCGCCGGCGGCGTCCGAAGCGGCCTGGGTGGTGGTCTCGATCTCCTCGGCGACCGCGTCGAGGACCGCCCGCAGCGCCTCGTCCAGGCCGCTGAAGCTCTCGTAGAAGTACCGCTCGGTGAGCCCGGCCTCCGCGCACACCGCTGTCATCGTCGTACGCCGACCCGGGTCGGCCCACACCTCGAGCGTGGCCTCGAGGAGACGCTCGCGACGCTCGGCCGCACGGTCCTCCGCGGCGACGCCGCGATACACGCCCGACTGCACTGCCATGCGTCCCACCCTGTCAGAGGGGACGGGGAAAGAGAAGGTTGACAGGGTGTCCTTCCTGAATCATCCTGAGGTCATGACCCAGGTGTCGAGCGACGTCCGCGACCTCCCCCGACCGGTCAGGGGCGACCGCGGGCTGCCGTGGGCCGGGCGGATCCTCGACTACGCCCGAGACCCGATGGCGCTGTTCCGGCACCAGTGGGACACCTACGGCCCGGTCTCGCCGTTCCCCTACCTCGGCGAGCAGGGCGTGATCCTGCTCGGCCCGGACGCGTGCGAGGCGGCCTTGCGCAACGGTGAGAAGGCGTTCGCCAGCGGCCCCGGCTGGGGCCGGATGGTCGGCCCGTTCTTCAACCGCGGGCTCATGCTGCTCGACTTCGAGGAGCACCACGTGCACCGCCGGATCATGCAGGAGGCGTTCACCCGCGACCGGCTCACGGCGTACGCCTCGCGGATGCAGCCGGCCGTCGAGCGCGGCCTCGCCGACTGGCGGCCCGACCCGGCCTTCCGGACCTATCCGGCCCTCAAGCAGCTGACCCTGGACATCGCGGCCGACATCTTCATGGGCGGCGCCGACCACACCAGCCTCGCCGAGATGGCCCGCGTCAACCGTGCCTTCATCGCCTGCGTCCAGGCGGCCACCGGATGGGTGCGCGCCGACGTGCCGTTCACCCGTTGGGGCCGTGCATTCCGCGGGCGGAGGGTGCTCGAGGACTTCCTGCGCGGCTACCTGCCCGAGAAGCGCGCGCACGCCACCGACGACTTCTTCTCGGTGCTGTGCCACATCGAGTCCGAGGAGGGTGAGCGGTTCAGCGACCAGGACGTCATCAACCACATGATCTTCCTGATGATGGCCGCGCACGACACCTCGACCATCACCACGAGCACGATGCTGCAGCACCTCGGCCAGCACCCCGACTGGCAGCAGCGGTGCCGCGAGGAGTCGCTGGCGCTCGGTGAGAACCCGACGCTGGCGGACCTCGAGGGTCTCGTCGCCCTCGACCTGGTCATGAAGGAGAGCCTGCGGCTGCGTGCCCCGGTGCCCGTCCTGGCGCGGCGCACGGTCAAGGAGACGGTCGTCGCCGGCGTGCGCATCCCCGCCGACACCCCGGTCATGGTCGGGGTCCAGTTCTCCCACCTGATGCCCTCGCTGTGGACCGCGCCGGAGTCCTTCGACCCCGACCGCTTCAGCGCCGAGCGTCGTGAGGACAAGTCCCACCGGATGGCCTGGGAGCCGTTCGGCGGGGGAGTGCACAAGTGCATCGGGCTGTACTTCGGCGGCCTCGAGGTCAAGTCGATCCTCCACCGGCTGCTGCGCGGCTACGAGTGGAGCGTCGATCCGGCGTACGTCGCTCCGCTCGACAACCACTCGCTGCCGTTCCCCAAGGACGGCGGACCCATCTCCCTCCGACGCACGGTCGCCTGACAGAATCGGGGCATGTCCGCCACGACCGCGCAGCCGCCCGTGCCGGAGACGGCACCCGGGCAGCCGGCCACGCCCGAGGGGACCGCTCGCCCGCGCGTGCTCTCCGGCATCCAGCCGACCGCCGACAGCTACCACCTGGGCAACTACCTCGGTGCCGTGCGCAACTGGCAGGTCCTGCAGGCCGACTACCAGCCGTTCTTCTTCATCGCCGACCAGCACGCGATCACCGTCGAGTGGGACCCCAAGCTGCTGCGCGAGCGCACGCTGCGCTCGGTCGCGCAGCTGCTGGCGGCCGGCGTCGACCCCGCCAAGTCGGCGATCTTCGTCCAGAGCCACATCCCCGCGCACGCCCAGCTGGCGTGGGTGCTCAACGGCATCACGGGCTTCGGCGAGGCGCGCCGGATGACCCAGTTCAAGGACAAGTCGGCCAAGGGCGGCGAGGGCGCGGCCAGCGTCGGCCTGTTCACCTACCCGATCCTGATGGCGGCCGACATCCTGCTCTACCGGCCCCACTACGTACCGGTCGGCGAGGACCAGCGCCAGCACCTCGAGCTGACCCGGGACCTCGCGCAGCGCTTCAACAGCCGGTTCAAGAAGACCTTCCGGCTGCCCGAGCCGTACATCCTCAAGTCGACCGCGAAGATCTACGACCTGCAGGAGCCGACCAAGAAGATGTCGAAGTCGGGCTCGGCGCCCAACGGCATCATCGAGATGCTCGACGACCCCAAGGTCACCGCCAAGAAGATCAAGAGCGCGGTCACCGACTCCGACGGCGAGATCCGCTACGACCCCGAGAGCAAGCCGGGCATCAGCAACCTGCTGTCCCTGCTGTCCGCCCTCGGTGGCGAGCCGATCAGCGCGCTCGAGGAGCAGTACGCCGGCAAGGGGTACGGCGTGCTCAAGGGCGACCTCGCCGAGGTCGTCACCAGCTACGTCACGCCGTTCCGCGACAAGACGCTCGAGCTGCTCGACGACCAGGACTACCTGATGCAGGTCATGGCCAAGGGTGCCGAGCAGGCCGCGCCGGTCGCCGAGGCGACGCTGCGCGACGTCTACCAGCGGATCGGTTTCGTGGCCCCGGCGAGCACGGGGCCGACCGCGCGATGACCTCGTTCCGCAACGGGGCACCCGACTCGGCGGAGGAGACCGCGACGATCGGTGTCGCGATCGCGATCCCCGAGCCGTGGGCGACCCAGCTGCAGGAGTACCGCATCGAGATCGGCGACCCGACCGCGCTCGGCGTGCCCACCCACATCACGCTGATTCCGCCGACGGTCGTCCCGCGCGACCTCACCGACATCACCGCGCACCTCAGCGCGGCCGCCGAGCAGGTCGCACCCTTCGGCGTACATCTGCGCGGGACGGGTACCTTCCGACCCGTGTCGCCGGTCGTGTTCGCCAGCCTGGTCGAGGGCATCTCGCAGTGCGAGGAGCTCGCGGCCGCCGTACGCCGCGGCCCGCTGGCCGTCGACGTCGAGTGGCCCTACCACCCGCACGTGACCGTGGCCCACCAGGTGAGCGACGAGCTGCTGGACCGGGCGTTCGCCGACCTGTCCGACTTCGAGTGCATCTTCGACGTGGCCGAGTTCCACCTCTACGTCCATCGCGGCGCGGCCGGCTGGGTGCCCACGCAGAAGTTCGGTCTGGCGGGCTGAGGATGTCCCGCCCACCGGTGCTCGACCACCTGATCCGGACCGTCAAGCACTACGGCTCGGTCGGTGGGAGCCAGCAGGCCGCCGGTACGACGTACTTCGGCTTCCTCTCGGTCTTCCCCGTCCTGCTGCTCGCCTTCACCGCGGTCGGTGTCATCGCGAAGGCCTGGCCGAACGCTCAGGACACCCTCGTCAAGGCGATCACCACGGTGCTGCCGGGGCTGATCGGCAACGGCCAGAACCAGCTCTCGCTCACCGACATCCAGCACGCCGCGGGAGCCGCCGGCCTGTTCGGCCTCCTCGGCGTCCTGTACGCCGGCCTGGGCTGGCTCTCCGCGCTCCGGACCGCGCTGATCACGGTGTTCGACGAGCCTCCCGCCGAGCGGCCCAACTTCATCGTCGGCAAGCTGCGCGACCTCTCGGCGCTCGTGGTGCTGGGCGCCGTCCTCCTGCTCGGCGTCGCCCTCTCCGGCCTGATCACGCACTTCTCCGGCCAGCTGCTCGACTGGGCCGGCCTCGGTGGGGGCCTCTCCTGGCTGGTGGCGATCATCGCGATCGCGGCCGGCGTCGCGGCCGGCGTCCTCATGTTCTTCCTGATGTTCGTGCTGCTCGCCCGGCCCCGGGTCCCGCAGCGCGAGCTGTGGAGGGGCGCGCTGCTGGCCGCTGTCGGCTTCGAGGTCCTCAAGCAGCTCTCGGCGCTGCTCCTCGGCGCGACCGCCCACCAGCCCGCCGCCCAGGCCTTCGGCATCGCGCTGATCCTGCTGGTCTGGATCAACTACTTCTCCCAGGTGACCCTGTACGCCGCCGCCTGGGCCCACACCTCCGACGCCGCTGAGGCCCAGCGGATCGATGCTGCGGATGCCGAAAGGGCTGCGGTTTGGGCACAAACCGCAGCGGATCGGCCCGAAGAACTGTCGTTTGGCACCAAACGGCAACTCACCGACCAGGCCCGCGGCGCCCTCGCGGGCGCCGGCGCCATGCTCGCGGCCGTCGTGCTGATCAACAGGAAGAAGGACCGATGACCATCGGCAGGAAGCACGGCTGGTTCCTGGTCGGCGTGGCGATCTGGAGCTTCGTGATCTGGGGCCGCTTCATCAAGGCCCTGCTCGACGAGCACGCCAAGGGGACGCCCGAGCCGCACGGCTACTACGCCGCCCACACCGTGCTGATCATCATCAACATGATCCTGGGACTGGTCTTCCTGGTCTGGGGCGTGCGCGTGCTCCGCGGCTCCAGGTCGGCCTGACCGTACGCCGGCGGACGACCGGTCAGCTGCCGACGAGCCGACCGAGCAGGAAGTACGTCGTCATCGGGCCCTTGCCCTTCACGTCGACGACCTGAGGCTCGCTGAACGCGTAGCGGCCCTCGAGCAGGTCGTGCGTGGCCTGCGAGACCTGGATCCGGTGGGGGCGTCCGCTGGACTCCATCCGGCTCGCGGTGTTCACCGTGTCACCCCACAGGTCGTAGGTGAACTTGCGCTGCCCGATCACGCCGGCGACGACCGGTCCCGACGCGATGCCGATCCGCATCGCGATGGGGGAGGGCCAGTCGTGCGAGAGCCGCGCGAGCGTGCGCTGCATGTCCAGGGCCAGCTCGGCCAGCGACGCGGCGTGGTCCGGGTCGGGAAGGGGGAGTCCGGCGACGGCCATGTAGGCATCGCCGACGGTCTTGATCTTCTCGATGCCGCGCTGGTCGCAGAGCGCGTCGAACGCGCGGAACATCGCATCCAGCAGGCGCACCAGCTCCTCGGGCGGCAACGACTCGGAGACCCGCGTGAAGCCGACGATGTCGGAGAACAGCACGCTGACGTCCGAGGCCGAGTCGGCGATCGCGGTCTCGCCGCCCCGCAGCCGGTCGGCGATCGACACGGGCAGCACGTTGTGCAGGATCGCCTCCGATCGCTCGCGCTCCCGCTCGACCTCGCGCTGGCCCTGGAAGTCCGTACGACGCAGCAGCTCCAGCGCATAGGCGATCAGCAGGCCGATCGAGGTCAGCCCGGCCATCGGCGCGATGGTCCGGCCGAGGTCGTCGACGCTGTGCAGCGCGCCCGGCAGGGACAGGCAAACACCGGCGTACGCGAGAGCGACGGCGATCGAGGCGTGCATCCGCATCCGCAGCAGGCCGATCCCACCGAGGAAGGTGACGGTGGCCGAGGTCTGGAGGTACTCCCACGGCAGGTCGGAGATCCGGCCGATCACGGGGCCGAGCGCGACCAGCACCACGCTGAGCAGCAGGCTCGAGCCGATCTGCAGGTGGTCGCGTGCGGGCTTCCAGCGCGCGAGGAGGATGCCGGCGACGCAGAAGGCGATCACCACGCACAGACGGGTGAGGGCGGCCCAGAGGAGGCCATGGTTGATGACCAGCACGTCGATGCCGCCGTAGACGACGGTGAAGGCGACACCGATGCTGCGCGCGAACGGTACGCCGCGCAGCCCGTTCTCGTCGTCGTACCTGATGAACGACGTCTCGGTCTCGGCATCGTCGAACTCGAGCATCCACCGGCGCATGCTCACGGCACGGCGCTCGTGCACCCATGCTCGGATCAGGCTCGCGCTCACTCCCGGAAAATAGCGGAAAGGCCGCCCCCGCCGTGGCGGGAGCGGCCTTTCGGACGGTTGTCAGTGACCGTGGGCCATCGCGGTGCGGAGGTCCTTGTTGAGCTGGGCGATGACGTCCAACGGGATCTCCTTGGGGCACGCGGCCGCGCACTCACCGATGTTGGTGCAGCCACCGAAGCCCTCGTGGTCGTGCTGACCGACCATGTCGGCCACGCGCGACCAGCGCTCGGGCTGGCCCTGGGGCAGCTCACCCAGGTGGGTGATCTTGGCGCCGAGGAACAGCGAGGCCGACCCGTTGGGGCACGCCGCGACGCAGGCGCCGCAGCCGATGCAGGTCGCCACGTTGAAGGCGCGCATGGCCTTGTCGCGCGGCGCCGGCACCGAGTTGGCCTCGGGGGCCGAGCCGGTGTTCGCCGAGATGTAGCCACCCGACTGGATGATCCGGTCGAAGGCCGAGCGGTCGACGATGAGGTCCTTGATCAGCGGGAACGAGCCCGAGCGCCACGGCTCGACGGTGATCGTCTCGCCGTCCTTGAAGGACCGCATGTGCAGCTGGCAGGTCGTGGTGACCTCGGGGCCGTGCGCCTGACCGTTGATCATCAGCGAGCACATGCCGCAGATGCCCTCGCGACAGTCGTGGTCGAACGCGACCGGCTCCTCGCCGCCGGTGACCAGCTGCTCGTTGAGCAGGTCGAGCATCTCCAGGAAGGACATGTCCGACGAGACGCCGTCGAGCTGGTAGGTCTGGAGCGCGCCCTTGGCCTCGGGGCCGGCCTGGCGCCAGATCTTGAGCGTGAGCTTCACTTGTAGGACCTCTGCTTCATCTCGATGGCCGTGTAGATCAGGTCTTCCTTGTGCAGGACCGGCTGACCACCCTCGTTGGAGTCGCCACCCCACTCCCACGCGGCGACATAGGCGAACTCGTCGTCGTGGCGCAGCGCCTCGCCGTCCTCGGTCTGCGACTCGCCGCGGAAGTGGCCGCCGCAGGACTCGCGCCGGTTGAGCGCGTCGATGCACATGAGCTCACCCAGCTCGAGGAAGTCGGCGACGCGGCCGGCCTTCTCGAGGTCCTGGTTGAGCGAGTCGGGGGAGCCGAGCACCTTGACGTTGGTCCAGAAGTCGGCGCGCAGGTCGCGGATCTTCTGGATCGCGGTCTTGAGGCCCTCCTCGCGACGGTCCATGCCGCAGTACTCCCACATGATCGAGCCGAGCTCCTTGTGGTAGCTCTCGACCGAGCGGGTGCCGTTGATCGACATGAACTTCGCGACGCGCTCCTCGACGGACTTGCGTGCCTCGACGACGGCCGGGTGGTCCTCGCTGATCTCCTCGAACGGGCCGTCGGCGATGTACTCGCGGATGGTGTTCGGAAGGACGAAGTAGCCGTCGGCCAGACCCTGCATCAGCGCCGAGGCACCGAGGCGGTTGGCGCCGTGGTCGGAGAAGTTGGCCTCACCCGTGCAGAACAGACCGGTGATGTTGGTCTGCAGCTCGTAGTTCACCCACAGGCCGCCCATGACGTAGTGGACGGCCGGGTAGATGCGCATCGGCAGCTCGTACGGGTTCTCACCGGTGATCCGCTCGTACATGTCGAGGAGGTTGTCGTACTTCTCCTCGACGGCCTCCTTGCCCATCCGCGCGATCGCGTCGGTGAGGTCGAGGTAGACGCCGCGGCGGACCTTCTTGGTCGTCCCGTCGGGCTGGATCTCCTCGATCTCGGGTCCGACGCCGCGACCCTCGTCGCACATGTACTTGGCTGCACGCGAGGCGATGTCGCGGGGGACCAGGTTGCCGAAGGAGGGGTAGATGCGCTCCAGGAAGAAGTCGCGGTCCTCCTCGGGGATCTCGCGCGGGTCCTTCTCGCAGTCGGCGACGTTCTTGGGCACCCAGATGCGGCCGTCGTTGCGCAGCGACTCCGACATCAGGGTCAGCTTGGACTGGTGACCGCCCGTGACCGGGATGCAGGTCGGGTGGATCTGCGTGTAGCAGGGGTTGGCCATGTAGGCGCCCTTGCGGTGCGCGCGCCACGCGGCGGTGACGTTCGAGCCCATCGCGTTGGTGGACAGGTAGAAGACGTTGCCGTAGCCACCCGAGGCCAGCACGACGACGTCGGCCAGGTGGGTGTCGATGGCGCCGGTGACCATGTCGCGCGTGATGATGCCGCGGGCCCGAGGAGTTCCGGTGCTGTCGTCGGCGACGATGAGTTCCAGCATCTCGTGGCGCGTGAACGCCTCGACGGTGCCGGCCGCGATCTGGCGCTCCATGGCCTGGTAGGCGCCGAGCAGCAGCTGCTGACCGGTCTGGCCGCGGGCGTAGAACGTGCGCGAGACCTGGACGCCACCGAAGGAGCGGTTGTCGAGGAGGCCGCCGTACTCGCGGGCGAAGGGGACGCCCTGCGCGACGCACTGGTCGATGATGTTCGCCGACTCCTCGGCGAGGCGGTAGACGTTCGACTCGCGCGAGCGGTAGTCGCCGCCCTTCACGGTGTCGTAGAAGAGGCGGTACGTCGAGTCGCCGTCGCCCTTGTAGTTCTTGGCGGCGTTGATGCCGCCTTGCGCGGCGATCGAGTGCGCGCGACGCGGGGAGTCCTGGTAGCAGAACGACTTCACGTTGTAGCCGGCCTCGCCGAGCGTGGCAGCGGCAGCGCCGCCGGCCAGGCCGGTGCCGACGATGATGATGTCGAGCTTGCGGCGGTTGGCCGGGTTGACCAGGCGGTTCTCGAACTTGCGGATGGTCCAGCGCTCCGCGATCGGGCCAGTGGGGGCCTTGTCGTCGACGAGCTTGTCACCGAGCGTGTAGTAGCCGGCGGCGTCGTCGGACTTCTGCTCGGAGGCCTTGTTGGTCGGGGACAGCCCCGGGAGGTAATGGGTTCCTGCAGCCATGGTGTCTCAGGCCTTTCAGTCGATGACGCCGGCGAGCGTGAAGATCGGGACCAGCGAGAAGCCGCCGGCGATGACCACCGCGACGAGCCAGCCCGCAGCCTTCGCGCGAGCGCGTGCCTTGGCGGAGTTGGTCAGGCCGAGCGTCTGCAGCGCGCTCCAGGTGCCGTGGTGGAGGTGCATGGCCAGGGCCAGCATCGCCAGCAGGTAGATCACGGTGATCCACCAGGTGCCGAAGGAGTCGACCAGCAGGTGGTACGGGTTGTCGCCGCCGGTGTGACCGTTCTTCGGGTCGATCTTGACGATCGTGAAGTTGAGCAGGTGCCACACCAGGAACAAGAAGATGGTCAGGCCGCCCCAGCGCATGGTGCGCGAGGAGAGCGAGGAGCCCCGGTTCTTCTTCACGGCGTACGCCTGCGGGCGGGCCTTGCGGGCCTTCACCGTCAGGTGGATCGCGCAGCCGACGTGGATCACCAGGGCGGCGATCAGGCCGACGCGCAGGATCCACAGCAGGCCGCTGTACGGGAGGAAGGGTTCACCGATCGTGCGCAGGTGGTCGGCATAGCCGTTGAAGGCTTCCTCGCCCTGGAAGGCGTGGAGGTTGCCGTACATGTGCGCCAGCACGAAGCCGATGAACAGGAGGCCGCTCACGGCCATCAGGAGCTTGATGAAGATGGTGGAGCGGGCTGCGCTCCTGCCCTTCACCAACGGGGGTCGCGTCGTCGTCGTTGCCACGGGGGGTCACGCTACTCCCGCTACCGCCGAGTAGTTCCCACTGCCCATGTGAGATATGCACGTTAGGCGACCCTTATCGAGCTGGTTCAGGCCGTGATCGGCACCGGGTGCCGCGCGACGAGCTCGTCGACCGCGTCGGCCCACGTGCGCCGCAGCGACACCTCGCGGGCGTGCGCGCCCATCAGGGAGCGCTGTGGATCAGCGGCCAGCGCGGCGACAGCGCGGACGAGGTCGCGCTTCCTCTCGGGGTCGAAGAGCAGGCCGGTCTGCAGGTGCTCGACGACGCTGGGCGCACCGCCGGCACGCGCGGCGACGACCGGTACGCCGGACGCGGCGGCCTCGCGCAGGACGTGGCAGTCGGTCTCCTGCTCGCCCGGGTGCACCAGGACGTCGAGGGTCGGCAGGGCGACGGTGAGGTCGCCGGTCTGCAGGGGGCCGGTCAGCTTGGCGCCGGGCAGCCGCTTGGCGAGCCAGTCGCGCTCGGGTCCGTCACCGATCACCACGACACGGGTGTCGCTCAGGTCGGCCAGCTCGGCGAGGCGACGTACGCCGTGGCGCTTGTGGAGGCCGCCGACGTAGCCGACCACGGTCTGCGGCCGGTCCGCAGACTTCGCGCGCGACCACGAGGCGTGCAGCCAGGAGTCGCGCAGGCCCGGGTGGAACGCGAGAGGGTCGACGCCCGGCAGCCACAGCTCCGCCGCGACGCCCAGCTCGGCCGCGCGCTCGACCATCCAGGGCGAGGTGACCAGGAGCCGGTCCGCCCGACCGGCGACCTTGGCGCGCCAATAGTCGGCGGCCAGGTCGAGGACGGGGGACTGCTCGACGACGACGGTGGCGATGCCCATCCTCCGTGCGTGCTTGAGCGCCTTGCGGCCGACGCCGCGGGGGGAGTGGGCCTGCACCAGGTCGGGGGCGAACGCCTCGAGGGCCGCCTTGACCTGGGGCCCGGCCGGCTCGAGCGGCCGGACCCGGACCACCCGGGCGTTGCGGTACGTCGCCAAGCCGGGCCCCGGCGCGATGATCCCGACCTCGTGGCCCAGGTCGACCAGCCGGTCGGCCGTCGCCTTGAGCGTGGTCGTCGAGGAGTCGACCGCCGGGTAGAAGGACTCGGTCACCAGAGCGATGCGCATGCCTGCAGCGTGCGCGCGCGATGTTGCTCGATCCTGATCAGGACGTCGTGCGCGGGTGTACGCCGGATGAACGGCTGAAGGTCACATCCGCGCCCGTGGCCACGCGGCCGGTCAGGTCACGCACCTTCGCGAGCGACAGCGTCACCGGCGGGCCGGCGGCCCGGCGGGAGGTTGCCCTGGCGGATCGCATCGGCGATCTCGTGGATCTTGATCCCGCTGGCCTGCCAGTCCCCGGCCGGGGCGTCCCAGGCGATCTCGAAGCCCCGACGCGCCTCGACGGTCCAGCTCTTGCTGAACAGCACGCGAGCGAGGGCGGCGAACGGAAGGAGCAGCAGGAGCAGGAAGAACTCCGCCGCGACGACCGCGCCGAGGATGATGAACGGCAGCGCCAGGATCAGCAGGACCACGCCGATGACCGCGCTGATCGGGTCGTTGCCGAGGCCGCTGCCCCAGTCGAGCGGTGTGCTGAGCCCGCTGTCGCCCAGACCGGTCAGCCGGCGGCGCCAGGGCACCCAGCGGCGGGTGATCCGCCAGGTCTGGCCGTGGGGGTCCTTGACCTTCACGCGACGGGATCCGCTTGGGGGCCCTCGAAGGAGTAGAACGCCACCAGGCACTTCTCGCTCACGCGGTGCATCTCGTCGGCGTTGCTTCGCAGGAGGGTGGACATCGCGTCGACGGTGCCCTCGAAGGCGCCGTACAGCTCACGCAGCGTCGGGCCGAGGACGGTGGCGCCCGCGGTGGGGTCGGCGACCGTGGCGCCGTGGAGGAGCTTGTCGGAGAGGTCGCGACACTCGTCGCCGATCTCCTCGTAGCGGGACGCGAGTCGCCAGAGGGCCTTCGCGAGGCGGCCCCGGTCGTCGGCCGCGACGGGTACGTCGTCGCCCGACTGGTCGGCGGCGTACAGGTGGCGCAGCTGCTCCATCGCCGTGCTGTTCAGCTCGTTGAGGTCCGCGAGGACGCCCGTGGGGTTGGCGAGGTCGATGCCGTTGGTCATGCTCGCGCTCCTGTCGCTGGTTCCCGAGACACGTTCCTCATTACCAATGTCGCCGGATGCCAAACCAGCCATCTGTCGTCCGCCCGCGCACCGAGGCCTGTCCTCGGTTTGGTCACATCGGCTGGAGAGTGCCGGCGCGCCGCCGATAGAGTCGTCGTTTGTGACTGAATCGCCGCTGACGCTCGCGCAGCCCGAGGACAGCCACTCCCGTGAGGAGTGGGAGGCCGCGACGGCGGCCGTCCTTCGCAAGGCTCGCCGCCTGTCCGACGACGACGCCGACGGCCTGGTGTGGGACAAGCTGACCCGCACGACGCTCGACGGCATCGCGATCACCCCGCTCGGCGTACCCGCCGACCTCGAGGGTCTGCAGACCTCCGGTCGGCCCACGCGCGCGGGCGCGTGGGACATCCGGGCGCGCTACGCCGGAGCGGCGGAGAAGCTCCTCAACGGCCACGCGCTCACCGACCTCGACGGCGGCACCACCTCGCTGTGGGTCGCCGCGGCTGCCGACACCGACTTCAAGGTGCTGCTCGACAAGGTGCTGCTCGACCTCGCGCCGGTCGTCCTCGACCCGCAGGGCGACGCGGTCGCCGTGGCGGGAGCTTTCGTCGACCACGCTGCGTCGGTTGGGTACGCCGAGCTCCACCCGGCCACCAACCTCGGTGCCGCCGCCGACAGCGACCAGCTGGTCGAGGTCGCCGAGCTGGCCCGCAAGGCCGGTGTGCTGGCCGTGGTCGCCGACGGCACGATCGTCCACGAGCAGGGTGCGTCCGACGTGCAGGAGCTCGCGGCCGCGCTGCTCCTCGGCGTCACCGCGCTGCGCCGCCTGGTCGAGGCCGGGCTCGCCGTCGAGGACGCCGCCGGCCTGATCGAGTTCCGCTACGCCGCCACCGACGAGCAGTTCCCGACGATCGCCAAGCTGCGCGCCGCGCGCCGGCTGTGGGCGCGGGTGCTCGAGCTCTCAGGGGTTTCGGCAGGCTCAACCACCGGAACGGGCATGCGCCAGCACGTCGTGACCTCGCGGCCGATGTACACCAAGTACGACCCGTACGTGAACATGCTCCGCGCGACCGTCGCCGCCTTCGCGGCCGGCGTCGGTGGCGCCGACTCGGTCACGGTCCTGCCGTTCGACGAGCCGCTCGGTCAGCCCGAGACGTTCGGCCGCCGGATCGCTCGCAACGTCTCGCACCTCCTCATCGAGGAGTCGCACGTCGCCAAGGTCGCCGACCCCGCCGGCGGCTCGTACGCCGTCGAGAAGCTCACCGACGACCTCGCGGTCGCCGCGTGGGAGCTGTTCGGTCGACTCGACGAGGGCGAGGACATCACGCCGCTGATCGAGGCCACCGTCGCGGCCCGTGAGGCCGCGATCGCCAAGCGGAAGCTGCCGATCACCGGCGTCTCGGAGTTCCCGAACCTCGCCGAGGAGCTGCCGGCGCGTGAGCCGAGCACCGACGGTGCCGACGTACGCCGCTACGGCGCCTCGTTCGAGGCCCTGCGCGACGAGCCGGCCTCCGCGCACGTCTTCCTGGCCACGCTCGGCACGGTGGCCCAGCACACCGCGCGGGCGACGTTCGCCTCGAACCTGTTCGCCGCCGGCGGCATCGCCGTCGACGTCGCCGGCCCGACGGCCGGCGTGGAGGAGCTCGTCGCGGCGTACGCCGGCCAGGCCGTCGTCTGCCTCGCGGGTGCTGACACGGCGTACGACGAGTGGGGCGCGGACGCTGCCGCCGCGCTGCGCGAGGCCGGCGCCCAGCGCGTGATCATCGCGGGCAAGCCGGTCGAGTACGCCGACGACTCCTGCGCGATGGGCGTCGACGCCCTCGCGTTCCTCACCACCACGCGGGAGGCGCTCGCATGAGCATTCCGAAGAGCTTCAAGGGCCTCGGCCTTGGTTTCGATACGCCCTCGCCTAGCGGCTCGGGCTACTCAACCAACGAATCGTGGCAGTCGCCGGAGGGCATCGAGATCAAGCCGGCGTACGGTCCCGAGGACCTCAAGGGCGTCGACGCGCTCGACACCTGGCCCGGCCTGAGCCCGTTCCTGCGTGGCCCGTACCCGACGATGTACACCTCGCAGCCGTGGACGATCCGGCAGTACGCCGGCTTCTCCACCGCCGAGGAGTCCAACGCGTTCTACCGCCGCAACCTCGCGGCTGGTCAGAAGGGCCTCTCGGTCGCCTTCGACCTCGCGACCCACCGCGGCTACGACTCCGACCACCCGCGCGTGCGCGGCGACGTCGGCATGGCCGGTGTCGCGATCGACTCGATCTACGACACCCGCACCCTCTTCGACGGCATCCCGCTGGACCAGATGTCGGTCTCGATGACGATGAACGGCGCGGTGCTGCCGGTCCTCGCGCTCTACATCGCCGCTGCCGAGGAGCAGGGGGTGAAGCCGGAGCAGCTCTCGGGGACGATCCAGAACGACATCCTCAAGGAGTTCATGGTCCGCAACACCTACATCTACCCGCCGGTGCAGTCGATGCGGATCATCTCCGACATCTTCGCCTACACCTCGCAGAAGATGCCGCGGTTCAACTCGATCTCGATCTCCGGCTACCACATGCAGGAGGCCGGGGCGACCGCCGACCTCGAGCTCGCCTACACGCTCGCCGACGGCGTGGAGTACATCCGGGCCGGCCTCGCGAGCGGCCTGACCATCGACCAGTTCGCGCCGCGGCTGTCCTTCTTCTGGGCGATCGGCATGAACTTCTACATGGAGGTCGCCAAGATGCGCGCGGCCCGTGCGCTCTGGTCGCGCCTGGTCCGCCAGTTCGACCCCCAGAACCCCAAGTCGCTGTCGCTGCGTACCCACTCGCAGACCTCCGGCTGGAGCCTCACCGCCCAGGACGTCTTCAACAACGTGGGCCGTACGGCGATCGAGGCGATGGCCGCGACCCAGGGCCACACCCAGTCGCTGCACACCAACGCGCTCGACGAGGCCATCGCGCTGCCGACCGACTTCTCGGCGCGCATCGCCCGCAACACCCAGCTCCTGCTGCAGCAGGAGTCGGGCACGACGTACTCGATCGACCCCTGGGCCGGCAGCTACTACGTCGAGAAGCTGACCCACGACCTCGCCGAGCGCGCGTGGGCGCACATCCAGGAGGCCGAGGCCGCCGGCGGCATGGCGAAGGCGATCGAGCAGGGCATCCCGAAGATGCGCATCGAGGAGGCGGCCGCCCGCACCCAGGCGCGCATCGACTCCGGCCAGCAGAGCGTGATCGGCGTCAACACCTACCGGCTGCCGCAGGAGGACAAGCTCGACGTCCTCAAGGTCGACAACGACTCCGTCTACCGCCAGCAGATCGCCAAGCTCGAGCGCCTGCGCGCCGAGCGTTCCTCCGAGGACGTGGCCCGTGCACTCGACGCGCTCACCGCGTCCGCTGAGCGCGGCTCGGTCGGTGGCGGCTCGCTCGACGGCAACCTGCTCGCGCTGGCGGTCGACGCCGCTCGGGCCAAGGCGACCGTCGGTGAGATCTCGGACGCCCTGGAGAAGGTCTACGGCCGCCACCAGGCCGTGATCCGTACGATCTCCGGCGTGTACAAGTCCGAGGTCGGCAACGACGACGCAGCCGCCAAGGTCCTCGAGGCCACGGCGAAGTTCGAGGAGGACGAGGGCCGTCGCCCGCGCATCCTCGTCGCCAAGATGGGCCAGGACGGCCATGACCGCGGCCAGAAGGTCGTCGTCTCGGCCTTCGCCGACCTCGGCTTCAACGTCGACGTCGGTCCGCTCTTCTCGACGCCGGAGGAGGTCGCCCAGCAGGCCGTCGACGCCGACGTCCACATCGTCGGTGTCTCCTCGCTGGCCGCCGGCCACCTGACCCTCCTGCCCGCGCTGAAGAAGGCGCTCGAGGAGCAGGGCCGCGGCGACATCATGATCGTCATCGGCGGCGTGATCCCGCCCGACGACGTCCCCACCCTGAAGGAGATGGGCGCCGCCGCGGTGTTCCTCCCCGGCACCGTCATCGCCGAGTCGGCGCTCGACCTGCTCGGCCAGCTCTCGGAGCAGCTCGGGCACTGACCGCCTCACTCACTGGTGAGTGAGCACAACGGGCGGCCATCCTCGCGGGTGGCCGCCCGTCGTACGTTGGGGGCATGGCCCCCACCACCAACACCACCCCGAACACCCTGGTCGTCGAGGCGCTCTTCGCAGCGCTGGTCGACAACGACGTGGTGAGCGCGAACGAGCTGCTCACCGACGACATCGCGTGGTTGAACACCAAGCTCCCGACCCTGCGGGGGCGCCGCGTCCGGCACGCCTTGGCCTCGATGCCGAAGCTGGGGATCCGCTTCTCCGCGGAGGACTACGAGCTCGCCGATCTCGGGGACGGCCTGGTCCGCTTCGACCGTCGCGACACGCTCGGCTGGGGACCGCTCAGCTCGACCTTCGCCGTCTCCGGCACGTTCACCGTGCGCGACGGCAAGATCAGCCGCTGGGACGACGCGTACTCGATGGGGGAGTTCCTCGGCGGCTTCGTGCGACGGGGCTGAGGCGAACAACGGGTGGGCTGGGTGTCACCAGGTGACACCCAGCCCACCCGTTGTGTCCTTCAGCGGTGCCGTACGCCGGCCGCCACCTGGATCGCCTGGTCCTCGGTGAGGCTCGTGGGCGCCATGAGCGCGAAGGCCTGCCCGTCCGCCGCCGACGTCTCGATCAGCCAGCCGTCCGACAGCCTCGCCATCACGCCGTGCCGGCCGTCGACGGTGATGTCGTGGAGATCCTCGAGCCGGTAGTAGTCGTCGAGGTCCGCGCCGACGCTGCTCCTGATCGAGACGCTGAGGTCCTGGTCGTGGTCATCGGCCGGGTCGGCGTACGTCACGTGGTCGTCGGACTGGTAGTCGGTGACCCGCCAACCGCTCGGTGCCAACGAGAGGGTCAGGTCGACGGGCTGCGCCCGCTCGACGACCGAGTCGGCGACTCGCTCGAGCAGCGCCGGGTCGTCGAACCGGCCACCGCCGCTGACCTGGACGATCCGTCCGTCGGGGAGCTGCCAGGCGATGCCGTACTCGGGTCGGGACCTGTCGTCGCCGGTGGCGTCGAAGGCACGGCCCTCGATCCCGTTGATGTCGACGGGGACGGAGTGGTCGAGCGGCGGCACCGTGTCGTAGCTCGTGCCGACGCCGATCGCGATGCCGTCCTCGCCGGCACGGAACGACTCGATCTGCAGACCGAGGTCGCCGTAGGAGAAGAAGCGGGTGGGGCTCACCGACGGTGGCAGCCACGTCGCGGTGACGGGGAACGACAGGGGAGCGGTGGGCGCGAGGGCGATCGCGCGGTCCGAGCCGGACAGGCCCGGTACGACGGCGAACCCGACCGCCGCAGCCGCGGCGACGCCGGCCGCGGCGAGGAGGGGGAGCCGGCGGGGCATGCGCCGGGCAGGCGTGGAGGCCATCGTCCGCTCCAGCTGGGCGCGCGCACGCGTGAGGGCGGCGTCGGTCGTGACGGTCGGCTCGGGGCCGAACCGGTCGATCAGGTCGAGGTCGTTCATCGGAGGTCTCCTCCGAGGTCGCTCAGGACGGGCTGCAGCTGGCGGCGGGCCCGGTGGAGGCGGGAGCGCACGGTGCCCGCCGGGATGCCGAGGGCGGTGGCCACCTCGGCCTGGTCGAGCTGAGCCCAGGCCAGCATCAGCAGGACGTCGCGGTCCTGCGCCGACAGCTCGGCAAGGGCTGCGGCGAGGCGCGGTCGGAGGGCGGTCGCGTCGGCGTCGAGCACGACGCGGTGCGAGTCGTCGGGGACGGCGGCGACCACCGGGATCTTGGCGAGGGCGCGGTAGCGGGTGGCCTCGGCCCGGTGGTGGCGACGTACGACGTTGGCGGCGATGCCGTAGAGCCACGGCCGCGCATCGGCATGCTGGGGGCGGTAGCGGGCGCGTCGCTCGAAGGCGATCACGAACAGCTCACCGAGCAGGTCGTCGGCCAGCTCGCCGACCCGGCGGCTGACGAAGCGGTGCAGCTCGCGGGCGTGGCGGTCGAAGAGGACGCCGAACGCGTCGGGCTCGTGCAGCGAGCGCGCGATGATCGCGTGGTCGTCGGGATCGGTGGTCAGGTCGGGCTCCGGCGGGGGACTCAGTGCGTGGAGTGCGGTCACACCCAGTTCATCGCACTCGGGCCGCTTCGCGTTCACGATCGCCGGAACGGCGTACGGCCAAAAAGGGCGAAAGGCCCCGACCGCAGTGCGGTCGGGGCCTTCCTACGCGATCAGATCGCGCGGACGTTCTCAGCCTGGGGACCCTTGGGGCCCTGGGCGAGGTCGAACTCGACCTTCTGGTTCTCGTCGAGGGACTTGAAGCCGTTGGTCTGGATAGCGGAGAAGTGCACGAACACGTCCTCGCCGCCGCCGTCCTGCGCGATGAAGCCGAAGCCCTTGTCAGCGTTGAACCACTTGACGGTGCCCTGAGCCATGATGATTTCCTTTGGTTTCGTGCCCGGGGCGACGTGCCCCGAGGTACTGCTGAAGACATCTATTGCGTGCTGATGTCCAGCGAACCGAAGACCAGGAACTACGAGATACAAGCCGCACATCGTGAGCGGCCAGGGTGACCAGGTCACCCCTTCAACACGACAACCGTAGCCCGTCGGACCCAGATCGCGCTATCCCGACATGCGATGAGTGTGGATCGTGCGGCGGGCGAGCAGCAGCCAGCACCCAATCGCGACCGCCGAGAAGGCGGCCGGGAGCCAGTGGTCGAGCAGCAGCGAGGAGCCCACGCCCGCTCCGAAGGCCAGCAGGTTGAGGACGACGTCGTACGTCGGCGCGACGAAGCGCCGGTTCACCACGTGGGCGAGGGCGATGACGACGCCACAGGCGAACGTCACGGACATCAGCAGGCTCACCACATCGGAGATTGTGCCCGGCGGGGGAAGCCCTAGCGGGCCGGGCGGGTTGTGCAGGAGGCTGTGATCACAGCCCCAGACCTCGTCACCGACCAGACCTCCAGGAGAGACCATGCCGGACATCCGTGAGCTCGTCCCCGCCTCGCACCACGACCTCCTCGACGCGACCTGGGCGACCGCCCTGGTCACCCTCGACGCGCAGGGCCGCCCGCACACGACCGCGGTCTGGTACCTCGCCGACCCCGAGGACGGGCAGCTCAAGATCTCCCTCTCGGACGCGCGGGTGAAGTACAAGCACCTCCTCGCCAACCCCGACCTCGGCCTGCTGATCGTCGACCCGGCGAACCAGTTCCGCACGATCGAGGTCCGCGGCACCGGTGAGCTCACCCTCGACGAGGGCAACGTGACCGCCGGCAAGGTCGGCGTGAAGTACAACGCCGACGTCTCCAACTTCGACCAGCCCGGCGACACCCGCTACACCTTGGTCGTCCAGCCGCGGAAGGTCATCGCGAACGGGTGAGTCGGCGGGGCGGCGTACCCAACAAGTAACACGTCGTCCGTCGGACTACGGCCCCGTTTTCTGTGCTTCCACGCTGCCGCGACGAGGTGGAAGCACAGAAAGCGGGGCAGCAGACGTGCGAACCACGTGTTACTCCGTCAGCGGCGGAAGCCGAACCGTGACCGCTTCCTCGGCTCCTCGGCAGGAGCCGGAGAACCGGCGAGCGCGGCCTCGGCACCGCCGAGCGTGACCCGGATCCACTCGGGTGTCGCGGCGAACGAGGCCGGGTGCTGCGGGTCGAGGATCAGCACGTCGAACTCCGGACCGACCATCGTCAGAACCTCAGCGGCCGGCCGCTCCTGGATGTCGGCAGCCTTTCCCTCCAGCATCCCGAGGGCGCGCGTCGAGTCGGTGAAGCCGAGCAGCACCTTCTCGCCCCGGTGGTTGACGACGTGGCTCAACGCCGTGCCGTCGCCCTGCGGGTCGAGGACCACCAGCACGTTCTCCGACGCGAGTGCGCGGATGACCTCCTCGTACGCCGCATCCGACTGCGCGACGAGGTACGCCTCCATCGCGGCCTGCGTCCGGGGTGCGGCCACGACCCGAGGGTCGCCGATCGAGGCGAACCCCTCGGCGGGTACCCAGCGCTTGAGGTAGGACAGGTTGGGCAGGGGGATCCAGGGCCCGGGATGGTCCATCACGATCCCGCGCACGCCGTGCTCGCCGAACGACGCCAGCCAGTCCAGCACCTGCGGCATCGGCACACCGACGAACGCGCCGCCTTCACCCGCGACCGCGCCTGCGCGCTCGCGGGTGCTGTAGACGCCGAGCACGTTTCCTACGCCGGGGATCTCGAATCCGCTGGGCTGAGGCGCCTCCTCGGTGCCCCGGTTGACGACGTACCAGATGCCGAGCTGGCAGGCCTGCTCCCAGAACGCCATCTCGGCGGCGGTGTCGCCGGGCGCCATCGCTGCGCTCAGCGCGTCGAGCTTCTGGACAAGGACGGGTGCGTTCTCGATCACGGCGCCGACCTACCCGCCCGGCCGCCTCAGTAACCTTTCCTGCGTGGTGAAGAGCGCGGAGCAGGTGGACCAGCTGGTCGAGGGCGTCCTCGCGGGACGTCGCGCGCAGGTCTCCCGCGCCATCACGCTCGTCGAGTCGCGCAAGCTGGCGCACCGCGAGCTCGCGCGTGAGCTGCTCGCGCAGCTGACGCCGTACGCCGGCAAGGCGATCCGCGTCGGCATCTCTGGCGTCCCGGGGGTGGGGAAGAGCACGACCATCGAGGCGCTGGGCACCAACCTGACCAAGGAAGGTCACCGGGTCGCGGTGCTCGCCGTCGACCCGAGCTCGGTCCGCACCGGCGGCAGCGTCCTCGGTGACAAGACCCGGATGGCACAGCTGTCCGTCGACCCGAACGCCTACATCCGGCCGAGCCCGTCCGAGGGCACGCTCGGCGGCGTCGCGCGGGCGACCGCGCAGGCGATGACCATCGTCGAGGCCGCCGGGTACGACGTCGTCCTGGTCGAGACCGTCGGCGTCGGCCAGTCCGAGGTGACCGTGGCCGGCATGGTCGACACGTTCCTCTTCCTGACCATCGCGCGCACGGGCGACCAGCTCCAAGGCATCAAGAAGGGCATCCTGGAGATCGCCGACGTGATCGGCGTGAACAAGGCCGATGACGGCGAGCAGGAGGTCGCGGCCAAGGTCGCCGCCCGCGAGCTGTTCGGCGCCCTCAAGCTGGTCCGCGGCAGCAAGGCCGCCCCGCCGGTCATCACCTACTCCGGCCTGCACAACAAGGACCTCGACGTGGTCTGGGGCGAGGTCGTCAAGCACCGCGAGGCCCTCGGCGAGGAGGGGCTGGCCGACAAGCGCGCCCGCCAGCAGCTCGACTTCACCTGGGCGCTCGTCCGCGACGAGCTCGACCAGCGGCTGCGGCACTCCGAGGGCGTGAAGGCGATCCGCGACGAGCTCAGCGCCGCCGTCCTGGCCGGCGAGCTGACGGCTCCGCTGGCGGCCGACCGCCTGCTGGCGGCGTACGACGGAACGCGCTGACGCACGCGCTCGCCGCGCTCCGCTCTCGACTTGGTAACAACTTGTCGCTAGGCCCTCCGTAGGGCCCGTTCGCGGACCTAGTGTGCGAGGCATCGCGCCGACTCGCGGCGCGCGAACGAAGAGGAGCAGTCTTGCGACGCATCGGCAAGATCGCTGCGGTGGGCCTCGTCGCCTCCATCGCGCTGACCGCGTGTGGCAGCAACAACGACGGGGGCGCCAAGGGCGGCAACAGCCCGTCCGCCTCCCACCCTGACTTCAAGGCCTGCATCGTGTCCGACACGGGCGGCTTCAACGACCACTCGTTCAACGAGACCGCCCTGTCGGGCCTCACCGCCGCGGGCGACAAGTACGGCATCACGACCTCGAAGGTCCAGTCGCAGGCCGACAACCAGTACGCCGACAACCTCAAGACCCTGATCAACCAGAAGTGCGACGAGATCACGTCCGTCGGCTTCCTGCTCGCCACCGACACCCTGAACGCGGCCAAGGCCACCCCGAACACCAAGTTCGCGATCATCGACAACACCTACGTCGACGGCAAGGGCAAGCCGATCAAGCTCCCGTCGAACCTCAAGGAGCTCACCTTCTCCACCGACCAGCCGTCGTTCCTGGCGGGCTACCTGGCCGCGGGAATGAGCAAGTCGGGCACGGTCGCGACGCTCGGCGGTCTCCAGATCCCGACCGTCACGATCTTCATGGACGGCTTCTACGCCGGCGTGAACCAGTACAACAAGGACAACGGCAAGAACGTCAAGGTCCTCGGCTGGGACGGTTCGAACGGCGCCTTCTCCGGCGACTTCGGTGACACCTCCAAGTGCAAGGCCATCGCCCAGGGCCAGATCCAGCAGGGGGCGGACATCGTCTTCCCGGTTGCCGGTGGCTGTGGCGCCGGTGCGCTCGAGGCGGCCAAGTCCGCCGGCGACCTCGGCATCTGGGTCGACAGCGACGGCTACGACCAGCCGTCCCTGGCCGACTACAAGAGCATGCTGCTCACCTCGGTCGTGAAGCGTGTCGACAACGCCACGACCGCGGCCATCGGTGACGCGGTGGACGGCAAGTTCAACAACACGCCGTACGTCGGAACGCTGCAGAACAGCGGTGTCGGCCTGGCGCCCTTCCACGACTTCGACTCGGTCATCCCGCAGGCGTTGAAGGACAAGCTCGACGAGTACAAGTCGAAGATCATCGACGGGTCCTACACCGTCAAGTGATCCCACGCTGTCGACGGCCGGGACGGGTCACCGTCCCGGCCGTCACGGCTCTGGGCCCGGCGTCCCAGCGGCGTTAGGGTCTGTCCTGTCTCACGGCGGAAGGAGTGGCTTCCATGCACCTGGAGCTCCGGGGGCTGACCAAGCGGTTCGGTGACTTCACCGCCAACGACCACATCGACCTGACCGTCGAGCCGGGCGAGATCCACTGCCTCCTCGGTGAGAACGGGGCGGGCAAGTCGACGCTGATGAACATGCTCTACGGCCTGCTGACCCCGACCGAGGGCGAGATCCTCGCCGACGGCCGGCCGCTCGAGCTCGCCGGCCCTTCCGACGCCATCGAGGCGGGCATCGGGATGGTCCACCAGCACTTCATGCTGGTGCCGGTCTTCACCGTCGCCGAGAACGTCATGCTGGGGCGTGAGGAGACCTGGATGGGCGGTGTGCTCGACCGGGCAGCGGCGGTTGCCAAGGTCCGCGACCTGAGTGCGCGCTACGGGTTGGCGGTCGATCCCGAGGCCAAGGTCGAGGACCTTCCGGTCGGCGTCCAGCAGCGCGTGGAGATCATCAAGGCGCTGGCGAACGACGCCCGCGTGCTGATCCTCGACGAGCCCACCGCGGTGCTCACCCCGCAGGAGATCGACGAGCTGATGGGCATCATGCGTGAGCTCAAGAAGCAGGGCACGTCGGTCATCTTCATCACCCACAAGCTCCGCGAGGTCAAGGCGGTCGGCGACAAGATCACCGTCATCCGTCGCGGCAAGGTCGTCGGTACGGCCGAACCGACCACGTCCGAGGCCGACCTGGCCGCGATGATGGTCGGTCGCGCCGTACAGCTCGTCGTCGACAAGCCACCGGCCGACGTCGGTGCCACCGTGCTCGAGGCCCGCGACCTCGCGGTCGTCGACCACCGCGGGTTCCAGGTGGTCAAGGGCGTGTCCTTCCAGGCCCGCGCGGGCGAGATCCTCGGGATCGCCGGGGTGCAGGGCAACGGCCAGACCGAGGTCATCAAGTCGCTGCTCGGGCTGATCCGCCCGGACGCCGGCACGATCCTGCTCGAGGGACGCGACATCACCCGGCACAACCCCCGCAAGAGCCTCGACGACGGCATCGGCTTCATCCCCGAGGACCGCGGCCATGACGGTTTCGTGGGCGCCTTCTCGGTGCGGGAGAACCTGATCCTCGACCTCTACCGCAACGACGAGTTCTCCCGGGGTCCCGCGCTGCGGACGGCGGCGATCGAGGCCAACGCCCGGCAGCGGATCGAGCAGTTCGACATCCGTACCCAGAGCACCGGCTCGACGGTCGGCTCGCTCTCCGGGGGCAACCAGCAGAAGGTGGTCGTCGCCCGGGAGTTCTCCCGTCCCCTCAAGGTGCTCATCGCGTCGCAACCCACGCGGGGCGTCGACGTGGGCTCCATCGAGTTCATCCACCGGCGGATCGTGGAGGAGCGCGACCACGGCACCGCCGTGATCCTGGTGTCCACCGAGCTGGACGAGATCTTCGCGCTGTCCGACCGGATCGCCGTCATGTACGACGGCCGCATCGTCGGCGTCGTCACGCCTGACATCAGCCGAGAGGAGATCGGCCTGATGATGGCCGGCGCGTACGACGAGGAGCCGGTCGCATGAGCGCGCCCGCCGAGCCGTCGGCCCAGCAGGAGAACCGGGCGGAGACCTGGCTCGAGACGGCCATGCCGTCGGTGGTGGCCACGGCCGCCGCGGTCCTGCTCGCCCTCGCGGTGGGTGCGGTCCTCATCATCTTCACCGACAAGAGCTCCCTCGACGCGCTCGGACGCGGCGACGTCGGACACTGCCTGAGCCGGCTGGGGGAGTCCTACTGGGCGCTGATCTCCGGTGCGTTCGGTGGCGGTGACAACATCGCGACGACGCTGGTCCGGTCGGCGCCGCTGATCTGCGCCGGCCTCGGGGTCACCATCGCGTTCCGTGCCGGGCTGTTCAACATCGGTGCCCAGGGACAGCTCATCGTCGCCTCGATCGCCTGCGCGTACGTCGGCTTCAGCTGGGACCTGCCCGTCGGCGTGCACCTCGTCGCCGCGCTGGTCGCGGCCCTGGTGGCCGGCGGCCTGTGGGGCCTCATCCCCGGCGCCCTCAAGGCGTCGACCGGCGCCCACGAGGTCATCACCACGATGATGCTCAACTACGTCGCGGCGCGGATCCTCGACTTCGCCCTGCTGCACAACGCCTTCCAGCGGCCGGGCAACGACCAGCCCGTCTCGCCCAAGGTCGCCGCCAACGCGCTCTTCCCGACCGTCCTCGGTGTCAACACCTCGGTGGTCCTGGCGTTCCTCGCCGCGGTGGCCGTGTGGTGGCTGCTCGAGCGCAGCACCTGGGGCTTCGAGATGCGTGCGGTGGGCGCCAACCCGAACGCGTCCCGTACCGCCGGCATGAGCATCGCCAAGGTGACCACGATCGTGATGGTCCTCGCCGGCGTCCTCGCCGGGCTCGCGGCGGTCATGCAGGTCCAGGGGCACAACGACAACCTGAGCACCGGCACCGGCGGGACCATCGGGTTCGACGCGATCACGGTCGCGCTGCTCGGTCGCGCGACCCCGATCGGAACGGTCTTCGCCGGTCTGCTCTTCGGTGCGCTGAACGTCGGCGGCGTGGAGATGCAGGCACAGGCCGGTACGCCGGTCGAGCTGGCGGCCGTCCTGCAGGCGCTGATCGTCATGTTCGTCGCGGCGCCCGCGCTGGTCCGGTCCGTCGTACGAATCAAGATCATCAACCGGGAGCAGACGCTCGCGGCGAAGGGGTGGGGCGGATGACGGCCGTGGCAGACGCCCCCGTGGTGATGCCCGTGCGGGAGCGTGCGGACGTCCACCGGCAGATCAAGCTCGTCGTCGCGTTCGGGCTCTCGGCGGCCCTGCTCGTCTACTGCTGGCTGTCGACGTCGAACCCGCACGTGCTGTTCGGTGAGCGCGGGAACCAGGGAGGCTGGTTCGGCAACGGCGGGCCGGCGAAGGCGCCGACGAACATCGACATCACCTGGATCCAGGTCCTGTGCGTGGTGGTCGCGGTGGCGGCCCTCGTGCTCGCGGTGCTGAACAAGGTGCCGCGCAGCTGGGTCGGTGCACTGATCTGCACCCTCGCGGGCGCGGCCTTCTTCACGGGCTTCTACCTCTGGAACTTCGTCGACCAGTCGCTTCCCCTCGCCAACGCCGTGACCGTCGTGGAGCCGTTCGGCGTCGGCATCGACCAGGCGACCCCGCTCATCCTCGGCGCCCTGGCGGGCTGCCTGTGCGAGCGCGCCGGCGTCATCAACATCGCCATCGAGGGGCAGTTCCTGCTCGGGGCGTTCCTGTCGGCGGTGTCGGCGACCCTGATGACCCACGTCCACGGCATGTCCGAGCAGGTCTCGGCGGCCGTCGGTCTGCTCGGTGGCATCGGGGGCGGCGTACTCATCGCAGCGCTGCTGGCGCTGTTCGCCACCACGTACCACGTGAACCAGGTCGTCCTCGGGGTCGTCCTGACCGCGTTCGCGACCGGTCTGACCGGCTTCTTCTTCGGCCAGATCCGGCTCAACCACGGCTGGGAGGGCTGGCTGAACTCGCCCCCGATCCTCAACACGTGGGCGGTCCCGGGACTCAGCAGCATCCCCTTCGTCGGCAAGATCCTGTTCGACCAGTCGCTGCTCGTCTACCTGATGTACCTGTCGATCGCGCTGGTCTGGTTCCTGCTCTTCCAGACCCGGTGGGGGCTGCGGGTGCGTGCCGTCGGCGAGCACCCGAAGGCCGCTGACACCGTGGGCATCAAGGTGCTGCGGATGCGGTGGCAGGCGGTGCTCCTCGGCGGTCTCTTCGCCGGCTTGGGCGGTGCCTACTTCACCGTCGGCAACACCGGCGCCTTCCAGGAGAACATGGCCGGCGGCAAGGGATTCATCGCGCTCGCCGCAGTGATCATGGGTCGCTGGAACCCGATCGGCGCGACCCTCGCGGCCCTCTTCTTCGGGATGATGGTGTCGCTGCAGAACCAGTTCACGATCGTCGATCCCGACCACGCCAAGCTCTTCGGAGCGCTGCCGTACGTCGCCGTGATCGTCGCCGTCGCCGGATTCATCGGTCGTGTCCGCCCGCCGGCGGCCGACGGCGAACCCTACGAGAAGCAGTGATGAGCGTCGACTGGGTCGCCCTGCGCGACGAGGCCGTCGCCGCAGCCGAGAACGCTTACGCGCCGTACTCCAACTTCGCCGTGGGCGCCGCGGCGCTCGTCGACGACGGCCGGGTCGTGTCGGGCTGCAACGTGGAGAACGCGTCGTACGGCCTGACGCTGTGTGCGGAGTGCGGGCTGGTGTCGGCCCTGCACCGCTCGGGCGGCGGGCGGCTCACGCACTTCGTCTGCGTCAACGGCTCGGGTGAGCCGCTGATGCCGTGCGGGCGCTGTCGCCAGCTCCTGTGGGAGAACGGCGGGCCCTCGCTGCTCGTCATGACGGCGCGCGGCGTGAAACGGATGGACGAGGTGCTGCCGGACGCGTTCGGCGCTGACGACCTGGAGGTCGCTGAGTGAATGGGTACGACGCCGTCTCGATCATCACCACGAAGCGGGACGGCGGTGTGCTGTCGACCGGCGCGATCGACTGGGTGATCGACGCCTACACGCGCGGTGCCGTCGCCGACGAGCAGATGTCGGCCCTGGCGATGGCCGTCCTGCTGCGCGGGATGGACCGGCGCGAGATCGCCGACTGGACCGCCGCGATGATCGCCTCGGGGGAGCGGATGTCGTTCGCCTCGCTGTCGCGACCGACCGCCGACAAGCACTCGACCGGCGGGGTCGGCGACAAGATCACCCTGCCGCTGGCTCCTCTCGTCGCGGCGTGTGGCGTGGCCGTGCCCCAGCTGTCCGGGCGCGGCCTGGGCCACACGGGCGGGACGCTCGACAAGCTGGAGTCGATCCCGGGCTGGCGCGCGTCCCTGTCGAACGCGGAGATGCTGGCGCAGCTGGAGTCGGTGGGAGCCGTGATCTGCGCGGCGGGTGACGGTCTGGCGCCTGCCGACCGCAAGCTCTACGCGTTGCGTGACGTGACCGGCACCGTCGAGGCGATCCCGCTGATCGCCTCGTCGATCATGAGCAAGAAGATCGCCGAGGGCACCGGCGCGCTGGTGCTGGACGTCAAGGTCGGCTCGGGCGCGTTCATGAAGACGACCGAGTCCGCGCGCGAGCTGGCCGAGGTGATGGTGGCGCTGGGGTCCGATGCAGGGGTGCGGACCGTCGCCCTGCTGACCGACATGTCGACGCCGCTCGGTCTCTGCGCGGGCAACGCCTTGGAGGTCACCGAGTCGGTCGAGGTGCTGGCAGGAGGCGGTCCGCCCGACGTCGTCGAGCTCACCGTCGAGCTGGCGCGGGAGATGCTGTCGTGCGCCGGGGTCTCGGACGTCGACCCGTCCGAGGTGCTGGCCTCGGGGCGCGCGATGGACGTGTGGCGGTCGATGATCTCCGCGCAGGGCGGCGACCCCTCGGCCGCGCTTCCTGTCGCACGCGAGACCCACGTCGTCGCCGCGCCGTCCTCAGGTGTGCTGACCCGGCTCGACGCGCTGTGCGTCGGCGTCGCGGCCTGGCGCCTGGGCGCGGGGCGTGAGCGCAAGGAGGACATCGTCCAGGCCGGCGCCGGCGTCGTCTGGCACGCCCGCCCGGGGGACTCCGTCGTCGCCGGGGAGCCGCTCTTCACGCTGCACACCGACACCCCCGACCGCTTCTCGCGCGCCCTCGAGGCGCTCGAGGGTGCCTACGAGGTCTCGGTCGACGGGTCGGCGTACGAGCCGGTGCCGTTGATCCTCGACAAGGTCGAGTGAGGCCGGTCCTGGCCGTCACTCCCGTCTCACCAGTCACCGGGTGACACCACAACCTGAACTTCCACCCCGTTGCAATGGGGTGGAAGTTCAGGAATCACCGGTGAACCGGTGATCCCAACACCCAGCTCAGCGCTCGCGACGGTTGGCCCGCCCGGTAGCACGGGCGACGATGTCCTCACCCCGGAGGACCCGGATGACGAAGATGTCCTCGCGGGCCAGGCGCTCCTGCACGGCGGCGCGGGCGATGAGGGTGTCGCCCTCGCGGACGGGGGAGAGGTAGTCGATCTGCACGGCGCTGACCACACCGGAGTGGGTCTCGTTGTTGGCGGCCGCCGCGAGGGCGAGGCCGGCCAGGGCGTAGATGCAGGAGCCGTGGCCGGTGCCGTGCGGGTTGAGGTGCTGGGGACCGAAGGTCAGCTGGGCGGTGGCGTTGCCGCCACCCAGCTGGGTGATCTCGGCGCCGAGGTACTCGGCGAAGGCGTCCTTGGGCGCACTCACGGGAGCAGCAGGACGACGGTCTCGGCGATCATGGCGGGCTTCTCCTCGCCCTCGATCTCGATCGTGTGCTGCACGGTGAGCTGCTTGCCGGTGGGGATGTCGATGACCGCGGCGACCTTGACGTGCAGGCGGATGCGCGAGCCGACCTTGACCGGGTTGGTGAACCGGACCTTGTTCACGCCGTAGTTGAGCTTGGCGCCGGGCGTCTGCAGGCTGAAGATCTGGCTGCCGAGCCACGGGACGAGCGCGAGGGTGAGGTAGCCGTGGGCGATGGTGCCGCCGAACGGGCCATCCTTGGCGCGCTCCATGTCGACGTGGATCCACTGGTGGTCGCCGGTCGCATCGGCGAACTGGTTGACGCGACGCTGGTCGATGGTGACCCACTCGCTGCTGCCGAGGTCCTCCCCGGCCGCCGCCTCGAGCTCTTCGAAAGTGGTGAAAACGCGCATGGAATCAGTCCTTCTTCCCAGTGGAACAATGCCGTCATGGAACCTACCCGCTCAGCGACCGATCAGCTGCTCGTGTCCGCGCCGAAGGTCCTGCTGCACGACCACCTGGACGGCGGGCTGCGGCCCGCGACGGTGCTCGAGCTCGCGCAGGAGATCGGCCACGAGCTGCCCGCGGACACCGTCGACGGACTCGCCGAGTGGTTCCGGGCGTCGGCGGACAGCGGCTCGCTGGTGCGCTACCTCGACACCTTCGCGCACACCGTCGCGGTGCTGCAGACCGAGGCCGCGCTGACCCGGGTGGCGCGCGAGACCGTCGAGGACCTCGCCGCCGACGGCGTCGTGTACGCCGAGGTCCGCTACGCCCCCGAGCTCAACGTGCAGGGAGGGCTGACCCTGGAGCAGGTGGTCGCCGCGGTCGAGCTCGGTCTGCGCGAAGGCATGGAGGCCGCGGGCGACGTCATCGTCTGCCGCCAGCTGCTGACCGCCATGCGCCAGGCCGCGCCCGCCACCGAGACGGCCGACCTGGCGATCGCGTGGCGCGATCGCGGCGTCGCCGGCTTCGACATCGCCGGTCCCGAGGACGGCTTCCCGCCGTCGCGGTTCCTCGACGCCTTCGAGCACGTACGCCGGGCCAACGGCCACTTCACGATCCACGCCGGTGAGGCCTTCGGGCTGCCCTCGATCTGGGAGGCGCTCCAGCTGTGCGGCGCCGACCGGCTCGGGCACGGCGTACGCATCGTCGACGACATCACCGTCGGCCCCGACGGCAGCGCCGACGGCGCCCAGCTCGGCCGGCTGGCGGCGTACGTCCGTGATCGCCGGATCCCGCTGGAGATGTGCCCGTCCTCCAACGTGCAGACCGGTGCTGCACCCTCGATCGCCGAGCACCCGATCAAGCTGCTCTCGGACCTCCGCTTCCGCGTCACCGTCAACACCGACAACCGGCTGATGAGCGGCACCTCGATGAGTCGCGAGTTCGCGCTGCTGCGTGACGCGTTCGGCTACGGCCTGCGCGACGTCGAGTGGTTCACCCTCAACGCGATGAAGTCGGCGTTCCTGCCGTTCGACCAGCGGCTGCGGATCATCAACGAGGTCATCAAGCCGTGGTACGCCGACCACGCCTGATCGCTCAGTAGCCGCTGCTCGCCTCGTCGCCGGCGAGCAGCGCCTGCGAGCCGGAGAGCCCGAGCCGGGTGGCGCCGGCGGCGATCATCGCGCGGGCCTGGTCGATGGTGCGGACGCCGCCGGAGGCCTTGACCTCCAGGTTCGGCACGGTCGCCTTCATCAGCGCGACCGCAGCGACCGTGGCACCGCCGGCGGGGTGGAACCCGGTGGACGTCTTCACGAAGTCGGCGCCGGCCGCCTCGGCGGCCGTGCAGACCGCGACGATCTGCTCGTCGGTCAGCGCGGCCGACTCGATGATCACCTTGAGCACGACGGGAGCCGGCGCCGCAGCACGTACGGCGGCGATGTCGGACTGCACGTCGGCGTACCGTCCCTCGACCGCGGCGCCGATGTCGATCACCATGTCGATCTCGTCGGCGCCGAGCGCGACGGACTGCGCGGCCTCGGCCGCCTTCACCGTCGAGGTGTGCTTGCCGCTGGGGAAGCCGCAGACGACGGCCAGCTTGAGCCCTTCGGGCAGCTCGACGGGGAGCACGCTCGGCGACAGGCAGACCGCGTAGGTCCCGAGCGCGGCCGCCTCGACGATGGCGGCCGCGACGTCGGCGTGGGTGGCCTCGGGCTTGAGCAGCGTGTGGTCGATCATCCGGGCGATCTCGGCAGCGGTGGGATCAGTCACGCGGCCAGCGTAGTGGCACCACTAGGCTCACGCTCGTGACGCGAGAGGGCGATGTCATCCCGCTGCGCGAGGCAACGCGCGCGTGGGCGTCGATCGCCGCCCAGACCTTCGGCGGCCCCGCGGGCCAGATCGCGGTCATGCAGCACAAGCTGGTCGACGAGAAGCGCTGGATCGGTCAGCAGCGGTTCCTCCATGCCCTCAACTACTGCATGCTCCTGCCCGGCCCCGAGGCCCAGCAGCTGGCCATCTACACGGGCTGGCTGCTCAACGGATCGCTCGGCGGCCTGATCGCCGGCACCCTGTTCGTGCTCCCCGGCGTCGTCGCGCTGCTCGCGCTGTCGGCGGTGTACGTCGGGTTCGGCGACGTCGGCGTGATCACCGCGGTCTTCGCCGGCATCGGGCCGGCCGTCATCGCGATCGTGCTGCAGGCCGTCGTACGCGTCGGGTCGCGTGCCCTGCGGCACTCGCTCCTGGTGGTGCTCGCGGTGCTGGCGTTCGTGGCCCTCGCGGTGCTCCGGGTGCCGTTCCCGATCGTGGTGCTCGGTGCGGGCGTGATCGGCGGGCTCGCGGGTCTGCGGATCAGGGCGCTCGGGGAGCCCAAGCCGCACGGCTCTTCCGGCGGCCCGGCGCCGCTGGTCAGCGACGAGCTGCTGCACCACGCGCCGCCGTCGACGCGACGCACGCTCGTGCTGGTGGTGGGTGGCGCTGTCGTCTGGCTGCTGCCGGTCGGCCTGATCGCGCTCGCCCTGGGCCGGTCCTCCACGATCGTCCACGAGGGCGTGTTCTTCTCCGGCACCGCGCTGATCACCTTCGGCGGTGCCTACGCGGTCCTGTCGTACGTCGCCCAGCAGGCCGTCCACGTCTACGGCTGGCTCGCCCCGAACGAGATGGTGCGAGGGCTCGGCCTGGCCGAGTCGACGCCGGGGCCCTTGATCATGGTGGTGCAGTTCGTCGCGTTCCTCGGTGCCTACCGCTCGCCCGGCGCGCTGGACCCCTGGGTGGCCGCGGTGCTGGGGTCGTTCGTCGTCACCTGGGCGACGTTCGTGCCGTGCTTCGTGCTGGTCCTCGCGGGGGCGCCGTACGTCGAGCGCCTGCGCTCCAACCGCCACCTGACGGCCGCGCTCACGGCCATCACCGCGTCGGTGGTCGGCGTGATCGCGAACCTCGCGGTCTTCTTCGCGCTGCACACGCTGTTCACGCGCACTCGGCCGCTCACCGGGGGGCCGATCGACATGGACGTCCCGATCCTCGGCTCGGCGAGCCTCGAGGCGTTCCTCATCACCGCCGCCTGCCTGGTCGCGATCTTCGGCCTCAGGTGGGGGCCGCTGCGGGTCCTGGGCGTCGGCGCCGGGTTCGGGGTGGGCTGGTGGCTGGTCGGGCTGCTGTAACACGTTGTCCGGCGGTCCTTCACGTCTTCGGAGGCACTTCCACGCTGTCGTGACGACGTCGAAGTGCGGAGAACGGGGCGGTAGACCGCCGGTCGACGTGTTACAGCGGACGACGTGTTACAGCGCGATGCCGGCAGCCGACGCGACGTCGGCCCTGAGCGCCGCCAGCTGCTCGGCGGCGGTCGCGCGCGCTGCGGCGACGTCGTCGCCGTGCACCGGCACGACGACCTCGAGGTAGCACTTGACCTTGGGCTCGGTCCCGCTCGGACGTACGACGACCCGGCCCCCGCCGTCGAGCCGGTAGCGAAGCCCGTCGGTCGGCGGCAGCCCGCCGGCGCCCAGCGTCAGGTCGTCGACCACCTCGACCTTGCGGCCGCCCAACGTGGTGGGGGGAGCAGCGCGGAGCCGGGCCATCGCGTCGGCGATCTCGGAGAGGTCCTCGACCCGGACCGACAGCTGGTCGGTCGCGAACAGGCCGTAGGACCGGGCGATCTCGTCGAGGACGTCGAGCAGCGTGCGGCCGTGTGCCTTCGCGTCGGCGGCGATGGAGCACACCATCAGCGCCGCCGAGACGCCGTCCTTGTCGGCCACGTTCCGCGGGTCGACGCAGTAGCCCAGCGCCTCCTCGTAGCCGAACGCCAGATCAGGGATGCGCCCGATCCACTTGAAGCCGGTCAGCGTCTCCTGCGCCTGCCGGCCGTGACGGGCCGCCATCGCGAGGAGCAGCGAGGACGACACGATCGAGGTGGCGTAGACGCCGTGGCGACCCTGCCGCAGCAGGTGCCACGCCAGCAGTGCGCCCACCTCGTCACCGCGCAGCATCCGCCAGTTCGAAGCCTCGTCGTTCGAGCCTGTCGGGCCTGTCGAAACCGGCACCGCGACCGCGCACCGGTCGGCGTCCGGGTCGTTGGCGATGACCAGATCGGCGCGGCGCTCGGCCGCGAGGGCCAGGGCGAGGTCCATCGCGCCCGGCTCCTCGGGATTGGGGAACGCGACGGTCGGGAAGTCGGGGTCGGGGTCCGCCTGGGCGGGAACGACCGCGACCGTGGTGAAGCCGGCCCGCTCGAACGCCTCGCCCATCAGGCCGCCGCCGACCCCGTGCATCGGCGTGTAGACGATCGCGAGGCCCGGCGTACCTCCGGACGCGACGGACACGACGGCGTCGAGGTAGCGGTCGACGACCTCCTCGCCGACCACCGCCTCCGGCCCGACGACGACCCGGGCGACCGACGACACCGGCCCGACCGCGGCGATGCATGCGGCGATGTCCGAGTCGGCGGGCGGGACGATCTGGGTGCCGTCGCCGAGGTAGACCTTGTAGCCGTTGTCCTGCGGCGGGTTGTGGCTGGCGGTGACCATCACCCCGGCGACGCACCCGAGGGAGCGGATCGCGAAGGCGAGAACGGGCGTCGGCAGCGCCCGCGGCAGCAGCAGCGGCCGCAGCCCGGCGCCGGCCATCACCTCGGCCGTGTCCCGCGCGAAGACCTCGGAGTTGTGGCGGGCGTCGTACCCGATGACCACGCTCGACCCGCGCTCGCCACCGGAGGCGAGGAGGTACGCCGCCAGCCCGGCCGCCGCACGGATCACGACGACCCGGTTCATCCGGTGGGGCCCGGCGCCGAGCCGCCCGCGCAGGCCGGCCGTGCCGAACTCCAGCGGCCCGCGGAAGCGGTCGGCCAGGTCCGCCAGGTCCCCGCTCTCGAGGACGGCCGACAGCTCGGCCCGTGTGGCGGGATCGGGGTCGTCGGCGATCCAGGCGTGGGCGTCGGCGATCAGGTCGTCCATGTCCGCAGGTTAGGCGTCGATCGTGCTCATGTCGCCGTAGCGGTCGCCAGCGACCGCGTCGCGCGGCACCGCCTCCTCGAGCGCGGCGAGGTCCTCGGCACTGAGCGACACCTCGAGGGCGCCGACGTTCTCCCCGAGGTAGGGGATCCGCCGGGTGCCCGGGATCGGCGCGACGCCGAGCCCGTCCGCACCCTGGGCGAGCACCCAGGCGAGCGCGAGCTGGCCCGGCGTACATCCCTTGGTCGCGGCCACGGCGCGGACGCGGTCGACCAGCGAGAGGTTGGTGGCGAGGTTCTCGCCCGAGAAGCGCGGGAAGTACGCCGTCGCGCGGCTGTCACCCTCGGCGGGAGTCTCGCGGATCGCCCCGGTGAGGATCCCCCGGCCGAGCGGGGAGTAGGGGACCAGTCCGATGCCGAGCTCCTCGAGGGTCGGCAGGATCTCGTCCTCGAGGTCGCGGGTGAAGAGGGAGTACTCGGTCTGCAGCGCGGTGATCGGGTGCACGGCATGCGCGCGCCGGATGGTCTCGGCCGAGGCCTCGGAGAGGCCGAGGTGGCGCACCTTGCCGGCGGCCACCAGCTCGGCCATGGCACCGACGGTCTCCTCGATCGGGACCGTCTTGTCGACCCGGTGCTGGTAGTAGAGGTCGATGTGGTCGACGCCGAGTCGCTCGAGCGAGGCGTCGCACGCCGCCCGCACGTAGGAGGGTGAGCCGTTCACGCCGACCCGGGTCCCGTCGGGCCGCCGCTCGTTGCCGAACTTGGTCGCCAGCTGGACCTCGTCGCGGCGTCCCGCGATGGCCCGGCCGACGAGCAGCTCGTTGGTGAACGGGCCGTACATGTCGGCGGTGTCGAGGAAGGTGACGCCGAGGTCGAGGGCGCGGTGGATGGTCGCGATCCCACCCTCCTCGTCGGGCGTTCCGTAGAACTCCGACATGCCCATGCAGCCGAGGCCGAGGGCGGAGACGTCGAGCGAGGAGGTGGTTCCGAGAGTGCGGCGTGCGGTCATGCCTCCAGCCAACACCTCGGCGCCAAGACCGCGCCAGGGTCAGCTGACGACCAGCTCGGCGTCGTCGCGCCGGTTCCACATCGGCGTCGGCAGGAACGCCTCGGCCTGCAGCACCGCGGTCACGATGCCGGCGAGGTCCTTGGCGCCGGGGTACACGAGGTAGCGCGGCACCCACTCGGGCCGGTACTTGTCGTTGGAGCGGTAGAGCGAGTCGATCTGCCAGAACTTCGAGGCACCCATCAGCACCGCACGACCCAGCCGCGCGGTCGGGCCGGCGCCGAGCTGCTCGCCGCGGGCCAGCACGCCCCGGAAGACCGCGAAGTTCAGCGACACCTTCTCGACGCCGAGCGCCGGCGCCTCCGCCATCAGGCTCGCGACCATCAGCTCGATCACGCCGTTGGGGGAGGTGCGGTTGCGGCGCATCAGCTCCAGCGAGAGGCCGTCCTTGCCCCACGGCACGAAGTGCAGCATCCCGACCGGCTCGTCGTTCATCCGCGCCAGGACGACGACGGCGTCTCCGTCCTCAGCGGCACCGAAGCGACCCAAGGCCATCGAGAAGCCGCGCTCGACGTTGCCGTCGCGCCAGTGGTTGGCGAGGCGCTGGAGCTCGGCGACCTGGTCGTCGGGGATGTCGCGGATCCGGCGTACCTCCGTGGAGAGGCCGCTGCGCTCGCACCGCGACACCGCCTGGCGTACGCCGCGCATCTCGCGACCGTCGAGGGTGAAGCGGGGCGCGTGCAGGATGGCCTCGTCGCCCAGCTCGAGGACGTCGAGGCCCGCCTTCTGGTAGGCGCGTGCGGCGGCCTGGCCGGCGCCGAGGACGGCCGGGGTCCAGCCGTGGTCCCGGGCCTCCTGGAGCCAGGCCTCGACGGCACCGGCCCACGCGTCGGGATTGCCGAGGGGGTCGCCGGCGGCCAGCGAGACGTTGCCGATCACGCGGTAGGAGACGGCCGCGCCGCCGGGACCGAAGATCGCGGCGCGGTCGTCACGCAGCGAGAAGTAGCCCAGGGAGTCGGCGTGGCCCCAGCGCTCGAGGAGGTCGCGGAGCCGGGCCTCCTCGTCGTCGTCGATCGGCGAGGGGCCGGCCGGCGGCCGCAGGGCCGCGAGGAGGGCGGCGACCAGCACCGAGGCGCCGAGCACCACGAGCGCGACGGCCGCGATGTTCTCGGAGCGCGAGCTGGCGAAGGAGATCGGGCCCGGGATGCCGATCAGACCCTCGAAGGCCTGGGCGGCGCGGTCCCACGTGGTGGTGCCGGGCTCCTGGCCGCGGGCATCGACGGTGAGCCAGATCCAGCCCATCGCGCCGGCGATCAACGGCCCGCCGACCAGCACGACGAGGACCGCGCGCAGCGAGCGTGCGTCGGGACGCGCGGTGAAGTTGCGACGGGCCGCGATCAGCAGCACGACCATCGCGGTGCACATCACGGACTCCTCGACGTCGAGGCCCTTGAGCAGGTGCAGCGCGGTGGCGATGACGGTGAGGGCGAGCGCGACGGTCCAGGCGCGACGCTTCGCGCGCCGCAGGCCGCGGGCCAGCAGGAGCAGCATGATGCCGATCGCGGCCGTCCCGGTCGCGGCAGCGGCCGGGAAGACCGGAGGCACCAGGGAGTTGATCGTCTCGCTGCGCGCGTCGAGGGTCGGGGACAGCGCACTCGCCACGGAGGCGAGTCCCACGACGAAGATCAATCGCGCGATCCACTTCGGCGTCAGCAGCGCCGACCACACTCTCCCCATCACAACTCGGATGTTAGTGCGGGAGGTGGCTCAGAGCCGCACCACCATGGCCCGCGATCCCCAGTGGATCTCGGTGCCGGCCACCGCGCGCCCCGGCTGCCCGGGCGGCAGGTGGATGGAGCGGCCCTGGTCGTCGGCGATCGCGACACCGGTCTGCGAGTGCAGGTCGATCACCCACGCCCCGTCGCGGGCGGGCGAGACGAGGAGATGGGTGGCGCTGGTGGAGTCGGCGGGGTCCGTGACCGCCAGCGGCTCGGCGTACGGGTGGCTCGGCGGCGGGACCGGGTTCGTGCCGATCACGAACGTCCGGTCCAGCAGGACGCTGAGGCCGTCGTCGAGGGTGAGGTACGGCGTGGACCGGCGTACGGCGGGGATCGTGCCGGCGTCCGGCAGCGTGACCATCGCCGGGACGTAGCCGGTGCCGGCCGGCTCGAGGTCGGGTCCGACGTGGGCAGCGGCGTAGTCGGGCACCACGGTCAAGGTGGCGCCGGCCTCGTCGACGACCTGGGCCGACACCGGAGTCTCGTCCTCCAGGTCGTGGATCACGATCGGATGGGCGAGGACGCCCGGGACCGACTGCAGCTGGTGGCTTCGATAGATGCGAACCCGCGTCTTGTGGTGGAACAGACCCACGAACCGTCTCCCGGCTCAGTGACTCCCCGAGGTGTCACGCCTTGACCGCCACGGAGCAGTGACGGGTGCCACACATAGTGGCCGAACGGCCGCTTCGACGGCGATGAAGTCCAAAAATATTCACGTGGTGGAAGGGTGGTTGGCACCCGCAAATGTCGTCGTCCGGGAGGATGGTCGACGTGCGAGCGGCGTACGACTTCACCACGCAGTGGCTGGTCCCTGCCCCCATCGCCGACGTCGCGCGGGTGCTGGACGACCTCGAGCACTACCCCGAGTGGTGGCCGCAGGTCCGCGCCGTCGCCTCCCTCGGCCCCACGACCGCGCGCGTCCTGTGTCGCTCGGCCCTGCCCTACACGCTCGACCTCGTCCTCGAGGCGGTCTCGCGGACGCCCCCGACCCTCGAGGTGGCCGTCGGCGGCGATCTCGAGGGCACCGTCCGCTGGCACCTCTCCGCCGTCGCCGGCGGGACCCGCATGCTCTTCGAGCAGCACGTCGAGGTCGGCGGAGCGCTCGCGCTCGCGTCGTACGCCGCCCGTCCCGTCCTCACCTGGAACCACCACCGGATGATGGCCGGCGCCGAGCGGGGCCTGCGGGAGCGGCTCTCCCCGAGCTGATGTTGGCCGGTCGCCCGGACCGTCGGCGGGTGTTTGGCCGCGGTGCGCGTGGTCGGTTCCCGAACTCGGTCCGCTGGCTGTCCTTTTCTGCCATCGTCGGCGCACCGAGAACGAGGGGGAACGATGGTCCGAGGCATGTTCACGCGAGGTCTGCTGGCGCTCGCGCTCGCGGCCGGTGTCGGCGCCGCTGTGGGGGTCGCGCCGGCCCACGCCGTCGGCTACGGGACGGTCAAGCCCAACTACACCTGCGTCAACCTTCGCTCTTCGACGACGACCTCGTCGACGGCGTTGGTGTGCATCCCGAAGGGGACACGGTTGGCGATCGACTGCACGCTGCGCGGCCAGTCCGTGACCGGGCCCGACGGCACCACATCTCTGTGGGACCACACGACGTACGCCGGCAAGCGGGGCTACGTGTCCGATGCCGTGCTGGCCACCGGCACGAGCAACCCCGTCGCGCCCACGTGCAGCCCTCAGCCGCCGCCTACCTCAAGCTCGGCCCTGAGTGCCCGCGTCGATGCCTTCGTCAGTCGTTACGGGAATGGCACCCAGAGCATCAACGTCGATGGGCGTTACGGCAGTCAGTGCGTTGACCTGGCCAACCTTTATCACCAGATCGTGGTTCGTCATTACTCGTCCCCGAGCGCTTCCCGTTGGGTGGCCGGCGACGGTCGCGATTGGTGGGGGCTGGCCGCCGCCGGGCATCCGCTGGCGCCGTACTACAAGCGAGTTTCTGCCTCATCGCTCGCACGCAAGGGCGACATCGCCGTTTGGTACAGCGGCTCGCACGGCCACGTCGCGGTCGTGCTGCGCGACCAGACGACGGCCGGCTCTGCGCTCCATGTGTACACGCAGACGGGTCAGCAGACCGATCGCTACGGCAACCCGACCGGCCCCAAGACATATGCGCACATCTCGGACATGGGCAAGGCGTTCACCTGGGGCGGCTACTCATACTACGTCCTCGGGTACTTGCGGCCGCTGAGCTGACGAGAGTCGTGAGTGTCACGGTGTGCCGTGGCACTCACGGCCTCAGATGAGCGGGACGACCCGGCTGAGCAGCTCGCCCATCCGGGTAGCGGCGTTCCGGCCGGCCTCGAGGACCTCGGCGTGGTTGAGCGGCTGGTCGGAGATGCCGGCGGCGAGGTTGGTGACCAAGGAGATCCCGAGGACCTCCATGCCGGCCTCACGGGCGGCGATCGCCTCGAGCGTGGTGGACATGCCGACCAGGTCGGCGCCGATGATGCCGGCCATGCGCACCTCGGCCGGGGTCTCGTAGTGCGGCCCCGGGAATTGCGCGTACACGCCCTCGTCCAGGGACGGATCGATGGTCCGGCAGGCCTCCCGCAGCCGCGCGGAGTAGAGGTCGGTGAGGTCGACGAAGTTGGCGCCGACGATGGGGGAGCGCCCGGTCAGGTTGATGTGGTCGCTGATCAGCACCGGTGTGCCGGGCGTCCAGGTCGGCTTCAGCCCGCCGCAACCGTTGGTCAGCACGATCGCGCGGCAGCCCGCCGCGGCGGCAGTGCGTACGCCGTGCACGACGGCCTCGACGCCGCGCCCCTCGTAGTAGTGCGTGCGTGACAGGAACACCAGGATCCGCTGCCCGTCGGCGGCCGTGATCGAGCGGATCTTCCCGGAGTGTCCGGCGACCGCAGCGGCCGAGAACCCCGGGAGGTCGGTGGTCTCGAGCTCGACGTCGGCGCGCCCGATCATGTCGACGGCCGGCAGCCAGCCCGACCCCAGCACCAGCGCGATGTCGTGCCGCGCGACGCCGGTCAGCTCGGCGAGGCGGGCGGCGGCTTCGTTGGCGGCGTCGTACGGCGAGGTCACGCTCGTCAGCCTAGGAGGCGACGACCACAAGGACGACAAGTTCGGCGATGAGCGCCGTCAGAAACGGCGATCCGGCGCGAACTTCCAGCCGGAGTGGTCAGAGGCCGGTGGAGCGGCAGTCGCGACCGCGCAGGCCCTTGACGTAGTCAGCCGGGGCGTCCGCGGCCTCGGCGGCGTTGGCCAGGACCCCGAGGTACGACGCCGACGGCAGCCCGCCCTCGTAGGCGTCCAGGACGTAGGTCCAGGCGACGACCTCGCCCTGCATCGTGGAGACCCGCACCTTGGTCTTGCGGTAGAGGCCGGTGCTCGCCGACTCCCACTGGTCCAGCGTCGCCTCGTCGGGCCCGGTGACGTCGTACACCGCGACGAAGACCTGCTCCAGGACGTCGGGCACGATCGTCGGGAGGGCGCCGTCCCAGCCGTGCTCCTCGCCGCCGAAGGTGAGCCGCCAGCCGGTCAGCCAGCCCGTCGTCTGCAGCGGGGAGTGCGGGCAGCGCGAGCTCATCCGGGCGGGATCGAGGTTCGTCCCGTAGGCGGCGTACGCGGTCACACGCCGCACCTTACTCATCCGTAGACGTGCGCTTGGCCACGCGCGCGTGAGGGTAAGTAGGCTCTCACCTGTGACCCACTTCGATGTCCTCGTTCTCGGCGCCGGCCCCGGTGGCTACGTCGCCGCCATCCGCGCATCGCAGCTCGGCAAGTCCGTCGCTGTCATCGAGAAGAAGTACTGGGGCGGTGTGTGCCTCAACGTCGGCTGCATCCCCTCGAAGGCGCTGCTCAAGAACGCCGAGCTCGCGCACACGCTGAACCACGAGAAGGCCAAGTACGGCATCGAGGGTGACGCGACGATGACCTACGCGCCGACGCACTCGCGCTCGCGCCAGGTGTCCGCGGGCATCGTCAAGGGCGTCCACTTCCTGATGAAGAAGAACAAGATCACCGAGGTCGACGGCTGGGGCACCCTCACCGGCCCGAAGACGGTCTCGGTGGCGGCCGAGGACGGCTCGACCGCCGAGTACACCTGCGACAACCTGATCATCGCCACCGGCGCGACGGTCCGCAGCGTCCCGGGTGTTGAGCCCAACGGCAAGAACATCGTCACCTACGAGGAGCAGATCCTCGACCCCGAGGTCCCCACGTCGATGATCATCGGTGGCTCCGGCGCCATCGGCGTCGAGTTCGCCTACGTCATGAAGAACTTCGGCGTGGACGTCACCATCGTCGAGTTCCTCGACCGGATGGTCCCGACCGAGGACGCCGATGTCTCCAAGGAGCTCGCGCGCCACTACAAGAAGCTCGGCGTCAAGGTGCTCACCTCGACTGCCGTCAAGGGCGTCGAGGACACCGGCTCGGGCGTCAAGGTCCGCATCGCGCCGGCCGCGGGTGGCGACGAGCAGGTCCTGGAGGCTGACAAGTTCCTGGCGGCCTTCGGCTTCGCCCCGCGTACGACGGGCTACGGCCTCGAGGCCACCGGCGTCGAGCTGACCGACCGCGGCGCGATCGCGATCGACGACTTCTGCCGCACCAACGTCGAGGGCGTCTACGCCATCGGCGACTGCACCGGCAAGATGATGCTCGCCCACGTCGCGGAGGCCCAGGGCATCGTCGCGGCCGAGACCATCGCCGGCGCCGAGACCATGCCGGTCGAGTACGACTTCGTCCCGCGCGCGACGTACTGCAACCCCCAGATCGGCTCCTTCGGCTACAGCGAGCAGCAGGCCAAGGACAAGGGGTACGACGTCAAGACTGCCACGTTCCCCTTCACCGCCAACGGCAAGGCGATGGGCCTCGGCGAGGCCGTCGGCTTCGTCAAGATCGTGGCCGACGCCGAGCACAACGAGATCATCGGCGCGCACATGATCGGCCCCGACGCCACCGAGCTGCTGCCGGTGCTGACGCTGGCCCAGAAGTGGGACCTCACCGCTGACGAGGTCGGCCGCAACGTGTTCGCGCACCCGACGCTGTCGGAGGCCGTCAAGGAGGCCATCCACGGCATCGCGGGGCACATGATCAACCTCTGATCCTCAGCTCCACGGACGGGTCGGTCGCCTGCGGGCGGCCGACCCGTCCGTCGTGCTGGCGGGTGGCCGCGGCGGATGGGCGATGATGCGCCCATGACCCCGGACGCGATCGCACCGAGCGCCGACTGGCGCCTCGGGGTGGTGCTGGCGGCGCTGCTGACGATCGCCGCGCTGACGGCCTGGATCGGGCGGCTCGACGTGCAACGCGACCAGGTGGTCGCCGGGCTGCGCGCGGTGGCGCAGCTGGCCGTCGTGGCGCTGGTGATCGTCGCGGTGCTCAAGTCGTTCTGGCTGTCGCTGGGCTTCGCCCTGCTGATGTACGCCGTCGCGGTGCTCACCGCCTGGCGTCGGCTGGCAGCTCCCCGGGCGTGCGCCCGCTGGGTCGCGGCGGCGATCGCGGCGGGTGCGGGCCCGGTCGTGGGGCTGTGCCTGGCCTCCGGAGTCGTACCGCTGACGGGAGCGGCGCTGATCCCGGTCGCCGGCATCGTCACGGGCAACGCGATGACGGCGGTGACGTTGAGCGGCCGGCGGGCGCTGCGCGAGATGAGCGACCACCACGACCTCTACGAGGCCGCCCTGGCGCTCGGCCTCCCGGAGCGGGTGTCGCGCGACCTCGTCGTACGTCCGACGGCGCGGGAGGCGCTCCTCCCCGCCATCGACCAGACCCGCACGGTTGGGCTGGTGACGCTGCCGGGAGCGTTCGTCGGCGTGCTCCTCGGCGGCGGTACGCCGGTCCAGGCCGCCTCCGCACAGATCCTGGTGCTGGTCGGCGTGATCGCGGCCCAAGCGCTCACCGCGTCCGTGGTGCTGTGGGCGGTGACGACCGGCCGGATCCGTCACTGATCGGCCGGGTCAGGCGATGCGCCTGGTCCGCAGCAGCAGCGCGATGAGCACGCCGAGCACGGTCAGGGTGCAGGCGACGAGCTGGGCGGTGCCGGGGGAGGTGCCGTCGATGACGGCCTCGATCACCTGGGCCCCGATGACCTGGCCGGCGATCATCGACAGGCCGAGCACCAGGACGCCGTGCACGTGGACCAGCAGCGCCGAGAGCCAGATGAACGTCATGCCGATGACGCCACCGAGGTAGAGCCACCAGGTGCCGGGCAGGCCGTCGAGCGAGCCGGAGCCGAGGAAGCTGAGGGCGAACGCCACCAGCAGCCCGCACATGCCGACGGCGAAGTTGTTCAGGGTGGTGACGAGCGGGTCGGCGACACGCGCGATGCGTCCGTTGAGCGCCGCCTGGACCGACGTACCGGCTCCGGCGAGGAACGGCAGCAGCGTGAACAGCGCGATGTGCCAGGAGAAGTCGTGGGCCAGCTTGGAGCCCGAGGCGACCACGACCGCGACGACCGCGAAGGCGGCAGCGACGACGCGCGGCAGGTTCAACGGCTGCGCACCACCCGGACCGATCCCGAGGCGGTCGACGACCAGCGCGCTGCAGGACTGGCCGGCGGTGATCGCCACGCTGAACAGCGCGACCCCGATCGTGGCGACGGTCAGGCCCTGCGTGGAGACGAGGAAGGCGCCGAAGAGGCCGGCGATCACCTCGAACCAGCGGACCCGCCCGGCCCGTACGGCGGCCGCCAGCTCCGTCAGCTTCGCCCGGTGTCGCGCCCGGCCGAGGACGGCCACCAGCAGCACGACCAGGCCGGTGGCGAAGCTGATGCACGCGGCGCCGATCCCGGCCCGCGGACCTGTGCCGAGCTCGTGCGCCAGCCGCCCGTTGATCTGCGACTGGATCGCCACCATGCCGCCCGCGAGCAGCATCAAGGGGACCGTGATGAGGCGCAGCAGGCGGGACGGCTCGGCATGCTCCATGCAGCGGACCATAGCCAGGGGGTTACAGCGGCCGCTGCGTCGGGCAGGATCCCGGCATGCGACGACGTGCATCACGCGGTGTGCTGCTCACGGCGGTCCTGGTGCTGCTCGCCCCGCTGTCCGCTGACGCGGCGGCGCACCACGGGACGTTCACCGCCGACACCTGGACCGGCACGAGGTACGCCGACACGGCGTACCTCGGCGCCGGCGACGACCGGGCGGACGGGGGAGATGGAGCGGACACGATCTACCTGGGCGCCGGCGACGACCGAGCGCTGGGCGGTCGTGGGAACGACACCTTGCGCGGCAGCGGAGGGTCGGACGCGCTGATCGGTGGTGGCGGCGCGGACACGCTCATCGGCGGCCGTGGGGACGACCTGCTCCGCAGCGCCGGCACGGCCAGCGGCACCCACGACCTGCTGGTCCCTGGTGACGGCGCCGACTTCGTCGAGGCGCTGTCCGGTGGCGAGCGCATCTACCTGGGTATCCCGGACGGCGACGTCGACGAGGTGTGGTGCTTCGGGCGTGGGGCCAGGATCGTCTACCGGCAGCTCGACCCGAAGGACCACCTGTACGACTGCGGCGACCCGGTGATCATCGGGTGACCTGCAGCGGGAGCGCACTGACACAATGACGCGCATGGAGCACGTGGTGATCATCGGTGGCGGCCCGGGCGGATACGAGTCGGCGCTGGTCGCGCGGCAGCTGGGTGCCGACGTGACGATCGTCGATACCGATGGCCTCGGCGGCTCGGCCGTTCTCACCGACTGCGTGCCCAGCAAGACCCTGATCGCGGCAGCCGAGCTGATGACCGAGGTGTCGCGTGCCGAGGAGCTCGGCCTGAGCCTGCACGACGGACCGTCCGAGGGCCTCCACGTCGACCTCGACCGGGTGAACAAGCGGGTCCTCGCCCTGGCCGAGCAGCAGTCCAAGGACATCGACTCGCGGATCCGCCGTTGGGGCGTCACCGTGGTCAACGGCCGCGGCCGGCTGGACGGCCCCCACAAGGTCGTCGTCGACAAGCCTGACGGCACGACGCAGACCATCGACGCCGACGCGATCCTGATCTCGACCGGAGCCGCTCCGCGCACCCTCCCCTCCGCCCGGCCCGATGGCGAGCGGATCCTCACCTGGGAGCAGGTCTACGACCTGACCGAGCGCCCCACCGAGCTGATCGTCGTCGGCTCCGGAGTCACCGGCCTCGAGTTCGCCAGTGCCTACCTCGCCCTCGGCATCCCGGTCACCCTGGTCAGCAGCCGCGAGCGCGTGCTGCCCGGCGAGGACGCCGACGCCGCGGCCGTCCTCGAGGAGGTCGTCACCCGCAAGGGCATGACCGTCCTCGGTCAGTCCCGGATGGAGTCGGTGACCCGCGACGGCGACGTGGTCACCGTGGCGCTGACCGACGGCCGCAAGGTCAGCGGCAGCCACTGCATCCTGGCCCTCGGCTCGGTCCCGAACACGGCCGACCTCGGGCTGGCCGAGGCCGGCGTCGAGACCGACGACGGTGGTTTCATCAAGGTCGACAAGGTGTCCCGCACCTCCGCCCGGGGCGTGTACGCCGCCGGCGACTGCACCGGCGTGCTCATGCTGGCGAGCGTCGCCGCCATGCAGGGCCGGATCGCGATGTGGCACTTCCTCGGAGACGCCGTACAGCCGTTGGAGCTCAAGAAGGTGGCCTCCAACGTCTTCACCGCACCCGAGATCGCGACCGTCGGCTGGTCGCAGAACGCCATCGACGCCGGTGAGATCGAGGCCGAGTCGGTCACGCTCCCGCTGGCGACCAACCCGCGCGCCAAGATGCAGGGCGTCAGCGACGGCTTCGTGAAGCTCTTCTGCCGCCCCGGCACGGGCATCGTCGTCGGGGGAGTCGTGGTCGGTCCGCGGGCCAGCGAGCTGATCCATCCCGTCTCGATCGCGGTCGCCGAGGGCCTGACCGCCGACGACCTCGCGCAGGCGTTCACCGTCTACCCGTCGGTCTCGGGGTCCATCGCGGAGGCCGCGCGTCGCCTCCACGGAGTGTGACTGACAGAATCATCCCCATGCGCGTGCACCTCGGCTGCGACCACGCAGGTCTGGAGCTCAAGTCCCACCTGACCGCCTGGCTCACCGAGCACGGCTACGAGCCGGTCGACCACGGCCCGTTCCAGTACGACGCCCTCGACGACTACCCCGTCTTCTGCCTCCGTGCGGCGGAGGGTGTGCGCGAGGACCGGGCCAACGGCCTGCACAGCCTCGGCGTCGTCATCGGCGGCTCCGGCAACGGCGAGCAGATCGCCGCGAACAAGGTCGAGGGCATCCGCGCCGCGCTGGCGTGGTCCGAGGAGACGGCCGCGCTGGCCCGCGAGCACAACGACGCCTGGGTCGTCGCGGTCGGCGGCCGCATGCACACCATCGACGTGATGACCCGCCTGGTGGAGGTCTTCTTGACCACTCCGTTCTCCGGCGAGGAGCGGCACGTACGCCGCATCGGCCAGATGGCCGACTACGAGACCACCGGAGAGCTGCCGCCGCTGCCCGACTCCGCGGTCTCTGCGGGCGCGACGGACGATGCCTGAGGGGCATACCCTCCACCGACTGGCCCACCAGCTGACGGACGTGTTCGGGGGACGTCCGGTCCGGGTGGGTTCCCCGCAGGGGCGCTTCGCCGACTCCGCGGCCGCCCTGGACGGCGTACGTCTCCTCGACGCCGAGGCCTGGGGCAAGCAGCTCTTCATCCGGTTCGAGGACGAGCGGTTCATCCACGTGCACCTCGGCCTCTACGGCAAGTTCGGCGTCCGCTCCGACGTCGAGGAGGTGCCCGCGCCGGTCGGCCAGGTCCGTCTGCGGCTCCAGACCCCGACGTCGTACGCCGACCTGCGCGGCGCGACCACCTGCGCGCTGGTGACCGCGGCCGAGCGTGACGCGGTGGTGGCGCGCTCCGGGCCCGACCCGCTGCGACCCGACGCCGATCCCGATCGCGCCTGGGCCCGCATCGGCCGCAGCGCCAGCCCGATCGGCACGCTGCTGATGGATCAGACCGTGCTCGCCGGGGTCGGGAACGTCTACCGTGCTGAGGTGCTGTTCCGTCATCGCATCCACCCGCTGCGGCCGGGTCGCACGCTGCGCAAGGCGCAGTGGCAGGCGATGTGGGACGACCTGGTCGTGCTGATGGCCGAGGGGGTGCGCACCGGCCGCATCGACACGGTGCTGCCCGAGCACACGCCCGAGGCGATGGGACGTCCGCCGCGGGTGGACGACCATGGCGGAGAGGTCTACGTCTACCGGCGTACGAGCCAGCCCTGCCACGTCTGCCAGCGCCCGGTCCGCACCGAGGTCCTGGGTGGGCGCAACCTCTTCTGGTGCAGCCGCTGCCAGCCCGTCTTCCGCAGCCGGGCGGCGTCGCGATGAAGCGCTCGCCGCGCAGCCGGCGCTCCTCGATGCTGGTCGACCTGCGCGACCGGATCCTCGCCCAGGGCGAGATCCCAGTGCTGCCCAAGCAGTGGCTGGTCGAGTCCGCGCTGACGTCGGCTGGTGGCTCGCCGTTCGCGGGCGACTTCGTGGTCGCCACCAAGCGCGACCGGGGCCGCTGCCTCGACCTGGCCGTCGTCGACGTCTCCGGCAAGGGGGAGGCCGCCGGCACCCGCGCGCTCCAGCTGTCGGGGGCGATGGGCGGACTGCTGGGCGCGCTGCCGCGCGAGGACTTCCTCAGCGCCGCCAACGACTACCTCCTCCAGCGCGCCTGGGAGGAGGGCTTCGCGACGGCGATCCACCTCTCCCTCGACCTGACCAACGGCGAGTTCCAGGTCCGCGCCGCCGGCCACCCGCCGGCAGCGCAGCGTCATGCCGGCTCGGGCCGCTGGGAGGTCCACCGGACCGAGGGGCCCGTCCTCGGTGTGCTGGAGGACGTCACGTACGCCCCGCTCTCCGGCCGGCTGGCCCCCGGGGACACCCTCGTCCTCTACACCGACGGCATGGTCGAGGAGCCGCGGCGCGACATCGAGCTCGGCATCGACGCGATGCTCGGCGCGGCCGAGTCGCTGCTGCGTCACTCCTGGGACGGCCTGTCCGCACGCCTCGTCGCGGCCGTCGGCTCGCCCGACGACGACCGGGCCCTCCTGATGGTGCACCGCCGAGGGTGACGTGGAAAGATGCTCCTGCGTTCAACCGGTCGCTGACCGGGACCGCGGGGATGTAGCTCAATGGTAGAGCCTCAGTCTTCCAAACTGATTACGCGGGTTCGATTCCCGTCATCCCCTCTCCGACACCGTTTCCGCAGGTCAGAAGCGGTTTCGCGGGGCGTAGCGTAGTGGCTAGCGCGCCTGCTTTGGGAGCAGGAGACCGCAGGTTCGAGTCCTGTCGCCCCGACCATCTCCCTTCACCGGACGACCGCCGATTTCCCGCCGGTCCAGGCGTGGCACGACCGGGTCTCTGAGAGCATCGGACCTGTGGAGCGCTGTTCGGTCCTGGCTGCGGAGCGGGACGAGTCGATGATCGGTACGGCGTTCCCGCAGGGCGGTGTCCTGCTCGTGGAGCAGCCCGGCGCGTGGGGTCCCCAGGGCCTGTCCGACTCCGACTTCGACGCCTCCGTGGCGGCGGCGCTGCAGAAGCGTGCCGACGCCGCCGGCCTTCGGCTGCTGGCGATCCGCCGCCCCGAGCGCGTCGCGGGCAGCGCCCTGCGACGTGCCTGGGCGGTCCGGCCGTCCGGCTCGACGGTGACCGCCTGGAGCACCTTCGAGGACGACGGCGACCTGCTCGACGCCCCGCTCGACGGTACGGCGGGGGAGCCGGCCGGCGAGCCGGCGTACCTCGTCTGCACCCACGGCAAGCGCGACCTGTGCTGCGCGATGGAGGGACGGCCGATCGCGGCGGCCCTCAACGCGGTACGTCCTGGTCAGGTGTGGGGGTGCAGCCACACCGGCGGGCACCGCTTCGCGCCGGTCGTCGTGGCGCTGCCGACCGCGTTCCCGGGCGCGGCGATGTACGGACGGGTCACGCCGTCCGACACCGTGCACATCGCCGACGCGACCGATGCGGGTCGTGTGCTGCCGGAGCTGCTGCGGGGCCTGACCGGCCATCCGGCGTACGTCCAGGCAGCGCTGGCGCACGTCCTGACCGACCATCCGGTGCCGGGCGACTGGCAGGTCCTCGGCTCGCTCGCGGACGCCGCCGACCGGTGGGAGGTCGACCTCGCCGGACCCCGCTCGCTGACCGTCGCGGTGCTCGCGGAGACGACGGCTGAGCCGATGGTCAGCTGCGGCAAGCCGGACCTCTCGCCCCAGACCCACTACCGCGTGCTGTCCAGCTGACTCTCCCGGTTCGTGGGGGTGCCCCCTGCGCGGGTAGTGTGAGCCAGTCTGAATCCGGGCGTCTTAGCCGGCTGATCTAACGCCGGCGCGCCCCACCCACCGACTAGTAGGAGATCACCTGTGAAGAGCGCCGTCGAGACCTTGAGCCCGACCCGGGCCAAGCTGACCGTCGAGGTGCCCTTCGAGGAGCTCAAGCCGAGCCTCGACGCGGCGTACCAGAAGATCGCGAAGCAGATCAACGTCCCCGGCTTCCGCCGCGGCAAGGTCCCGCCGCAGGTCATCGACCGCCAGGTCGGCCGTGGTGCCGTCCTCAGCGAGGCCGTCGACGACGTGCTGCCGAAGGCCTACACCGAGGCCCTGCAGGAGAACAGCCTCACCCCGCTGGCCCAGCCGGAGATCGAGGTGACCAAGCTCGACGACACCGAGGGCCTGGCGTTCACCGCCGAGGTCGACATCCTCGCTCCGTTCGAGGTTCCGGCGTACGACGGCATCGAGGCCTCCGTCGAGGACATCGCCGTCTCCGACGAGGACGTCGAGGAGCAGGTCCAGGCGCTGCGTGAGCGCTTCGGCACCCTGTCCGAGGTCGAGCGCGCCGCTGCCGACGGTGACTTCGTCACCATCGACCTGGCCGCCACCAAGGACGGCGAGGCCGTCGAGGGCGCCGAGATCAGCGGCTTCAGCTACCAGGTCGGCAAGGGCGGCATGATCGACGGTCTCGACGAGGCCCTCGTGGGCCTCTCGGCCGGCGAGTCCAAGACCTTCTCCTCGCAGCTGGTCAACGGCGACGCCGTCGGCGAGGACGTCGAGGTCGCGGTCACCGTCTCCCAGGTCCAGGAGCAGGAGCTCCCCGAGCTGGACGACGACTTCGCCCAGGACGCCTCGGAGTTCGACACCCTGGCCGAGCTCAAGGACGACGTCCGTGAGCGGCTGACCCGTGGCAAGCGCCTCGAGCAGGCCGCCGCCGCCCGCGACGCCGTCCTCGAGGCCCTCCTCGAGAAGACCGAGATCGCCCTGCCCGACGCGCTGGTCACCGAGGAGCTCAACGCTCGTCGCCAGTCCGTCGAGCAGCAGCTGGCGTACGCCGGCATGACGCTGGCCGCCTACCTCGAGGACGAGGGCCAGACCCAGGAGGAGTTCGAGGCCGACCTCGAGCGCCGGGTCCGCGACGCCGTCGCCGCGCAGTTCCTGCTCGACGAGATCGCCAACAAGGAGGAGCTCGGTGTCGACCAGTCCGAGCTCACCCAGCACATGATCCGTCGTGCCCAGCAGTCCGGTCAGGACCCGCAGGAGTTCGTCAACCACATGGTGGAGCACAACCACGTCGGTGAGCTGATCGCCGAGATCCGCCGCGGCAAGGCGCTCGCCCAGCTCGTCGAGGGCGCGACCGTCAAGGACGCCTCCGGCAACGTGGTCGAGCTGAAGAACCTCCTCCCGGACGGCACCATCGCCGACCCCGCCGAGGTCGAGGCCGCCGAGGCCGCCGCTGTCGAGGCCTGATCGCCCCGGTTCGTCGTACGACGGCCCCTGCCCGCATCGCGGGTGGGGGCCGTCGGCTTGTGCGCGCACCCCGCGCATGTAACTACGTGTCCAGTGCACTGGCCGGGTGGTCTTTCACCCTGGTAGTGCACTGGACACGTAGTTACATGAGCCCGTCCGCACAATGAGTGTACAACTGTGCACTCACTGGGTTATCGTCACGCCGTGAACACGACGACCCCCGCCGGCCCGACCCTGCTCGACGCGCTCTCGCTCGTCGCTCAGGCGGCCGACGAGGTCATCGTGGACACGGTCCGAGACACCCATCGGGCGATCTCGGACCGGGTCCACGGTCTGGTCCGACTGGGGGTCGGACCAGCCGTGGCGCCCGTCGAGACGGCGCACAACCTGATCGCCGGCGCGGTCTACACCTCGATCGGTGCCACCCTGCGCACCGCGAGCAAGGGCCTGGACAAGGTCGCCGAGGCGGGCCCGCAGCTCGAGGAGCAGGCCTGGGGGAGGCTGGTCAACTCGGCCGTCAACGGCCTGATCGGCGACGAGCTGCTCCGCGACCGCCCGCAGCTGGCGATCCCGATGGCCGTACGCCGGCACGGGCGCGACGTCGCCGCCGACGACCCTCAGGCCGTGGCGGCCGCCTTCCCGGGCGCCACGGGCAGGATCGTGGTGTTCCTGCACGGGCTGTGCGAGAACGAGGAGGCGTTCAACATCCACCGCGACAAGCGGGGGACGACGTACGCCGAGAGCCTGGCCGCCGACGGCTGGACCCCCGTCTTCCTCCGCGCCAACACCGGCCTCCCGCTGCGCGAGAACGGTGCGGCACTGACCGCCCTGATGCAGCGGCTCACCGCCTCCTGGCCGGTCGAGGTCGAGCGGATCGCCCTGGTGGGCCACTCGATGGGCGGCCTGATCATGCGGGCCGCTTCCGCCGTTCAGGCCGAGACCGGGACCCCCGCGTGGGCCGAGAAGGTCAGCGACGTCATCACCCTCTCCACGCCGCACCTCGGCTCCTGGTTCGCGGTCAGTGCGGGTCACGCCAGCCGTGGGCTCGCGCGGCTGCCCGAGGTCGCGGCCTTCGGCCGGATCATCGACCGCCAGGGCCAGGGCATCCGTGACCTGGTCGAGGGCCTGCGCGAGGACGTGCCGCCGCTGCCGCATGCGCGCTACCGCCTGGTCAGCGCGACCCTGACCCGCTCGGCGCGCCACCCCGTCGCTCGCGCGATCGGCGACCTCCTGGTCACGCCGCGCAGCGCCGCCGGCATCGACCGGGCAGGCCGTGAGCTGTTCCCCGGGGCTGAGATGCTGCACGTCGGCCGCACCGACCACTTCGGGGTGCTCAACCATCCCGACGTCGACGCGGCGCTGCGCCGCTGGCTCGCCTGAGGAACCTCCGCGGTACCCTCAGGAATCCGCTGTCGGCGAACACCGGCCCGGATCGCGTGGATCGGGCCGCTCCGGCGGCTAGTGTCGCCGTCGTGAGCCTGAATCCTGAGATCGCTGCACCCCAGATGAACGGCGGGGGCATGAGCTTCCTCGACGACAACATCTACAGCCGGCTGCTCAAGGAGCGCATCGTCTTCCTCGGTTCCGAGGTGCGTGACCAGAACGCCAACGCGATCTGCGCCCAGCTGCTGCTGCTCTCCGCCGAGGACCCCGAGGCGGACATCTTCCTCCACATCAACAGTCCTGGTGGCTCCGTGGATGCCGGCATGGCCATCTACGACACCATGAACTACATCCCCAACGACGTCGCGACCGTCGGCATGGGCCTGGCCGCGTCGATGGGTCAGTTCCTGCTGTGCGCCGGCGCGGCCGGCAAGCGCTACGCCCTGCCCCACGCGCGGATCATGATGCACCAGCCGTCCTCCGGCATGGGTGGCTCCGCCTCCGACATCAAGATCCAGGCGCAGCAGTCGCTGCACATCAAGAAGGTGCTGCTCGACCTCATCGCCGAGCACACCGGCCAGAGCGTCGAGCAGGTCATCGAGGACGCCGACCGCGACCGCTGGTTCACCGCCCACGAGGCGCTCGAGTACGGCTTGGTCGACCAGGTCATCAAGAGCGCCAAGGAAGCCGCCGGCGAGGGCCGCCCGGCCCACAAGAAGGACTGAGCATGAACTACTACATCCCGCAGTGGGAGGAGCGTACGTCGTACGGCATCCGCCGCATCGACCCGTACACCAAGCTCTTCGAGGACCGCATCATCTACCTCGGCACCCCGATCTCCGACGAGGTCGCGAACGCCGTGATCGCCCAGCTGCTGTGCCTGCAGTCGATGAACCCCGACCAGGACATCAGCATCTACATCAACAGCCCCGGCGGCTCGTTCACCGCGCTGACGGCGATCTACGACACGATCCAGTTCATCAAGCCGGACGTGCAGACGGTGTGCATCGGACAGGCCGCGTCCGCCGCCGCGATCCTGCTGGCCGCCGGCGCCAAGGGCAAGCGTCTCGCGCTGCCCAACAGCCGGATCCTGATCCACCAGCCCTACACCGAGGGCACCTTCGGGCAGACCTCCGACATCGAGATCCAGGCCAACGAGATCCTGCGGATGCGCGAGCTGCTCGAGAAGATGATCAGCGACCACTCGGGCCGGCCGATCGAGGAGGTCAGCCGCGACATCGAGCGCGACAAGATCCTCACCTCGGCCCAGGCGGTGGAGTACGGCCTGATCGACTCGATCCTCGAGTCGCTCAAGAAGACGCCGGCCCTGACCTCAGGCTCCTGACCCGACTTTCGTCGTAGCATCACAGAGACCGACCCCTAGGAGGACCGCCGTGGCTCGCATCGGTGACGGAGGCGACCTGCTCAAGTGCTCTTTCTGCGGAAAGAGCCAGAAGCAGGTCAAGAAGCTGATCGCCGGCCCTGGCGTCTACATCTGCGACGAGTGCATCGATCTCTGCAACGAGATCATCGAGGAGGAGCTCGCCGAGGGCTCCGAGGTCGAGCTCGCCGAGCTGCCCAAGCCGAAGGAGATCTTCGAGTTCCTCAACTCCTACGTCATCGGCCAGGAGCAGGCGAAGAAGACGCTCGCGGTGGCGGTCTACAACCACTACAAGCGGGTGCAGGCGGGTGTCATGCCGGCCAACGGCAAGCACTCCAAGGACGAGGTCGTCGAGGTTGCCAAGTCGAACATCCTGGTGATCGGTCCGACCGGTTGCGGCAAGACCTACCTCGCCCAGACGCTCGCGCGGATGCTCAACGTCCCGTTCGCGATCGCGGACGCCACGGCGCTGACCGAGGCCGGGTACGTCGGCGAGGACGTCGAGAACATCCTGCTCAAGCTGATCCAGGCTGCCGACTACGACGTCAAGAAGGCCGAGACCGGCATCATCTACATCGATGAGATCGACAAGGTGGCCCGCAAGGCCGAGAACCCCTCGATCACCCGCGACGTCTCCGGCGAGGGCGTCCAGCAGGCGCTGCTGAAGATCATCGAGGGCACCACCGCCTCGGTGCCGCCGCAGGGTGGCCGCAAGCACCCGCACCAGGAGTTCATCCAGATCGACACCACGAACGTCCTGTTCGTCGTCGGCGGTGCGTTCGCGGGCCTGGAGCACATCATCGAGCAGCGGGTCGGCAAGAAGACCCTCGGCTTCACCGCCGAGGTGCACGGCCAGGCCGAGAAGGACGCCGAGGACCTGCTGGCCCAGGTGCGTCCGGAGGACCTCACCAAGTTCGGTCTGATCCCCGAGTTCATCGGGCGTCTGCCGATGATCGCGAGCGTCAACAAGCTCGACCGGCCGGCGCTGGTCGAGATCCTCACCGAGCCGCGCAACGCCCTGGTCAAGCAGTACCAGAAGCTCTTCGAGCTCGACGGCGTCGAGCTGGAGTTCACGCCGGACGCCATCGACGCGATCGCCGACAAGGCGCTCGAGCGCAAGACCGGCGCCCGCGGACTCCGCGCGATCATCGAGGAGACCCTCCTCTACGCGATGTACGACGTCCCCTCCCGCGGCGATGTCGAGAAGCTGATCGTCACCCGTGAGGTGGTCGACGAGGGTGCCGAGCCGACCCTGGTCCTGCGCAAGCCCAAGAAGAAGTCTGCGTGACCGAAGGGCGATCGAGGAACGAGATCGCCCGGAGGTGTAGGCCTTCCTCGATCGGGCACAGGTGCCCATGGCCAGCGACGAGCTCAGCGACCTCCTGACGTCCCTGGACCCGCCGATGGTGCTGGTCACCACGGCGGCGGAGGGGGAGCAGGCGGGCTGCCTGGTCGGCTTCCACTGCCGTTCGAGCATCGACCCGGGGCAGTACTCGATCTGGCTGTCGAAGGCCAACAACACCTACCGGGTGGCGCTGCGGGCCGAGCACTTCGCGGTGCACGCGCTCACCGCGGACGACATGGCCCTGGCCGAGCGGTTCGGAACCCGTACCGGTGAGGAAGAGGACAAGTTCGCCGGCCTCGACACGGTGGTCGACGAGCACGGCGTACCCCTGCTGACCGCGTGCGAGAACCGGATGACGCTGGACCGGATCGCCGTGCTCGACGCCGGTGGCGACCACGTCTGCATCGCCGCGCGGGTGCGGTCGGCGCGTACGCCGGGCCCGTTCACCCCGTTGCGCCTCTCGGCCGTCGAGCACCTCACGCCCGGCCACGAGGCCGACGAGCGGGCCGTCGACCCCGAAGCCTGACGCCCCACGACCGCGGGACGGACCGATCGCGCAGAAGCGCGGTGGTCCACCGCTCACCCGGCGTCGAGGTGACGCCCGATCGGTCCGTTCTTCGGTTGCGTGACGCGGAGCGATCTACTCCTGATCCGCAACGTCAGCGGTGACGGTGAGCTCGGTGGCGGAGTCGCACACGGTGAAGACCAGGTCGCCCACGATGTTGCCGGCGCGACGGAGGTCGGCGGCGGCGGACTCGGCCTTGGGCGTGAGGTTCGCCGGACCGGTGACCTCGACGCGGGCGAGCGGGGCGCGCATCTTGACCTTGGCCTGCGACTTCGCGCCACGGATGCCGGACAGCGCGGCAGCGACGGCGTCGACGACGCTGCCGTCAGCGGCGGCGGCCGAACCGAGCTCGCCGACGGTCGGCCATGCAGCGGTGTGCACCGAACCCTCCTGCCACCACGACCAGACCTCCTCGGTCACGTAGGGCAGGAACGGCGCGAGCAGGCGCAGCTGGACCTGGAGCGCGAGCGCGAGGGTCGAGCGCGCCGAGTCGGCGGCGAGGCCGCCCTCCTTGTCGTAGGCGCGCTCCTTGACCAGCTCGAGGTAGTCGTCGCAGAACTCCCAGAAGAACTTCTCGGCGACCTCGAGCGCGGTGGTGTAGTCGTAGGCGTCGAACGCGTCGGTCGCCTTGCGGATCACGCCTGCGAGACGGCCGACCAGCGCGACGTCGACCGGCTCGGAGACCGCGACGGCGCTGTACGTCGTCGCGCCGACGCCGAACTCGTCGTCCAGGACGAAGCGCGAGGCGTTGAGGACCTTCATCGCCAGGCGACGGCCGACCTTCATCTGGGTCTCGTCGAACGGCGAGTCCAGGCCCGGGCGGGCGATGGCTGCACGCCAGCGGACCGCGTCGGCGCCGTACTTGTCGAGGATCTCGTTGGGGACCACGACGTTGCCCTTGGACTTCGACATCTTCTTGCGGTCGGGGTCCAGGATGAAGCCCGACAGCATCGCGTGGCCCCACGGGACCGCACCGTTCTCGAAGTGCGCGCGGACGACGCGGGAGAACAGCCAGGTGCGGATGATGTCGTGGGCCTGTGTGCACAGGTCCATCGGGAAGACGCGGCCGAACAGGTCGTCGTCGGTGCTCCAGCCGCCCGCGATCTGCGGGGTGAGCGAGGAGGTGGCCCAGGTGTCCATGACGTCCGGGTCGCCGACGAAGCCGCCCGGCTTGCCGCGCTGGTCCTCGGTGTAGCCGGCCGGCGCGTTGGTCGACGGGTCGATCGGCAGCTGCGCATCGGTGGGCAGCAGCAGCCGGGTGTAGTCGGGCTCGCCCTCGGCGTCCAGTGGGTACCAGACCGGGAAGGGGATGCCGAAGAAGCGCTGGCGGGAGATCAGCCAGTCGCCGTTCAGGCCGCTGACCCAGTTGTCGTAGCGGTGCTTCATGTGGCTGGGCAGCCAGTCGATCTCGGCGCCACGGGCGAGCATCTTGTCGCGGGTGGCGGCGTCGCGGCCACCGTTGCGGATGTACCACTGGCGGGTGGAGACGATCTCGAGCGGCTTGTCGCCCTTCTCGTAGAAGTTCGCCATCCGCTGGGTCGGCTTGGGGTCTCCGTCGAGGTCGCCGGACGCCTTGAGCGCCGCGACCATGGCCTCGCGGGCCGAGTGGGCGGTCTTGCCCTTGAGCTCCTCGTACGCCGACGCGGCGGTCTCGGACGACAGCCACTCGGGCGTCTCGCGGGTGAACCGGCCGTCGCGGCCGATCACGGTGCGGACGGGCAGGTTGAGCTCGCGCCACCACTGGACGTCGGTGAGGTCACCGAAGGTGCAGCACATCGCGATGCCGGCGCCCTTGTCGGGCTCGGCGGCGGTGTGCGCCAGGACGGGGATCTCGACGCCGAAGACGGGGGACGTCACGGTGGTGCCGAACAGCGGCTGGTAGCGCTCGTCGTCGGGGTGCGCGATGAGCGCGACGGCGGACGCGATGAGCTCGGGTCGGGTCGTCTCGACGTACACCTTGCGACCGTCGGCGGCGTGGTAGGCCACGCGGTGGTAGGCGCCGGGGTAGTCCCGTGCCTCGAGCTCGGCCTGGGCGACGGCGGTCTGGAACGTGACGTCCCAGAGGGTCGGCGCCTCCTGGAGGTAGGCCTCGCCACGGGACAGGTTGCGCAGGAAGGCGCGCTGGGAGACGGCCTGCGCCTTCGGGCCGATGGTCGTGTAGGTCTCGTCCCAGTCGACCGAGAGGCCCAGGGTGCGCCACAGCGACTCGAAGACCTTCTCGTCCTCCTGGACGAGTCGGTCGCACAGCTCGATGAAGTTCGGCCGCGAGATCGGGATCTGCTTCTTCGGGTCCGGCTTCTCCGGCGGGGTGAAGTCGGCGTCGTAGGGCAGCGAGGGGTCGCAGCGCACGCCGAAGTAGTTCTGGACGCGGCGCTCGGTCGGCAGGCCGTTGTCGTCCCAGCCCATCGGGTAGAAGACGCTCTTGCCGGTCATCCGCTGGTAGCGCGCGATGACGTCGGTGTGCGTGTAGGAGAAGACGTGCCCGACGTGCAGCGATCCGGAGACCGTCGGCGGGGGAGTGTCGATGGAGTAGACGTTCTCGCGCGGCTGGGTGCGGTCGAACTTGTACGTCGCGTCCGCCTTCCACCGCTCGGCCCACTTCGACTCCAGGCCCTCCAGGGCCGGCTTCTCGGGTACCGCGACGACGCGGCTGGCCTGCGTCGATGCCTCAGGCGCGGTCTCGGTCGCCGGGGTGTCCTGGGTGTTGCTCATAGCCCTTGATCCTAGAGATCGGTGCTGCGCGGGTTGAATCGGCGTACCACCTTCTGCTTACTCTCGGACGGTGCGTTCCATCACTCGCGGCCTCGGCCCGTCGATCCTGCTCGCCCTGCTGCTGGCCGGCGCCGGCCTGATCTCGGCGGACCCCGCGGCGGCCCAGGGCCCCACGTCGGTGGACATCCAGGGCCGCGGCAACGGTCACGGGCACGGCATGTCGCAGTGGGGCGCCCAGGGCGCCGCGCTGCAGGGGCGTACGACCCCGCAGATCCTGGCCTTCTACTACCCCGGCACCTCGTGGGGCACCGCCGGCGGCAATGTCACCGTGCAGATCAGCGGCGACACCAGCAACGACGTGGTGGTCGCGAACCGCACGGGCCTCACCGCCCGGCGCGTGGCCGGGGGCACGACCTGGAAGCTGCGCAACTCGCGCGCCAAGCGGTGGCGGCTCGCGGCCGTCGACCACGGTGCCTCGACGCGGCTGTCGGTGCTCACCGATCGCTGGCACGTCGTCCGGACCCTCAAGGGTCAGGCGCAGTTCGGGGCCGGCGGGGCGCCGATCAAGCTCTTCCTCCCGCACGGCTCGCGCTCCTACCGCGGCGTGCTCCGCTCGGCGGGCGGCAGCGCCCGGGACACCGTCAACGTCGTCTCCCTGGAGAGCTACCTGAAGGGCGTCGTACCGCAGGAGGCCTATCCCAGCTGGGAGCCCGCCGCGTTGCGCGCCCAGGCCGTCGCCGCTCGCACCTATGCCGCCTTCGAGCGCAGCGAGCCGACCAGCCCCTCCTTCCAGATGTACGACGACACCCGCGACCAGGCGTACGGCGGTTACTCGGCCGAGGTGGCGAGCACCAACGCCGCCGTCAGCCAGACCGCCAAGCAGGTCCTGACGTACGCCGGCGAGCCGGCCTTCACGCAGTTCTCGGCGAGCAACGGCGGCTGGACGACGTACGGCGGAAAGCCCTACCTCCCCGCCCAGCAGGACCCCTACGACAGCTGGGCCGGCAACCCGTGGCCCGCGACCATCCAGGCGAGCGCGATCGAGCGCGCCCTCCCGGCCATCGGCGACTTCCAGTCGCTCAGCGTCGTCGCTCGCGACGGCAACGGGATGTGGGGTGGCCGGGTCACGTCGGTGCGGATCGACGGGCTCAAGAACGGCGTGGCGACACATGCCACGATCACCGGCGACCAGTTCCGTTCCTGGTTCGGGCTGCGCTCGACCTGGTGGCAGCTGGTTTGAGAGGTGAGACACCAGTGACGCCAGGGGTCCCGGATCGTTGGACCGGCATGCGTGCTCGGATCTGCGTCCTCGCCCTCGTCGCTCCCTTCGCCGTCGCCCTGGCGCCCTCTGCGGCGCACGCGACGACTCGCTACTGCGACGGCGAGGTGGCCAACATCGTGGGCACCGACGGTCCCGACACCCAGGCGACCGTCACGGGCACGCACAACCCCCTCGGTGACGTGGTCTGGCTCGGCGGTGGCAACGACCAGTACTCCGGTGGCGCGGGCAACGACATCATCTGCGGCGGCGCTGGTGCCGACGGCATCGCCGGCGGAGCCGGCAACGACACGATCCTCGGCGAGACCGGCAACGACCTGCTCGCCGGTGGCCTGGGCGACGACTCGATCTCCGGTGGCGGTGACGCCAAGGACGTGCTCACCTACGGCAACGCAGCGACCGGCGTGACCGTCCACGCCGGTGCGCAGACCGTGGACGGCGAGGGCCACGACACCTATGCCGGCATCGCGATCGTCCGCGGCAGCACGCACGCCGACACGATGGTCGGCAGCGCCGGCAGGGACTGGTTCGAGGGTGACGGCGGCGCCGACACGCTCACCGGCAACGGCGGCTCCGACGTCCTCTTCGACATCTCCGGCGTCATGCACGGCGGCGCCGGCAACGACCTGGTCATCGCCTGGGGAGGCGTCGGCCACGGCGACGCCGGCAACGACACGATCCGGATCCGCAACAGCGGCGCCGGGTACGGCGACGACGGGAACGACCTGTTCTACGTCGGCCGCGGCGCCCCGCACGCCTACGGCGGCGGTGGCAACGACGAGTTCGCGATGCGCTCGGTCAACTACGGCTCGGTCCTGCATGGCGGCTCCGGCTCCAACGCGATCACCTTCCACCAGTTCAAGACCGGCGTGAAGGCCGACCTCGGCGCCGGCACGGCCGCCTGGGGCAACGGGCACACGGTCTCCTTCACCCGCATCCACGGGGTGACCGGGACGAGCCACGGCGACCGGTTGGTCGGTTCGAGCGGGAGCGACCTCATCTACGGCGACCCCGGCAACGACACCCTGATCGGCAAGGGCGGCAACGATCTGCTGATCGGCGGCGGCGACACCGACTCGGCCGACGGCGGCGCCGGCGGCGACGTCTGCAAGGCCGAGCGCATCCGAGCCTGCGAGGCGCGCTGAGCGTCGACGCTCAGGCGTACGCCGCGCGCGCGGCGATCACCGCGTCGTAGGTCGCACGATCCAAGGCAGCGCCCTCCCGGCGTACGCCGTCCTCACGCAGCTTCACGAGCCGGTTGAGGCGAACCTCGCTGGGGCGGTGCCGCGGGTCCCACGCGCCGGTGCCGACGTCCATCCAGAAGCGGCCGGCGCGGGCCTCCTGGGCCTCGTCGCGGTCGTGGTCCTTGCTGGTCAGCACCAGGCAGTGCAACAGCCGCACGGTCCCTGAGCCCGTCTCGGGGTCGGGCGCGGTCTCGTCGCCGATCACCAGGACCGGGCGGTCCTTGCCCTGCGTCGGGTCCTCCTCGTAGGGCACCCAGCCCCAGCAGATCTCGCCCGGATCGGGTCGTCCGTCGTGGTGCGGGGAGTAGCTGCCGTCCGGCTCGGTCACGCCAGCAGGCTAGCGCTCAACGCTCGTCCAGCTCCTCGAGCCGGCGGCGGCGCTCCTCGGCTGCCTCCTGCTCACGACGGACCTGGCCACGGGCGACGACGCGCATGATCAGCAGCAGCACGACCAGCGCGACGACCAGTCCGATGACCATGACGACGGGCGGGAACCGGCCGTCGAGGACACCGTGTGCCGGCGGTGGGGCCGTGGGAGACCTGTCGTTCCCGAGCATGTCCGGGAATCTAGCAACTCCTCCCGCTCGGCCGGCGTCCGGTCAGCCGCGGGCGATGCGCGGCGAGAGCGCCAGCCCGCTGCCCATGTCGGCGCGCAGGGCGTCGTCGAACCACTCGACGGTGTCGGCGGCGTTCGAGGTGACGACCGAGGTGCCGAACCGGATCCAGGCCGGGTCACCCAGGCAGCTGCTGGGGATGGCGTAGCGCACGAGGCGGCGGAGCCGGTCGACGGTGATGCTCAGGTCGTCGCAGTCGACCAGGACGTTCCGGGCGAAGACGGCCTTGCCGTTGCCGGCGGCGGAGTCGACGCGGGTGGCGGAGAAGCGGCCGGTCGGCGTACGGAACGTGCTCGTGACCAGGTAGTTGTGGGCAGGCAGCGCCGAGAACGTGTGCACGGTGACGGTGATCGTGCGGGCGCCGTTCACGGCGCGCACGCCGATCACGTCGGTGCTCAGGTGCGCCGGCGCCGGCGAAGTGGTCGCCCAGCCGTTGCTGGTCGTCGTGACGTCGATCAGCGCGTCGAAGTGGGACCACGAGGCGGCCGACGCGGTGGTCGCGGTCGCGAGGACGATGCCGAGGGCTGCGAGGGTGCTGCGGATCAGGCGGGTGGGGATGATTCGGGTAGCCATTCGGAGCAGCATGGTCGCTCGTGGCGGCTCGGGCATCAGCCGATCGGTCAGTTCTCCTGGTTCGTCGGGTCGCCTGGCCTGCAGGTTTCCCAAGGGATGCAGGGCGGATTCGTGGGGTCATCGCAACACCTGAGGTGAGGGTGGTGTGTGGTGCCGCACGGTGTGAGGGTGTCGCGAGAGGTACGTCGGGGGT